>JBBQBP010000010.1:0-96454 GCA_038317635.1 Propionibacteriales bacterium
CCTGGCCAAACGAGCCAGCGACATCCTGGCCTACTTCGACCGACCCGGAACCTCCAACGGGCCGACCGAGGCGATCAACGGCCGCCTCGAACACCTCCGCGGCACCGCCCTCGGCTTCCGGAACCTGACCAACTACATCGCCAGATCCCTACTCGAGACCGGCGGATTCAGACCCCAACTACACCGTCGATTGTGATGAGCCTGATTGCAGCATGGCGGTGGCCACTGGCTCACCCCGAGGAGACCGCCGCCGACCTGCGCATCTACCGTGGCGCGATCGAATCGATGCTTCAAGGGCACGGGCTGTACGACTACGCGATGCCGTTGACGACCGGACCGTCACCGTTCCTCTACCCGCCGTTTGCGGCACTCATCATGCTTCCGACCCAGGCGCTCCCGCTCGGCTCGGTCGTTACCGGCTGGTACATGATCCAGGTCGCGTTGACGACCATTCTGGTGTGGCTGATGGTTCGCGACGCCGGATGGAAAGGCAGGCCTTCCGTGCCGGTCGGTGCCTGGGCACTAGTCGTCGTGTCGGCACCGGTGATGTTAAACATCAACCTGGGCCAGATCAGCCTGCCGATCATGATCCTCGCAGTGGCGGACTTCATCGTGCTGCCTGCGAGGTGGCGCGGAACTCTCATCGGGCTAGCGGGGGCTATCAAGCTGACCCCGATGTTCTTCCTCCCGTACTTCCTCATCACCCGGCAGTGGCGAGCTGCGATCAACGCCTCGGCAGCCTTCGGCGCCTCAACCCTTGTCGGCTTCGTCGCACTCCCGCATGAGTCCTTCCGATACTGGACCTCGATTGTGTTCAACTCCAGCCGCATCCCGGGCCTCGGGTCGCCCAAGAACCTGACCATCTTCGGCGACCTGAAGATGTGGCACGTTCCAAACAGTGTACAAGGCCCCCTGTGGGCGTTCCTTGCCCTGTCTGTGGCAGTCTTCGCGCTCTGGGCCGGGTGGCGCCATTATCGCGCCGGGGAACCGATCGCTGCGGCGATCGTCATCGGGATTGCGACCACAGCGATCGGTCCGATCGCGTGGGATCATCACTTGGTGTGGCTGGTCCTGGCCGGCGTCTACATCGTGCTCTCCGGCAAGAAGCAGGTCGCAGTAGCCGGCTGGCTGTTGCTGGCAATGTGCAACCTGATGTCGCCGATCTGGCCGCACGAGGAGAACCCGGTGGCGTGGAGACAACTGGCCGGCATGATTCCTCTGTTCCTGACCATCTGGTTCTCTGTCGCCGGGTTACCCCGGACGGCCAGCAGCATCGGGCTCCGACCGGAACCCGATCAGCCCTATCTCGATGACTCGGCACCGGTCAGCCTGATGAGCTGAAACCGGGAAGGGCGGCCCTGAAGTCGCTGTTGAGCGCATACGATTGTCAGCCACCCAGGTCAACATCCCGCTTGAGAGGCGTTGCGCACAGCCTGCAGGGAACGGTCATGCAGTCTTTCGGCGGCCAACCATCCTGCGAGGCTTTCTTCGTACTTCACGTACTTCTTGAGCCTCGCCAGCCAGCGGGTCTCGGCGACTGAGGGATCATCAGAATCCATTCGCCAGGCGGATCGGAGGCAAAACTCGATCATCGCACGTGAGATCGGCCACCCGCTCGGTGATGTTGAGGGCCCTGCATCAGTCAGCAGTGCAATGACCGCGCGTGGCCCGCAAGTAGCAGAAAGGCAGTCCTGGCCTCCTGTACGTGCTCGTACTCACTCAGGGCCATCGTCCTCAAGGTGATGTCCGAACATCCTCGCGTGAACTCAACAAGGGTCCGCGCCAGTGCGTAGACGACCGTCTCAACTTCCGTAGGCATGTGGCAAGTGTGGTGGCCGGCGAGCGACATCGACAATCGACGGGGGTTCCTGATCTGTTCAAGGGCCGGTTTCCGACTGGGATGAGGATTTTGCACGACGCCCCGCTGGGCATCCCGTCCTTCGAGCAGAGGTGCGGCAAGACTTGCCCGCGTGGCGCCGGGATGGCAAGAGTCCGTGGCCGGTCGGGGGCCTGATGCGGTCCGACGAGCACCAACGGCGGGTTCGCCGAGACGTCGATGGCGTCGTCGTGGTTCGAGCTGCTAGAGGTCGTCTTCGAGGCGGTCGAGCGCGTGATTGGTCAGCGGCTGAACGAGCATGCTGATCTCGTATCGGTCGACGTTGCTCATTTCGATCCCGACCACGGCATGTCCGCAGGACAGGTGGCCATGCGGTGGTGGGTCAACACCGTTGTCCCGATCCTCCTCGACCGCGTTACGAGGCGGCGCGTGCGGGGCGAGTTTGAGGCACGTGGCTGGGTCGAGGATCGACAATCCGCCCCCGTCAGTGGTGGCGACGGCGGACCCCGCGGTTCCCGGTCACGGACCGCGGGCCCCGGGAGCCCCTTGTTTCGCACTACACGTACGTGTCGCGAGGCCCTTGACGTGCAACCGGCCGTGGCCGCTGGTGGGCGAGCCAGGGCCGTAGACCCACGCCCCCACATCTTCGGTGCGGACATCCGAAATTGGGCTCCATTCAGGAGCACTCTCCACACCCCCACACCAGTCACCCACCAGCATGAAAGCCCGAGGTCAGCCCCGTCTGGAGCCCTGTGACGACCACTTCTTATGGCCGGTGCCGCCGCGCTCCGGCGGAATCTCCATCTCGGGCTCGCCCGGATCAGTCTCGGGCTCCTCCGGATCAGTCTCGGGCTCACCCTCCCCAGGACCCTTCGTCACGGGCGCAGCGCCCTGTTCAGGTGAGTCGCCGGAAGCCTCTGGACGACCCTTCGATGGCCCATGGTCGCCGAGTGCGAAGCTGGCGGCCACCGCCAGCGCCACGATGCCTGCGCCGAGGAGGGCCTCAGCGCGATGGTTCTGGTAGAAGATTGCCGCGTATCCGATGAGCGGGAGGGACCAGCGTGCGACGTAAGCGTCGTTGCCCTTAATCGTCAACGTCCAGGGATCTTGGGCCGGGTTCGCGTCGCCTTGCGTGTTGATCAGCGCTGGTCCAGCGGCGTTGTCGGTGAGCTTGACGATCCGGTGAATCACCTGTGTCGACGGCCGCGCCGGCTCGCGAAACACGATGACATCCCGCACTGCGAGACTCCTGACCGGGACCCGCTCGCAGACGACCACCCCGCCCACAGAGAATCCGGGTGTCATGCTCCCTGACAGAACCGGCGTTACCAACCACGTGCCTCGAACGAGCGCGATCGCACAGAAGGTGGCCCCGGCAACTGCGGCCAGTGCCAGCACGGTACCCAGTAACCGCCAAACCCGATGGGCAATCGTCCTCCACCGAGGGCCGTCCTTTGGGACTGGGACCATGGTGTCGAACCTCCTCGCGTCAACTGCCTTGAGTGGACGTCGGAACGTCATGCGGCGCGGCTGATGCTAACTCATCGGCCACTGTGCCGATGGTCAGCCCCGAGTACGACACCGTCATCGTCACGGTGATGAACCCGCCTTGCGCCTTCTTGGTGAGGGAGAGGGCTGTGCTCAAGCCGGCGACCGCATGGGCACCCACCCGTGTCACGGCGCCGCAGGCGGTGTGCAGTGCCCCGGCGCAGTAGTTGACGGTGCAGTCGTCTGTCGCCAGGGGGGCCTTGGATCGCCTGTCCGGGGCGCTCGCGAGAGGGCCGTTGTAGATTACGGTGCCAGAGTTGACCTCGCCCAGGGACACCTGGGCTGTCGGCGGCCGCACTTGCACCGCGGGCCGCCACGACGCCAGTCTTTGCAAGGATCTCACGCACGGTAATTGTGCCCTTGTTGGTTTGCGCTGCCTTGTGTGTTGATGATCGCTGGTCCCACTCGCCCTACGTGCTGTCCGAGGTGAAGCCGACGAGTGGTTGGGGTGGGAGACGAAAGTCTCCACACCCCAACCACCTCAGGTCGAGCAGCCGGTCTCGGCTGTCAGCTGATGGTCAGCCGGAGTACCCAACTGTGATCGTCGGGGTGATGACCCCGCCTTCCGCGGGACCGGTGAGGTCGGAGGCAGCGCTGATGCCAGACACGGCCGGAGCATTCACCGTCGTCACGGCGCCGCAGGCGGTTGTCACATGCCCGGCGTAGTAGTTCACGCTGTAGTAGTCCATCCCACTATTTGCAGCGAGGGTGCCTTGGATATTCTGTGCGGTGAAGCCTGAGAGAAGACCGTTGTAGATGACAACTCCCACGTTGTTACTGTTAAGACTGACCATGCACACGGATACCTGGGCTGCCAACGCCAGGCTTTCAGGGTTGGATGCCGCGTTGGTCTCAGGCGTTAGCATGATCTCCTGCACGTCGATGTTCCCCACGTTGTGGATCGTAACCTTCTTGTCGCCCGTGGTGAAGGTCGAGTTGGTCGGGCCGACGGCTGCCATGACCACATTCGCCCCGGCGTTCCCCGGATCAGTATTCCCCTCGTAGATGACCACCTTCATGGTGCCCGCGGTGATCTGCTGGCTGCTGACTGTGTTCTGCGTGAACACAGCATGCGAACCGACACCGATGAGGCCGAGACCGGCCACCGCAATCACTGATGATACAAGAAGAGTTCTGGTAATCACTGTCTTCCTCCTCGAAGACGTGAGGGCGCGCAGGACTCATCCTTGGCCCTCCACAATGACTACACGCCAGCGTGTTCGCTGCCGCGTTTGGAGCGGATCAAGCCCAAGCCAGCCCCGCACTTGTGAGAGTATTCCCATTTGCCCCCGGGCGCTAGACCTCCACAGTTTGCAATTGAAGTGGGCGCCCTTTTCAGGGTGGGGTTGCCCAAGGCGTCTCCAGGGCATTCGCCCAACTGGGGCTGTTACTCCTAGCAAATGTGACAATGCCTGCGCGTCGACCAACACCGGTGTCCGGTATTTGTCCACTATCTGGCAACTAATCGTCCACTAATGAGCGGGTGTACACCGAAACCGACTCGCGGAAGGTGCGCCGTCTACTCGCCAAGCACAAACCCGATCTCGGGCTGCTCGACCTGCAGATGCCCCACGTCGACGGCTTCACGGTGCTGGCCCAGATCCGGAAGTATGCGGCCGGCGGCTACCTGCCCGTGATGGTTCTCACCCCGGACACCACCACGGTCGCCCGTATCGCATTTCCGTCGACGGACTCGAATCGTCGACGGTCGTGGATGATGACGAGCGTGACCCAGTACCCGGTCGGACATCCTGGCAGCGGACTGTCGTGATCGGGTACTCGCAGGGCGCCATCCTGTCCTACGCACTCGCGCTCGGTAACGACCGCGCGGAGCAGGTGCTTACCTGACGGGGTCCGCTGGTCGGCGACCTCTCCAGAAGGAGTGCTTTGAGGCAGGCCTGGTACTGGAGGTTCGGGCGGCCGCTCTTCACGACGTGCGCCTCCCGGACACTCCGGAAGGGATCCCGTCGGTCCCCGCGCTGCGTCTCGATCCTCACACGGCTGGTGCGCGTGGTTCTGCAGGGGGTTCAGATACCTGACTGGTGCGGCAGTCGCGATGCAGGCCGAGTCCACTGTCAGTCCGTGCTTGAGTTCCGCACCGAGTTCGGGCTGGAGGACCACCTGGCCGTGAACGTGGAAAGGGTCGCCCTGCGATCAAGCCGATGGTGGCCGGAATCGCTCCATGCTGTCTCACGAGAGTGGCCAGATCTCATGGTGGTGTCACAACATCTCACGCTTCCTGGCCAATTCTCATCCAGGCTCTCATCCTCCGACACACACACCGGCAAAAGGGGGGTGGCAACAACCGAATGTCATAATGCACGTTATCGGCTCATGGGAAGAGGCTAGGCGCAGGCCCCTGAAGCGGCCGCCGCCGCCACCTCGACGAGCAAGCCAACTCCAACTGACCGCGCACGCAGCGTCGTTGACCGTGAGCGCGCGTGATCAGCCGGGAGCTGGTCAGGCGCTGGCATACCTTCACCGTCGCCTCGTCAGCGAAGCACCAGAACAAATCGTCACATGAGGCCTTCTTCAATCAGGTCCCTGGTGGAGTCTGGCACTGTCCAGCCCTGCAAAATGTCGACATTAGAGCCTATGCCGTCCCATGGACCCAATCTGGCGATCGGCCGCCTGTCGCGTGATCGTCACACTCGGTTCGTAGGCTCCGACGCTCGTCGTGCGAAGAGACTGGTCACAGACCAGTCTCTTCGCAGCAAGACCCTCCCTTTTATGCAGGCGGTCCGCTCACCAGCGTGACCTTGGCGGTATGCGCAGTTCCGTAGGCGTTCACCCAGCCGATCGTCAAGGTGTTGCCTGGGTGATAGCCGATCATGATCTGTCCCAGCGCTGTCGCGGAGGCGACGGTCTTGCCGCCCAGCGACGTGATGGTGTCGCCCGGGACGATGCCTGCCTTGTCCGCAGGATCACCGGCCACCACGCCACCGACGAGCGCGCCGGAGGTCGAATACCGGCCGCCGACGTGGCGGTTGCCCGATCCCATCAGGATCCCGAGGAAGGCGGACGCGCCGACATGCGTCGTGGCGGAGCCGTGTCCGGCCTCGATGGCATTGGCGATGGTCATGGCATCAGCGATCGGAATGGCAAAGCCATGACCCGTCTGGGACGTCAGAGAGTAGTTGCCCGACCCGGCAGTGTTGATGCCGATCACATGGCCGCTGGAGTCGACCAAGGCGCCGCCCGAGTCCCCGGACTGGATGTTGGCGTTCACGGCGATGAGGTCGCTGAGCCGCTCGCTCGTGCCCGTCAGTTCGTTGCTTGCCGTGATCGACTGGCCTACGGCCGTCACCGAGCCGGCGGCGGCAGTGGGCGTCCCGCCTGTGCCACCTGCGTTGCCGGCAGCGACGACGGCCTCTCCGACAGTTGGCGCAGCAGAGCTGAGGGAGGCGGTCCGGAGTCCCGAGGCCCCGTTGAGCTGCAGCACCGCGACGTCGTGGGCCGAGTCGTAGCCGACGACGGAGGCTGTGTACGTCTGGCCGTTGCCCACGTCGGTCACGCTGATCGACGTCGCACCGGAGATGACATGGTTGTTGGTGAGGATCTCGCCGTTGGAGGTCAGCACAATGCCCGTACCGGCGCCCTCTGCCTGCTGGTACGAGAAGCTGCTGACGACGTCGACGAGAGCGGGATCGACGATCCCGGCGACCGCAGCGGCATCAGCCGTGGCGCCCGAGGATGTCCCGGTCCCTGGAGTCCCCGCGCTCGGTTGACCGGAGGTACCGGGTGTCGTCGGGGCGCTCGGCTGTACAGGTGCTTGGACCGTCGGGACCGATGCGGTCGACGCGGCGTACTGGCCGACCTCGGCACCCGCGACACCGACGGCGAATGCGGCGATGACCCCGAGGCCGACGAACAGTGCGCGACGACGCCGGCGAGGCGGCGGAGGTGGCGCGGTGAACGTGTAGCCCGTCCCGTACGGGCTCCCCACTCCCCCATCGCTCCATGCCGAGGGAGCTGTCGGCGGAGCCCAGCTCCCGTACGCCGGTGGTTGGTTGCCGTACGCAGGTGGTTGGTTGCCGTAGGCCGGTGGTTGGTTCCCGTACGCGGGTTGGTTGCCGTACATCGGTGGCTGGTTGCCGTACATCGGTGGCTGGTTGCCGTAGGCCGGTGGTTGGTTCCCGTACGCAGGTTGGTTGCCGTACATGGGTGGCTGGTCCCCGTACCGCGATGGCTGGTTCCCGTACTCCGGTGGCTGGAAAGCCGGCCCAGGTGCATTCGTGCTCTCATCGTGCGGTTCAGACATCTCGCCCGTCCTTTCGTTCCCCTCCGGTATAGGTCGGAACTGCCATGGATTTCCTGTGAGCGAGCCATGGACTCCATGGGAACGATCCCCGCACATCCGGAGGAGAATCTTCCGGCAGCCCTTTTCTGGAGCCATATGGCGTCCTAGCGTGAGATGCGGGACGTCCGGCCTCAGCGCTGTGGAAGGAGGAGTCATGTCGGGTGCGCCGACCCTGATCGCCTCTGTCCAGAGAGCCCTCCACCTGCTGGATGTCGTGGGATCGAGCGCGCGCCCTCTGACTGCGAAGGCGTTGGCGCGGGCGACAGGCGAGAAGCTGCCGACCACGTACCACCTGCTGGCCACTCTGGTCCATGAGGGCTATCTGGTCCGGGTGGACGGCGTCTACGTACTGGGCGATCACGTGACAGCGTTGTCGGGCCGTCTGGAGCCTGAAAGGATTCGCGAACGGGTACGGCCCATCCTGTCCGGGCTTCACGACACGCTTCGCGCGGCCGCCTACCTGGTCCTCTACCGCGACGGCGAGCTTGAACTCGTGGACATCGTCGACTCCCCCGGTGCCCCGCGCGTCGACCTCTGGGTCAACCTCACTGCGTCAGGCCATGCCACCGCGCTGGGCAAGGCGGTTCTCAGCGCCTTGGACGACGAAGGACGCCGCGACTACCTGGCGCGGCACACCCTGGCGGACCTGACTCCCTACACGCTCACCGATCGACGGTCCCTGCTTCGTGGGCTGTCTCGCGGAGACACCCATCCTCAGGGCGGGAGAGTCGTCAGCGATGTGCAGGAGTACAGCTTGGGGATAGCGTGCCTCGCGACCCCAGTGCAACTGGTGGACCCGAACGGCGGCGTCTCGGTCGGGGCGCTCGCGGTGTCTGTCGCCGCGCCGGCGTTGGAGAGAGCCCGCCGTCGATCCGCGAACCTGACGAGCGCTGCCGAACACCTCTCGGTGGACCTGGCCGTGTGAGGGCGCGCGCCGCAGAACTTATCAGCATCTGAAAATCTCCCTGGTGACGACCACTGCGGGTCCGGGCAGGATCGGACGTAGCGGGTTCGACGTCGAACCCGTACATCGAGTGTGTCCCGTGAGGAGTACGAGATGACCCTGACATCCATGAGCCTGGCCACTACCAGTGGGCAAGGGCTGACCGACGCGAAACGTCTCGCCATGTACCGCCAGATGGTGCTGATCAGAACCTTCGAGGAAGCCCTCTTGCGCGACTACCACGCCGACAAGTCACCCGTGTGGGACATCGGCGCGGGGCTGATCCCCGGCGAGATGCACCTGGCGGCCGGGCAGGAGCCCGTCGCCGTCGGCATCTGCGACCACCTCACGGCGGACGACGCTGTCACCGCCACGCACCGCCCTCACCATCTCGCCATCGCGCACGGGATGAACCTCCGCAAGTTGGCGGCTGAGATCTTCGGACGCGAGACGGGCCTGGGCAAGGGGCGCGGTGGCCACATGCACTTGTTCGACCCGGACACGCACTTCAGCTGCTCGGGGATCATTGCTGAGGGCTACCCGCCGGCGTTGGGCCAGGCCTTCGCGTTCTCGAGGCGCGGCACGGACCGGATCGCCGTTGCCGTCACGGGTGAGGGCGCGGCCAACCAGGGCGCCTTCCACGAGTCGTTGAACCTCGCCGCGTTGTGGAAGCTACCTGTGGTCTTCGTGGTCGAGGACAACGACTGGGGCATCTCCGTGCCCCGCAGCGCCTCCACATCCGTTCCGTCGAATGCTGATCGGGCCGCTGCGTACGGGATCCCGGGCGAGCGCGTCGAGGACAACGCCGTCGAGGCCGTGTGGGAGGTGGCCGGCCGTGCGATCCAGCGCGCACGGGACGGGGGTGGACCAAGCTTGATCGAGGTCCACACCTTGAGGCTGTGGGGCCACTTCGAGGGCGATGCCCAGGGCTATCGAACCGACCTCCAAGGTGTGCCTGACCGCGACCCGATCCCGACGTACGAGTCCAGTCTCCGCGCTGCCGGGATCCTCGGCGACGCTGTCGTTGCACAAGCCAAGGCCGACGCGTCGAGAGCAGTCGATGACGCCATCGCCTTCGCGAAGAGCTCACCGATCCCTGATCCGGCGAAGGCAACCGACTTCGCGTTCGTAGATTCCACCACCGCCGAGGAGGTGCGGTCATGACCGCTACCCAGACCACCAGCGCGCCGGCAGCCACCACTCGCCGGCTGACGACCGCCAAGGCCATGTCCGAGGGCATCGCCACCGAGATGGCCACGAACCCCGAGGTCTTCTACCTCGGTGAGGACGTGGGCGCGTATGGAGGGATCTTCGGATCCACCGGCGGCCTCCTGGAGCAGTTCGGGCCCCAGCGCATCATCGACACGCCCATCTCGGAGACCGCTTTCATCGGACTCGCGATCGGGGCCGCGACCGAGGGCATGCGGCCCATCGTCGAGCTCATGTTCGCCGACTTCATGGGTGTCTGCTTCGACCAGATCTACAACCACATGGCGAAGATCCACTTCGAGTCGGGCGGGGCCGTCAAGGTGCCCCTGGTGCTCACCACCGCTGTGGGCGGGGGCTACTCCGACGCCGCACAGCACAGCCAGTGCCTGTGGGGGCTCTTCGCCCACGTACCCGGACTGAAGGTCGTCGTGCCGAGCACCCCGTACGACGCAAAGGGCTTGATGATCAGTGCCATCCGCGACGACAACCCAGTGGTCTACATGTTCCACAAGGGAGTGATGGGTCTGCCGTGGATGGCGAAGAACACACGCGCCACGGACGTCGTGCCGGAAGGTGCGTACGAGGTGCCGATCGGCAAGGCACGCATCGCTCGGCCGGGAACGGACTGTACCGTCGTCACGATCTCACTGTCCGTGCATCACGCCCTGGATGTCGCCGACCGGCTCGCGGCAGCCGGTGTCGCCGACGCCGAGGTGATCGACCTGCGGAGCCTGGTTCCGCTCGACCGGGACGCGATCTGGGAGTCGGTGTCGCGCACGGGACGATTGGTCGTCGTGGACGAGGACTACCTGTCGTTCGGGATGTCGGGCGAGGTCGTCGCGACCATCACGGATCGGGACCCGAGCGTGCTGCGTGCTCCTGTCCAGCGAGTGGCGGTCCCCGACGTCCCCATTCCGTACGCTCATGGCCTCGAGCACGCCGTTCTGCCCAATGCGAGCAGGATCGAGGCTGCGATCCGGGCGGTCGTGGGGGCCTGACATGGACGTGGTGTTCCCGACGATGTCGCAGGCGAATCCACTCGCCGAAGGGGTCGTGGCGACGTGGTTCGTCCGTGACGGGGAGCAGGTCGCCGCCGGGCAGCTGCTCGCCGAGGTGCAGGTGGACAAGGTCTCGAGGGAGATCCCTGCTCCGCTCGCCGGAACCGTCCATCTCCACGCGCCCGAGGAGGCCGTGGTCGTCCAGGGTACGGTGATCGCCTCGGTCGACTGAGGACCATCACACGTGGCCCTCTGACTCTGGTGTCCCAGTCAGCGGGCCACGTACTCCGCGAGGTGTTGGCCGGTCAGGGTGGACCGATCGGCGATGAGGTCAGCAGGTGTGCCCTCGAACACGATCCGTCCACCGTCATGACCGGCGCCTGGACCGAGGTCGATGATCCAGTCGGCGTGGGCCATGACAGCCTGATGGTGCTCGATGACGATCACTGACTTCCCGGAGTCGACGAGCCGGTCGAGCAGGCCGAGCAGCTGGGCCACGTCCGCGAGGTGCAGGCCGGCGGTGGGCTCGTCCAGCACGTACATCGCGGCCTTGTCGGCCATCTGCGCGGCCAGCTTCAGCCGCTGCATCTCGCCGCCCGACAGTGTGGTCAGCGGCTGACCGAGACTCAGGTAGCCGAGCCCGACGTCGGCCAGCCGTTCGAGGATCTTGTGCGCGGCAGGCGTACGAGCCTCGCCCTGGCCGAAGAACGGAAGCGCTTCGTCGACGGGCAGGTCGAGCACGTCAGCGATGCTCAGACCGCCGAACCTGTACTCGAGCACCGCTGCCTGGAACCGCCGGCCCTCACACTCCTCACACGTCGTCGCGACCGTGGCCATGACACCCAGGTCGGTGTACACGACTCCCGCGCCGTTGCACGCCGGGCAGGCACCCTCGGAGTTCGCGCTGAACAGCGCCGCCTTGACGTCGTTGGCCTTCGCGAACGCCTTACGGATCGGGTCGAGCAGCCCTGAGTACGTCGCGGGGTTGCTCCGTCGCGACCCGCGGATCGGGGTCTGGTCGATCGCCACCACACCCTCGCGGCCGGCCACGGAACCTTGGATCAGCGAGCTCTTCCCCGACCCGGCCACACCGGTCACCACCACCAGCACACCTGTCGGGATGTCGACGTCGACCTCCTTGAGGTTGTGAGCTCCTGCGCCGCGGATCTCGAGTGCGCCCGCACCCGTCCGTACCTGCTCCTTGACCCTGGCTCGGTCGTCGAGGTGGCGGCCGGTCACGGTGTCGCTGGCCCTCAAACCCTCGACTGTTCCCTCGAAGACCAGCTCTCCCCCAGCGCTGCCGGCACCCGGGCCGAGGTCGATCACATGGTCGGCGATCCCGATCACCTCGGGCTTGTGCTCGACGACGAGCACCGTGTTCCCCTTGTCACGCAGCCGCAGCAGCAGGTCGTTCATCCGCCGGATGTCGTGCGGGTGAAGCCCGATCGTGGGCTCGTCGAACACGTACGTGACGTCGGTGAGCGCCGATCCCAGATGACGGATCATCTTGGTCCGCTGCGCCTCGCCGCCGGACAGGGTTCCCGACGGCCGGTCCAGGCTCAGGTAGCCCAGCCCGATCTCGACGAACGAGTCGAGCGTCTCCCCCAGAGTTGTCAGGAGCGGCGCCACCGACGGCAGCTCGAGCGCGTGGACCCACGCCGCCAGGTCGCTGATCTGCATGGCGCAGGCCTCGGCGATGTTGATGCCGTCGATCTTCGACGACCTCGCCTCGGCGCTGAGCCGCGTGCCACCGCACTCCGGACACGTACCGAACGTGATCGCACGCTCGACGAACGCCCTGATGTGCGGCTGCATCGACTCGGGATCCTTGGCGAGCATGGACTTCTGGATCTTGGGGATCAGACCCTCGTACGTGAGGTTGATGCCGTCGACCTTGATCTTGGTCGGCTCCCGATAGAGAAGGTTGTGGAGCTCCTTGCCGCTGTAGTCCCGGATCGGCTTGTTCATGGGAAGACCCGAACCAGCGAAGATCCGCCCGTACCAGCCGTCCATGCTGTAGCCGGGGACCTTGAGCGCTCCCCCGCTCAGCGACAGCATGTCGTCGTACAGCGCGGTCAGATCGAAGTCCGTCACCTGGCCGCGACCCTCGCAGCGGATGCACATCCCGCCGAGCCTGGAGAACGTCGCCTTCTGCGCCTTGGTCGCCGCGCCGCGCTCGACGGTGATGGCCCCGCTCGCCCGCACCGTGGCCATGTTGAACGAGAACGCGGTCGGCGGCCCGATGTGGGGCTCCCCCACCCTGCTGAAGAGGATGCGCAGCAGGGCGTTCGCGTCCGTCGCCGTCCCCACGGTGGACCGCGGGTCGCCGAACATCCGCTGTTGGTCGACGAGGATGGCCGTCGTGAGTCCGTCCAGCAGGTCGACATCAGGCCGTGCCAGGTTGGGCATGAAACCCTGGACGAACGAGCTGTACGTCTCGTTGATGAGCCGCTGGGACTCTGCCGCGATCGTGTCGAAGACCAGCGAGCTCTTGCCCGACCCGGAGACGCCCGTGAACACAGTCAGCCGCCGCTTCGGGATCTCGACGGTCACGCCCTTGAGGTTGTTCTCACGAGCACCGACCACGCGGATCAGGTCGTGGCTGTCAGCAGGCACAGGCGTAGGCATCGCGGCTCCATCCATCACTGACCGGTGTTACGGCCTCGCCATGCTGTCACGCCGCGACGTTCTGTCACAGGACGTGCGCAGAGTGAGACCGCGATCAGCTGGCGCCGAGGTAGGCCTTCCTGACGCGGTCGTCGCCGAGCAGCGCCTTCCCGGTGTCGGAGAACATGATCTGCCCGACCTCGAGAACGTACCCCTTGTCGGCCAGCGACAGAGCCGCCGAGGCGTTCTGCTCGACCAGCAGGATCGTGACGCCCTCGGACTGGAGCTTGAGGATCGTCCTCATGATCGTCTGGGTCATGATCGGGCTGAGGCCCATGGAGGGCTCGTCGAGCATGAGCAGCTTGGGTCGGCTCATCATCGCTCGTCCGATGGCGAGCATCTGCTGCTCACCGCCGGAGAACAGACCTGCCGCCTCGTGACGTCTCTCCCCCAGTACAGGGAACAGGTCGTAGATGTTCGCCAGGTCGGTCTTCACACCTGCCGAGTCCTTGCGGGAGTACGCGCCGAGCTGGAGGTTGTCCTCCACCGACATCTTGCGGAACAACCGGCGACCTTCGGGAGACTGGGCGATGCCGCGTTCGACGACCTTGTGCGCGGGGATCCCGTCCAGCCTCTCCCCCTCGAAGGTGATCGAGCCCGAGACGAGGTGCAGCAGTCCCGAGATGGCGCGAAGAGTCGTCGACTTTCCTGCGCCGTTGGTGCCGAGCAGCGTGACGATCTGCCCCTTCTCGACACTGAACGTGATGCCCTTCACGGCGTTCACGCGACCGTAGGCCACAACCATGTCCTTGACCTCAAGCATCGCTTCCGTCCTCCCCCTCGACGGTGGGCGTTCCGATGTAGGCCTCGATGACCCGCGGGTCGTTCTGGACGACGTCGCCAACTCCCTCGACGAGAACCTCACCACGAACGAGGCAGTACACGCGATCGCACAGGTTGAAGATGAACCGCATGTCGTGCTCGATGACGAGCACAGCGAGCCCGAGGTCACGGATCCGGAAGATGAGGTCCTCCGCTTCCTTGGTCTCCTGCGGGTTCATCCCCGCAGTGGGCTCGTCGAGCAGCAGCAGCTGAGGGTCCGTGGCGAGCGCACGCGCGATCTCCAGCCGGCGCTGGTCGCCGTACGGGAGGTTGCGCGACAGCGTGTCGGCCTTCTTCTCGAGCCCCACGAAGGCGAGCAGCTCGCGGCTGCGTTCCGTGGCCTCCCTCTCTTCTCGGCGGTGCCGGGGAAGCCGGAAGACCGCGTCGATCGCGTTCGACTTGGTGCGGCAGTAGCGGCCCACCATGACGTTCTCGAGCGAGGTCATGTTGTGGAAGAGCCGGATGTTCTGGAACGTCCGAGCCATCCCGGCATACACGACCTTGCGCGGCCTCGGCGGAAGGGGCTCGCCGGCGAATGTCACCGACCCGGATGTCGGCTTGTACAGACCCGTCAGGCAGTTGAAGAACGTGGTCTTCCCTGCACCGTTCGGGCCGATGAGGCCGACGATCTCGCCGGAGTGGACCTGCATGCTCACGTCACCGACGGCGCGCAAGCCTCCGAACTGCATCGTCACGTTCCTGGCATCCAGCAGGACGCCCCGCCCGGTGGCCGGTGCTTCGTCGTTCATAGGAGCAAGTGCCGCGGTCATCGGAGGTCCTCCCTCGTCAAGGGGTCAGGGTTGAAGTGATCGTGGTAGGCGATCAGATCCTCCTCGATGTCCTCTGCCAACTCCTCGTCCTCGGCATGGAACTCGAGCTGGCGGCGTTCGTCGGCGATGATGCCCTCCGGACGGAACCTCATCATGAGGACCAGCAGCAAGCCGAACAGCATCAGCCGGTAGTCGGAGAAGAACCGCAGCTTCTCAGGCAGCAGTTTCAGGATCGTGGCCCCGATCAGGACGCCCATCACGGTACCCATGCCGCCCAGGACGACTGCGGCGAGCAGGAACGCCGACTCGAGGAACACGTACTGGTCGGGTGTGACCGACACGTCGTAGTGGGCCTTCACCGCGCCGGCCAGCCCGGCGAGGAACGCACCGCCCGCGAAGGCGAGAATCTTCAGGCCGAAGGTGTTCACGCCCATGGCCTCGGCTGCCAGCTCGTCCTCACGGATAGCCACCCAGCCGCGGCCGATTCGCGAGCGGTTGAGGTTGACGAAGACCACCATGATGACCGCCAGTACGAGCAGCATCAGCCAGAAGTAGTTCGCGAAGCGGCCGATCTCGATGCCGAAGATCACATGGGCTTGGCCGAAGTCGAAGCCCAGGAAGTTCAGCTCCGGGACGTTGTTGATGCCGTTGGAGCCGTTCGTGATGTTCGGACCGTCCGAGCCGTCCAGGTTGTTCATCGTGATCCGGAAGATCTCCCCGAAGGCCAGCGTCACGATGGCGAGGTAGTCGCCGGAGACGCGCAGAGTCGGCGTTCCGATGATGAGGCCCAGCAACGAGGAGACGCAGCCGCTGATGAGGACGGTGACGAGGAACGGCGGATGCCATTGGATGTGCGAGTACAACGAACCCGACAGGACCGCCGAGGTGAAGGCGCCCGCGCCGAGGAACGCGATGTACCCCAGGTCGAGGAGTCCGACGAGTCCGACGACGATGTTCAGGCCGAGTGCGGTGGCGGAGAAGATCAGGACCTGGGTCGCGATCGACATGTTCGCGTCGGAGCCGTTCTGCGTGAACGGGAACGCGAAGGCGACGAAGAAGGCCGCGAACACGAGGACCTTCTTGTTGTCGGCAGCGCACTTGGCGAACCAGCCGAACACACCGGTCCGCACCAGGGTCAGGGCGAGAGCACCCGCGAACGTGAGGAAGAACAGGAACCCGCCGGCGCCGTCGAGCCCGAGGGCGTACGCCGCGGCGAAAAGAACTGCCGCGAGGCCGAGGGTGATCGCGAGGATCTGGACGGAGGGGTGGGTCCTGATGCGCCCCATCCGCGGTTCTGCTGATTCGAACAGGACACGTCCCGACACGGCGGCCAGGACGCCTGCGGCGAGTGCCAACCAGCCTCCAGGGTCGACGTTGATGAGTCCGCCGGACTCGATGCCGATCGCAGCGACGGCAACGAAGCCGGTCGCCAGCAAGCCGTACCCGGCATAGCGGGCGCCCGTATTCCACGCGACCCAGTCGCGGACCTTGCCGGGCTTGCGGAAGACCAGGGGCGCTGCGAACAGCACGGCTGCGAGCAACACCAAACCCAGATAGTTGAACTGCAGCGGGCTGGGGGCTGCCGCATACGCGACGTCGTCAAGGGCGACGTGAGAGTACGACCAGGGCAGGAGCACCGAGACGATGCTGAGCACCGCGGCGACGGTTCCACCGATGTGTGCGGGGGTCTGGAGCTTCTCGAGCTTCTCGCGCGGGACCGTCAGCGCGGACGTGAGGCGGCTCATGCGCGGTCCACCACCTTCGCGCCCAAGAGCCCTTGTGGCCGGAAGACGAGGACGAGGATGAGGAGGACGAAGGCCCAGACGTCCTTCCAGGCCGAGCTACCGAACTGGCCCGGTATGAAGGTCGTCGCCATGGCCTCGACCACGCCGAGGACCAGGCCACCGACCACGGCACCGTTGATGTTCCCGATGCCGCCGAGGACGGCAGCGGTGAATGCCTTGAGGCCGGCGAGGAAGCCCATCTTGAAGTCGATGTTGCCGTAGCGCATCCCGTGTGCGATTCCGGCGATCGCCGCGAGAGCGGCGCCCACTGCGAAGGCCGACATGATGACCCGGTCCACGTTGATGCCCATCAGTCGGGCGGTGTCCGGATCCTGGCTGGTGGCGATCATTGCGCGGCCCGTCTTGGTGCGGTTGACGTAGAACCACAGGAAGGCCGTGCAGACCACCAGGGCGCCGATCGTGAAGATCGCCGATATCTGCACGTTGACGTTGCCGAACGACACGGATCGGCCAGTGATGCCGTCAATGGTGGGGAACGGGATCGCGCGCTTGGAGTCAGGCATACCCGGGATGGTGCCGAAGAACAGGCGGACGAACTCCTGCAGGAAGACCGAGATGCCGATCGCGGAGATCAGCGGTGCGAGCCTCGGCGCATCCCTCAAAGGGCGGTACGCCAAGCGTTCCATGAGAAGTGCCATGCTGACGGACACGATCACGCCGCCGAGGATCATCACCGGCAGCATCCCGAACACGGCGACCTGCCAGGACATCGACGCGGGCGACCCCATCACGACCCAGGTCGCGAAGGCGCCGAACGCCCCGACCATGAAGATCTCGCCATGTGCGAAATTGATGAGCTGGACGATGCCGTACACGACCGTGTAGCCGACCGCGATGAGTGCGTACAACGCACCCAGCGACAACCCGTTGATCAACTGTTGCAGGAATAGGTCCACATCGCCTCCCTTGTCAGAGCCTCACAGCAGAGAGCGCGGTGGCACCCGCTGAGGGGTGCCACCGCGCCTTGAATCACTGCAGTGTCAGCGTCTTCTCAGTCGCCCACTTGCCGCCAGTGACCTTGTAGACGGTGATGACACGAGTGACCGTGTCGCCGTACTTGTCGAAGGCGACCTTGCCTGTGGCGCCGGTGAAGGAGACGTTCGCCATCGCGGTCACGGTGGCAGCACGCGCCGACTTGGCGTCGGTCGCGTTGGCCAGAGAGACCTTGAGGGCGTTGATGATGGCGTTCGCCGCGTCGTACGACTGCGCACCGTAAGCACCCATCGGGTCCTTGTAGCCGCCCGCGGTGTAGGCCGCGACGAAGCTCTTGGCCGAGTCGAGGGTGTCGACTGGGGCGCCGACCGACGTGGCGAGGTCACCGTTGGAGGCCGCACCGGCGAGATCGATGTACGACGGATCGAAGATGCCGTCTCCGCCCATCAGCGGGACGTTGAGAGTGGCAGCCTTCATCTGCGACGACAGCGGACCGGCCTGCGGGTACTCGCCGCCGTAGTAGACAGCCTCCGGGTTGGCGGCCTTCACCTTGGTGATGACTGCGCTGAAGTCCTTGTCCTCCGGGTTGATCGTCTCGGCGTCCACGATGGTTCCGCCGCCGGCGGTGAAGGCCTTGGTGAAGGCCTCGACCAGGCCCTGACCGTACGACTTCTTGTCGTGGATGGTCGCAACGTTCTTCACGCCGATGCCCAACAGATACTGAGCAGCAACCGGGCCCTGGACCGCATCAGTGGTGCAGGTGCGGAAGTAGTTGTCGTAGGGGCGAGCCGGGTTGGCCAGGTCCTGGCCCTGGGTCAGGCCCGGGTTGGTGTTCGCCGGCGAGACCTGCACGATGTGCGCAGGCTGGAGGACCGGGATCTCGCTCTGGGCGACCGACGAGTTGAGCGGGCCCACAACGCCGACGACCTGGTCGTCGGAGGAGAGCTTTGTCGTCGCGTTCTTGCCGACATCAGGACTGGCCTGATCGTCCTCGGCCTGGATCTCGAGGGTCCAACCCGGGATCGCGTTCGCTGCGTTGGCCTGCTTGATCGCAAGGTCCACAGAGTTCCTGATGCCGAGACCGAGTGCCGAGAGATCACCCGACAGCGGCGCACTGACGCCGATCTTCGCGATCTTGTTCGCCGTGGACGAGCCGGATGTTCCGGTGTCGGTCCGCGAACCGCAGCCGGACAGGGCCAAGGCGCCTGCCACGAACGTGACGGCGGCGAGCTTGACGATACGTCTGTTCACGCTTCCTCCTTGTTGACGTTTGCCCCCACCTCGTTAGGACTTCGAGCACCGGGAGCCGGGGCACATTTGACCACGCGTTTGTCTCGCCCGTGTTACAGACCGTCACACGAGGAGTCGGCTTTACCGAATTGTTGTTAAGTCCCACCGAACAATGCTGCGTTCTACCCCACCCGTGGCCACCTGCGCAAGCCTCGCCCCCGGAAGCCCACGGCGTCCGCTGGCCGAGTACAGACGAGTCGGGCGGCAGGCCTGTGGAACGATGTGCCGGTGCTGTCGCTGATCGGGAAACTCACGGAACGCTTCGAAACCGCCGCGGGGACCGACCCTGAGCTGCGACCCGCGACGAAACCGCAGTTCGGCCACTTCCAGTGCAATGTCGCGCTCCGACTCGCCAAGGACCTCCGACAGTCGCCTCGAGAGGTCGCCGCGGAGCTCATCGCCCGCATCGACGTCGGCGACCTGTGCGAGCCACTCGAGATCGCCGGTCCGGGGTTCATCAACATCCGTGTCCGTGCCGACGTGCTGGCGGGAGTCGCCAACGACGTCCTCCACGACCCGGCGGCCGGGATCAATGTCTCGGAGAACGCTTCGCGGATCGTCCTCGACTACAGCTCCCCCAACGTCGCCAAACTCATGCACGTGGGCCACCTGAGGTCCACCATCATCGGGGACTGCTTCCATCGTGTGCTCGCCGCGTCCGGCAACACGGTCATTGCTCAGAACCACATCGGCGACTGGGGACGTCAGTTCGGCATGCTCATCGAGCAGGTGATCGAGGAGGACCTCGACCTTACGGGGCTCACTCTCGCCGAGCTGGAGAAGCTCTACCTGAGGGCCAACGCCCACTTGGCGGCCGACGAGGCGTTCGCCGACCGCGCACGGGCGAAAGTGGTAGCCCTTCAGGGCGGCGACGAGGCCACCAAGGTCATGTGGAAGAGCCTCATCGCGATCTCCGCAGCTGGGTTCAACACCACGTACGACCGTCTTGGTGTCCTACTGACCGACGACGACCTGGCCGGTGAGTCCATCTACAACGACATGCTCGGCCCGATCTGCGAGGACCTCGAGGCGCGCGGGATCGCGGTCGTCGACGACGGGGCACTGGTCGTGTTCGTCGACGGCTTCAACGCACCCGCAATCCTTCGGAACCGGCATGGCGGGTACGGCTACGACGTCACTGACGTCGCGGCGATCCGCTACCGCGTCGAGACTCTGCGCGCTGACCGCATGATCTACGTCACCGGCAGCGAGCAGATCCAGCACTTCCGGCTGGTCTTCGCTGTCGCTCGCAAGGCGGGTTATCTGCCTGAAGACGTGTCAACCGAACACGTGGGGTTCGGCATGGTCCTGGCGGCCGACGGGAAACGCTTCTCGACACGTCAGGGGGGTGCGGCCCACCTCGACGACCTGCTCGACCAGGCCGAGGAGCACGTCGCTCGTCCGATCGCCGTCGCCGCGGTCAAGTACGCCGACCTCTCGAACCAGCTCCAGAAGGACTACGTCTTCGACGCCGAGCGGATGACGCAGACCTCGGGCGACACCGGTCCGTACCTCCAGTACGCCCACGCCCGCGTCACCCGGATCCTCGCCAAGGCCGAGGCGGAAGGGATCGCCTGGGACGAGATCACGGTCCTCGACGAGCACCCGGAGCAGAACCTGGCCTTGTTGTTGAGCCGGTTCGGCGAGGTCGTCTCGGGGGTGGCGGAGGATCTGCAGCCGCACAAGCTCTGTACGTACCTGTTCGAGCTGGCCACCGCTCTGAGCGTGTTCTACGAGGCCTGCCCCGTCCTGACATCCGAGGGCGAGGTCCGTACCTCGCGTCTTGGCCTGTGCTCGGCGGTACGCCGGGTGCTCTCCCGCGGCCTCGGGCTGCTCGGGATCGAGGCGCCTGACCACATGTGACGACCCGGTGCGGGAGGATGTGCGCATGGCGATCGACTGCACGACGTACTCGGCAGGGCCTGACCCCGCTCCGGTTCTGATCGTGCTCCCCGGCGGTGGCTACAGCCACCACGCCGAGCACGAGGGCAAGGCGGTCGCCGAATGGCTCACCGCGCACGGGCTGCACGCGCTCGTCCTGAGGTACGGGATCGGTGAGGGCTGCTTCCCACGCCCGCTCCACGACGCGCGCGAGGCGCTGACGATGCTTCGTGAGGGCGAGACGGATCTCAACGTCCTCCGGGACCATGTCGGTGTCATCGGCTTCTCGGCCGGGGGCCATCTCGCAGCCCTGCTGGCGACGGACAGTAGCCACGTGACCGGTGCACAAAGCTGGTCGTTCGCGGGTCGCCCTGACGCGGCGATCCTCTGCTACCCGGTCATCGAGCTCCGTGACGCGTTCTCGGGCAGGATCCCGAACCTCGACGCCGGCGTGGCCGAGCGGCTCTTGGGCGGCGACGCCTCGGAGGAGCAGCGCGGCGAGTTGTCGCCCAGCACGCGGGTCACGTCACCCAGGGAAGGCGACCCCACTCCCCCGATGTTCCTCTGGACGACCAGTGACGACGACGTCGTCTCCGTCCTGCACACGACGACGATGATGCTGTCGCTGGGAGTGGCGGGCGTTCCTCACGAGGGACACATCTTCCGGTCCGGCGCGCATGGGCTGGGCCTCGCGGAGGACAACCCCGAGGTCGCGCAGTGGACCGAGCTGGCGCTCGAGTGGCTCGCCGGCCTCGGGTGGCCCGTCAGTTGATCAGGCGCGGCCGAGCGAGATCCTCAGACCCTGACGGGTCATCGGACCGAGAACGCCGGTCTTCCGCAGCATCGCCATCGACACGTTGGCCACGATGAGCACCAACGATGCGGACCCGACGAGAAGCACGGAGCGCTCGTTGACGAGAGCCGCCCAGAGCAGCCAGGTCGACTGGTTGACGAGCCCGATCCACTGGTTGCCGATGGACAGCCCACGGACGTCCACGCTCGTTGCGGTCACCTTGAACTGGGAGACGAGCGAGACCGCCGCAAGGGAGAAGGCGGCGATCGAAAACGGAACCGTGCCTGCGGTGTGGTCGAGCGTCGTGGTCGTCGCCGCGACGAGAAGGCCGGGCGTGAGCAGCACCACCCACGGGGTGCCCGCATGACGGTGGAACAAGGACAGGATGGTCAGGGTGATCGTGACCAGCAGAACGTTCGGGAGCCACTGGTTCAGGTTCCCGTGGGTGATCCCGTAGAGGCCCCAGGTGAGGTTGCCGCCGAGGGCGAGCTGCCACGAGAGGACGGAGACGCCCGATGTGGTGCCGGCGCGCAGGATACGCACCAGCTGAGGGGCGGAGATGAAGCAGGACAGCCCAGCGGCTATCCAGCCGACGATCAGGGCAAGGTGAACAACGGTGATGTGAGGCATGGCCTCGAGCGGCCCCTTCGGAGTCGTGACGGACGGGCAATACGGGCCGCTCTGCCAGTACTGAGGCCACGTTCGCTAGAACGTGACCCGTCGCGGAACAATACTCTCCAAGTCCAAGGAGTGCATCGTTTCAAGTGCTTCTTCTCATCGCGTGTCGTAACGACTTGGTACCACTGGGCCGCCACCCCTTGGAACGGTTTGTGCGTCGGGCCTCATCACGAGTACGAATGAGGAAGTCGTCGAGCCCAGGAGCGCCGTGGAAGTCATTGTGTGTCGAACCGCAGACGAGGTCGCTGAGGTAGCCGCAGCGAAGGTTGCGAGGGTGTGCCGAGACGTCGGGCCCGCCGTGGTGATCGGGGTCGCGACAGGGTCCTCGCCGGTCGCGCTGTACGAGAGCCTCGCTCAGCGCGTCAAGGACGGACGCCTGGACATGTCAGAGGCGTCGGCGTTCGCCCTCGACGAGTACGTGGGCTTGGCGCCCGGGCATCCGGAGTCGTACGCGGAGGTCATCCGCAAGACCGTCACGGAGCCTCTCCGTATGAACCCAGCCCTTGTCCATACGCCGAACGGTTTTGCCGACGACATCGAGCAGGCGGTGGAGGACTACGAGCAGGCGATCGTCGATGCCGGTGGTGTCGACGTCCAGATCCTCGGTATCGGCAGCAACGGCCACATCGGCTTCAACGAGCCGACGTCGTCGCTCGCCTCGCGCACCGGGATCAAGACGCTCACCGCGACGACCCGTCAGGACAACGCGCGCTTCTTCGACTCGATCGACAACGTGCCGCACCACTGCCTCACACAGGGCCTCGGCACGATCATGGCGGCACGCGAGGTCGTGCTGGTGGCGCAAGGCGTGCACAAGGCCGATGCGATCGCTGCGCTCGTCGAAGGTCCAGTCACTGCTCGGTGGCCCGGCTCGGTCCTCCAGCTGCACCGCCACGCGACCGTGGTCGTCGACCAGGCCGCAGCGAGCAAACTGGAACTCCGCGACTACTACATCCAGACGTACGCGGAGAAGCCCTCCTGGCAGCGCTTCGAAGCCCGGTAGCTCAGAGGTTGATCATGTGGCCGGCGATGCCTTCGACGGCTTCCTTGATCGCCTCGGACAGCGTCGGGTGCGCGTGGATGTTGCGGCCCATCTCGTCAGCGGTGAGGTCCCACATCTGAGCGAGCGTGAACACGGGCAGGAGCTCGGTGACGTCCGGACCGACCATGTGGGCGCCGATGATCTCGTGGTGCGTGGCATCCGCGATCACCTTGACGAAGCCCACGGGCTCGCCGAGGCCCCAGGCCTTACCGTTCGCCGTGAACGGGAACTTGGAGACCTTGACGTCGAAGCCCATCTCGCGTGCCTGCGCCTCGGTGTAGCCGAACGAGCCGATCTGCGGCTGGCAGTACGTGGCGCGCGGCACCATGTCGTAGTTGATCGGCATGGTCTCGGCGCCCGCGATGGTCTCGGCCGCCACGACCCCCTGAGCCTCGGCCAAGTGCGCCAGCATGAGCTTCGCGGTGACGTCGCCGATCGCGTACAGCCCGGGCACGTTCGTCCGCATGTAGTCGTCGATGGCGATCGCACCACGTTCGGTCAGCTGGACACCGGTGTTCTCCAGGCCGTAGCCGGCGGTCCTCGGCGCGAACCCGATCGAGAGCAGGACCATCTCCGCCTCGAGGACGATCTCGTCGCCGCCCGCAGCCGGAGCGACCGCGACTGACACGCCGGCGTCGGTCTCGGTGATCGTCTTCACCCCGTGGCTCAGCATGAGCTTCACGCCGAGCTTCTTGTACGCCTTGGCGATCTCGGCAGAGACCTCCGCGTCCTCCAGGGGCACCATGCGGTCGAAGAACTCGACGATCGTGACGTCGATCCCGTAGTTGCGCAGGACGTAGGCGAACTCCGTGCCGATCGCGCCAGCGCCGCAGATGACGATCGAGGACGGCAGGCTGTCGGAGAGGATCAGCTCCTCGTACGTGACGACACGCTCGCTCCTCGTGACGCCCGGGAGCATCTTCGTCGTCGAACCGGTCGCGATGATGCAGTTGTCGAAGGTGAGCGTCTCGGTGCCGTCGTCGGTCGTGACCGAGAGCGTCTTGGCGTCGACGAAGGTCCCCCACCCGTTGTACTCGGTGATCCGGTTCTTCTTCATGAGGAAGTGGACGCCGTTGACCATCCGCTGCGAGACGGCGCGACTGCGGCTGAAGGCCTTACCGTAGTCGAACGACACGTCGCCGGTGATGCCGAACGTGTCCTTCTCATGCGTGAAGACGTGCGCGATCTCGGCGTTGCGGAGCAGCGACTTGGTCGGGATGCAGCCCACGTTGAGGCAGACACCGCCCCACCACTGCTTCTCGACAACGGCAACCTTCAGACCCAGCTGGGCCGCACGGATCGCGGCCACGTACCCTCCCGGGCCGGCACCGAGAACGACGACGTCATAGTGAGCGCTCATGACCGTTACCTTAGCGATTCCTGCTGTTGGTCCCTGCCTCAGCGGCCCGGCTGGTCACCGGTCGAACGCCGGGAGCTTGTACCCCGTGGAAGCAGATATATCTCATGTGACATATGCTCGCCTGGTGGATACATCACCTCTGAAGGTTGGGATGCTCATCCGAGACGCCCGCAAACAGCGGGGCCTCACCCAGACCCAGCTGGCAGACCTGCTGAGCACCAGCCAGTCCGCCGTTCACCGCATCGAATCGGGGAACCAGAACTTGTCTCTTGAGATGATCAATCGCATCGCATCCGCTCTGGACAGCGAGATCATTGCGGCGGGCAAGGGTGCCGTACATGTCCGGATCCAGGGCGGCAGACGCCTGAGTGGGTCGATCGAGGTCCGCTCCTCGAAGAACGCGGCCGTCGCGTTGCTCTGCGGAGCGCTGCTGAACCACGGCACGACGACGCTGCGGGGCATCGCCCGGATCGAAGAGGTCAACCGGCTGGTCGAGGTTCTCGAGAGCATCGGCGTCGAGTGCACCTGGATCGACGGCCGTTCCGCGCTGCGAATCAGGCGTCCCGCGCGGCTCAACCTCGACGCGATGGACGCGGAAGCGGCCCGGAAGACCCGCAGCGTGATCATGTTCCTCGGCCCGCTGCTGCACGAGGCCGGCAACTTCCAGCTTCCGTATGCCGGTGGCTGCAACTTGGGCACGCGCACCGTCGAGCCGCATCTGCAAGCACTCCACCCGTTCGGGCTGTCGGTCACCGCCACCGAGGGCTACTACCAGTGCCACAGCAACCCCACGACGGCTGCCACGCGCCACATCGTCCTCACGGAGCGTGGCGACACGGTCACGGAGAACGCGCTCCTGGCCGCGGCGATGACGGACGACCTCACGGTCATCCGCAACGCGAGCCCCAACTACATGGTCCAGGACCTGTGCGCATACCTCGTCACGCTGGGCGTCGAGATCGACGGCATCGGCACGACGACACTGCGCATCCATGGGCGGACATTCATCGACCGCGACGTGTCGTACGACATCTCCGAGGACCCGATCGAGGCCATGAGCCTCGTCACCGCCGCAGTGGTCACGAAGTCCGAGATGACCGTGACCAGGGTTCCCATCGAGTTCCTCGAGATCGAGCTCGCGGTCCTCGCGGAGATGGGCCTGAAGTACGAGACGAGCGAGGAGTACCGGTCGCGCAACGGCTTCACGCGCCTCGTGGACCTCACGATCAAGCCCTCGGTGCTGCACGCTCACGCGGACAAGATCCACCCCATGCCGTTCCCGGGTCTCAACATCGACAACCTCCCCTTCTTCGCGGTCATCGCGGCCGAGGCCGAGGGCACGACGATGATCCACGACTGGGTGTACGAGACCCGGGCGATCCACCTTCTCGAGCTCACCAAGCTCGGCGCCGACGTACAGCTCCTCGATCCCCACCGGTTGCTCGTCACGGGGCCCACCCGCTGGCGTGGTCAGGAGGTCGTCTCACCCCCGGCCCTGAGGCCGGCCGTCTGTCTGCTGCTTGCAGCACTGGCTGCCCGCGGAGAGTCGGTCATTCGGGACATCTACGTCATCCAGCGTGGGTACGAGGACCTTCCCGAGCGACTGGCGCAGCTCGGCGCCGACATCGAGACGTTCCGGGAGTAACTCAGCGGATCTGGCTCGGGGCGAAGCTGCGAGTCGGGTTCACGATGGCGTCCTGAGCCTTGACCAGACGCAGCTCACGATGTCCGGACGCCGCGGTGATCTCCAGGACGGCGTACACGATGCCTGCGGTCTTCGCGAGCGCGTCCGGTACGGAGCCCAGCTCGAGGTAGCTCGCGAGGAACGCTGCGGACGTGATGTCCCCGGACCCCGAGAACGTCGGTGCCAGCTTCGGCGTTGAGACCAGCCAGGCTCCGTCGGCGGTGACCGCGAGCATGCTCACCTCGGCGGCGCTCAGGTCGGAGGTGACGGCGCTCGTGACAAGGACGATCCCCGGCCCTGTGGCGCGCAGTGCGTCGGCTGCGGCCAGCAGCTCGCCGATCGTGTCGGCGGGCCTGCCGGTGAGGAACTCCAGCTCGAACTGGTTGGGCGTGATGATGTCGGCCTGCGGCACGATCCGGTCCCGGTACATCTCGGGGATCCCGTCAGCGACGAAGAACCCTCGGCCGACATCCCCCATCACAGGGTCGCAGCAGTACAGGGCCTTCGGGTTCCGCTCGCGTACGAGCGCCACCGCGTCGAGCACGGCCTCTCCGATCGCCGCGCTCCCCTGGTAGCCGGTGAGAACCGCGTCAACCTCCGTCAGGACGCCGCGCTCGTCCACGCCCTTGATCACGTCGCGGATATCGTCAACCGACAGCACGGGCCCGCGCCACGTGCCGTACGCGGTGGTGTTCGAGTAGTGCACTGTGAGGACCGGGTAGACCTCGACCCCCATCCGCATCAGGAGGAAGGTC
This sequence comes from Propionibacteriales bacterium, assembly GCA_038317635.1. Taxonomy (GTDB): domain Bacteria; phylum Actinomycetota; class Actinomycetes; order Propionibacteriales; family Propionibacteriaceae; genus Fen-668. The sequence goes on from JBBQBP010000010.1 coordinate 27,316, forward strand.
GCGGCGGAGTTGCCGACATGGCCATAGGCGACTGACGACTGGATCGAGAGGATGGTGGTCACGCGCGGTATTCAACCACCATGAGGATCGGGCGCCGGCCGTGCTGGGCCGTCCGCGGTCGATTGGTGCGGTGGCCCTTCTGTTGCCAGACTGTCGCCTGTGCCTGAAACCGTGGTAGTCCATGCCCCCGACGGGGATCTCCCCGCGCTCCGATTCGTCCCCGAGGCCCCCAACGGGGCCGGCGTGGTGGTCGTCCAGGAGATCTTTGGGGTGTCCGACTACATCATCGGACGCTGCCAGGACCTCGCCGACGAGGGCTTCGTCGTGTATGCGCCCGTTCTGTACTCGCGTCTGCCGGAGGAACCAGTCCTGGACCCCTCGTCCCCTGACTACCTGATGCAAGGCATGACCGCTTCGCGGGACCTCGACTGGGACACCGCCGCGAGGGATGTGATAGCGGCCAGTTCTGCACTCCGTACGGAACCGGGCGTCGACAAGGTCGGGCTGCTCGGCTTCTGCTTCGGTGGCGGCCTCGCCTTCAACGTCGCCGCGCTGACGGATGTGGACGCCCTGGTCTCGTACTACGGGTCGGCGCTGCCGAGCCTGCTCGATCTCGCGCCCGCGGTCACCGCACCGCAGCTGCACCATTGGGGCACGGAGGACACGTTCATCGGGGGGCCCGCCCAGGCGGAAGCTCGCCAGGCCCTGGCCAGCTCGCCGGGAACGGTTCAGTGGGAGGTCCACGAGGGTGCGGGCCATGCGTTCGACAACAGTCAGGTCCCGTTCCACCACCCGGCGGCGAGCGCAGCCGCATGGCCCGTCACGCTGGGCTTCCTCGCCACACACCTGACCCGGGCAGTGTCGAACGGGTGAACTGTGCGGTCACTGAGGCGCGTCTGCGGCGATCCTTGCATCCGTAGCACCGTGTCAGGCCATACTCATGACCGTGCGCGCGGCTGACTTCCCGATGTTCGCCCCCCGATGGGCGGCCTTCGCGCATCGCGGGGGCGCAGGCCATCCCGACCTCGTCGGCAAGGAGAACACGATCGCGGCGTTCCGCCATGCCGTGTCGCTCGGGTTCCGCTACGTGGAGATCGACGTCCACGCGACGCTCGACGACCACCTCGTGGTGTTCCACGACGACGACCTGAGCCGGATGACCGGCGCTCGCGGTTTCATCGCCAACCGGACGCTCGCGGAGATCACCAAGCTGCGGATCGGGCAGTCCGAGCCGATACCGACGCTGGACGAGGTGCTCGAGATGTTCCCGGACACCCGGTTCAACATCGACATCAAGAACGCTGGGGCGACCACTCCCCTGGTCAAGGCCATCGACCGGCATCGTGCGCACGACCGCGTCTGCGTCGGGTCCTTCTCGGTCGACAGGTTGCGCGAGTTCCGCAGGCTCATGGGACGGCGGGTGCCCACCTCGGTCTCGGCCATGGGTGCGGTCTGGAACGGCTACGTACCGCTTCTGCCCCGGCTGCTGAACTCCCCCGGTACGGCCCTCCAGATCCCTGTGACTCAACAGGTCGGTGCCCGACAGGTCCCCATCCTCACCCAGCGGCTTCTCCGGCACGCTCACCTGGCCGGCAAGGTCGTCCACATCTGGACCGTCGACGATCCGCTGGAGATGCACCGGCTGCTCGACATGGGCGTCGACGGAATCGTGAGCGATCGCACCGACCTGCTCAAGCAGGTCTTCACCGAACGCGGAATCTGGGAGGAACGATGAGCGACATCGGTACGACGGACGAGCCTCCGGCCTACGGCTCGTTGGGTTTCCGCACCGCCCTCACCGATACACCGTTGAAGTGGCGGCGGGTCGTCACGTGGTCCATGTACGACTGGGGCACGCAGCCGTACAACACGATCATCATCACGTTCGTGTTCGCGGTGTACCTGACGAGCGCCCCGTTCGGCAACGTCAACACCACGACAAGTGCGCTCGCCCTCGCCACCACGATCAGCGGCCTCCTGATCGCCGTGCTCGCACCCGTGCTGGGCCAGTCGTCGGATCGCAGCGGACGTACGGTCACCGTCCTGCGCGTACTCACCGCGCTGATCGTCGTGCTGTCCGCCGCCCTGTACTTCGTGAAGCCCGAGCCTTCGTACCTCGTCATGGGACTCGTGCTGTTCGGCATCGGTTCACTCGTGAGCGAGATCGCAGGTGTCACGTACAACGCGACCATCGAACAGGTGGCCTCGACCCGCAGCGTGGGTCGCGTGTCGGGCTTCGGGTGGGGCATGGGCTACGTGGGCGGCATCATCTCGTTGCTGCTCATCTACTTCGCGTTCATCCATCCGGATGTCGGTCTGTTCGGCGTCACGAGTCGTGATGGGCTCGACATCCGCATCTCCATGCTCGTCTGCGCAGTGTGGACGCTGATGTTCACCATTCCGCCCCTTGTCATGCTCAAGAACCGGCCTCCTGCGATCACCGACGAGGAGAAGCGTCCCGGGATCCTCCAGGCCTACGTTCAGCTGTGGCACACGCTGGTCAAGCTCTGGCATACCGACCGTCCCCTGATCACGTTCCTCATCGCCTCGGCGGTCTTCAGGGACGGGCTGGCCGGTGTCTTCTCGTTCGGAGCAGTCATCGCGGCCGGGACGTTCGGCTTCAGCGCCGGCGACGTCATCATCTTCGGTGCGGCCGCGAACATCACGGCTGGCGTGTCGACGATGCTGTTCGGTTTCCTCGACGACCGCATCGGCGCGCGCCGAGTGATCCTCATCTCGCTGGCGAGCCTTTCCGTCCTCGCAACGCTCGTCTTCTTCCTCCACGACGGAGGCAAGACCGTCTTCTGGATCGTCGGCCTGGCACTGACCATCTTCGTGGGCCCGGCCCAGTCCGCCTCGCGCAGCTACCTCGCGCGGCTGATCCCGGAAGGGAAGTCCGGGGAGGTCTTCGGATTGTACGCGACCACGGGTCGAGCGATCTCGTTCCTCTCGCCCTTGCTCTTCGGCGTCGCCGTCACGCTCGGGGCAGCGCTCAACCACAACGAGAACTCTCAGTACTGGGGCATTCTGGGTATCGCCGTCATCCTGGTTGCAGGGTTCATCGTGATGCTCCGGGTGAAACCGACTGTGACGGAACAGGATCTGACCTCGGCACGTTGAGGTAGGCAGAAGGAGGTCGACAATGGCCGACAGAGCACTACGAGGGAGCGGCCTCGGCAGCCGTAGCTTCGAAGACACCACCGGCGTGGAGTTCGCTCCCCGCCAAGAAGTCGCGTTCGACTGCCCATCGGGTCACCACTTCACCGTGATGTTCTCGGAGGAAGCCGAACTGCCGCTGGAGTGGGAGTGCACCAAGTGTGGCAAGACCGCCGAGCGCTCCGACGGGACAAGGCCTGAGGAGAAGGACGTCAAGGCGCCCCGTACGCACTACGACATGCTCCGCGAGCGGCGCAGCATCCCTGAGCTCGAGGAGCTCATGGCCGAACGGCTGGAGATCCTCCGCAAGCGGGACTGAGGGCCGAATCAGTCCTCGACCTCACCACGGATGACCACGTCGTCCTGAGGAGGCTGCTCGGGCTCGTCCGGGACGGTCTCGCCGTGGATCACGCTGGACGGGTCCTGGATGATCCTGGCCTGGTTGCGAAGGTCGTCGATGTTGATCCCCCGGTTGGTCGCGGCTCTGGTCACGAGCCAGGTGAGCAGCCACCGGCCCACCGGCCTCGTGAACGGAAGCAGGCAGATCAGCCCGATCACGTCCGAGATGAAACCCGGTAGCAAGAGGAACAGCCCACCGATCATGATCAGCACGCCGTCGGCCAGCTCCCCCGTGGGCATCCGGTTCTCGGCGAACGCCCGGCGCAACGCTGTCCACGTACGACGTCCTTCACGCTGGGTGAGCCACGCACCGAGCAACGAGGTCGCAAGCATGAGGCCGACGGTCGGCCACCCACCGATCAGACGCCCGGTGGCGACCAGGACCGCCACCTCGGCGATGGGCAGCGCGATCACCAGGGCGACAACCAGCCAGACGACCCATCCACGACGAGACGACCCCATAGCGGCGCCTACGATCCGGCCTTACGCCCGCTGACAAGGTTCTTCAGCTGGGACGCACGGTGGCGAACCCCCCACGCGGTGGTACGGAAGAGCGCCTCGACGACGATCTTCGAGGTCATCTTCGACTGACCACGCTCGCGCTCGACGAACTCGATCGGCACCTCGGCGACCGTGAAGCCCTGCTGCAGCGTCTGCCACGTGAGGTCCACCTGGAAGTTGTAGCCCACGCTGGAGATCTTGGGAAGGATCGCCTTCAGGGTCGCCGCGCGGAACGCGTTCAGTCCTCCGGTGATGTCCTTCACGCTGATCCCGAGCATCAGCCGGGTCCACAGGCTGCCGCCGCGGGACAGCAGCTCGCGCGACTTCGGCCAGTTCACGACGCTGCCTCCAGCCACGTACCGCGAGCCCTTGACCATGTCGGCGGTCTTGAGCGCGGCGAGCACCGCGGGGAGCTGCTCGGGCTGGTGAGAGCCGTCGGCGTCGTGCTCGACGAGGACGTCGTAGCCCTGGTCGAGGCCCCAGGCGAAGCCGGCCATGTAGGCGGCCCCGAGGCCTTCCTTGCCCTTGCGATGCATCACGTGGACGTGGTCGTCGCTCTCAGCGAGCCGGTCGGAGATATCCCCCGTACCGTCGGGTGAGTTGTCGTCGGCTACCAGCACGTGAGCAGTGGGTACGGACCGTCGCAGCCTCGCGACGATCGGCTCGATGTTCTCCGCCTCGTTGTAGGTCGGGATGATCACCAGGACTTTGTCCAGGGGTACGTCGTGGACCACGGGGGACCTTTCAAGTTGAAGCGGCCATCCCATTCTGCCGTAACGACGCAACGGCCCGCCGCGCGGGGCGACTCCGCCAAGCTGCCGCGGCCAGTGCTGCCACGGCCACGGCGACCAGCGCGAGCTCGATCCCGGCACCGAACCGCATCGCCCACGTGAGCCCGTTGCGGACCGGCATGACGACGCTCGTCGCCGCAGCGGTCCGTTGCCGTGTCTCGTACCTGACGCTGCCGTCAGGCCCGATGTAGCCGCTGAGCGCGTTGGTCGTCGCCACGAGGATCTCCCGCTGCGTCTCCATCGCCCGGATCCGGGTGATCGCCCACTGCTGACTGATCTGACCCGTTCCCGCGTACGTGGCGTTGTTGCTCTGCACCGTGACGATCTGCGCGCCGCCGCCGGTGGCCGCGTCGCCAGCGATCATCTCCCGTACGGTCTGGTCGTACGCCAGCTCGAAGCAGATCAGCACGCCGATCCGGGTGGTCCCGTGCTGCGGGACGTCGACGCTGAGCACGCCAGGCCCCTTCCCCGGAACGCTCTGAGCTCCGACCAGCTTGAGCATCGGGACCAACGGCAGCAGCTCTTTGCGCAGCGGGATCCACTCGCCGAACGGCACGAGGTCCCGCTTGTGATAGATGGCGCCTGGACCTGTGACCGGATCCCACCAGAGCGCTGTCGTCTGCCTCTCGTCCGGGCCAGGACCGTCGGTCACGGCGCCCACGAGGATGGGTACGCCGGCGACATGCACGGCCGTCGAGACGACCTGCCTGGTCTGGGGGTCGAGGAGCGGGTCGATGTCGGTGGAGTTCTCCGGCCACAGGACGAAGTCCGGGAGGGGCAGCAGGCCCGCCCGCGCCTTGGCCATGAGCGTGACGGTCTCGGACATGTGGTTGTTCGTGACTGATCTGGCCCGGCCGAACGCCTCAAGCCCGACGCCGTCGACGTTGCCCTGCACCATGCCGACCGTGATCGTGTCGGTAGCGGCCGGGATCGTGGTGGCCGCTCGGGCCACCACTGCCCCACCGACGGCGAGCACGTACGCGAGCACGATCACCGCGATGGTCCGCAGCCGCTCGCGACCGGTCGTCGTCCGGCAACTCGCCCAGGCCCACGCGAGTCCCGCACCGAGCAGAGCCACGAGGAACGACACACCGGTCGTCGCCACGTACGGGAAGAGCCCTGCAAGCGGCGAGTCGGCCTGCGTGAACGCGAGCCTCGTCCAGCCGAAGCCGCCCCACGGGACGCGCGAGTACAGGTACTCGACCAGGACCCACTCCGTCGCGACCCATAGCGGCCAGAGCGGGAGCCGCGTGACGAGCGTCGTGACGAGACCGACCCCGGCGAACCACAGGGCCCAGACCACGACGAGCAGGACGGCCACCGGTATCGCGATGACGTACGTCCAACCGACTGTCAGCGCGAGGAACGCAACCCCGAACACGTACCCTGCGCCGAACCCCTCCCGGAGCTTCCCTCCGCGAACGAGCAGCGTGAGCAGACCGACACCGAGGACGACGAGGGGCCACAGGTTGTACGGCTGGAATGCGAGCGCGGTGAGGATGCCGGCTCCTGCGGCGAGGCCGCGACGTCCGCCCGGCGAGAGACGTCTCGAGCTGGACGCGGCGGGGGCCTCGGCGGCGCGTGTCGTCACGCTTCGAGAGGCTACCGCAGGGGCTGCAACCGGCGCTGAGCGGCGCCGCGCGGCACGGGCGGTAACCTCTGCGCATGTCGCCTCGCCGCCTGCTGCTCGACACAGCTTCGCTGTACTTCAGGGCCTACTTCGGCGTACCCACGCTGTACGCGGCTGACGGCACCACGCCGGTGAACGCTGTCCGTGGCCTTCTCGACATGATCGCGAAGTTCGTTCGTGAGACGCATCCGGATGAGGTGGCGGCCTGCTGGGACAACGACTGGCGCCCCGACTGGAGGGTGGCCCTCATCGACTCGTACAAGGCGCATCGCGTCGCCGGCGGCTTACCTGCCCGGCCCGCCGATCCGCGCCTTCCGGTCGGCGCGGGCGGCCGTGGTGCCGCGTCGGGGGTCGCCGAGATCGCCGACGCCGCACTCAGCATCCAGGTCCCGCTGATCTCGGAAGTCCTGGAGGCCGCCGGGATCGCGACGGTCGGGGCCGACGGCTACGAGGCGGACGACGTCATCGGGAGCCTCGCGACGAGCGCACCCGGGCATGTCGACGTCGTCACCGGTGACCGGGACCTGTTCCAGCTCGTCAACGACGATGTCACCGTCCTGTACGTGGCCCGTGGGATCTCCAAGTACGAGACCATCGACGACGCCTGGCTCGCCACGAAGTACGGGATCTGTGGTGCGCAGTACATCGACTACGCGGTGCTGCGGGGCGACCCGTCCGACGGGCTTCCGGGCGTCGCGGGCATCGGTGAGAAGACCGCCGCCAAGCTCCTTGCCGAGCACGGCGATCTGGAGGGCATCGCTGGGGCCACCACCCTCTCCCCCGGCATCGCCGCCAGGCTCGCCCTGGCCGCCGACTACATCGGCCGGGCCCGCGAGGTCGTGGCTGTACGGACGGACCTCGTCCTGCCTGGCGACCTCACTCTTCCCCGCGAGGTGGCGGACGCCGCCACCTTCGAGAAGCTGACGCACGACCTCGCCCTGGGATCTGCGGCCGGACGCCTCATCGAGGCCATGCGCAGTCGCTGACGGAAGATCCCAGGGAGTGCGGGAATATCGGCCCCTTGGACTCGGTTCTGCGGGAGACTGCACCAGAAGCATGCCCGGTCCCGGAAGGCCTTCACATGAACCTCACCCGACGTGGCTTTGCCGCTCTTGCCGGCCTCAGCGCGCTGTCTGCCTGCTCCACATCCAACCCCTTGTCCTCCACCTCCAGCGCGGCTTCGGCGAGTGGAGGCACCACTGGTCCCCTCGTGGTCGGCTCCCAGCAGTACTACTCGAACGAGATCATCGCCGAGCTCTACGCCCAGGTCCTCGAGAAGGCCGGCTTCACGGTCACCCGGCAGTACCAGATCGGCCAGCGCGAGGTCTACGTGCCGGAGATCACGGGCGGCAAGATCGATGTCTTCCCCGAGTACAACGGGAACTTCCTCCAGTACCTCGACAAGACGGCGAAGGTCACGGACACAGCCTCGATCGAGGCCGCGCTGACGAAGGTCCTCCCCGCGGGGCTGCGCGTGCTCACCCCCGCCGCCGCCACGGACCAGGACACCTACACGACGACCAAGGCGTTCTCGACCCAGTACGGCGTCACCTCGCTCGCCGACCTCAGCAAGGTCACGAAGAAGATGACGATCGCCGCCAACAGCGAGTTCGCGACGCGTCCCTACGGACCCACCGGGCTCAAGTCGGTCTATGGCGCCGACATCACGGTCGTACCGGTCGAGGACGGCGGTGGTCCTCTCACGGTCAAGGCACTCATCGACGACAAAGCGGATTTCGCGGACCTCTACTCGGCGAGTCCATCGATCTCGACGAACGGCTTCGTCGTGCTGGAGGACCCGAAGAACTTGATCCTGCCGCAGAACGTCGTTCCCGTGGTCTCCAACAAGGTCGACTCCACGGCTGCTGACGCAATCAACAAGGTGAGTGCTCAGCTCTCCGCCGACGACCTTCGCAACCTCAACTCGCAGAGCGTGAACGAGCAGAAGAAGTCCGCCGACATCGCCAAGGCTTGGCTCTCGTCCAAGGGCCTGATCTGAGGCAGCGCCCCGCTCTACGCGCCGCCGAGCACGTACACCGCTGAGGCGGCCGCCCAGGTGGCCGTGTTCTCAGGCAGCGTCAGGCGTTGTCCGTCGACCGTGAGCGCGATGCGCTCCAGCGCAACGAGGCCGACGGTACGGAACAAGTCCTCGAGGTCGAGCAGCGTGGCGTGATGCAGGTTGGGAGTGTCGTACCAGTCGTACGGGAGCTCCTTCGACATCGGCATCCGCCCGCGGGCCAGCCTGAAGCGGTTCCGCCAGTAACCGAAGTTCGGCATCGACAAGATGACCCGTGGGGCGATGCGGATCATCTCCTCCAGCACCACGTGCGGCCGGTGCAGCGTCTGCAGGGTCCGTGACAGGACGACGACGTCGTACGAGTGGTCGGCGAACTCGGACAGCTGGTGGTCCATGTCGAGCTCGATGACGGAGACTCCCGATCGGATAGCCACCAGGACGGCGTCTCCATCGATCTCGACCCCGGTCCCGGAGCAACCCTTCTCGGCGGCGAGGTGACCGAGGAGCGTGCCGGTGCCACAACCAAGATCGAGCACCCGAGAGCCCGGAGTCACGAGGGAGGCCACGAGGGCGAGGTCGGCGCGGAGCGTCATCGCACCTCCTCCAGCGCGCGGTCCAGGTAGGCGCGGATCGTCTCGTGGTACGGCTCGATCTCGAGCAGGAACGAGTCGTGGCCACCCGCAGTCTCGATATCCCTATACGTGACAGGGATCCCGGCGTGCTCGAGGTGGCGGACGATGCGTCGCGAGTGCAGCGACGAGAACCGCCAGTCGGAGGTGAAGCTCGCCAACAGGAACCGCACCCCTCCGGCCGCCGCGGCGTCGGTCGCGTGCTCGCGCACGAACGGGTCGTAGTAGTCCATGACCCGCGTCAGGTACAGGTAGCTCAGAGCGTCGAACCGCTCCAGGAAAGCCTCCCCCTGATGGCGCAGGTAGCTCTCGACCGCGAAGTCGGCGCCGAAACCGGGCGCGGACTCGGCCAGCTGAGGCGTACGACCGAACTTGTCGGCCATCGCCTCCTCCGAGAGGTACGTGATGTGCGCCATCATCCGCGCGATCGACAGCCCACGGTCCGGCTGAGTCCCTTCAGCCACATACTGGCCGCCGGCGAACCCCGGGTCACGAGTGATCGCCTCCCGCGCGACGGCGTTGAACGCGATGTTCTGCGCCGACAACCGCGACGAGGCAGCGATGACCACCGCGTGACGCAGGTCGTCGGGGTGGGTCAGCGCCCACTCGAGCACCTGCATCCCGCCCAGCGATCCCCCGACTGCGGCGAGGAGCTTGTCGATGCCCAGGTGCGCCAGCAGAGCCCGGTGCACGGTGACGAAGTCGCCCATGTCGATCAACGGGAAGTCCAGCCCGTACGCACGGCCGGTGCTCGGGTCGATCGTCGACGGGCCCGTGGTGCCCTGACAGCCTCCGAGGAGGTTCGCGGACACCACGTACAGCCGATCTGTGTCGAGCGGCCGCCCCGGCCCGATGAGGTTGTCCCACCAGCCCGGCCGCTGTGCACCCTCGTGGTAGCCGGCCGCGTGCGCATCCCCGGTCAGGGCATGGCAGATGAAGACGGCGTTGTCTCGGGCAGGGCTCAGCGTCCCGTACGTCTCGTACGCCACCTCGACCGGAGCCAAGGTCGCGCCCCGTTGGAGCTGCAGCGGGTTGGCCGTGTCGAAGAGTGTTGCTGTCCGGGTCTCGATGACCCCGACCCCGTCAGACGATGTCACCTGGTTTCAGGCACCTGCCTTAGCGAGTGCCTGGTCGATGTCGGCGACGAGGTCGTCGATGTGCTCGATCCCCACGGACAGCCGCACCATCTCCGGAGGCACCCCCGCCGCACGAAGCTCGTCCTCGTTGAGCTGCGAGTGCGTGGTGGAGGCGTTGTGGATCGCCAGCGAGCGCACATCGCCGATGTTGGCGACATGGCTGAAGACCTCAAGGGCGCCGATGAACGACTCCCCTGCCGACCGGCCGGCCTTCAGCCCGAAGGACACCAGGCCGGACGAGCCCTTGCCGGTGAGCACACGGTCGCCGATGGCCTTGTAGGGGCTGGACTCGAGGCCCGGGTAGTTGACCCAGGCCACCGCGTCGTGGCCCTCGAGGTAGGTGGCGATCGTCATGGCGTTCAGGGAGTGGCGGTCCATGCGCAGCGCGAGCGTCTCGATGCCCTGGAGCGTGAGGAACGAGTTCATGGGGGCGGGCGTGGCCCCCGTGTTCCTGAGGAGGACCGTGCGAGCGCGGATGATGTACGCCGCCGCACCGGCGGCCTCGGTCCAGACGACGCCGTGATAGGCGGGGTCTGGTGCTGTGATCACAGGGAACCGGTCGGCGTGGGCCGTCCAGTCGAACTTTCCGGAGTCGACGAGTACGCCGCCCAGCGCCGTGCCGTGGCCACCCATGTACTTCGTGGTCGAGTGGACGACGATGTCTGCGCCGTGCTCGAACGGACGGCACAGGATCGGCGTGGCCACCGTGTTGTCGACGATGAGCGGCAGGCCGAACTCGTGCGCCTTCGTTGACCAGGCGTCGATGTCGATGACGTTGAGCGCCGGGTTGCCGATCGACTCGCAGAAGACCAGCTTGGAGTTCTCGTCGACCACGCCGTCGAGGGCTGCCGGATCCTCCGGGCTGACGAAACGGGCTTCGATGCCGAACTGAGCAAGGGTGTTGGCGAACAGCGCGTACGTCCCGCCGTACAGGGTCGAGACGGAGATGATGTTGTCGCCCGAGCGCGCCAGGTTGAGCACCGCGTACGTGATCGCGGCTGCGCCCGACGATGTCGCCAGCGAACCGACGCCACCCTCCAGTGCGGTCACGCGCTCCTCGAGCACCGAGGTCGTCGGGTTCATGAGGCGGGTGTAGATGTTGCCAGGCGCCCTCAAGGCGAACAGGTCGGCGGCGTGCTCGGCGTCGTCAAAGCCGTACGCGACGGTCTGGTAGATCGGTACGGCCAAGGCGTGCGTCGTCGGGTCGATCGTCTGGCCGGCATGGATGGCGAGTGTTTCGGGCTGCGTCATCGGAACTCCTCTGGATCGGGCGTCAAGACAGGTTAACCGCGCTCACACCCGACTGGCCGCTCGTTTCTCCTTGCGGACTCAGCGTCCGAAGTCGAAGAGCAGCGTCCAGGTCCGCCGCGACGTGACGACAAAGGACTCCTTCGGGTACGGGTCGGCGGCGAGCAGCTCGTCGAGAGCGGCGCCGTCCTCGACGTCGAACACGAGCAGTGCCGCGAGGCCGTCGGTGAACGGACCCGCCTGTACGAGTCGGCCGTCGGCCTTCAACGACGCGAGCCACTCGCGATGAGCCGGCCGCGAGGAGAGACGGCGCTCGGTCTGCTCAGGCACGAACTCGTACTCGACAGCGACGATCATGTGGCGCACCTTTCTTCGGGCTTCATTGGTCCAGGCACGTCGCACCGGCCGGGAGCACGCGGAAGGTTACTCTCCTCGCGCCCAACGCCTGGTGACGAAACCACGTGCACGGCGAGACACTTCGCGGATCCCACCTGACCGCAGGGAGCGGGCGAGGACACCTGCGTACTCGCGGAGAGTCGGTGGCCCTGTGGGCGCCGGCGCCTCGACCATAGTCGACGGGGCTATGAGCACGTGATCGGCGGCGCGATGCGGCGCCGCGGCGAACGCCTTCAAGGGCTCAAGAGCCTGCGACCAGCGGAACTGCTCGGCGTACCGGGCAAGGTTCTTGCGTGCCTCGGCAGCCGCAGCCTCGTCGTAGAGCATCTCTTCGAGCGCGGCCTCCAAGGCGACCACATCCTCTGCGGGAACGCCTCGCCCGATGCCCTCCTCGTCGAGGATGTCCCCGAACGAGTCGCCGCGTGTGGCCACGATGGGCAGACCGGTCCACAGGTAGTCGAGGATCCGCGTCCGGAACGAGAACTCCGTCTCAACGTGGTCGAAGTGGGTCGAGACCCCGACGTCCGCGTCGAGCAGATGGTCGGAACGCTCCGTGTACGGGACCCACCCGGAGTTGAAGAAGACATGGCGCCCGACCAAGCCCAGCCTCTCGGCCAGCTGCTGGGTCTCCCACGCGATGCGCATGTCCGGCACGCCAGGGTTGGGGTGCTTGAGACCCATGAAGTACAGCCGCACGTCGGGGTGTCGCGTGGCAAGGCGCCCGATGGCGTTGACGAGTGTCAGCGGATCGAACCAGTTGTAGACGCCACCGCCCCAGATGACGATCTTGTCGTCCCTGCCGATGCCGGGGACGACGCCGCGGATCCCGTGCTTGCGCTGTTGAGGGGGTTCGTCCTGGAGCCCGAACGGCACGACGTCCACCAGGGCGCTGATGTTCTGCTCGCGCCCCACGGTGAGGACGTTGATCCGCCCCAGGACGGCGAGCTGCCCGATCCAGAAGTCGCGCTGCTTCGTCGATGCGCAGAGCAGGTAGTCGGCTCTGGCCAGCTGCTTGTTGAGCACGGCGGTGACGTCACTGATCGCTGCCCTGCGACCGTCTTCGCCGAGATCTTTCGCTTGCTCGAGCTGCTCGAGGTGCATGGGGTCGTACACGTCGGCGACAATGATCTTGTCGGAGTCCGCGATCCACCATGCCTCCTCGAGCAGAAAGCCCTGGAAGACGATGACGTCGGCCCAATCCGTCTGGGCACGCAACTCCTCGCCGGTTGCGTAGTGGATCTCGAAGCGCTCGTGCGAGATGTCCTCGACCCCGTTGGTCGAGACGAGGCGGACCGGATGTGACAACGACAGCGCCACGGACATCTCCCACGCCCGGATGCCGGGGCCCGCCAGGAGACCAGACAGTGGCTCCCCCGTCACCACGAGGATGCGGGCACGGAGCGGAAGCCGACCTGTGGTCTGAGGCGCTGTACCGAGCTCTGTCACCGTGTCTTCCTCGGCGCTCGTGACGTGTGGAGCCTCTTGACCCGAGCAGCGACGCGACCGGCGAGGGCCGCGGGGCCGCCCTCACGCAGGTAGTGCATGGCCATCGCCAGGTCTCCGGGCTTGGTGGGTCGGACGAAGGGCCGAAGGTTCGTATCGGCTGCCCGCACCGGTCGTCGGCAGAAGTCGGCGAGCGCAATGCCGGACTCGTCGGTCCGTACGAGTGAGAGCAACGACGGGTCCTCGTCGTACACCGCAGCGTTCACCCGTACCTGGCCTGCCAAGGCTCCCAAGAGGACGTCTCGTTGTCTGTCGTTCGACGCCAGCACCAGGTCGGCGCGCGTCATGAGCTCCTGCAACGCGGTCGACCGATGCCATGACAGGGGTGCCTCGAGGAGCCAGGCCACCACGTCGATCGTGGAGAAGTCCACGACTACGGGCACATCCGTACGGGCGGCACCAGGCACGTCATCGAAGGTCGAGGCGACGAGCACGATGACATCAGCCCATAACGGCTGCTCCACGAGCGAGCAGTCGAGGCGAGTGTCACCCTGGAGGATCTCTCCAGAGCCCCCCGTGACGAGCCGCACGGTCATGCCGTCCAACTGCCCGATCAGTTGTTCGGCGCGCACGCGAGCGGGGCCGGTGTCCGGGGCAACGACGACGACGTGGAGCGGCTCAGTGAGGACTGCGCGGAGCCCGCTGGCATCGAACGACGCGTTGAGTCGCTCGCGATCGGCGCGGTCTTCAGCGCCGACCAGGTGGGCAACAGCGGGCTCCATGAGTCTCGTCAGGGCGCGGTCCGGTACGCGACGGCGGCGCTGTACGGATTCCCTCAGGCTTGGCGCCTGGCCGATCGTGTCGAGGTCGAAGTAGAGCTGGACGGCGGCCGTCAACGGTCCGTACAGCTGGGTCCCGGGCAGGACAGCGAGGGCCGTCAGGATCGCCGCGACCCTGCGCTGCTCATCCACCACGGTGCTCACCGGGCGGGGCGTCGTAGGCCCATCCAGTGCGAGAACCCTGTGACCGTTGAGACTCAGCCGCCACTGGAGCTCGAGCATGGCAGTCCGCGGATCCGTGGACCCGGATCCGTCGCTGATGCGAGTGATGAGTTCCGGCTCGATGCCGGACAGCGCGGCCTCGGCGACGAGGAGGACGTCGCAGGGGGCCGCGAGTACCCACTCGCCGGCTCCATCGGCCGTGAAGCACACAGCCTCAGTGGAACCGGACTCGATCCGGCTCACGGCCTCGAGCCGGAGGGCGTCGCTCAATGTGGTCGTCGCTCCGGCGAGGGTGACCGTGACGACCACGACCCCACGTCCCATCAGTGACACCACGTCCGCGATCCTTCCTCTGACAGCCCGGCCATGCTACCGGCTGAGGCTTCGCGGATGACTCACGACGAGGCGCGACGCGGCGGTCGGATCGCGTGGTAGATCGGTCGCAGCCGGTCAGCAACGTCCGGGAACCGACGCACCATCGCCCCGCGCACGGTTTGTCGACGCTTGTCCAGGTAGTCGACCTGGTCGATCGCGTACGCCGTGAGGCGGGCGCCGACCGCTTGGAGCTTGTACTCGAGGAAGCCGTACTCGAGGCCACCCATTGCCGGTCCGAGGACTGTTCCGGTGTAGTGGCCGGTGCCGGCGGCCACGTAGCAGAACATCCTTTCGATCGTGTGCGCGAGGGTGCCGTCGGCATAGTCGATGCCGTCTGGGAAGTCGTCCCACGTGAGGTTGAGTGAGAGCCAAGGGGCCAACGCTTCACGGCGAGCCAAGAACATGCTGCCGAACGGCGCGACCGGTGTGTGGTCGTCGAAGGGGACGTCGAGACCGAGCCGATCCGCGAGACCCTCGGCCAGCGCTCGGTTGCCCAACCACGCATGCCCCATAGTCGGGTAGTACAGGTGGATGACGGGCGGCACTACGAACCCCAGCTGCGGATCCGTGGCGATCCACTCGTACAGCTCGGCGACCGCGGACTCGCTCGGGATCAGGTTGTCGAACAGGTGACGTCGGAACCAGCTGGACGCGTTGACGTCATCCTGCGTGGACCGCTTGCCGTGGAGCTTGACGACCACGTCGTACGACTCGTCGGCGAGCACGTCCGCGCACCCGATGAGCAGCGCCGAGATGTCACGCCCCTTGTTGCTGGCCAGGATCCTGACCTCGTGCGAGTACTGGTGTGCGCGCGCCCCGAGCCGTGCCTCGATCGAGGCACGCTTCGTCTCGTCCGTCGTGGTCACGTACACGTCTACCGTGCCCGGCAGCAGGTCGACGCGGTCCATGAGCTCGTCCGTGAGCTCGTCGTAGTAGAGGTGCAGGATCACGGCCGTACGAAGAGTGGTCGTACGGATCGGAGGCCGTGCCCCCAGCATGCGGACGAGGCCGAGGTTCGTGGACAGCACGCGGAGCGATACCTGGTCGAGTAGTCCCTGCCACACCTCCGCCATATCAATGTCCGTGGCCTTCAGCCGCTCGAAGCCATCGGCAGGGATCACGGCCAGCCGGTCGGCGATCAGCGGGTCGACGCCGAACGAACGCAGCGGCACGAACGGCAGCCCATCGTCGATCATCGCAGACAGGTTCATGAGGGCGGGGTCGTCGGAGGGGTAGGCATCGGGCGCGAACGCGTAGTGCGCACCCGGGATGGCGCTCGGCCTCAGCTCGAGCTTCTTGCCCGTGCGCCGCCAACGTTTCAGTTCGGGCGAAGCAGCGCGGCTCCCGGTCATCACATACCAGTCGGGATCGAGGCCCACTGTGACGGACTGCTCCGGTTCGACCGGGCGGCTCGAGGCCCGTGGGACCAGCGACCACACCGGAACCTGCGCCATCCGCTCGAACACCGGCGCGAGATCTGCGACGGGGCCGAACCAGCCGGACCCCGTGAGGACCACCTGGTCGTACGCGGCGACCTGGTCCCCCAGCGAGCCGACCATTGCTCCATGAGTCAGCCCAGGATCAGCCTCGACGGAGTCCGCCACGCGCGCGAGCTGAGAGCGGTCAGCGTCGACGATGGAGCCGCGGACTCCTACCACCACACGGTCCATGTACGGACGAAGGCCCCGTAGGGCGGTGAAGACGTGGGACGGAACGCGCCAGGAGTCCGTTCCTCTTCTCCCACCCTCGATCAGATACACAGCGAGGCGGGTCGCTGTCATCCCCTCTGCGGCCTCATCCCGGCTCTTCACATCCGGCATCCTACGGGCGGCACCGGCACGGCCCCGCGAGCGCGGTCAGCACGCGGATCTCGTACCGAGGCGTGCGGCGTCGAGCGACACAGTCGCTTCACGGAGTCGCACCTGGCCTGCCTGGTCCCCGACCACGCCAGCTGTAGATCTGGTAACCGCGCACGTCGACGTTCCATGCGCCGCCCATGTCGAACGACCGGGTCCTCGACGCGACGAGCCGCGAGATCGACGGCAACTCCAGCATTCCAAGCTCCTCGCTCAGTGCGTCCGAGCGTACGAGGTCACTTGCCTCCACCCTTGTCGGGCAGAACATCGAGGGGAAGGCTGCAGGTCATGGATGCAGACGTGATCGTTGTCGGAGCCGGCCTCGCGGGTCTGGTCGCCACGGCTGAGCTGGCTGATGCAGGTCGCCAGGTGATCCTGCTCGACCAGGAGCCGCAGGCGAACCTGGGCGGTCAGGCGTTCTGGTCCTTCGGCGGCCTGTTCCTGGTCAACTCGCCCGAGCAGCGTCGGATGGGGATCAAGGACTCCCGGGACCTGGCCCTGCAGGACTGGATGGGCACGGCCGGGTTCGACCGGCCCGAGGACGCGTGGCCGCGGAGGTGGGCCGAGGCGTACGTCGACTTCGCCGCCGGAGAGAAGCGGTCCTGGCTGCACGCCCAGGGCATGCGGTTCTTCCCCCTGGTCGGCTGGGCCGAGCGTGGCGGGTACGGCGCGATCGGGCACGGCAACTCCGTCCCGCGGTTCCACGTCACCTGGGGCACCGGTCCGGGGGTCGTCGAGCCGTTCGAGCGCCGGGTGCGCGAGGCGGCCGCACGGGGGCTGGTGAGCTTCGCCGTTCCGGCACCGCGTCGATGAGCTGACCGTGACCGATGGTGCCGTCACGGGTGTCAGGGGTGCCGTCCTGGAGCCGAGTGGCGCCGCGCGCGGTGTCGCCAGCTCCCGCTCCGTGGTGGGCGACTTCGACCTGACCGCCCAAGCGGTCCTGGTCACTTCTGGGGGGATCGGCGGCAACCATGATCTGGTCCGCAAGAACTGGCCTGCCCGCCTGGGTACGCCGCCCGAGCACATGATCACTGGGGTCCCGGCTCACGTGGATGGCCGGATGCTGCAGATCGCGCAAGACGCGGGCGGACAGGTCATCAACGCCGACCGGATGTGGCACTACGTCGAGGGCATCAAGAACTGGAACCCGATCTGGGACAAACACGGCATCCGGATCCTGCCTGGCCCCTCCTCCATGTGGTTCGACGCCACCGGCAAGCGGCTGCCCGGGCCGCTCTATCCCGGCTTCGACACCCTCGGCACTCTCGCCTACCTACGAACCACCGGACACGACCACAGCTGGTTCGTCCTCACCCAGAAGATTCTCGAGAAGGAGTTTGCGCTGTCAGGTTCCGAGCAGAACCCCGACCTGACGAACAAGTCCATCAGGGAGACCCTTCGCCGGCTCAGCCCTGGAGCACCCGCACCTGTCGAGGCCTTCAAGACCAAAGGTGAGGACTTCGTCGTCGCCGACACCCTCGACGAGCTCGTCGCCGGCATGAACGCCCTGACCCCGCAGCCCCTGCTCGACGTCGAGGACATCCGTAGCGAGGTCATGGCCCGCGACCAGCAGATGGACAACGCCTTCACCAAGGACGGCCAGGTCGGCGCCATCCACAACGCCCGCAGGTACCGTGGCGACAAGCTCTCCCGCACCGCTGCCCCACACAAGATCCTCGACCCCAAGGCCGGCCCGCTCGTCGCGGTCCGGCTGCACGTCATCACCCGCAAGACCCTCGGCGGCCTACACACCGACCTGTCCGGCCAGGTACTGGGGGCCGACGGGAAACCCTTGGCCGGGCTGTACGCCGCCGGCGAGGCCAGCGGTTTCGGCGGCGGCGGCATGCACGGCTACCGGTCGCTGGAAGGCTCGTTCCTCGGCGGCTGCATCTTCTCGGGCCGGCAAGCCGGCCGCGCAATCGCCACGGCAACTGCATGAGGGTCCCAAAGCATCGTGCCCGCCGGTGCCCTAGTCGCCGGCTCCAGCGGGATAGAGTCTTGAGTGCTCGCTGAAGAGCCGCGGACGCCTCGGGACGCCGCAGGAAAGGAGTCATCGTGGACACCTCCAGCCAGTACGTCATCGGCATCGACTACGGGACTCTCAGTGGGAGAGCGGTGGTCGTACGCGTGGCGGACGGGCACGAGCTCGGCAACGCTGTCCACGACTACGAGCACGCCGTCATGGACACGGTTCTTGCTGCCACCGGCGAGCGGCTGCCACCCGAGTGGGCTCTTCAGGTGCCGTCTGACTACGTCGACGTTCTCAAGACAGCCGTGCCCGAGGCATTGGCAGCGTCCGGTATCGACCCGAAGGACGTCATCGGCGTCGGCATCGACTTCACGGCCTGCACGATGATCCCGGTCACCGAAGACGGCACCCCGCTCTGCGAGCTCGACCAGTTCGCCGGCGACAAGCACGCGTATGTGAAGCTCTGGAAGCATCACTCGGCGCAGCCGCAGGCCGACAGGATCACCGGTCTCGCGACCGAGCGTGCCGAGTCGTGGCTGCCGCGATACGGCGGACTCATCTCGTCCGAGTGGCAGCTCGCCAAGGGTCTCCAGCTCTTCGAGGAGGACCGCGAGGTCTACGACACCATGTGGCGCTTCGTCGAAGCAGCCGACTGGATCGTGTGGCAGCTGGGCGGCTCGTACGGCAAGAACGCGTGCACCGCCGGTTACAAGGGCAACCTGCAGGACGGCGCGTACCCCGAGCCCGAGTTCCTCGACGCGCTGGCACCGGGCTTCGGTCGATTCATCGAGGCCAAGCTCTCCGGCGACATCGTCCAGCTGGGAGCAGTCGCTGGTCGCCTCACAAAGGAGGCTGCCGCGTGGACTGGCCTGACGGCCGGGATCCCGATCGCCGCCGGGAACGTCGATGCGCACGTCTCCAACCCCGCGGTCATGGCTACGGAACCCGGCCAGATGGTCGCGATCATGGGCACGTCGACCTGCCTCATTGTGTCCGACTCACAGCTCAAGGTCGTCCCTGGGATGTGCGGGGTCGTCGAGGGCGGAGTCATCAGCGGGCTGTACGGCTACGAGGCCGGTCAGTCAGGCGTCGGCGACATCTTCGCCTGGTTCACCAAGAACTGCGTCCCCCCGGAGTACCACGACGCCGCCAAGGCGGTCGGTCAGGACCTGCACACCTACCTCACGGGACTCGCGGCGCGGCAGAAGGTCGGTGAGCACGGTCTGGTCGCCCTCGACTGGTGGTCCGGCAACCGCTCCGTCCTCGTCAACCATGAGCTGTCCGGCCTCATCCTCGGCCTCGACCTGGCCACCAGGCCGGAGGACCTCTACCGCTCGTTGCTCGAGGCGACGGCGTTCGGCGCTCGCGTCATCGTGCAGGCGTACCTCGACTCCGGCGTCCCCGTCACCGAGCTCATCGTCGTCGGCGGCCTCAAGAAGAATCCCCTGCTCATGCAGATCTACTCGGACGTGCTGCGCTTGCCGCTCTCGCTCGCGGTCTCTGAGCAGGGACCGGCGCTCGGATCCGCGATTCATGCCGCGGTCGCAGCGGGCGCCTACCCCGACGTGCCCATGGCAGCCGCCGCCATGGGCCGTCGGGAGTACGCCGCGTACCGCCCCAACGAGGAGGACGCGGCTGTGTACGACCGGCTGTTCGCCGAGTACGTGACCATCCACGACTACTTCGGTCGTGGCGCCAACGAAGTGATGCGTCGGCTCAAGGCGCTGCGTCGAGAGGTTCGCACATGATGGGTGTCCCCGCAGGTCTCCGCCCGGAGGTCGACCGTCTCAAGGCTGAAGTCGCAGCGCTGCATGCACTTCTGCCGGCCAACAACCTCGTTGCCTGGACAGCCGGCAACGTCTCGGCACGCGTGCAGGGCGCCGACCTGCTCGTCATCAAACCGTCCGGGGTGGTCTACGACGAGCTGACCGCCGACGCCATGGTGGTCACCGACTTCGACGGGACGCTCGTCGAGGGCGACCGTGCCCCGTCGTCCGACACGTTCGCTCATGGCTATGTGTACGCGCACATGGAAGGAGTCGGCGGTGTCGTCCATACGCACAGCGACTACGCGACGGCATGGGCCGCGCGTCGCGAACCGATCCCCTGCGTGCTCACGATGATGGCCGACGAGTTCGGCGGAGACATCCCGGTCGGCCCATTCGCCCTCATCGGCGACGACTCCATCGGCCGCGGGATCGTGGAGACGCTCAGCGGCTCCCGCTCCCCCGCGGTCCTCATGGCGCAGCACGGCCCGTTCACCATCGGCAAGAACGCGACGGCCGCAGTCAAGGCCGCTGTCCTGTGCGAGGACGTCGCCCGTACCGTCCACCTCGCTCGTCAGTACGGCGAGCCCCAACGCCTAGACCAGCGCGACATCGACTCTCTGTACGCCCGCTACCAGAACGTCTACGGACAGAAGTAAGGACACGCATCGCATGGCAAGCATCTGGTTCCTCACCGGCAGCCAGCACCTGTACGGGCCAGAGGTCCTCCAGCAGGTCGCTGATCAGTCGCGCACCATCTCTGACGCCCTCGACGCGTCGGACGCGGTGGTCCCGACGATCGTGGCCAAGCCTGTGCTCACCGACACGGACGCCATCCGGCGGGCGCTGATCGACGCGAACGCCGACGACGACTGCATCGGCGTCATCGCGTGGATGCACACGTTCAGCCCGGCGAAGATGTGGATCACCGGGCTCGACCAGCTGCGCAAACCCTTGCTCCACCTCCACACGCAGGTGAACCGGGACCTCCCGTGGGCCACCATCGACATGGACTTCATGAACCTCAACCAGGCCGCCCATGGCGACCGGGAGTTCGCCTACATCACCACTCGACTGTCGGTCCCCCGCACGATCGTCGCCGGTCACGTGAGCAACCCGTCCGTGCTGGCGCGGGTCGGCGTCTGGTCGCGCGCCTGCGTCGGCGCTGCAGCCCTGCGCAACCTCAAGGTCGTGCGGTTCGGCGACAACATGCGTTACGTTGCCGTCACCGAGGGCGACAAGGTCGAGGTCGAGCGCCGCTTCGGCACCAGCATCAACACGTACGGGGTCAACGATCTCGTCGCGGTGGTCGACCAGGTGAGTGACGCCGAGGCTGACGCCCTGTGCGCCGAGTACGCGGACACCTATGAGGTGGCGTGCGAGCTTCTGCCCGGGGGCGACCGCCATGACGCGCTGCGCTACTCGGCGAAGCTCGAGGTGGCGCTGCGCCGGTTCGTCGTCGACGGCGGCTACGGCGGGTTCACCACGAACTTCGAGGACCTCGGCGGCCTTCAGCAGCTACCCGGCATGGCCGTTCAGCGCCTCATGGCCGACGGTTACGGCTTCGGCGCCGAGGGTGACTGGAAGACCGCGGTACTCGGCTACGGGCTCAAGGCGATGGCCAAGGGTCTGCCGGGTGGTACCTCGTTCATGGAGGACTACACGTACCACCTCGAGCCGGGCAACGAGCTCATCCTCGGCGCGCACATGCTCGAGGTGTGCCCCTCGATCGCCGACGCGAAGCCCCGCGTCGAGATCCACGCCCTCGGCATCGGGAACCGTTCCGACCCCGTGCGTCTCGTGTTCGATGCGGCTCCCGGCGCCGGCGTGACGCTCGGCCTGAGCGACCTGGGCGATCGGCTGCGCTTCGTCTCGAACGAGATCGAGGTCGTCACCGTCCCTCACCCCATGCCCAAGCTGCCAGTGGCCCGCGCGGTCTGGCGTCCGTTGCCTGACTTCGCCACCTCCACCCAGTGCTGGCTCGCCGCCGGTGGCCCTCACCACACCGTCCTCAGCACTCAGCTCAACGCGACCCATCTCCAGGATCTCGCGAAGATCACTGGGGTCGAGCTGGCCCTCATCGATGCAACGACGTCCGAGCGCGACTTCGTCCGTGGGCTGCAATGGACGGCAGCGGCCTACAAGCTCGGGCTGTAGCTCAGGCGCCGGCAACAACGAGGAGGACGTCGTCCCCGTACGACTCGAGCTTCTTCGCGCCGACGCCGCTGATCGCGAACAGCTCGTCGAGGCTCGCCGGGCGAGCTGACGCGATGGAGACGAGTACAGCGTCGGGGAACACGACGTATGCCGGGACGGAGGCAGCCTTCGCCGCGTCCGCCCGCCACGTACGGAGACGTTCGAACAGGTCGCGGTCCTCGTCACCCAGGGCCGTAGCGGCGACGGACCGTGTCACCGGCACGCCACGCGCATCGACCTTCTTCCGCGAGGAGCGCGGGACGCGGGTGACGACGTCTTGGCGAAGCTGCACCGTCCGCTCCCCGCGCAGGAGGGGCCAGGAGTCGTCTGTGACCCCGAGCGTGCCGTGGTCGGTCGAGACCGCGAGCAGGCCGCCGGCCAGAAGCTGCCGCACGACCGCCCTCCACTGCGTGTCGGCCAGCTCCGTACCGATCCCGAAGGTGCTCAGCTCGTCATGGCCCCACTGATCGACCTTGGCCGTACGACGCCCGAGAAGGATGTCGATGAGCTGCCCGGCGCCGAAGCTCTGGTTCCGTTCCCGTCTGAGCCGCACGATCGTCGACAGCAGCTTCTGAGCCGGCACCGTCCCGTCGAACGCCTCTGGCGGGCTGAGGCACGTGTCGCAGTTGCCGCACGGCTCGGCGGTCTCGCCGAAGTACTCAAGGATCAGCTGTCGACGACACGACATCGTCTCGCACAGCCCGAGCATGGCGTCCAGGTGCTGTCCTTGCAGCCGCTTGTGGGCGGCGTCGCCGTCCGAGGTGGCGATGAGCTGGCGTTGCTGGACGACATCGGCGAGGCCGTACGCCATCCAGGCCGTGGCCGGCAGCCCATCGCGCCCGGCACGTCCGGTCTCCTGGTAGTAGCCCTCGATGCTTCGCGGCAGGTCGAGGTGGGCGACGAAGCGCACGTCCGGCTTGTCGATGCCCATACCGAACGCGATCGTCGCGACCATCACGACGCCGTCCTCGCGCAAGAACTGAGCCTGGTTGGCGGAGCGGACCTCCGCCGGAAGGCCAGCATGGTACGGGAGCGCCGTGATCCCCTCCCGTACCAACGCCTCCGCGGTCTTCTCCACCGACGCCCGGGACAGGCAGTACACGATCCCGGAGTCACCGTCGTGCTCCGACCTGATGAGGGTGACGAGCTGTTGGATCGGCTGCTGCTTCGGCTCGATCCGGTAACGGATGTTCGGCCGGTCGAAGCTGGCCACGAACGTGCGCGCCGAGCCCAGGCCGAGGCGCTCGACGATCTCCCTGCGGGTCGCCGGTGGGGCCGTCGCGGTGAGCGCGATCCTTGGCACACCGGGCCAGCGATCACCGAGCACCGCTAGTCGCAGGTAGTCGGGCCGGAAGTCGTGACCCCATTGCGAGACGCAGTGGGCCTCGTCGATGGCGAACACGGAGATCTGCAGCTTGTCCAGGAACTCCTGGGTGCGCGGGACACCGAGCCGCTCGGGGGCCAGGTACAACAGGTCGAGCTCACCGTTGAAGGCGGCACGCTCCATGTCCCGCTGCTGATCGAGGCGCTGGGTGGAGTTGAGGAAACCCGCTCGCACACCCAGCGCTTCGAGCGCCGTCACCTGGTCGTGCATGAGCGCGATCAGCGGTGAGATGACGACCCCGACGCCGGGTCGAACCAGCGCCGGGATCTGGTAGCACAACGACTTCCCGCCGCCCGTCGGCATGAGCACGAGGGCATCGCCGCCAGCCACAACATGGCTGATGACCTCTTCCTGGTCCCCCTTGAACGCGTCGTAGCCGAAGGTCGCGCGCAGCACCTCGAGGGCGGTGGCAGTCTGGGTCGGCACGATCGCCATGTTAGGGGGAACCCACGACAACTCCTGCCACTCGCACGCGTGCGGCCTCCTCGCGGCTGTCAGCGACCACCTCAGGTGGGCGTTGCGTGACGGAGCACTCGACCTGCACGCTCACCGGTGACCGAGCCATGCTCGTACGCGACCATGCCGCTGACCATCACCGTCTCGGTGCCGACGGCGGCCCGCCATGGCCTGTCGTATGTTG
The DNA here is from genome assembly GCA_038317635.1 of Propionibacteriales bacterium. GTDB lineage: Bacteria > Actinomycetota > Actinomycetes > Propionibacteriales > Propionibacteriaceae > Fen-668. The sequence goes on from JBBQBP010000010.1 coordinate 51,849, forward strand.
CGGTGTCGGCGACGCGGTCGGGGTCGAACACCGTGAGGTCGGCGACCAGACCGACCTCGACCCGCCCTCGGTCGGTGATCCCGAGCCGTGACGCGGGAAGAGACGTCATCTTCCGGATCGCGTCCTCCCACGTCAGGAGGCCCGTCTCCCGAACATAGACACCGAGCACACGTGCGAAGGTGCCGAAGCTGCGTGGGTGTGGCAGTCCAGGGCCCTCCAGGTCCATGATCCAGCCGTCGCTGCCGATTGCCGTGGCCGGGTCGGCCAGCACGTGTCGCAGGTCGTCCTCGTCGATGGCGTGGTTGACGATCGCCACGTCGCCGTGGGCCGCCAGCACTCGGACGACCGCCTCGGCCGAGGACACGCCGAGGTCGCGGGCCACGTCGACCACGGACTGTCCCGCACGCTGTTCGTACGGCCCTGGCCTGAGTTCGGCCAGCACGATGCCGCTGGGGTCGATGTCGCGGCCGAACCGCTCGTCGAGTGCGCCAACGATGCGCTCCCGTGTGACGGCGTCGGCCAGTCTGCTCTCGAGCGCGGCCGTTCCCCCGTCGAGCGCCCAGGACGGCAGCCGGGAGGCGAGCGAGGTGCTGGAAGCGGTGTACGGATAGACGTCGCACCCCACGTCCATCCCGTCCGCCTGAGCCACAAGGAGGTGGCTCAGGGCAACCCGCGACAGGCCCAGGGCGCGCGGTCCCATCCCCTTGAGGTGCGACACCTCAAGTCGAGCGCCGGCCTGGCGGGCAACCTCGATCGCCTCGTCGACCGCGTCGACGACCCGGCCGGTCTCGTTGCGGACGTGTGTCGAGTACAGCAGGCCGTGAGCAGCGGCGACCGCCACGAGCGCCACCACTTCGGACGTCGAGGCGAAGAGTCCGGGCGGGTAGACGAGACCTGTCGAGATGCCGAACGCGCCCTGCGTGGCAGCCTCTGTGACGTGTCGACGCATCCTGTCCAGCTCGTCGGCGGTCGGTGCGCGATCGGCGGTGCCCAGCTCCGCGGATCGCACGGTGTTGTGTCCCACCTGCAGGGCCAGGTTGACGGCCGGGCCGGCCGCCTGAACCGCGTCCGCGAAGGTCTTGAGGTCTGCCCACTCGGGGGCGAACCGATCCTCGGCACCGGAGGCGGCCCGGTTCAGGTCGGTCGCGGGAAACGGTGAGTAGCCGCAGTTGCCGCCGACGAGGGTCGTCACTCCTTGGGCGAGCTGAGACATGGCACCGGGACTCTGGCGAAGCGTGAAGTCGACATGGGTGTGCAGGTCGATGAAGCCTGGCGCCACGACCAGGCCGGCGGCATCGATCGTCCGTAGGCCCCTCAGGTGGTCACCGATGCCGCTGATCATCGACCCCGTGACCGCCACGTCCGCCGGACGGCCGGGCGCACCCGTCCCGTCGACGAGTGTGCCGCCGCGGATGACGATGTCGTGCACGAGCGGCTTCAGCTCACCGCGCCACTGGTCGGCTCGCTCGGACTGCTCAGGCGGTAGAAGGCGAACGGGACCACGGACAGCAGGCAGCTGACGGCGGGCACGAGCGTGATGGCGGCCCAGACAAGCTGCTGCATCGTGTGGGTGATGACGACCCCCGCCTGGTAGCCCGCCAGCACGATGAAGCTGCCGAAGACCAGGACGGCCAGCGCGTTCATGATCTTCGCGACGAACGTGAGCGTCGAGAACGAGATGCCGTCGTTGCGGACACCGGTGCGACGCTCGACGTCGTCGACCGCGTCTGCGATCATCGTCGTCTGGACGACGCCGAAGACGCCCAGCGTCAGTCCGGTCAGGAAGATGAAGACCAGGACAGCGACGAGGTTGGCGAAGCCCGCCAGGTACATGGCCAGGTACAGGACCGTCGCCCCCAGGGTGCTGGAGATCATCAGCTGCTTGCTCGTCAGCCGCTTCATGAGCACAGGGGTGCCGAACGATGCCAGCACGAGTCCGAGGATGATCGAGGCGCCGACAAGGGTGAAGGTCTTCTCGTCGCCGTAGGCGATGATGACGAAGACGGCACCGCCGGCCTGCACGAGGTAACGCCCGAAGCCGAGGACGGACCCCAGCAGCACGAGCAGCAGGGGCGTGTTGCGCCCCAGGGTCGTGAACAGCACGCGGAGTGTGAGCGCTTCGCGCGTCTCGGGACGGGCCTTCTCCCGGGTGTTGACGAACGCCATCAGGTAGAGCGCCATCCCGGTGAACGCCGAGATGCCCACAGCGAGGGACCAGCCCCGAGCCGTGGTGGTGCCGCCGCTCAACAGCTGGGCGAGCCAGGGCATGCCCAGGGTGGCGATGCCGAGCGAGATGCCGCCGTACGCGCGGACCTGGGAGATCACACCCGTCCGTTCTGTGGTGTCCGGGAAGGCAGAGCCGATGAGGCCCCAGTACGGAACGTCGCAGGCCGTGTACGAGATGCCCCACAGGAAGAACACGATCCCGAAGAACGTCAGCTTGCCTGTCTCGGACAGGTTCGGCACAGCGAAGAGCAGGGTGGTGAGCAGCGCGACGGGCACGGCCGAGAACAGGATGAACGGGCGCATCTTGCCCCAGCGGGTACGGGTCTTGTCGACGATGCTGCCCATCACCGGGTCGCTCACCGCGTCGAAGATCTTGGTCGCGGTCAGGATGCCGGTCACGACGGCCATGCCGGCGACGCTGATGTGGGCGTACTGGAGCAGGTAGACGAGGATGAACGTCGTCACCGTGGTGAGGATGAAGTTCTGTCCGAAACCGGCGACGACGATCGAGACGTGCTGCCGGCGTGCGCTCACCGGTGAGCTGACGAGATCCATCACCGCTCCAGCATGATGGTCTTGATCTCGAACGGCCCGAACGGCACGCGATCGAGATCGAGTTCGCCGACCCGTCGCTCGAGCAGGTCGGTCTCGTGGACACCGGTGTGCTCCAGCGAGGTCGCGACTGATGTGGTCGTCGACCGACCCCGGCTCTCGTACAGTCTCAGGACCACGCCGACCCCGTCCTCGGCGATCTTCACCGTGTCGACGACGACGCCCGGGTCCCTCGTGGAGACCACGCTGTCGAAACCTGCGCCGTGCACCACTGTCAGGGGGTTGTTGAGTCGGTAGCCCTGCGCGATGACCGACCCGAGGTCGTCGGGGTCGAAGGGCATGAACGCGTACGTGAAGTGATGGCTCCCCCGGTCGGCGGTCTTGTCGGGGAACGTCGGCGAACGCAGCAGGTTGAGACTGATGAGGCCGTTCTTGGCGCGATGGCCGTACTTCGCGTCGTTGAGCAGCGCGAACCCCCCGTACATGTCCTCGGTCGCGATCCACTTGTGGGCGCACACCTCGAACTGCGCCCTCTCATGGCTGTCGCGCTCCGTGGTCGGGCGGGAGATGTGGCCGAACTGGATCTCGGAGATCGACGTGTCGCCGTACCGCGCGGGCCGGAACTCCGCCCGCAGCATCCGGTGCGTCTCGTGCCACTCCACGCGGGTGTCGAACCGTACGAGCGGGCTCCCCTGTTCGAGGATGACGCGCTGTTCCACCGTGCCGTGCGGCAGTGTGTAGGTGTTCCGCCGTCCCACGGTCGGACCATCGGTGAACGGCTCCGACGAGGCCAGCGGAACGACTTTTGGCACCTTGTTCACGTGGTCGGGCGAGATGTCCCAGGCGTCGAAGGGGAACTGGTACGGGTCGTCGTGGAGCACGAGCCGGTTGAGACCGTCGTGCACGTGCTCGGCGCCCGACGGATCCTTGACGGACGCGATCTCCCCGGAGTCGGAGAACCGCAGGGTCAGAATCCCGTTGCTGATCGTGTCGCCCAGGATCGTCAGCTCGCCTGTCTCTTCGACCGGCTGCAACGGCGCGGCCGAGTAGGGACCTGTCTCGGCTCGGTACCAGCGCCCGTCGTGCTGGATGTGCTCGGCACGCGGGAACGACGTGAGGTTGAGCGCGGACGGACCGTCGCCCGTGGTGGTCAGCGGCGCGGACAGCCCGTCGATGTACGCCGTGAGCGCCCTCTCGATCCGCGCGTACTCCTCGCGAGCGTCACGGTGGACGCGTTCGATGGACGAGCCCGGGATGATGTCCTGGAACTGGTGGAGCAGCACGTCGCGCCAGTGCTGGGCGAGTGCCTCTCGGCTGTCCTCACCGACGATCACGGCGAGCGCCTCCGCGTTGTGGAGCAGCCGCTCCATGACCCGGTTGCCCCGCTTCATCTCGGCCTGGGTCGTGTAGGTGCCCTGGTGCGTCTCGAGGTACAGCTCGCCGACGTGCGTGTGCTCGATCTCGCGCTGCTCGAGGGCGCGGAAGAAGCGGTCGGCGAAGGAGAACTCGACCCTCGGCAGCCCGTACAGGTCGTGTTCCCTCTCCAGTAGCTCGAGGTGGATCTCGCCCGGTCCCCCACCACCGTCGCCCGCGCCGTACACGAGCAGGGCGGTGTCGAGGTCCCGTTCGGGGTACTGACGGAGCCCCCGCAGCAGCCCGTCCGCCGCGGCCCTACTGTTGTAGTCGCCCTCCGGCGGCATGTGGACCAGCACGCTGGACCCGTCGATCCCCTGCCAGGTGAAGGTGCGGTACGGGAAGCTGTTGACCTTGTTCCAGCTCAGCTTGATCGTCTGGAACCAGTCCATGCCGGACTTGCGCAGGATCTGCGGCAGGTTGCCGTTGTAGCCGAAGGTGTCCGGCAGCCAGCACAGGCGCATCTCCTCCGGTGCGATGCCGAACTCCTCGCTGAGGAACCGTCGTCCGACCAGCGACTGGCGCACGAGCGACTCGCCGCTCGGCAGGTTGGTGTCGGGCTCCACCCAGAACGCTCCTTGGAGCTCGATGCGCCCGGCCGCCACCGCTTCCTTGATCCGCGCGTACAGCCCGGGCTGTTCCTGCTTCATCCAGAACAGCTGCTGCGGCTGGCTGGTTCCATAGAGGTAGCCGGGACGCGACGCGATCGTGTTGAGCGCCCTGGCGTACGTCCTGGCCGACTTCCGCCGCGTCTCCCGCAAGGGCCAGAGCCATGCCATGTCGAGGTGCCCGTGGCCGATGGCGCTGTACGTGAAGGGGCTCGTCGACGCCTGGTTGAGGTGCTCGGCGAGCCTGCCGCGAGCTGCGAGGACGTCTCCGGCGACGAAGCGCCGATATGACTCGGCAAGTGCCGCGTTCAGCCGGCCGGCGAGTGCTGCGTCGTCGGTTGAAGCGGCCAGGACCACGAGCGTGAGGTAGTCGTAGTACAGGCCGTAGACATCGTCGTCCCGCGTGGCGATGTGGGCGCCGTGGTAGACGGCCTTGCCCAGGTCGTACAGGAGCAAGCCGTTGTAGGCGACGTCGGCGTAGAAGTCGACCTGTCCGCCGGTGAGGTCGACGCCGGTGACCGGGCGGTACGACCCGGCCGCGTGCGGGAGATCGCCCTGGATCCAGACGGTGCTGACCGAGTCCACGACATCGCCGTCGGCCGAGTAGACGAGCCCCTCGCCACGGATCCCGAGCAGCAGGACCGGATCCCGGGTGCCAGGTGGCACGCGCCCGGTGATGTGGAGCCAGGCGCAGTCGAACTTCCGACCCCAGGCAGTTCCTGGCGCGACAGGCCTGAAGCCAGAACGGTCCAGGAGGCTGTACGGGATGGGCTCGGACGTCTGCAGGATCTGCGCGTCCAGCTCGGCCACTTCTCTATAGACGCGACTCCGGATCCGCATCAGCCGTCGATGGTCGCGCGGCCGCTTCGCGGCCACGCTGACAAGGGACTTCACGATCTCCAGCACGTGGCTCCACTTCTACGGCAGAGCCAGCACCGCTCCCCCGCGCCAAGACTCTACTTCCGCTGGGCTCCAGGACCGGGTTCATCCAGCCACGTCATCGCGCCGAACAGCTCGGGGAGCGGGACCGATGCGACACGAATCCGGTCGTCGCCGACACCGTGCGGGATCCAGAGCGTCTCGTCGTGGACGATGGCGCCGCAGCTGTAGACGACGTTGGGGACGTAGCCGCTGCGATCGGCTCCTTGCGGTACCAGGAGCGGTACCGGAAGGACGGCCAGAACGAGAGTCGGGTCGTTGAGATCGAGAAGGATCGCGCCGATGGAGTAGACCCGCATGGGGCCGACACCGTGAGTGAGAACCAGCCAGCCCTCGGAGGTTTCGATGGGGGAACCGCAGTTTCCGCTCTGTACGACCTCCCAGAGCGCCTCTGGGACGTAGACCGGCACTTCCGCGACCCAGTCGAGCCCGTCGAGGGAACGGCTCACCGAGATGCTCTCGCCGTCCCCCCGGCCCAGGGCGAGCATCTCCCCTCCTACGCGTCTCGGGAACAGAGCCATCCCCTTCGCACGAGTGGGACCGCCCATCAGACGGTGCACCTCGAAGGTGCAGAAGTCGGTCGTGGTGATCAGCCGTGAGGTTGCGGAGTTCCCGTCGTACGCGGTGTACGTGGCGCGGTAGTCCTCCGTCTCGTCGTCGCGGAACCGTACGAAACGGGCGTCCTCGATCCCCATCCGCTCCCCCTCCGCGACGGGAAGCAGCACCCGCGCGGTCAGGTTGCTGTCCTCGGGAAAGGCCTCACGGTACGCGGAACCGGCCATGGTGCGGATCTTGTCGAGCTGCTCCCGCGACTCCCCATGCTGCAGGAGCTGGCTGGGCAGCTTTCGCAGTCCCTCCTCGACGGCACCGCTCTCAAAGGTGGCGGGAAGGGCCTGCCCTAGGGAGCGCACCAGCTCCCCTACGTGCCCGTGTCGCTCCAGCGCTCTCAAGAAGTGTTTCTTGCTCCAGACGCCGGGGCTGAGGGCCGGCACACAGAGCGGTGTCGCTCGGGGAAGGAACATCCACGTCGCGTCCGCTCCGATGACGGCTTCGCAGAACTGGATCGACGACAGGTGCCCCTCTCCGATGGACCGCAGAGACAGGAGCACCCGGAGCTCCCCTGCCTCGAGGCCTGCCTGATCGGGGTGTCGGACCGCACTGGGGTTGCAGAGGGCCGCGCCCTCGACGGAGTACTCCGCGGTGAAGACCGCACCCAGCACGATCGAGAGATCCTGGCTGATCGGTGGTGCATCGGTTCCGCGGACCATGGACGCGTGGTCCACGAGCAGCTCGACGAGACGGGCGTGTCGGTCGCCGAAATCCTCGAGGATCTTCTTCGCGAGTGCGGGGATCGTCTCGGGCGGCGTCGACAGCACCCGGTTCATGACCGAGTCGGTGCGAGATGTTCCCCGTGGGGTGGCGTCCCCTGGACGGAAGAACCTCGCCACGACGCGCCCATGGGAGGCGAGGAGCTCGACTTCCGCGTCTTCGGCCAGGGCGGTCATGCCGTCGCCATCGCACGGAGCACTCGGACGTCTTGGAGGGTGCTAAGCGCCGCGAGGGTGGACTCCGCGCCGCAGTTCTCGTTTCGGCCGTCGCGTTCGAGGCCGTCGTACCCCGCGCCGTCGCCCCAGTCGTACATCGCCGTGCCGGAGTCGTTGTCCCCCGTGAACCAGCCCCAGGCCTTGCTCACTCCCGTGGCCCACCGCGGGTCTCCTGTGATCCTCGCCGCTTCCAGGCAGGCGGCAGCGATGGCAGCCGCTTCGATGGGCTGTTGGTCCCACAACGGTCCTTGGTCTTCAGGGCCACGTCCTGTCGTACCGGCAAGGGAGAGGTTGCCGGACGGGCCGGTCTCGAGAGCAAGCAGAGCATCGAGATGGGCGAGCCCTTGGTTCAGGGTGTCCACATCCTGCAGTGCCTCGCCGCCGACGATGAGCGCCTGACACAGCGTCGCGTTCGCGTAGCGCAACCGTCCCTCCGGCCAGTTCCAATGCTTCCCCATACGACGAGGGAGCCGATCCAGGCAGTCCACGAGAAGGTCACGGACGGTCACGGAGTCTGGACGGACCGCGAGCACGTCAGCCGCCCCCACTGTCGCGAAGGCGCTGGCTCGTACATCGACCGACCGTCCTTGCGCCGCGATCAGAAAGGCCGTGAACGCCCGGTCCCGGACCGTCGCGCTGGGAGCCCTCCGTGCCGCGGCTCCCAAGCCTTCGATCGCGCGGCCCCACATGTCGCCCAGTCCGGGGGCATCGATCCACAAGCCAGTCACGGCCATTCGGTTGTGTACCGAGCCGTTCGGCGTCACCGCGCGTTCCAGAAACCCCAGGTAGACGTCGGCAGCCCGCTGGAGCTCGGGCGTCTGTTCGGGCTCCCGCACGACGACGGCGAGGGCGCGGGCGACGTCATCGGTGCAGTACCCATGCTCGAGGCGGGGCTGACGGAGGCAGGCATGCTCATACACCCCGATGTCCGTGGTCATGGACAGTAGGTGAGCGTATCTGACAGTCGGGAGCCGATCCTTCCCCGAGCCCGTCATCCAGCGACGCCGACCCGGGCAAGGTCGGAGGCGAGAGCTCGATAGGTCTCTGCCACCACGCCCCAGCTGTTGGCGCGAGCGGAGGCACGGGCTACTGCTTGGGCTTCACGAACGCGTGCCGGATCGGCGAGCGCAGCCCGGATCGCGTGTGCGATCTGACCGGGGTCCGCATGGTCGACGAGTACTCCGCCTCCCTGAGACAGGAGCTCGATGGAATGTGGGAACCGTGTGGCGATCACGAGCTTCCCGGCAGCGACGGCCTCCACCAGGACGCCCGAGGTCGCCTGGTCGCGGGAGTCGTACGGGAGGAGGACGAGGTCGGCAGCGGCGACCTCGGCAGCTAGCTCCGCTGACTCGCGGTAGCGTCCGTCGATCTGGACATCGCCCTTCAGGCCGAGTTCATCGACGAGCAAGGAGAGCGAACGCCGGTACTGCTCGCCCTGGTCGATGACCACCTTGGGATGGGTCTGCCCGAGCACGCGGTACAGCGGAGCCGGATCCAGGTCACCCAAGTGCGCCAGCGCCCGGATGCCCCACTCGATCCCCTTCCCGGGTCCGAGAAGGCCCCACGTCAGGATGGTCGGACGAGGGTGGATGCTCGAGACGGCGGCCGGTGCCCACGCGACGCCATGTGGGATGAGGTGGATCTTGGCGGGTGACACGTCGTACACGTCGACCAGGAGTGTCATCGCAGTGCGGGTCATGGCGACGATGGCGTCCGCCTGCTCGCCGATCGCAGTGGTGAGGCTGCGTTGATGGGGCGAGGGTGAAGACAGCACCGTGTGCATCACGACGACTGTCGGCGCCTTGATCCGGGCCAACAGGTCGAGGACCTCGTCACCGTCCGGGCCGCCATAGATCCCGTACTCGTGCTGGATGACGACCACGTCGGTGTCGTTCAACAGGTCTGCGGCGACTTCGAGACCAGCAGGATCGCGCGGCCTCAGGTCGCCCACGACCCGTACGTCCCGCGTGTTCACCGGGGGCCCTGCCGGTACGAGATCGTCCACCCTCACGATGTCGCACACGTCGTCGCCGGCCCTGGAGATCGCCGTTGCGAGGGCAGCCGTGAAGGTTGCGAGTCCACAGCGGGTGGGCGGGTAGGTGCTCAGGAATCCGAAACGAGTCATGTGGGGCGGTATCCGTCCATAGCGGTCGGCATCCGATGGCCGACCTTGGGCGAGACGTCTGCCGGATGGCACCTCCCGCGGAACCAGGTTCCCCATGGTCCGGTCAACGACTACATCAGATCGCACCCAGAACTCCGTGCTCGTGTGGTCGTCGCTGCCCCAAGACTACACCTCGGTCGCCCTGGCTCCCTCGCGATCAGTTGTCCCCCCGACCAGAGGCTGCTGCCACCCTCATCCGGTCGGTCATCGCGCGCATCGCTCCCTCATCGACCTTGACGAGTCGGCGGTCGCACGTGACGAGCCCGTTGACCTCATCCTCGACATCGGCCAGCTGGGTGTACACCGTGGCCGCAACGCCTGCCTCGATCGCGGGCACGATCTCCTCGTCGTGAAGCCGGATGATGGCGGCCCCCAGATCGTCACCCGTACGGAATCGTTTGTAGCCGAAGATCCGCGTGCCCCATGTGTGTTCGGGTATGGCCAGGCTGTAGCCGCCGTACTCGGTGAGCGCCAGCACACGGCTGTCGCGACGCCTCGGGGCGCGCACGGGATGATAATAGATGTGCAGGCTACGCAGATCGCCGCCCCCCTGGTCATGCCAGCCGCTCGCGTGGTCGACGGGCCTTGTGGGGTCCTGGGCTCGCACGAGCTCCGCGATCCGCGCCGCGTCGAACTGACCCCAGCCCTCGTTGAACGTCACCCACAGGGCGAGCGACGGCACGCTGCGCAGGTGGTCGACCATCTCGACCAACTCGACCTCGTACTGCTCACGTCCGCGTTCTGACCGTCGGCCGAACAACCGGTGGTGACGGTCGGAGATCTCTGGAGCCCTGACGGCCGGCGCCGAGATGACGACCTGGTTGTACGTGGTGCCACCACTGACGGCGTCCTGCCACACCAGCATGCCGAGACGGTCGCAGTGGTGGTACCAGCGGAGTGGCTCGACCTTGATGTGCTTACGCAGCATCGTGAACCCGAGACTCTTGGCCAGCCGCACGTCGTACTCGAGCGCCTCGTCGGAAGGAGCTGTGTAGCCACCGTCGGGCCAGTAGCCCTGGTCGAGCAGGCCGACCGGCAGGTACGGCTCCCCGTTGAGGAGGAGGCGAGGGAAGCCACGATCATCGGAGCCGATGCCATACGACCGAAGCCCGACGTACGAGCCGACAAGGTCGGCGCCAAGCGTGACCTCGACGTCGTAGAGGAAGGGATCCTCGGGCGACCACGCACGCACAGGGCTGGGAAGGCGAACCTGGGTCGGGGTTCCCACGGGGATCTCCGCCGTGGCGACAGTCACCCCCGACGTCGCCAGCCGCACCAGCGCAGTCATTCCGGCCGGGGCGTGATCGCTCGCCACCGTCACGACGACGCTCTCCCGTGGCAGGTCGGGGGTGAGGACGAGTCGGTCCACGGCGACCTCGGGGACCACCTCGAGCCAGACGGTCTGCCAGATGCCCGACTGCGGGGTGTACCAGATGCCGCCTCGCGAGCTCGACTGCTTCCCGCGCGCCAGCCACGCCGTGTCGGTCACATCGCGCACGGCAACGACGAGGTGATGGTCGACCCGCTCGTCGAGGGCCGAGGTGATGTCCAGCGTGAACGGCAGATAGCCACCGCTGTGCCCACCCACCTCGCATGCGTCGACAGCCACCCGACACGACTGGTCAACCGCCCCGAAGTGGAGGAGCACGCGGGTCCCATCCGGTGGGCGTGACAGGCTGAAGTCACGTCGGTACCAGAGGATCTGATCGGGACCCAATGCGCGACCAACACCCGACAGCGGGGTCTCCGGTGAGAACGGGACCACGATCTCCCCGTCCCAGCCGAGAGGCGACGTCGGGTCGGCCACTGCCAGTGGGTCGGACGAGACGAAGTCGGTGATCGCGTACCGCCAAGGCCCGTTCAGGTTGAGCCAGCCGCTGCGGGTCAGCTGAGGCCGTGGGTGCTCGGGCAACGGCGAGTCACGATCCAGGGACTCTCCCCACAGGGTCAACAGCGTCATGATCCGACCCTGGAGGTCTCGATCGGAAAGCGACGCAACACTGCGACGGGAACAGTGACCACCAACGCGATGACGGCAGCAGCCACGAAGATCCACGGAGTGGGGACCTGCTTGACGACACCGAGGTCGGTGTAGGTCTCGTTCGCGCCCACAATCACCGACGCACCGATGAAGGGCCCGAGGACCATCGGAACGAGGACGACCGCGATCATGCGCAGCCCCTGGACCATCCCGACCCGGTCCTGCGGGGTGACATCGCGAACGCTCGCGCTGAACGTGGCGACAGACAGCATGAAGCCGCCCATCATGATCGTGCCGGCGACGATCACAGAAAGCATGCCGCGCGCGAAGAACATCCCCAGCAGGCCGACGACCATGATCCCGACGGAGGGCAGGATGGCGCGTTGCTTGCCGACGTGATCGATGACGCGACCCCCGACCACGCTGATCACCGACGCGAGCGTCAACACGCTGGCAAGAACGATCGCGTACCCCTCGATCCTCAGGTACCGCTGGATGTAGATGATGAGGTACGGGATGAACACCTGCGTGCTGGTACCGACGATGGCCCAGGCCACCAACAGCACGTAGAGCCGTGGATGCGAACGAACCGTGCGCGGCCATAGGCCGTGAACCACCGATGCCAGATAGCCGTCCGAGGGCGACTGGATCTCGACGGGATCGCGGACGCCGAACCACGATCCGATCCCCACCACGACCGTGACCCCACCGACGATCCCGAAGAAGAGCACCCAGTGACCCGCCCTGGTCAATCCGTCGAGGGCGCCGAATACGAGCAGCATCGCCATCAAGGGCATGATCGCGAGTACCCCGTCGACGCGACCGCGCGTATGGCTGGTGGTCGACTCCGTCACCCATGCGTTGAAGGCGGCGTCGTTGGCTCCCGACCCAAAGAAGCTCATCACGCAGTCGAGCGCGATGATCGAACCCACCGCGAGGGCGACTGCCGAGGCTGTGGTCCCCTCCGGACGCACAAGCCCGAACAGTGCGGTGGTGATCCCCCACAGCACGTACCCGATCGCGATGAACGGCCGCCGTGTCCGAGCCCGATCCGAGGCCGCTCCGATCAGCATTGTCGCCAGTGTCGCAGCGACAGCAGAGGCCGCGACCGTCACAGCGATGACCGTGGGATCCGTGGTGATCGTGTTGTAGATGAATACGTTGAGGTACATGTTCTCCACGGTCCACGCCAGCTGCCCGACCATCCCGAGAACGATCACGATGGTCCAGGTACGGCCCGATACCGGGAGCAGGCGCGACTGCGGGATGACGTCACTGTCAGTGGACATGAAGCACCTTATGAACCTGTCGGAGGGCCGGGTGGTCCGGAGATTACACCTGCGCCGAGCGGCGCATCCGATCCGTCGAAAAGCCATCCAGGAAGCATGAGTCGATGTCCGCAGGGGCCGTTGGTCCTAGGGTTGACCCATGCGCGTCGGAGATATTTACGAGGAGTTCCCTGTCGTGGGCGTCGACACGTCAGCTTTTGTGGCAGCCCAGCTGATCGCCCAGTACCGGCGACCCGGGATCGTCGTGACGGAGGCGGATGGCCGTCCCAAGGCGGTCTTGCCCGCCTCTCAGGTGGTCAAGTTCATGGTCCCCGAGTATGTGCAGTCCGACCCTGCCCTCGCGCGGGTCATGGGCGAGGTCTCGGCCGACAAGCTCGCTGAGAGACTGCGGCGCGCCACTGTGGCGGAGCTCCTGCCGGAGGTGCCGGCGGAGCTTGCGCTGGTGAAAGCAGAAGACACCCTCATGGAGGCGGCCGCGATCATGGCCCGTCTGCGCAGTCCGCTGTGCGCCGTCGTCGAGGGCGATCGGATCATCGGAATCCTCACGGCGGCGCACCTCCTGGAGCTCGTCTGCGGGGTCGAGCGCGGATGATGGTCGTTGCGATCCTCATATTCTCCATCGTCTACATCCTCATCGCCTCGGAGCGGATCAACCGTGTCGCCGCGGCTCTGGGCGGCGCGGGCCTCATGCTCGCGATCGGGGTGGTCGGCCCCGAAGACGCGTTCTTCTCCGAGGACACCGGGATCGACTGGAACGTCATCTTCCTGCTGTTCGGGATGATGGTCATCGTCGGTGTCCTGCGCCAGACCGGGGTCTTCGAGTACATCGCGATCTGGGCCGCGAAGCGAGCTGGAGGCCGGCCCTTCCGCGTGATGGTCCTCCTGTGCCTCATCACGGCGGTGGCCTCGGCCGCCCTGGACAACGTCACCACAGTGCTGCTGATCGCACCGGTCACGCTCCTGGTGTGCGAGCAGATCGGTGTCAGGCCCGTACCATTCCTCATCGCGGAGGCTCTCGCGTCCAACATCGGTGGCACCGCCACCCTGGTCGGCGACCCGCCCAACCTCATCGTGGCGAGCCGCTCAGGTCTCGGCTTCAACGACTTCTTGATCAACATGGGTCCTGTCGTCCTGCTGATGCTGTTGGCGTTCGTCGGCATGGCCCGAATCCTGTTCCGCAAGGACTTCGTCGCCGATCCCGAACAGGTCGACAGGGTGATGCAGCTCGACGAGCGCGAAGCCATCGAGAACCCGACGCTGCTCTGGCGCAGCCTGATCGTCCTGGCCTTGGTCCTCGCTGCGTTCAGTCTCCACAGCGTCCTGCATCTGGCGCCGTCGGTGGTCGCGCTGCTCGGGGCCGGTGTGCTGGTCGCCATCAGCCGTCTCCGCCCTGAGTCCTACCTTGCCGAAGTCGAGTGGGCCACTCTGCTCTTCTTCGCAGGCCTCTTCATCCTGGTCGGGTCTCTTGTGAAGACGGGCGCGATCGAGCGGTTGGCCGCTGGCGTCGGCAGCGTGGCGGGCGACAGCGTTCCCGCTGCGATGATGCTGATCCTGTGGGGATCCGCTGCGTTGTCAGCACTCGTCGACAACATCCCGTTCGTCGCCACGATGTCCCCCGTGGTCGACCAGCTTGTCAGGGGGACCGGCCCCATGGCCGGCCAGAACGGTTTGTGGTGGGCGCTGGTTCTCGGCGCTGACCTCGGCGGCAACGCCACCATGATCGGGGCGAGCGCCAACGTGGTGGTGGTCGGGATCGCGAAGCGAAGCGGCCACCCGATCTCCTTCTGGGAGTTCACGAAGTACGGCTCACTGGTCGCGTTCGTCTCCCTGGCCATCGCCACCCCGTACCTGCTGCTCCGTTACTGACCGACCATGTACGCAGTGATCCACTCGTACGTCACCACGGCGCGGTAACGTCGTGGCAGGAGGCACATCATGAGCTACGCATTGAGCATCGACGTGGTCAGGCCGTTCGACGAGGTAGTCCCCCAGGTCAAGGAGGCGCTGGCCGCCAACGGGTTCGGCATCGTCGCCGAGATCGACATGCAGAAGACCCTTTCGCAGAAGATCGGCGTCGAGGTCGAACCGCTCCTGATCCTCGGTGCGTGCAACCCTCGGTTCGCCCACCAGGCCCTCCAGGTCGAACCGTCGATCGGCCTGCTGTTGCCGTGCAACGTCGTCATCCGAAGGACCGGCGAGGTCACCGTCGTCGAGGCGATCAGCCCCGAGGTACTGGTGACACTGACCGAGAACCCCGCGATGACCTCGCTGTCGCAAGACCTTGCGGCGGCCCTGAACGCGACCCTCGAAACGCTTCGCGACCTGGCCTGAGCCTCGAGCGCGCTCGGAGAGGGAGCGATCCTGCTCGGACTTTTGGCGGGTCGCATCTGCAGTGGTTCTGGCGCACTGATTGGGCGCCCCAGCGAGGTTGGTGACGACGTCAGGGTTCATCACCAGGTGTAGCGTCAAAAGTGCTGAGAAGTCAGCAAGTTCGAGAAGAGTCGGCTGTCTACCGCCGCACCCCCACTCCTCGAATCGACAAGAATCGAAGCAATGACCAGCACCAAGGCCCCGCAGAGGGGCACAACCAATCCCCAGACCGCTCCGCTACTGAGCTCGCAGCAACTCGCCGCGATGGACGCCTATTGGCGAGCCTCCAACTACCTGTCGGTCGGGCAGATCTACCTCTACGACAACCCCCTGCTGAAGCGACCGTTGGCCTTGTCCGACGTGAAGCCGCTGGTGGTGGGGCACTGGGGTACGACACCGGGCCAGAACTTCATCTACGTGCACCTGAACCGCGTGATCAAGAAGTACGACCTCGACATGTTCTACGTGGCAGGACCCGGCCATGGCGGCCCGGCCCTCGTGGCCCAGACGTACCTCGAGGGCACCTGGAGCGAGGTCTACCCCAATGTCAGCCAGGATGAAGCCGGCCTGAAGAAGCTGTTCACCCAGTTCTCCTTCCCCGGAGGGATCTCCAGCCATGTCGCCCCGACGACCCCGGGGTCGATCCACGAGGGCGGGGTGCTCGGGTACTCCCTCAGCCACTCGTTCGGCGCGGCCTTCGACAACCCCGACCTGATCGTGGCCTGCGTGATCGGCGATGGTGAGGCCGAGACCGGACCACTGGCCACCGCATGGCACTCCACCAAGTTCCTCAACCCGATCAGCGACGGTGCCGTACTCCCGATCCTGCATCTCAACGGGTACAAGATCAGCAACCCGACCGTCCTGGCCCGTATCGAGCACGACGAGCTGGAGCAGTTCCTTCGTGGCTGCGGCTGGGACCCGTACTTCGTCGAGGGCGACGACCCTGAGACGATGCACCAGCTGATGGCCAGCACCCTCGACACGACGATCGAGGCCATCCGCGCCATCCAGACCGACGCCCGTACGGGCGGTGCCACGACCCGGCCCCGCTGGCCGATGATCGTGTTGCGCTCACCCAAGGGGTGGACCGGGCCGAAAGAGGTCGACGGGCTGCAGATCGAGGGCACGTTCCGTTCCCACCAGGTGCCGATCCTCGTGGACAGCGACCACCCCGGTCACGTCGAGCTGGTGGACGCCTGGATGCGCTCGTACCACCCCGAGGAGCTGTTCGACGAGAGGGGGCGGTTACTGCCCGAGCTGGCCGGGCTGGCACCGACCGGGAAGCGGCGGATGGGTTCCAACCCGCACACCAACGGCGGGCTGCTGCTCCATGACCTGCGGATGCCCGACTTCCGCGACCACGCCGTCACCGTGCCCGCACCCGGCGCCGTCACGGCCATGGATACCGCCGTGCTCGGCACGTTCCTGCGAGACGTGGTGGCGCTGAACGACGATCAGCGCAACTTCCGGGTCTTCGGCCCCGACGAGACGCTGTCGAACAAGCTCGGCGCGGTCTTCGAGGTCACCAACAGGCAGTGGGAGGCGCGCACGGTCGAGAACGACGAGTTCCTGGCCCCCGCCGGGATGGTGCTGGACTCGATGCTGTCCGAGCACCAGTCCGAGGGCTGGCTGGAGGGATACCTGCTCACCGGGCGCCACGGACTGTTCAACTGTTACGAGGCGTTCATCCACATCGTCGACTCGATGTTCAACCAGCACGCCAAGTGGCTCAAGGTCACCAAGGAGCTGCCGTGGCGGCGCGACATCGCGTCCCTCAACTACCTGCTCTCCTCGCATGTCTGGCAGCAGGACCACAACGGCTTCACCCACCAGGATCCTGGCTTCCTGGACCACGTCGTGAACAAGAAGGCCGACATCGTCCGCGTCTACCTGCCGCCGGATGCCAACTGTCTGCTCTCGGTCGCCGACCACTGCCTGCGCAGCCGCCACTACGTCAACGTCATCGTTGCCGGCAAGCACGCCATGCCTCAGTGGCTAACCATGGACGAGGCGGAGGTGCACTGCACCGAAGGGATCGGGATCTGGGAGTGGGCCGGCAACGACCGTGGCGCCGAACCCGACGTGGTGCTGGCCTGCTGCGGCGACACCCCGACGCTCGAGGTGCTGGCAGCCGTGACGATCCTTCGGCAGAACCTGCCCGACCTGAAGATCCGCGTCGTCAACGTCGTGGACCTGATGAAGCTCCAGTCGGCCAGCGAGCACCCGCACGGGCTGTCGGACAGTGACTACGACGCCCTCTTCACCCGCGACAAGCACATCATCTTCGCCTTCCACGGCTATCCGACCCTGATCCACCGCCTCACGTACCGCCGTCACAACCGCAACCTGCACGTGCGCGGCTACATCGAGGAAGGCACGATCACCACTCCGTTCGACATGCGCGTCCAGAACCGGTTGGACCGCTTCCACCTCGTTCAGGACGTGATCGACCGGCTCCCTCAGCTCGGGTCGACCGGCGACTATCTCAAACAGACCATGGCCGACAAGCTCGTCGAACACGACCTCTACATCAACAAGCACGGTCTAGATCTGCCTGAGATCCGCGACTGGACCTGGATCGCACCGGAACCTGCTGACCGATGAGCACGCAGACGTCGCAACCCGATCTCAAGACTCTCCCCATGCCCGAGGTTCAGAAGCAGCTCGAGTCCTCACCGGATGGGCTGACGCAGGCCGAGGCGACCAAGCGACTGGCGCAGTACGGGCCGAACGAGATCGCCGAGCACAAGACGAACCCGCTGCTGAAGTTCCTGTCGTACTTCTGGGGCCCGATCCCGTGGATGATCGAGGTCGCGGTGATCCTGTCCGGCGCGGTCGGGCATTGGGCTGACTTCTTCATCATCCTGCTGCTGCTGGTCGCGAACGGCGTGGTCGGTTACGTCGAGGAGCGCCAGGCGGGCAATGCCATCGACGCGCTGAAGTCCAAGCTCGCGATCAACGCCCGCGTCAGACGCGACGGCGAATGGGGCACACCCCCCGCGCGCGAGCTGGTGCCCGGCGACGTGATCCGGCTCCGTCTCGGTGACATCGTCCCGGCCGACGCCCGGTTGCTGGACGGCGACGAGATCGAGGTCGATCAGTCCGCCCTCACCGGAGAGTCCTTGCCCGCGACCTGCTCTCCGGGCGATCCGGTGTACTCGGGATCGATCATCCGCCGCGGCGAGATCGGCGCACTGGTGTACGCCACCGGCACCCGCACGTACTTCGGCAAGACCGCCGAGCTCGTCCAGGACGCCAGCACGGTCAGCCACTTCCAGAAGGCCGTGCTCAAGATCGGCAACTACCTCATCGTCCTCGCGGCGGTGTTCGTCGCCGTCATGGCCCTCGTCTCGTTGCTGCGCGGCAACGCGGTCGTGACCACCTTGCAGTTCGCTCTCGTGCTGACTGTCGCGGCGATCCCGGTCGCGATGCCGACGGTGCTGTCCGTGACCATGGCGGTCGGCGCCCGGCTGCTGGCCAAGAAGCAGGCAGTCGTCAGCCGGCTCGTGGCCATCGAAGAGCTGGCAGGCGTGGACGTGCTCTGCGCGGACAAGACCGGCACCTTGACCCAGAACTCGCTCACCCTGGGCGACCCGTTCAGCATGGACGGCGTCGCGCCGGACGATGTTGTCCTGGCCGGTTCGCTGGCTTCCCGCGCCGACAACGACGACCCTATCGACCTCGCCGTCCTGGGCGGCCTTGGCGACAAGAACGCGCTCGAGCAGTACACGATCACCCACTTCGAGCCCTTCAACCCGGTCGACAAGCGCACCGAGGCCACCGTCACCGGCTCTGACGGGCAGGCGTTCAAGGTCAGCAAGGGCGCCCCGCAGGTCATCGTCGCTCTGGCCGGCGACAACGACACGATCACGGCCGCTGTCGACACGGCCGTCAATGACTTCGCCAGCCGCGGCTACCGCTCGTTGGGGGTGGCCCGCGCCGATGGCGACGATGACTGGAGGTTCTTGGGCGTGCTGCCGCTGTTCGACCCGCCCCGCGACGACGCCAAGGCCACCATCGCGACCGCCCAGGAGATGGGTGTGAGCGTGAAGATGGTCACCGGCGACGCGCTGGCGATCGCGAAGGAGACCGCCGCGAAGGTGGGACTGGGCACCGACATCCTCGACGCTGCCGGCCTCGGCGACGTCAAGAAGAAGGAGACCGCGGAGACTGGCCGCTCCATCGAGGAGGCCGACGGCTTCGCCCAGGTGTTCCCCGAGCACAAGTACCACATCGTCGACGTGCTGCAGCAGCGCGGCCACATCGTCGGGATGACCGGCGACGGCGTCAACGACGCACCCGCTCTGAAGAAGGCCGACTGCGGCATCGCGGTCTCCGGCGCCACCGACGCCGCCCGTGCCGCCGCTGCGATCGTCCTGCTCACCCCGGGACTGTCGGTGATCATCGACGCCATCAAGGAAAGCCGCAACATCTTCCAGCGGATGAACTCGTACGCGATGTACCGCATCGCCGAGACGCTGCGTGTCCTGCTGTTCGTGACCGGGGCGATCCTCGTCTTCAACTTCTTCCCGGTCACCGCGATCATGATCGTGATGCTGGCCCTGCTCAACGACGGCGCGATCCTGTCCATCGCGTACGACAAGGTCCACTACAAGATGCAGCCAGAAGCCTGGAACATGCGCCTCGTGCTGGGCGTCGCCACCGTGCTGGGTGTCATCGGCCCGATCGCCGCGTTCGGGCTGTTCTTCCTGGGCGACCGGGTCTTCGGCCTGGGGCGTCCCCAGCTGCAGACCATGATGTACCTGATGCTGTCGGTCGCCGGGCACCTCACCATCTTCCTCACCCGTACCCGTGGCCCGTTCTGGTCCATCCGCCCGGCTCGGATCCTGTGGATGGCCGTCCTCGGTACCCAGATCATCGCGACCCTCATCGCCGTCTTCGGGCTCTTCATGACCCCCCTCGGCTGGGGCTGGGCCGCGTTCGTCTGGGGCTACGCCATCATCTGGGCCCTGGCCAGCGACCGCGTCAAGCTGCTCGCCTACCGCATCCTCGACCCCAGCAAGAAGACCGCTCGTCCGAAAGACCAGCTGGTGGCTGCTCACGAGTGATCGTGACCGATGGCCGGCGAGCGCACCGATCGCCGGCCCACGGCTCTTCGTGCGGCATCCATGGCCCGGCGTTGCGGGGCAAGGCGTCACGAAAGGACAACCCATGGCAATCGATTCGACAGTGTTCCGCGTCGAGTCAGGAGAGCACGTCCGCCTGACCGACCGGCCCACCACCGCGAAACTGCTCTACAGCTCGCACAAGAAGTACAAGAAGCAGCTGAAGAAGAACGTCAAGAAGCTCAGCTCGCTGCAGAGGCTGCATTACGCCTCCGCCCACTGGTCGCTGCTCGTCATCTTTCAAGGGATGGATGCCGCAGGCAAAGACGGTGCGATCCGCCACGTGATGTCCGGGATCAACCCGCAGGGCTGCCAGGTGTTCAGCTTCAAGCAACCCACCGACCAGGAGCTCGAGCACGACTTCCTCTGGCGAACCAGCCGGTGCCTGCCCGAACGCGGCCGGATCGGCATCTTCAACCGCTCGTACTACGAGGACGTTCTCATCGCTCGTGTCCACCCCGAAATCCTCCACGGGCATGGGTTGCCCGATGCGCTGATCGACGAACAGACGATCTGGGAGCAGCGCTACCGCTCCATCAACGACCACGAGAGGCACCTGCACCGCAACGGAACGCAGATCGTCAAGATCTTCCTGCACATGTCCAAGGACGAGCAGGCGAAGCGCTTCCGGGCCCGCATCGACGCACCGGACAAGAACTGGAAGTTCAGCCTCTCCGACATCCACGAACGGTCCTACTGGGACACGTACATGGCCGTCTACGGCGACTGCCTGAGCGCTACCAGCTCTGAACACGCCCCGTGGTACGTCGTGCCCGCCGACGACAAACCCAACGCCCGACTCATCATCTCCCAGATCGTCCTCGACACGCTGTCCGAACTGAAGATGGCCTATCCGGAGACGTCGGACGAGCGCCACCAGGAACTGGAGTCGTTCCGCAACCAGCTCTAGCGAGCGGGCTGTCGCCCGGAGATGAGCTCACGTCACTCGCGAGGCTCCTCGGTGAAGCTGAGGCGCCCGGCCCGGCGGCTGGCTGGGGGCCGCCCCGCTGGGCGTGTTCAGGGTGGGGCGGGTGATCGGGCTGCCGGTGATCACCACGAGGGCCTGCCCGTCGTGCTGCACAGACAGTGGTTGCCCGTCCAGAACGCGGTACGTCGTCGTCGCGGGGGTGATCTCGACGTGCAGCCGGCTGTTCCGTACACAGATGGTGAAGGCCAGCCGGGTGATGCCATCGGGTAGCCGCGGCGAGAAGCCGACGCTGCCGTCTCGCTCGCGCAGACCGGCGAAGCCTGGAACGAGCGCGATCCACGTCCCGGCCAAGGACGCGACATGCAGACCGTCGCGGGTGTTCTGTTCACGATTGTCCAGATCCATGAGCGCGGCCTCGGTCAGGTAGTCGTACGCGAGGCCCAGATGGCCGGTCTCTGCCGCCAACACCGCCTGCGTGCATGCCGACAGCGAGGAGTCCCGTACCGTGAGCGCCTCGTAGTAGGCGAAGTTTCTGTCCTTCTCCGCTGCGGTGAAGGCGTCACCGCGCAGGTGCATCGCCAGCACCAGGTCGGCTTGCTTGACGACCTGTTTGCGATACAGGTTGAAGTACGGGAAGTGAAGCAACAGCGGGTAATGCTGGTCGGTGGTGGCTTCGAAGTCCCAGATCTCGTGGCTGGTGAACCCCTCGGCTTGGCTGTGGACGCCGAGCTCCTCGTCGTAGGGCACGACCATGGACCCGGCCGCCTCTCGCCACGCCGCGATCTCCTCCGGCGTGATCTTCCGCACCGGGTTGCTGCGCCGCCAGGTCGAGTGGGTCTCCCCGGCGGGGCAGGGCGTGCGGGTCCGCTCGACCCGGTTGGTGTCGTTGGTGCAGCGTTCAGTGGCTGCGATCTGCTAAGAGGTTGAGGCGACCGATGCCGCGGTGCGGGTGGTTGTCCGTAGCGGACGTCGAAAGGCTGATCGTCCACCAGCAGACGCATCAGCTTGCCGTTGGTGACGTTGATGACGGTCTGCCCCGCCTCGGGGTAGCCGTAGTAGCCGGCTTCGGCGTAGGGCAGCGGACGCACCTCGTAGACCCCGTTCAGGTACGCGCCGGGCAGCCCATGCGGCTCGCCCTCATCAAGTTTTCCCCGCCATCCGATGTGACCGTTCGACAAGGCGAAAACCGACTCGGTCTGCGCCAGCACATCCAGATCGAAGGACGTCTCTCTCACGCACCACGGCTCGACCGCGTAGGCGGGATGGGTAATCATGTCAGACCCATCACCAGACCGCGATCGCCGAAGCTGTGGACAGACGCTCTGCGGTACTGCGTCATCGAAGATCGTCTCCTAGCGGTAGTACTTGGTGTCGACGATCTGGTCGACCGAGGAGAAGCCACGGGCACCACGCCCGGTCCCCCACTCTGGCCGGCCTTACTCCACGCCGGCCCGAGCGCCGGAGGGGCAACGTCGCCGCTCACGCCAAGATCCGAACGTCCCGGGTCAGTGCCCCAGAGCCCGACGGCGCGGGCCCTCACCAGCGGTTGTGGACGTCCTCGGCCCAGCCGACGAGACCGTCGAACGCGATGCGGCCCTCGCGTGGAGTGCTGTAGGAACCTGACCAGTGCCCGAAGACCTGGTCGGTGCGCGACGAGACCACGAGCAGGTTGTTGCTGGACCGCTTGTTGTGGAACGGGACCAGTGTCGCCTCGAGTCCCCCACCGGTGACGCACCATGGCTGGCCCCAGTCGGCGAGGTCGTACTCCCAGGTCAACTCGTCGTGGATCTTGTACAGGTGACCGTCGACAACGAGCGCGTTCTCGGTCGATCCCGTGCCAGCGGTCCACTTCCCGCCGATCTGTAGCCCGACGCGGCGTCCGAGTGACTCCCCCGACCCGGCTCCCCAGTTCCACCGGATGTCGTACGGCCAGCGGCCCCGCCCATGGTCGAGCACTGCCCAGGATCCCGGTGGCACCTGGTGCTCGACGCCCTCGATCCTGACCACTCCGGTCGCTGACAGCGCGACGTCCTTGACCGTGTACTGGAAGCGCTTCGTCGACCACGGGACCACGACGGCCAAGCAGTCGTGGTGGGCCGGCCGGCTGACCGCCACGTCGAAGGATGCCTGGGGGATGGAGGCGCGAAGCCGCGTGCCACCGTGAGGAAGCGGGTCGAGGTCGATCTCGAGGTCCTTCGTGCGGGCTCTCGCGCGGCCCTTGCCCAGGATGGGGGTCAGTTCGACGTTCCGAGCGGGAACGACGGTTGCGGCCCGGGTCCACGACGCCCCGCTGGCACGGTCGAAGATCCACACCTCGTGCACCGCGGCGTAGTCGATGGATGACACCGTGAGCGCCAGGATGTGGGTCGGGGTGATGACGTTCCAGTACTCCCAGCGCTTCGTGCGACCCCACGAACGATGCGGGCCGAGCATCAGCCCCGCGGTGTCGACGACCGGCCGACGCGCCCAGCCGACCGCGGCGGGATTGAGGCGTCCGTCCCGACCTGTCAACGGCACCCGCGCCGTGAGCTCCGTCTCGCTCATGATGTCCCCCCGTCTGTCCCCGGGCCCCATCCTCGGGGCCGGCGATGTCCTTGTACAGCATGAGTAGCGGGCGGTTGTCCCGGTGGTACAGGGACTGGTGGGAGGGGTGCACTCCTCACCTTCGATCTGGCCGAGGCGGGACGTGCGGGCCGATCGAGCACCAGCCCGAGGGGGCATGCAGAAGGGCCCGGCCGATGCGGGGCCCTTCCGATGTTCAGGTCAGAGAACGTTGATGTTCGCGGCCTGGGGGCCCTTGGGGCCCTGCGTGGTGTCGAACGACACACGGTCACCCTCGTTGAGAGCGCGGAACCCGTTGGAGTTGATCGCCGAGAAATGCGCGAACACGTCGGCCGAGCCATCCTCGGGAGCGATGAAGCCGAAGCCCTTGTCGGCGTTGAACCACTTAACGGTGCCAGTAGCCATGTTTTCTCCTCTGTAAGAAGCGGAGCATCCGCGGTCGCGGAGCTCTGTGATGCAGCTGCAATGAACGCTTCCCGCAAGGACTACCACACTGGAAAACCAGCGGTTCTACCAAACAAGTAAACGAAAATTCCAAACAACAACGTTCACAGACTAGCAGCGAACCCCCTGGCTCACGAATCGAGCCTGACCCGCGGCCGTACGGGCACGATCCGGCCCTCAACTCCCCCGGCAGCGCCGATCCACCCGCGTGCGGCGGCGAGCTGACGGACCGAGCTCGCACGCGCCGGAGCGCGGCTAGGGTGGCGCCATGTCCGCGCCCGACGAAGTCACCGAGCTCGCCCTGGCTGCGGCTCGTGGTGACCGGGTCGCCTTGTCGGAGTTCATCCGCAGGACGCAGGCGGACGTGTGGCGCTATATCTCACGACTCACCAATCCCAACCTCGCCGACGACCTGACTCAGGAGACCTACCTGCGCGTCCTGTCGGCGATGGCTGCTTTCGAGGGTCGTTCGAGTGCCCGGGCCTGGCTGCTGGCCATCGCCAGGCGGGTGGTCGTGGACCGGATTCGTCACGACAGCGCACGTCCGCAGCTGGCCGGCGACGACAGCTGGTTCGACCTCACGGACTCGCTACGCGCATCGACCCACCTCTCGAACAACTTGGAGGTGGAGGAACTGCTCGGTGTCCTGGAGCCCTCGAGGCGAGAAGCGCTGGTGCTGACCCAGCTGCTGGGCTTCAGCTATGCAGAGGCTGCCGTGATCTCTGGATGCGCGGTCGGCACCATCCGGTCGCGAGTGGCACGCGCAAGAGCTGAGCTTGTCTCGGCTGTGGAACGCCAACGGCAGGAGACGAGCGTCTCCTGACAAGAGGACGCTCAGAACGCGAAAAGTGTGAAGAAGGGCAGGATCGGGACGAGCAGACCTGTGCTCATCCAGAACATGCCGAAGTTCATCGCGAAGGCAGAGATGACCTCGAGGCGGTACTTGGCAGTGCCGACTGGTCGCACCTCATGACAGCTGTGGGTGCTCACGGCCGGGGCAACGGCGAGGCCGACCCGCGCTGCGCTGCCCGAGGCGACCAGCTCGGGTTCGCGGACGGTCGCCTCCGTGTGGTTCACCGAGCAGGAGCACTCAGGTCCACAGGTGCAGCCGGGCCCGCAGGGGCAGCTGGCCTCCCCAGCTGGCGTTCGGGCCTGCACCGCCTGCCACAGGGACCGGAGGCTCGAGACAAGGAGGTAGGTCATGAAGGGAATGCCGACGAACGCGAAGATCCACAGCGTCCCACCAGGCTTGCTCTGTGCCGCCATCAGCTGGCCCTTGTCCATGCCGGAGCCCATGCCCATTCCCATCCCGTGGGACATGGCCGCTTGCATCATGGCCATCGCGGACAGGTGCCAGGTCATCGCGCCGAACATCGCCGCATGGCCGAGGAAGTGCAGCCAACCGGAGCGATCCGATGCACGGACTGCGTCGATCGCCAGCCAGACGAACCATGCGGTGGACAGTGCGAAAGCGCCCACAAGGGCGAAGGTGGGAACGACCGCGATCAGGCCCTTCCAGCTGACCGGGGCCACCATCAGCAACATCACCACGGCCATCACCAGATGGAGAGAGTTCGAGATCCGCTGCCGTACATCCTGTGGTCGTGTCAGCTCGTAGATGCTCCACAGCGTGCACCAGGCGAACAACAACAACAGGCCCACGAACTTCACCGGCGTGTCTGCAAACGCAAACATGGCGTCCCTTCCCCAAGCGACCGAGCCGGGCTCGGGGACGCGACGGCGACGCGCCTACTGAAAGAGTCGTCTGCGTCGGGCCCGAAGTTCCCGCCAACCGCACATTCGCACTGCCGAAGTTCGCGTGCTCACGTAGCATGCGGCCATGGACCGAGCAGACCTGGCAGAGGACACCTGGCGATCTGCCTTGTCCGCGCTCCTGGACGGCGAAGAGTCCCCGGTCGCGCTGGGCGACCTTCTGGAGCACCTGGCCGCGTGCGCGCCGTGCTCGACATGGCTCGACCACGCGACCGTCGTGAACACTGGCCTACGCAGCCTGCCGATGGTTCAGCCAGCGCTTGGGGAGCGCGTCGTGAACCGCGTCGACGTCACGCTGTGCGCATGCACAACTGGCGGGGCATGCCTGTGCACTGACTGTCAGTGCGGCCCTGGCTGCACCTGTCACGAGCCCACGCAGTGGTCGGTGACAGCGAGCTGAGGTCAGGTCAGCTCGCTCCGGCCTTGAACCGCCGCAAACGCATGGAGTTGCTGACCACGAAGACACTGGACAGCGACATCGCGAACCCAGCGATCAGCGGATTGAGGTGGCCCGTGGCTGCCAACGGGATCGCGGCCACGTTGTAGCCGAACGCCCACACCAGGTTTCCACGGATCGTACGGAGGGTGCGCCGTGACAGCTGAATGGCATCCGGGATGACGTCGAGGCTCCGTCTCACGAGGATGATGTCGGCGGACTTGAGCGCCACATCGGTCCCGCTTAACATCGCCATCCCCAGATTTGCCGTTGCCAGCGCGCCTGCGTCGTTGATGCCGTCCCCCACCATCGCGACGCGTCGGCCTTCGGACTGGAGCCTCTCGATGACTTCGGCCTTCTCGCTGGGGAGCACCTCGGCGACGACTTCGTCCACGCCAACGAGGCGGGCGACGTCCTCGGCTGCGCTCCGTCGGTCTCCGGTGAGAAGGATGGTCCGTAGGCCCAGCTTTCGCAGGCGGGCCACAGCCTCCGGGGCGGACTCCTTGATCGTGTCGGCGACGCTGAAGTAGCCAGAAACGGTTCCGTCGATGCAGATCAGGATTGCGGTTCGGCCGGCCGATGCTGCCACGTCGACCGCGGTCCTGGCCTCTTCCGGTACCGCGAACCCGCGCTCCCGCATCAGTTCCGGATTGCCGAGCAGCACTTGTCTCCCCGCACCGTCCGCATCGAGGACGACGCCCTCGACCCCGGACCCGGGCAACGCGTGTACCCGCTCGGCACGCTCCGGCACCAGGCCCCGGTCCTTCGCCTCGGACACAAGAGCGCGGGCGATCGGATGCTCGGAGTCGTTCTCCACCGCGCTGGTCAACTTCAGGAGAGCGACCTCGTCGATCCCCCCCAGCGGTATGAACTCGACCAGCCTCATCGCGCCCGTGGTGAGCGTGCCGGTCTTGTCGAGGACCACGGTGTCGATCACGCCGGATGACTCGAGGGCATCCGGACCCTTGATCAGGATGCCCAGCTGCCCGCCCCGGCCCACCCCGACCATGAGTGCGGTCGGCGTGGCCAGACCCAGTGCGCAGGGACAGGCAATGATCAGCACGGACATCGCCGCGCTGAACGCTGTCCGCAGGCCGCCACCGGCAAGGAGCCACACCACGAGGGTCGAGGCCGAGATCACGAGCACTGCGGGGACGAACACCGCGACGACCTTGTCGACCAGCGTCTGGACCGAGGCTTTGCGCGCCTGTGCCTGCTCGGCCAGCACGGCGAGCTGGGCCAGCTGGGTGTGTGCACCGACGCGGAGGGCCTCAACGACGAGGGCGCCGTTGAGGTTGGTGGTGCCGGCCAGGACTCGGCTGCTGGTGGTGACCTCGAACGGCTCAGCCTCGCCAGTCATGGCTGAGGTGTCGATCGACGACGTTCCGGTGACGACCTGTCCGTCGGTGGCGATGCGTTCACCAGGTCGCACCAGGAAGCGTTCCCCGACCCGCAGTTCACCGATCGGCACGACCTCCTCGGCGCCATCTCGGAGAACCCGCACCGTGGTCGGCGCCAGCTTTCCGATTGCTGCCAGCACGCCGCGGGCAGAGCGCTTCGAGCGCGCCTCGACGTAACGTCCGGCTAGGAGGAACGTCGTGATGGCGGCCGCGGCCTCCAGGTACAGGCTGTCCGCTCCCTCCGGTGCCATGCCGTAGCCGAACCAGTAGGACTTACCTGGCACAGTGAAGATCGTGCCTGCCACGGACCAGAGGAATGCGGCCAGCACGCCGAGGGACACCAAGGTGTCCATGCTCGTGCCCCCATGCCGAAGGTTCCTCCAGGCGGCTCGGTGAAAAGGCCAGGCGCACCAGAAGACCACCGGGATCGCGCCGGCGATCAAGGCCCATTCCCACCCAGGGAAACGGAGCTCCGGAGAGAGGGCAAGCACGATCGCCGCGTCGCCTAGGGGGACGGTCAGCACGGCCGCGACGATCAGACGATTCCGCAGCATCTTGACCCGGTCGCTGTACCCGTCCGGAGCGGCGCCCTCGGACACGCGCTTCGCGTCGTAGCCGGCTGCACGGATCGCATCGACCAGGTCTGATGCACGCTCCGGCGGCCATCCCAGCACCATTGCCCGCTCGGTGGCGTAGTTGACGGTGGCGCGAGCCCCTTCCAGCTTGTTGAGCTTCCGCTCGATGCGACCAGCACAGGCGGCGCAGGTCATCCCCGACACGTCCAGCTCGACCCGGTCTCCCAGAAGATCCTCCGCGTGTGGCAGCGGCGTCAGCTCAACCTCCATCACCAGTCACCGTCCTTCGAGATGTTCGTGGGCTCGCCCCGGTCGCGGCTGGCCAGTTCGGCAAGCATGTCGTTGTAGGCGGCAAGCTCGTCGCCTGATCCGCCCGCATCGCCGAGCAGGTCTGCGGCTGCAGCCTCCGCGCTGTCGCTGCGGAACCATTGCGCGGCCAACATGATCACCGCCACAAAGGCGGGAATCTCGCCAGCGAACCACGTCACCTGGCCGGCGATGTTCTGATCGCTCAGCAGATCGCCGACCCAGCTCACGTCGATGCTTCGGTAGAACTGCTCACCAAGAATGGTCCGAGACTGCATGATCCCGACCGCAAAGATGGCGTGGAAGGGCATGATGCTCACCAGGAGCGCGAACCGGACAATGTAGGGGAGCTGCCAGGGGTGACGGTCGGGACCGATCAGCAGGGCGAAGAAGGCGTAGCCCGCGACCATGAAGTACAGCAGCATCGACTGGTGGCCCCAGTGATACCGCATCAGCCAGGGGAAGAGCGAGCTGTAGTAGACGATGAACAGTGAGCCCACGTAGTTGAGCCACACCAGAGGTGGGCTGAGCAGGACGCGGACCAGCCGGTTCTCCGCCAGCCGGCTCACGAGATCCTGCGCCCCCGCGAGCTCACCTGGGAGGCGTGCACGGGAAGCGGCGGACACCAGGCTCATCGGGGCACCCAGGACGCACAGGACCGGGATCATCATGTTCACGGTCATGTGGACGAGCATGTGCCAGCTGAAGACAGCCGTGGAGTACACCCACAAGCCACTCACAGCCAGATAGAGGGTCAGTGCCCACCCGGCCACCCAGAAGAGCAACCGGGAGAGCGGCCACCGTCCGCCACGTCGGGTGACGCGTACGACACCCCAGACATAGAGGCCGATCGCAGTCATCGACAGCACGAGCCACAAGAGATTCGGACGGCCGAGGCCGGTCAGCCGCGCAAGAGTGGCGGGGATGTTCACCTCGTAGCCCAGATAGTTGATCTGGATGCTCTGCGGGACGATGAAGCGTGGAGGAGACAGGTACGTGGCCACGGTGAGACTTGTCAGGCCCAAGATCAGCAGGATCACGTCACGCGCCACCGATGGTGTTGGCCGCCGCGGGGATGCGGCGTCCCTCGTGCGCTCAGCGAACTGCCGCCACAACCAACTGACGACCAGTAGGGCCACAATGCCGAATCCGGCAACCACCGGAATGCCATAGACCGTCACGAACGGGGAGACCCCCGCAAGCTGCTGCCACGCGCCGATCCCGTATCCGACCGCGATCACACCGATCAGCAGCGGGACCGACCGGTGGTATCGGCGGATCGCTGCATCCGCGCTCGTTGAATCCACGGCCATCGCAGCCAAGGCACCGATCGCTCCGCTGCAGAGGGTGACTGTCGCCAGAGTGGCCAGCCCCACGCCATCAGTCGCCCAGTCGTGGTTCAGCCCTACCGAGACGCCGCCGGTGACCGCGACGAACACCGCCGCAGCCGCTCCGGCGAGCCACGCAAGAGTCAAGACAGAACCGCCCCGCCCCCACCAGCCGAGCAGCATGATCGCCAGCGCCGCGAGGGACGACGCGATCCACGCCAGGTCGCTTGTCGTGGACGTCACGAAGAGCCACCAAGCGTCCGCACGGAACGATTTCCCGATCGCCATGCCCTCGACGAAGCTGGGATTGGCAAAAGTCATGAGAATGGACGCGGCGAACCACACCTGTGCTGACCGCACCATCCACCGGTACAGGCGTTCGTCGGGCCGCGGAAGTCCGTCGTCAGCCCGGGATGGCGCGAACGCCACGATCGCCGCCAAGAAGCCGAGCGTCGCAGCGCTGCCGAGACGCGCGACCACGTCGCCCAGAAGGGCGACCAAACCGGTCAGGTAGTCGTCGCCGAGGCGGCCCGGCAACGGTGGCTGTTGCGCCAGCAAGACGGCTGCCGCTGCCGTGAAAGCGACCGCCGCACCGATCGTCAGCCAGATAGCCAGGACGGTCCCCGTCGACCGAAGCCGGCGAGCAGGGGCATCGTCCGACGGCTCAGACATTCCTGCGATCACCCCGGATCCGAATCGGAAGAGGATGGCGAGTCTAGCCGCACGGGGTCGACCCGACAGAAGTTGACCAGCGAGCCCGTCGTAGTCCTCGCCAGGGAGTCGATCACCGACTCAAGGCGAGGGGCGGCTCCAATCGTTCGGGCCGAGATCGCGGAGCTGAGCGACTTGTCGAAGGACTAGGAGCGGCGTAGACGACCGGACCTACCGGTGTAGGCCACCCCGAGCCTGAGGACGGACCACAGGACGCCGGTGGCGGCGGATGCGACCAATGTGAGGC
This sequence comes from Propionibacteriales bacterium, assembly GCA_038317635.1. Classification (GTDB taxonomy): domain Bacteria; phylum Actinomycetota; class Actinomycetes; order Propionibacteriales; family Propionibacteriaceae; genus Fen-668. Next base: position 82,774 of record JBBQBP010000010.1, read on the forward strand.
CAAGATCGGGTCCGAACAGGATCAAGGTGCTGATCGAAACGCCGCTCAGGCTCGGCACCAGACCGACAAGAACCCACGCCGCGACGAGTGTGGTGAGTAGAGGGAACCAGAGGCTGAACAGGCCCGGAACGCCCGACGTGGACTTGGCGCGGATCTTGGCCCGGTGCAGCCACGCCCAGATCATGCTGACGACGTAGATGATCGGCAGGGCCACCAAACCGATGAACAGTGCCTTCTGGGTCCATCCGGACCCGGCCTCGTACTCGAGCCCGAGCGCCCTGTCGGAGATGCCGACCCGTAGCGGGCCCGTCTCCCAGAACGCCATTCCACTCCCGCCGTTGACGAGTACCGCAACCGCCTTCTTCTCGGCCGGGACCATCGTCACGAGCGACTCGAAACCGGGGCTGACCCCGTCATGCCACACGGCCCCCGTCCCGGTGTCAACAAACCAGCCGAAGCCGTAGGTTGGCGATACATCACTCGCTGGGAGCATCATGAGCGCCTTGCCTTCAGCGCTCAGTACATCGTCCTGGCCGTTCATCATCATCTGCAGGTAGCGGGCCAGATCATTCGCGCTTGCGATGATTCCGCCTTGCGGAGCCGTTGCGCGATCGGTCGAGTTGTCAGCCAGCGGCAACTTGGCGCCGAACCATGACCGGTGCCCGGTCGCCATGGACTCATGGATCTCACCGTCAGCGACGAAGCTGTGGTCCATGCCGACCGGCTCCAAGATGTTCGTCGCCACATAGGTCTGGTATTCCTGTCCGCTCACGACTTCGACCAGGCGACCAAGAATCTCGTAGTTGGCGTTCGAGTACTCCCACTTCTCGCCGGGTTGGTTGGCTGGAGTCACATCCGCCAACTGGTCAACCCCGCGCGCCAGCTCATCCTTCGCGCCGGTCGTGGCCGGATGCGACGCATTTCCCTGCAGTGTGGAGAAGCCGCTCGTGTGGCTGAGCAACTGCCGGGTCGTGATCGCACCGGCGGGTCGGCCCGAGAAACCATCAAGATAATGCGAGACCTCGGTATCCAGATCGACCTTGCCCGCCTCGATCAGTTGCATCACGGCCAGAGCAGTGAAGCTCTTGGAGACCGAGCCGGTCACGAAAGGCGTGTCCGGCGTGACCTTCTTGTCGCTCCCGATCGTGACAACACCGCGCGCGCCCACCGTCGTGATGTCGCCGTCTGCCACGACGGCGTAGGCCAGGCCCGGCACGCCGGAAACGGGCATCTCGCTATCGATGAAATCCTCTAGCGATCCTTCAGGGGCGGCATGCGCAGGTAGGGCACCAAGCGCCAGGATCATCAGCGCAAATGCAAGGATCGTCCGGAGTCGCCTCACGGCTCTACCCTCCCCCGCTACCCGCGCCTGCCGACGAACAGCAGGTCACCAGGCCATCCCCACAGGCATCGGCTCCCGCAAGGGAGCGGCGAGAGTCCGGAGACGGTTCATGGTCCATGTGTGTATCCACCAGCCGAGTCATGTCCTGCTCCTGCCGACGGTCGTGTTCGGTACGGATGACGGTGGAGCGTATGCGTACAAAGTACGAAGGTCAAGGCCAGGCTGTGATAGTCCCCGATCAGTCCCGAACGTGTCCGATTCGACGGAGGTCAATCGGTGCTTGGTTTGGTGGCGAGGTAGATGGTGTTGCTGGCCATACGGTCCTGCAACGGGTTGGGGAACTCGACGATCACTGCGGTCACGTCCGTGAAGACCGACCGCAGGACAAGCAGGTAGTCCTCGTCGGGCGGGTCGTTCGACCAGAGCGCATATACGCCGCCTGGACGCAGCTGAACGGCCAGCTGCCGGGTGCCCTCGTAGCCGTAGAAGCTCGAACTGCCCTCAGCCAGGACATGCCGTGGTGAGTGGTCGATATCGACAAGAACAGCGTCCACCGGGGCCTCCCAGCCACGCGTGCCACGCCCGGTCGTTGCGGCCATAGCGAAGAAGTCACCGTGCACCAGCCGGCAGCGCGGGTCGGCGCTCAGCGCCCCGCCAAGTGGGACCAGACCGTGCAGGTGCCATGAGATGACGGGCTCGAGCAGGTCGACCACCACCAGCTCGGCCACGCGGTCATCGTCCAGTACGGCCTTTGCGGTGTAGCCCAGGCCCAGGCCCCCAACGATCACCCGCAGCGCGTGGCCGTCCAGCCGTGCCAGCGCCAGCCGGGCCAGCTCCTCCTCCGCGACGGTGAACAAACTGGACATCAGGAAGTCCTCGCCGAGCTTGACCTCGTAGACGTCAGCGCCGCTCACCGGTTCCCGACGACGACGCAGACTCACCTCCCCGAGCGGCGTGCTGGCCCAGGCCAACTCCTCGAACAGTGCGCTCATGGCATGTCTCCTCATCGTGGCGGGTCTCTCGCGACGCGCGGGGCCCGAACAGTGGCCTCCACGCCAGGGTCGGTTTCCTGGACGACGGCTATGAGAACCGGATCGAGAGTCGTGGTTCGGTGCCGAGGCAGTCAGGTCTGGCTCGCCTGTCGTTGGCTCAGCGGCTTGGAGTCCGCTCCCTCCACCCGCTGGAGCTGGCTGATGAAGTCGTCGACGCTCGCGAGCTGCTGCGCGAGGTGGGCGCGCCGTTCGGTGGCCAAGATCACGTAGCTGGCCAGGGCCGCCGAAGTGTCGGACGTGGGTGAGTCTTGGTGGGCGTCCGCGATGGAGAGCAGTTCGGCCATTTCGTCGAGTGTGAAGCCGAGCGGCTTCATGCGTCGGATCAGGAGGAGACGGTCGACGTCGGCCTGGGTGTAGAGCCGGAACCCACCTTCGGAGCGGCCCGATGGAACGACGAGTCCGATCTCGTCGTAGTGGCGGATTGTCCGGATGGAGAGCTGCGTGCGCTTTGCGGCGTCGCCGATGTGCCACGGCGGGGAGTCCGATGGCTGGCTGGTCACCCGCTCAGTCTGACATGCTCTCGCCCGAAACTCTCCCGTCACGTAAGAGTTGCGGCAACCGCTTCGGCAACTCTCCTCGCACCGGAGGGTATAGTGCGTCAACGGTTGAGCCCGGTCCGGGCGCGCCACTCGAACGGCTGCTCCTGCGGCTGTGGTTCCCTTGGAGGCGGTGTCGGTGGAGGTCGAGGTCGCTGTCGAGGCTGCTTCGCGCCGTACCTTCGCAGTGATCAGCCACCCGGATGCCGGAAAGTCGACGCTGACCGAGGCTTTGCTGTTGCACGCGCGGGTGATCTCCGAGGCGGGGGCCACCAACGGCAAGGCGGGACGGCGGGCGACCGTCTCGGACTGGATGGACATCGAACGCGACCGTGGCATCTCCATCAGCTCGTCGGCGGTGCAGTTCCACCACGGAGACGCGGTGATGAACCTGGTCGACACCCCGGGCCACGTGGACTTCTCCGAGGACACCTACCGCGTCCTGACGGCCGTCGATAGCGCGGTGATGCTGCTTGACGCTGGCAAGGGTCTTGAGGCCCAGACCATGAAGCTGTTCAGCGTCTGCCGCACCCGCCGCCTCCCGATCATCACGGTCGTCAACAAGTGGGACCGACCCGGGCTCGAGGCCCTCGCCCTGCTCGACGAGATCGAGAGCCGCACGGGACTGCGCCCAACCCCTATCACGTGGCCGGTCGGGATCGCCGGCGACTTCCACGGGGTCATTGAGTGCGCCACCGGTGACTTCATCCGGTTCCATCGGACGCCGGGCGGCAGCACGCTCGCGGCTGCGGAACGTCTGGACGCCGCCAGCGCGCGCGCCGCACTGCACGACGACTGGGACCGCGCCGTCGACGAGTTGGAACTGCTTGCGGCTGACGGCTACGTGCACAACCAGGCATCGTTCGAGGCTCAGACGACCACACCCGTGCTCTTCACCGCTGCGGCGCTCAACTTCGGGGTCGGCCACCTCCTCGACACCCTCGACCGGCTCGCGCCGGCGGCGGGACCGCGCCTGGACGACCAGGGTCGAGCTCGCGCGGTGGACGCCGAGTTCAGTGCCCACGTGTTCAAGGTGCAGGCCGGCATGGACCGCTCCCACCGTGACCGGCTCGCCTTCGCCAGGGTCTGCTCCGGGACATTCCGCCGTGGCGAGGTCGTCACCCACGAACCGACCGGCCGCGCGTTCGCCACCAAGTACGTGCACAGCGTATTCGGCCGGAACCGCGACACGCTCGACATCGCCTATCCCGGCGACGTCATCGGCCTCGTGAACGCCAGCGACCTTCGCGCTGGGGACACTCTCTACTCCGGCGACCCGGTCGCGTTCCCACGAATCCCTGCGTTCGCCCCGGAGCACTTCAAGGTGGCCACTGCGGTGGACGTCTCCCGGCACAAGCAGTTCCAGCGCGGCATGGAGCAACTGGACCAGGAGGGCGTGATTCAGGTGCTGTACTCCGAGCGACGCACGCGACAGGCTCCTGTCCTGGCCGCCGTCGGACCCATGCAGTTCGAGGTGGCCAGCCACCGCATGGAGCATGAGTTCGGCGCCACGATCCGCCTGGAGTCCTTGCCGTACACGTTGGCGTTGCGGACCAGCCGCGACGACGCGCCGGTCGTCGGCCGCCGGCCGGGCGTCGAGGTCGCCATCCGGCACGACGGTACCCCGCTGGCACTGTTCTCTGACGAGTGGCAGGTCAGATGGGTGCGGCGCGATCACCCCAACCTCCTGCTGGAACCGATCGGGACCGACCCCGACCCTGCGTTGACCTCGTGACTCGAGTCATTCCTGGAAGCAGCCCGCGCTGTCCCCTGCCGTGAGCAGCGCGCCGTACCTGCCGACTCATGGGTTCACGGGGTCGTTGCCTGCGGCGGACTCGGGAAGATCGGCCACAACATGACCGTCGTCGAGCACAGCGGTACGACCGAGCGCCGCGATGTCGACGTCGAGCAGCGACTGACCTGACCCGGCCTCCGGTGGCCCAGGTCATGAACCCCACGAAGGTCACCGTGGTCAGGAGTGAGCCGCGGTTCTGCAGGGAGCAGCAGAGCCCCAGACACCCGGGGGGCCCGCCTTGCGCCTTCGACTCGACGTCGTCTCTGACCCGCTCAGCCCGCGAGGGGGAGGATGACGCGCACGACGGTGCCGGCGCCGACGGTCGAGGACAGCTCGACCACCCCGCCTTGGGCGACGACGAGGGCACGGACGATCGGCAGGCCGAGCCCTGACCCCCTGGTGCCCTGGGCGCTATGGCCCCGCCACAGGCGGTCGAAGGCGTGGTCCCGCTCGTCCGGCGACAGGCCCGGGCCGGTGTCGGCCACCTCGAGGACACCCTGCCCGCCGGCCGCGCTGACCCGGATCTCGACGACGTCGCCGGGGCGGCAGTAGGCGGTGCTGTTCGTGAGGAGGTTGCCGACGACCTGGTGAAGGCGGTCGTCGTCCGCGACGACGACGACCCCCGGCGCGACCACGGTGCGGGCACTGAGTCCCGCGGTCGAGATCGCGCCCCGGCGGGCCGCCAGGGCGTTCTCGGCGACCACGCCGAGGTCCACGCGGCCGAGCACGAGGGGCAGGCGGTCGGACTCCACGGCGGAGAGCTCGGAGAGGTCGGTGACGATCCGCCCGAGGCGGATCGCCTGGTCGTGCAGGATGCCGAGCGTGGCCGGGTTGGGCGGGACCAGACCGTCGCGGAGCTCTTCCAGACCCGCCTGGAGCACGGAGAGGGGCGTTCGCAGCTCATGGGCGATGTCAGCCGTGAGGCGCCGTCTCTCCTCCTCCAACCGCTCGACCTCAGAGGCGGCAGCGTTGAGGGTGTCCGCAAGTTCGGACAGCTCGGGCCGGCCGAGGTCGGGGACGCGGGCAGAGTGGTTACCGCCGGCGAAGGCCCGCAACTCCTCGAGGATCCGATCCATGGGGGCCACCATGAGGCGGGCCACGACCACGGACGCCACGATTGCCGTGACCACGGCACCAGCCGTCGCCGCCAGGAGCCAGCCGGTGTCCACGATCTGTCGGTGGCCTTCATTGACGACGAGGTGGGGGACGACGGTGCCGAAGAGCAGGACGACGAGGGCGGCGACGGACACGAAGAGCAGGCCGACCAGCACCCGCCACTCCATCGCGCCCCGGCGCCGCCGCTCAGTCATCCGGATGCGCCCCCGATCGGTAGCCGAACCCGACGACCGTCTCGACGACGTGCTGTCCGTCGGGTCCCAGCTTGTGGCGCAGGTTCTTCACGTGCGAGTCGACGGCCCGCTCGTACCCTTCGAAGGCGCTGCCGCCGATGCGCTAGACGAGCTCGTGACGACTGAAGAGCCGGCCGGGGGTGCTCGTGAGCGCGACAAGGAGGTTCCACTCGCTCGGGGTCAGCAACAGCACGGTGCCGTCGTGGCTGGCTTCGTGCCGTCCCTGGTCGATGGCCAGCCGGCCGCCGTCGAAGGAGCGCACGCGGGCACCACCGTCGAAGGGCCGGCGGGCGAGGACCGCCTGCACGCGCAGGACGACCTCCGTGGGGCTGAACGGCTTGACGACGTAGTCGTCGGCACCCGCGCGCAGGCCGGCGATCCGGTCGGGCAGGCCCGCACGGGCGGTGAGGATGATCACGGGGATGGTGGGGGTTGCCCGCTCGAGGATCTCCCGGCCGTCAATGTCCGGCAGGCCGAGGTCGAGGAGCACGAGGTCGGGCCGGGCCTCCTCGAGCTCGAGCAACGCCTCTGACCCCGTCGAGGCGGCGACGACCGACAGGCCGGCGCGCACGAGGTAGCGGCAGAGGAGCTCGCGGATGTCGCGTTCGTCCTCGACGACCAGCACGGTCTGCATGCCGTCATTCTGGCCCGATGAGGGTCCCGCCCGCAGGAGATGCGAAGCGGATGACATGCGGTGTTGGTTCTGATCAGAGACGGTCGGTTTGCTCACCTGAGCTCCTTTGTGTGGTCCTGGGCAACAGAGGGGGCCGCACGGTGACCGCGCGGCCCCCTCCCTCACTCCCTAGGGAGTGTCACATGCCCGAGTGCCTGGTCAGGTGCCGATGTAGTAGCCGGCGGTGTCGACGACGACCTGGGCTCTGCGAGGTGATCCGTTGTGGAACTTGATGCTGCCGTTGCTGCCGACCTGGACGCTGACCAGGTTGGCGACGGTGGCGTTGGGGCCGGACCAGTTCAGGTTCGACGCGGTAGGTGCCAGGTTCGTGCCGGGGAACACGGTCAGGTAGCCAGCCGTGGTGGTGTCGGTGACTGTGGTGTTGATGACCACAGCGGAGACACCGCTGGCGGGGATGCCGCCCTTACCCAGAATCGTCAACGCCAGATCGGCGCCACCGGCCACTGGACTACTGGAGCGGGTGTCGAGGACCCGGGCCGGTGTGATCGCGACGAACATGCCCGGCTGGGTCGGGGTGCCGCCGAGGTAGTAGCCGGCAACGTCGACGATCACCTGCGCGGTGCCGGGCCCTGACTGGAACAGGCTCACCTTGCCGGTGTCGCCGACCTTGACCGTGACCAGGTTCGGGATCGTCGCCCCAGCTCCCCAGTTCAGGTTGGAGGCCAGCGGTTTGGTGGTGCTGGCCGGGTAGACGGTCAGGTAGCCGCCGCTGCTGGTCTCGGTGACGGTGACGTTGAGCACGACAGCGGACACGTTGCTGGCCGGGACGCCGCCGGCGCCGAGGATCTGCAGGTCGCGGGACTCGACGGCATTGAGCTTGCCACTCTGGCTGCGGGTGTCGAGGATCCGTGCGGGCTTCAGCGAAGTGAATCCGCCCGCGGCGGTGACAGTGCCGTCGATGTAGTAGCCCGCGACGTCGACGATCACCTGGGCGGTGCCGGGTCCGGACTGGTACAGGTCGATCATGCCGTTGCTGCCGACCTTGACTGTGACGGCGTTCGGGATGGTCGCCCCGGCCACCCAGTTCAGGTTCGACACCACCGGCCGGGTCGTCCCGGTCGGAGACACCGTCATGTAGCCGCTGCTTGTCGTGTCGGTCACGGTCACGCTCAGCACGACCGCCGAGACACGCGAGGTCGGGACGCCCCCGACGCCGGTGACCTGCAGCGAGCGCGTCTGGGCCGAGCCCAGCTTGGGACCGGCGATCCGCGTATCCAACAGACGCGACGGCGACAAGGTCACAAACGCCCCCGCCGGTGCGGCGACGGTCCAGCTGGCGGTCTCGAAGATCGCCGAGTTGTTCCCAGCCTTGTCAGTGCCACGGACGGACAGTGCGTACATCCCATCGATCAGATCGGTGTACTCCACGGGGGAGCTGCAGACCGCCCAGTCAGAATAGACGGCGTCGTCCTTGGTCAGCATGCACTTCACAGTCGCGGCCGGGTCGTCCGATGCGATCGTGAAGGATGCCGTGGGACCGGGGGTCCCCACCGCGGTTGCGGTGACGACCGGTGCCGTCTGATCGGCTGGCTCCTCGACGGTCCAGCTGACTGTCTTGATCTGGGAAACCAGGCCCACCCTGTCCGTCCCACGGGCGGAGAAGATGTACGCCCCAGGGGCCAGGTCGGCGTACGCAACCGTCGGTTCGCAGCCAGCCCAGTCATGAACGACGACATTGTCCTTGGTCAGCATGCACTCGAACGTCACGCCGTCCTCGTTCGCCGTGAGGGCGAACGTGGCATCGGAGCCGAGGTCGCCGTACGTCACGGTGACCACCGGTGCGGTGGTGTCCTCACCGGCATCCGGGGGCTGCTCACCGTGGGCCTCCGGGGCGAACACGACCACGGAGATCGGGGCGAGTGTGTTGCCACCCGTGAGGCCGACGCCGAAGGCGTAGCTGCCCACTGGCGCTCCCTCGGCGACCGTGACGTACCAGGTAACCGGGGTGTACCCGGCCAGGAGCGTGGCGTTCCACGTTCCCACGAGCTGGCCGGTGGCGACGTCGAGGCTCAGCGGCATGGCCACCATGTCTGTGCCGTTGCTGGCATAGGCCTTGAGGTCACCCGCGGCGAGTGCTTCGCTGTCGGGCGTCGCGTCGTCCTCGACGGGGCCGGTGACGGTCAGGGTCAACACACCGGTGCCTGGCTCGGGAGCGTAGATCCGCAGCGGGATGGTCATCGCCGAACCCTGGGTGGTGTACCTCGGCAGCGGGGTGCCCCACAGAACCGTGGTGGCGTTCTCGTTGACGGTGATCGTGCCGGACTCGGCTGCCAAGACGGTCGCGGGGGCGTCGACGTCGATGAGCTCGAGGGTCAGGGCGTAGAGCCCGAGAGGCGCACCGTCAGCGACGTTGATTGTGAACGTCGTGGAGACGTTGTAGCCAGGGCTTACGGGGAAGCCGGTGTCGGGCCCCCACTTGCCGACGAGGTCGCCGTTGGCGTCCATGGTGAAGGGGACCGCCTGGCCGTCCCTCTTCGAGACCGCGGTGACGTCACCGGCCGCGAACGCGGTGGCTGCGTCGATTGTCAGTCGCAGTTGCGCGGTGTCGACGAGCTCCCCACCGAAGGGGTTGAGCAGCGTTGCCGTCATCTCGAAGGGAAGCGTCTGGAAGACGTTCTCCGGCAGTGTGCCGAGGTCGACAGCCGGGTCGTGGATCGCCTTGAGCTGGTCCGCGGTGGTGTCCTGGCCCGGCACGTCCATGAAGAAGCCGGGGAGGAAGGTGTTGTCCGGGACGAAGTTGCACATGGCCCGCACGTCGTCGGCGAGCTGCGCGAACGCCGTGATACCGGTCAGGACGTGGGTGCCGATCTCGTCGAAGGACGACAGGTTGGTGAAGGGCACCACATCGGTGATCTTGCTGACCTTCCACGTCAGGGTCGGCACGTCGAGCCAGGTGACGCTGCCCTTGAAGGTCTGCGAGCGGTTGTAGGTGAAGCCGCTGTAGTCCACGAACTGCTCGGAGGCGGCCATCGAGATGGCGTCGGTGTCGTCCGGGTCAGCGGACCTGACGAAGGTCGGACCGCCTGGCCAGGTGGAGGTGTAGTCGGCCGTCGGCGGGAAGCCGATGACCCGGTTGTAGTACTCGATCGCGTCGAGCGTCAACGGCGTGGACTTGCTGGCCGCCGCGCCGATAGTCATGGCTGCAAGCTCCCAGGCGTCGAACAGGCTGTTCGACGTGGCGTCGTCCGGCAGCTGACTTACGAAGGCCGGTGGCCCGGCCAGGTCGGTGGGTAGCCCCGGAATGGTCCCGGTCTTCATCAGCGACTGGTAGATGGCAGCGTTCTCCGGAGAGGCGTCGATGGGAGTCCCGTCGTAGGTGATGCGCCCGGTGGACTCCAGGGCGATCTCGTCGGCGAACGTGAACTTCATCGTGACGTCACCGAGCTTGTCGGCGATCACGGCCTCCGCCGTCCTGGCGAGGTTCAGCCGCTCGAGCTCTACCTCGGAGACGAACATGCCGTACTGCGGCTGGGTGTCGCAGGCGCCGGTGAACCCCGCCGGCACCGTGTTGTCGACGATCCACTCGCCCTGCAGTGGAACGACCCAGACCGTACGGCCGTCGACCGGGTTCGTCCGGGAACTCACGCCGGGAATGGCCTCGTAGGAAACGGGCTGCACGCAGTACTCGACCGCTGCGGCCGTCTCTTCGGTCTCCGGGACGGTGTAGTTGTGGAGGATGGGTGCCCCCTCAACATCGCGGAGAGCGATCACGAGGTCGGAGTAGACGGACCCGGTGGTCTCCCCGCCGCCCCCGCCGCCGCCGCCACTGCCCCCGCCGCCACTGCCACCGCCGCCGCCACTGCCGCCGCCCCCGCCGCCCGGGCCCGCAGCGACTGCGATGGGCATCGTTAGCGCTGCCGCTACCACCGCCGCGACCACACCGGCCAGCATCCTGGTCCACGTTCGTGCCTTCATGTCCATGACCCCCCTCATAGACGCCGGTCCGAGGGAGCTGGAACGCCCCTGCCCGCCGACCGGTGATACGGACAGCGTGTTCCTGCCCCGTGGAGACCGGGTGGCCGCAGTGTGGTGATCGTGTGGAGATCGCCCGCTGTCTCTCCCACGTGGGGAGTGTTGCGCGCCACCGCGCAGAGTCCCCCTCGCCTACTTGGCCGTGCCGTCGTTATGGGCGTAGAGAGTCCTCGACTGGTGCGACCCGTGCACATCTTCGGGAGACACCGGTCCTAGATCGCCCCCGCCTTGCTTGCTGCCAGAACCGTCGCGCCGGTTGCTCCGGGCACGGCGACGAACATGGTCGTGGTGGTTCATGCCGACATGCGTCTCTCCCGTCGTCGGGCCGACGGATGCCGAAGCACCAACGGGATCCCCTCGTCCCTGCAGCCCGAATCACACCGCTCGTGGCCGTCGCGTGACCGGCGTGCGGGGATCCTGTGGAGACTCGGGGCAGGCGTCAGGCCGCGCCGAGGAACTGAGTCATGACCCAGTCAGGGCATTCTGTGTGGCTCAAGCGACTGGGTGGTTGCTGCCCAGGGGGCCGTGCGTGCTTGTGACCCGGTCGTGGCGGCGACGTCGACGCTTCACGATGTACATGGCCGCGTCGGCGGCGGCAACAACCGCGGCAGCGTCATGCTCCAGCCCGGCGACCACAGAACCAACACTGACCCCGCACCCAACAACGGTGCCCTCGAGCGTGACCGCCTCGAACCTGAGGTGCTCAAGACGCGCGACCGGAGCACCGGTCTCATCCGGAGGGCATTCCTGCACCACGACGAACTCGTCACCCCCGATCCGGGCAATGATGTCCTCATCGCGCACCGCCGCCCGCAACCGCCGACCCACCTCCTCAAGAACCGCATCCCCGACCGCATGGCCAAAGTCGTCGTTGATCGCCTTGAACCCATCCAGGTCAAGGTAGGAGACAACCACGCGCGTCCCAGACCGGCGCGTGCGCGCCAGCGCGGCCGTGAGCAGCTCGTCCAGCAGGCGCCGGTTCGCCAGCCCGGTCAGCTCGTCTCGCAACGCCAACCCCCGGTACCTCTCCTCGCTGGCCGCCAGGCGAAGCTCGGCGTCACGCCGCTCAGTCACGTCACGACCCACCGCGAGCACATGGGGACCATCCGGGCCCGGCAGGTACAGATCCGTCCACTCGATCCACCGACCTGCCCCGGTACGGGTCATATGGTCCTTCAAGAACGGAGTCTGCGGGCCCAGACGAGACAACTGGGCAACCAGACCCTCCCGCTCCGACGGCGCCAACAGCGCCGTCAGCGAACGACCCACGAAATCGCCCGGCGCGCCACCATTCGCCAACGCCCACGCCCTGTTGCAGTACACGATCGTCTGGCCATCGAACCGGTACCGCACGATCCGCTCCGACAAGACGCCGAGCACCTCCGTAAGCGGCTCGATACCCACATCCACATAAGCGGTCACGACGTCCCCCAGCGCATCGCACTTTTGCGATTGCAGATGACACACGGGCCAGGTCAGATGTGGCTCTGGCCCCGCTGTCAACGCGTCCCCCAACGCAGTTCGCAAGCCTACGGCAGGCGCCGGACAGTGTGGTGAGAGATTGATGATTTCCTCATCGAAACGCCCCCTCCCCGATCCCGCCGAGCGCGGTAACGCTGGTTGGCTCTCGGGGTTCTGTAGCCGAAGAGCCGCAGCAGGGATCCCAGCGCCCGAACCGCGGCACACTCCCGACATCGCAATCCGGTAGTCACGACTGCCATGTGGAGTGCCCGGTTGAGGCGGCGGTCGCCGCCCTGGTTGTGAATCGAACCGGGGTCAGTGGAGGGTGTTTGCTGCCGCGTCGGCTGACGTCGGCTGCGTGTTCGTAGCGTAGTAGAAGGCTTCGTGCTCGGCCGGTGACCGGTCGTGGCACCAGCCGTGGAGCCGGCGGTTGTTATACCAGTCACACATTCGAGGGTGGCGTATTCGACGGCGTCGGGGCCGGTCCAGGCCCTTGCGGCCAGATCAGTTCCTTCTTGTAGAGCCTGTTCACGGCCTCGGCGGCGTCGTAGGAGTCGCCGACGGTGTGCCCACGGTGGCCTCGATGCCGGCACTGGTCAGGCGCTCGGTGTCGTTAATGGACAAGCGTTTCAGGAAGTCGTCCGAACGCGGCGCGATCGAGGCTGCAGTGTCCTGCTGTCGAGTCACATCCTCGACGAGGTCAAAGCGGCTCTTCGCGATTGAGGGTGTAGCTCGAGGTTGAGTGCTCGAGGTTGAGTGTGAGGTTGAGACCCCAACTACACCGTCGATTGTGAAGAGCCGTCAAAGCCCTCGCAGATCGCGTGAGCATCATCCGTCGAGGCCGGACCGTCACGACCGGAACCCTTACTGAGCTGCGACGCCATACCCGCACCCACGTCCATGCCCTCACTGTCGACGAGCCCGCTGGACTCGCCGACGCCCCAGGGGTTACGGACTGGTCCTCTCAGCGCCTCGATGTGCATATCGACAGCACGTTCACCATCGACGCCGACCATCTCGACTCAGCGATCGGGCAACTGCATCACGCTCAGAACCATAGGCTGGCTGCTGCGCCTCCCAGCCTGGACGACCTGTTCTTACGCACCTATGACGAGGAGCTGGTGCCACACGGTGCCGGCCGTCGCGAGCAGCCCCATGAGGCACGCCGATGAATGCACCGAGCACAGTGACACGCGGGGCGTGTCGACGGACTGACTGGATGCCATCATGCTCCCGAACTGCCCCTTCGAGGCGGGCCAGCGAAAAGCTTAGAGATGCAATAGAGATGCACCAGCCACACTTTCATGACTAATGTGCCTCTGATCTGACAAGGCCAAACAACGGTCGGGCTGACAGGATTTGAACCTGCGTGCCACGGTATCCGCGATCCCCTTCTGACTTGACACTTTACCCCATCTGGCTAGGGTTTTCATCATCCCCGCGTCCACGCCTCATGGACTTGGAGGGACACAAATGGACT
>JBBQBP010000011.1:0-89070 GCA_038317635.1 Propionibacteriales bacterium
TCGGAGTCTTGCTTCTTCTCGGGGGCCGCAGGTTCGCTCGCTGACGATGCTCGTCCGAGGCGTGGGGACGGGTGTGACACACGCCACTCCCGAACCCATCGCGCCGCTTCACACGCCATCGATGGCTGGTGGAGCGGCCCATGCGTTGGGGAGCGCGGCTTGAAGGCTTGGGGAGCGGGCCGGTGCGTGGGGAGCGGGCCCATGCCGCGGGGGGCGCGCCCCGAGTGAGGCGCCGGCGATACAGCTCAGCGCACCGGCTCAATCGCCGGCCAGCGGCCGCGCTGGTACGAGTCGGGATACCGGGCGAGGGAGTCCACGTCGAGCTCGGCGGCGGCGCGGAGTGGCCACGCCGGCTCGCGGAGGGCGACCCGGCCGACGGCGATGAGGTCTGCGTGTCCCTCGTCGAGGATCTGCTGCGCCTTGAGCGGGTCCGTGATGTGACCGACGGCGCAGACGCGGACGCCTGCGGCGCGTACCGCTGACGCGAGCCGGATCTGGTAGTCGTCGTCCGTCGGCATGTGAGCTAGTACGTTGCCGCCGCTGGAGACGTGGATCACGTCGACACCACGCTCGGCGAGGATGGGGGCGAGCCGTACGGTGTCGTCGAGCGACCAGCCCCCGTCGACCCACTCGGTGGCGGAGATCCGTACGAACAGCGGCTTGCCCTCGGGCCAGACCTCCCGGACCGCGTCGACGACCTCGAGCAGCAACCGCGTACGACCCGTGAAGTCGCCGCCGTACGAGTCCGTGCGGTGGTTCGACAAGGGGGAGAGGAACTCGCTGATGAGGTATCCGTGCGCCGCGTGGATCTCGACGACGTCGCACCCGGCCTCATCGGCACGCTTGGCCGCTCGAGCGAACGCCGCGACGACCGTCGCGATGTAGTCGGTGCCGGCCTCGGTCGGGGTCGCCAGGCCGGGGAACGGGATCGGACTGGGTCCGTACGTCTCCCAGCCCCCCTCGGGAAGCGGCACCGAACCCGACTTGGCCGGGTCGAAGCCGCTGTAGGTGGACGCCTTGCGTCCCGCGTGTGCCAGCTGGATGCCCATCGCTGCACCGTGCGCATGGCAGAAGCCGACGATGTGGGTCCACGCGTCGCGCTGGTCGTCGTTCCAGATGCCGGTGCAGTTCGCGGTTATCCGACCCTCGGGGAGTACGCCTGTGGCCTCGGCGATGATGAGGCCGAAGCCCCCAGTTGCGCGGGCGCCGTAATGCACGAGATGCCAGTCGGTCGGCACGCCGTCCTGTTCGCTCACCTGGTACTGGCACATCGGGGGAAGCACGATGCGGTTGTCGAGGGTGAGATCGCGCAGCGTGATGGGGTCGAGCAAGGAGGTCATGTGATCAGACTATGGCGCCGAGATAACCCCCCGGGGGTTTATCTCAGGCCTCGACCTCGCCCGGGATCACATCAGCGGACGGGAGCGCGGGGCGAACGGTGTCGTCCTTGGACGGCCGCGACGTGGGAGCCCGGCGGTCCACGTTGTTCGCGAGCAGCACCGCCGCGGCGGGGAGGAACACGGCACCGAGGAGGGCGATGACCTTCCACCAGCCGGGGACGAAGATCATCAACACGAAGCAGATGACGCGGACGAGCATCGTCCAGAGATAGCGCCGCTGCCGCCGGTCGAGATCCTCCGAAGCGCTCAAGCGAGCGTCGGTGATGCTGACCTGGTCGGACTGCGGCACGGCTCTACCCTACGTCGCTCGGCGCGGAATCCAGCTTGGGCACGGGGTGGGCGCTAAGTTGCTCCCTGTGACCGGAACACCACGAAGCGCGCTCGTCACGGGCGCAAGCAAGGGCATCGGCCGCTCCATCGCTTCTCGGCTCTCGGCGTCGGGCTATGCCGTGACCGGTACCTACCGCTCTGGCGCCGTTCCCGACGGCGTCCTCGGCGTGAAGGCGGACATCACCGATCCCGACCAGCTGGAGGCGGCGTTCGTCGCCGCGGAGCAGGCGCACGGACCCGTCGAGGTCCTCGTCTGCAACGCCGGCATCACCGCCGACGGTCTCCTCATGCGCATGAGCGACGACCAGTGGGACTCGGTGATCGCCACGAACCTCACGGCCTCGTTCAAGCTCGTACGGCGTGCCAGCCGGTCCATGATCAAGGCTCGGTACGGACGCATCGTGTTCGTCTCATCGGTCGTCGCGCTCCTCGGCTCGGCCGGTCAGGTGAACTACGCCGCGAGCAAGGCAGGTCTGGTCGGGCTGGCCCGCTCGCTGACCCGCGAGCTCGGCGCGAGAGGCATCACGGCCAACGTCGTCGCACCCGGCTTCATCGAGACGGACATGACGGCGGCGCTCGACCGGGCGACCATCGAGGCGTACGAGAAGCGCATCCCCGCGGCCCGTCTTGGGTCCACGGACGACGTCGCCTCGGCCGTCGAGTTCCTGGTCTCGGACTCTGCGGGCTACATCTCAGGCGCCGTGCTGCCCATCGACGGCGGCCTCGGCATGGGGCACTAGGAGGAACCTGATGGGCATTCTCGAAGGCAAGCGCGTGCTCGTCGCCGGTGTGACGTTGAACACGTCGATCGCGTACGCCGTCGCGGAGCTGGCGCAACGCGAGGGCGCAACCGTTCTCGTCTCGAACTTCGGCCGCGCGCTCAGTCTCACGCGACGCGTCGTGGCCAAGCTCGATCCCGTACCACCCGTGCTCGAGATCGACGTCACCAACCACGAGCACCTGGCGGCACTGCCCGACCTCGTACGGGAGCACGTCGACGGTCTCGACGGACTCGTCCACTCGATCGCGTACGCCAACCCGGAGACGGCGCTCGGCGGCCACTTCCTCGACACGCCGTGGGAGGACGTGAGTACGGCGCTGCACGTGTCCGCGTACTCTTTTGCCTCCCTCGTCCGTGCCGCACGTCCCGTGCTGGCGCCGGGCTCGTCGGTGGTCGGGCTCACGTTCGATGCGACGATCAGTTGGCCCATGTACGACTGGATGGGCGTCGCCAAGGCGGCGCTGGAGTCCACGTCCCGGTACCTCGCGCGTTACCTCGGCGAGCTCGACATCCGCTCCAACCTCGTCTCTGCCGGCCCGCTCGACACGCTGGCCAAGAGGGCGATCCCGGGCGCAAGCGGCCTCGACGACGTGTGGGACACCCGCGCCGCACTCGGCTGGGACAAGAAGGACCCCGAGCCGACGGCCAAGGCGGTGGTCGCACTGCTGAGCGACTGGTTCCCCAAGACCACGGGTGAGGTCGTCCACGTCGACGGCGGCGTCCACTCCACAGGGGCCTGACCGGGCTACGGCTCCTTCAGGCGCGAAGGGTAGGTTTCTACGTCATGACGGCAGTTGTCGAGATCGCGGGCGTATCCGTGCGTCGGGGCACCTCGCTGCTCCTCGACAACGTCGACTTGAAGGTCGACGAGGGCGAGCGCTGGGTGATCATCGGTCCCAATGGCGCCGGGAAGACCACGCTGCTGAAGGTGCTGTCGACCCAGATGCACCCGACAGCGGGGATCGTCGAGATCCTGGGTGCAACGCTCGGTGCGGTGGACGTGTTCGAGTTGCGACCCCGGATCGGGCTCGCGTCGTCGGCACTGGCGGAGCAGGTTCCCTATGAGGAGAAGGTCTCCGACCTTGTGGTCAGCGCGTCGTACGGGGTCGTGGGTCGCTGGCGCGAGCGGTACGAGGACCAGGACTTCGGTCGCGCCGCCGAGCTCATGGCGCTGCTGCAGGTCGACACCATGGCCGACCGTACGTTCGGCACTCTGAGCGAGGGCGAGCGGAAGCGGGTACAGATCGCTCGCGCGCTCATGACCGATCCTGAGCTGCTCCTGCTCGACGAGCCCGGCGCCGGACTCGATCTCGCTGGCCGCGAGGCGCTGCTCGAGACGCTCACGGCACTCGCCGACGATCCGACGGCACCGACCTCGATCATGGTCACCCACCACGTCGAGGAGATCCCCGCGGGGATCACTCACCTGCTGCTGCTCCGCGGCGGGAGGGTCGTCGCCGCCGGGCCGCTGCGCGAGACGCTGACGAACGAGAACCTCTCCCGCACGTTCGGCATGAGGCTCCAGGTCCAGGAACACGACGACAGATGGGCGGCCAGATCCGTCTCGACGGCTCGGCACGCGGGAGGTTGAGCGGCATGTCTACCAACCTCAACGACTTCCTCGGCCTGCACCTGGTGCTGCTGTGGCTCGCGATGGCCGTCATGTTCGCCGCGCTGGAGCTCCTGCGCAGAGACTGGACCATCGCGGCGCTGGCCGTCGCTGCGCTTGTCGCCGCGCTGACCGCGCTCATCGTGGCCCACGCCTGGTACGCCCAGCTCGCCGTCTTCGTGGTCATCACGATCGTCGGCGAGGTGGTCCTCCATCGCCGTCGGCGAGTCTCCGGGACTGTCGAGGACACGCCGACGGGCAACGCCTGATCAGCCGACGTACGCGTCGAGGTGGTCGGCCAGGAACAGCGCCTCCGCCTTGAGCATCAGCGCGCGGTCGACGTCACCGAGCGCACGGTACCGGGCGGCCTCGTCGAGCCGATGCGATACCTCCGCCCGCGCCAGCTCAATCATCTGCGCGTCTGTCAGCTCCTGGACGAGGCGCTCAGCGTGCCCGAACGCCACACCACCGGCGACGAAGTCACTGGGGGCCGGCCCGGAGGTCGCGGGGGTCGTCACGTACGAGGTCTCCGCGTTCTGGATCGCGCTGATGGCGTCCCGGACCGCGCGCAGTCCGACCTTCTCGCGGCGCTTCATCAGGCGCACGAGGTCCTCGCGCAGATAGGTCAACAGGGTCACGGCACTCCTCCTTCGTCTTCGCCGTTCTCGGCAGAAACGACGCTAGAGGTTCACGTGACGTGAAGGTCAAGCAGGAGTCGTCGCGCGACGCCCGCCACCTCTGGGAAGGCGAGGGCGCGCTCGAGGCCCGGGCGACCCAGCACGCCGATCTCACCCAGTGCCAGCACGGCCGTCAGCCGTACCTCTCCGTTCTGGTCGTCGACCTTCGGTGCGACCAGCTCGGCGCAGCGGGGGCCGAGCGCGGCAGGTGACTCGCCGCCGATGCGGCCGAGGATCTCGATGGCGGCGAGGCGGGTGGCGTCGTGGGGCGAGCCGAGCGCGCCGGACAGAGCGTCGAGTGTGTCGGCGCCGAAGCTGGAGAGCGTCTCGACAAGGGTGGGCGACGGTACGGACCGGGAGTCGAGCAGGGCCACGAGGGGCGCGACGGTGGCCGGGGCACGCAGCTGGCCGAGCGCCTGGACCGCGGCGCTCACCACCCGGGGCGACTGGTCGGTGACCAGCGCCGCGATCGCCGGCGCCGCGGCGGGAGCGCGGAGCTTGGCCAGGAGGCGTACGAAGAGGCAGCGCAGGTCAGGGTCGGGGTCGCGCAGTCCCTCGATGCCCGCCTCGGCAGCGTCGCTGTGCTGGGCGAGCGACCACATCAGCACCTCACGTACCGCCGGATCGGTCTCGGCGGTCATCGCCTGGACGAGGTCGCGGGTGCTCGTCGCTACGGTCGGCAACCTCCCCGATCCGCCACGTCCGGCCCACGGCGTGGGCCTAGCTCTCCGCAGCCGGTGCGCCAGCGATCTCCTCGACCCGCGCGTACCGCTGGGCGATGACCGAGCACGCCATGAGCTGGGCCTGGTGGAAGATCATGAGCGGCAGCACCAGGAGCCCGACGCCGGCGCCCGCGAACAGCACCTGTGCCATGGGGAGACCGGTCGCGAGCGACTTCTTCGTCCCGCAGAACTGGATCGCGATGCGGTCCTCGCGTGAGAAGCCCATCTTGAGGGGCACGAACCAGGTCACGACGAGCATGAGGCCGAGCAGCGCCAGGCACACGCCCACGAGAACCACGAGCTGGAGGCCGGTCACCTGCGACCACATGTGCTCGGACATTCCTTGCGAGAACGCCGTGTAGACGACCAGGACGACCACGCCACGGTCGACCAGCTTGAGGGGCGCGTTGTGGGCCTTGACGAAGCGGGCCGTCCAGCGCCGCGACAGCTGGCCGAGCACGAACGGGATGAGGAGCTGTACGACGATGGCAGCGACCTGGTCGAGCCCGACGCGGCCGGCCCCGCCGCCTGCCATCACCAGGACGACCAGGGCGGGCGTGACGAACACGCCGAGCAGGTTCGAGGCCGAGGCGCTGACGATGGCGCCGGGCACGTTGCCCCGGGCGATCGACGTGAACGCGATCGACGACTGGACCGTCGACGGGACGAGGCACAGGTAGAGCAGTCCGGAGTAGAGCTCGGGCGAGAGCCACGTGCCGGACAGCGGTCGCAGGGCGAGCCCGATGAGCGGGAACAGGACGAACGTGAACGACAGGATCGTCAGGTGCAGCCGCCAGTGGGCTAGACCGCGTAGCGCCTCGCGTGGAGCGATGCGGGCCCCGTAGAGGAAGAAGAGCAGGAAGATCGCGACGCTCGACGCGCCGTGCAGCAGCGTCATGCCGAGTCCCCGAGCGGGAAAGAGCGAGGCGAGCACCGCAGACGTGACGATGGCGAGCAGGAAGCCGTCGGGCCGCAGCCGTCGTAGCCAGGACATCGTTCTCCTCTCCGGCCGCCAGGATAGGGTGCCGCGCGTGACGGACTGGGACACTGACCAGCGTGTGGTGAGCTTCACGGACCCGGCGGATCCGCGCCTCAGCGACTACACCGGCCTTCGAGAGTCGACGTTGCGACGCCGGGGGAGCGCGTTCATCGCCGAAGGGGAGCTGGTCGTACGGCGCGCAGCCGAGGCCGGGTACGTACCGCGCTCCTTCCTCCTGGCGCCCCGATGGGTCGATGCGCTGCGTGATGTGTGGTCCAGATTCGACGTGCCCGTGTACGTGGCGGATGCCGTGGTGGTCGAGTCACTGACGGGTTTCCATGTGCACCGGGGGGCGCTGGCCGCGTACGAGCGGGAGGAGCGGAACGACGTCGCGTCTCTCATCGCCCGGTGCAGACGGCTCGTGGTCGTCGAGGACCTTGTCGATCACGCCAACCTCGGGGCCATCGCCCGGTCCACGCTCGCGCTCGGATGGGACGGGCTGCTCCTGAGCAGCCGATCGGCCGACCCGTTGTACCGGCGGGCCGTGAAGTCGAGCATGGGTGTCGTCCTGAGCCTGCCGTGGGCGCGAGCCGTCGACGACGCCGCGGTGCCGGAGCTACTGAGAGCGGCGGGGTACGAGGTGGTCGCGCTCGCGGTGCGCGACGACGCGGGGACCCTCGACCAGGTCGCGTTGCGGCACGCCGGAAGGGACACGAGGCTCGCCCTGCTCCTCGGGACCGAGGGGCAGGGGCTCAGCGATGCCTGGCTGGCGGGCGCCGACACGGTGGCGACGATCCCCATGGCCGCAGGTGTGGACTCGCTCAACGTCGCGGCAGCAGCCGCGGTCGCGTGCTACGCCTTACGCAGGTGACGCGGATTCGCGGTGCTGCTCGGGATCGAACGGCAGCTTCTCGGAGATGGGCCAGTCGGCGGGATAGCGGTACGCCATCTCCGCGGCCTTCTTGCGCAGCGACCGGCGCGCCTTTCCGTTGAGCCGGTCCCCGAAGACCACGCCGGAGAGGTGGTCCGTCTCGTGCTGCAGGCACCTGGCGAGCAGGCCGGTGCCCACGATCTCGATCGGGTTGCCCTCGACATCCTGACCATGGCAGACGGCCTTGTCGGGACGGGCGAGCACCTCGTACGCCCCGGGAAAGGACAGACAGCCCTCCTCGGACTCTTCGAGGTTGCGGTCCCTGCCTTCGGGCAGCGTGACGACCGGGTTGCAGACGACGCCGGAGTGCACGACGTCGTCGTCGTCGGGGCAGCTGAAGACGAACATCGCCATGTCGCGGCCGACCTGTGTGGACGCCAGGCCCACACCCTGGGACGCGTTCATCGTCGCGAACATGTCCCTGGCCAGCTGAGCCAGGTCCTCGTCGAAGACGGCCACCGCCATGGTCGGGGTATGCATGACCGGCTCGCCCCACCGCGTCATCGGCAGCACCGAGCCACCGATCATGAGTTGCTCGACGTTCATGGCCTCCCCTCGCAGTCGCCCACAGCAGGCGGCTCGCCACAGGATACTGACTGGCGCCCAGTCAGATGTCGAGGAGGCTCTCCGGATGGTGGGCGCCGACCACCCGGAGAGGCGTGTTGCGGCGGCCGACGGACACCCAGCAGTCGTCGGTGGGGGGTGTGATCGCGATCTTTGCGGTCGGTCCATGCAGGGCGAGGTCGAACGCGAGGAACCCCAGTGGACCCAGGGTGCGTTCTTCGGCGAGCAGTTCCGTGCCGTCCGCGAAGTGGAGCCAGGCCTGCCCCACGTGTGGGCCCCTACGAACGAAGAGCAGCGGGGTGTGGCGGGAGGTGATCGTCAGTACGGCGTGGCGGGTCGGGAGGTCCCGGGACACAGCCAGGGCGCGAGAGGCCGGCACCACGCCGAGGTCGCTGATGTCGACCAGTTCGGCATCAGCGACTCCGTCGTCGCCGCCCATCATCTTCATCCATGCCACGACCGACGTGACGATGATGGCGAGTACCAGACCGAGCAGCAGGTACTGCACGGATCAAGTATCCGCTGCGGTTCCGGCATGGGCAATGGACGTACCTCAGGCTCTCGGGTGCGCCTGGGCGAACGCCGCACGCAGCCGTTCTCCGCTGACGTGCGTGTACACCTGCGTTGTCGCGAGCGATGCATGGCCGAGGAGCTCCTGGACCGTGCGCAGGTCCGCGCCGCCCTCGAGCAGGTGCGTGGCCATCGCGTGGCGCAGTCCGTGCGGGCCGATGTCCGGAGCCCCGTCCACCATCCCCACGGCGCGGTGCACCACGCGCCGCACGATCCTCGGATCGATCCGGTCGCCGAGCCGTTCGCCGAGGAAGAGTGCCGACCCGGACCGTGCGGTCACCAGCTCGCCACGACGCGCACGCCACCGGTCGAGTGCCCGTCGGGCTGGAGTGCCGATGGGTACGACTCGTTCCTTGTCGCCCTTGCCCAGGACCCGCACGGTCTGGCGCGCCTCGTCGACCGCGCCCAGGTCGAGTCCGCACAGCTCCGACACGCGGATGCCGCTCGCGTACAGCAGCTCGAGGATCGCCACATCCCGTGCCCCGCGCGCGGAGTTGTCCTCGGCCGCGATGGCGATCGCTGCCCGGAGCATCTCGAACGTCTCCGCCTGGCTGAGCGTCTCGGGAAGCCGGGCCGCGGGCCGCGGCGAGCGCAGCGACAGTGCCGGATCGGAGCCGAGCAGCCCGTGCGCGTGCGCCCACGAGAAACAGCCCCGTGCTGATGCCGCACGTCTCGCAAGCGATGTCCGTTCAGCGCCCGCGACCGCCAAGCTCCCGAGCCAGGACCGCAGCGCCCGCAGGTCCACCTTGTCCGCGTGGTCGTAGCCGTTCTCGACCAGCCACACATCGAGCGCGCCCAGATCGCCCCGGTAGGCACGGAGCGTGTGCGCCGAGAGATTCCGGTTGGTCAGGTGGTCCAGGTAGGCGGCGATGACCTCGCCGAGCACCGGCGCAGCACCCTTTCCCTGGGCGGCCTCGGACGCGCGCTGGCCGTTGTCGGCCTCGGGTCCGTTGCTCACCCAGCCAGGTTCCGTCGCACCGGGCACCGGCGCAAGCCGCCGCTCCGAAGACCCGGCGAACCGGCCGTCCCCGCGCGCCCCGCTCAGTCACGTCAGCAGCGTCATCGGGTCGACCAGACGACCGTCGACCCAGACCTGGAAGTGGAGATGACAGCCGGTGACGAGTCCGGTACTCCCGACGTCGCCGATCACCTGGCCGGCCACAACGCGGTCGCCCACCGCAACGCCATAGCCGTGAAGATGGTTGTACGCAGTCAGCAGCTGCCCGGACGTGCCCGCGCCGTGGTCGATGACGAGCCGGTTCCCGAACCCGCTGTTCCAGGTGATCGACGTCACAGTCCCGGTGGCGGCGGCCCGGATCGGGCTCCCGCACGGTGCACCGAAATCCGTACCGTCATGGAGCTTCCAGACGCCCGTGACCGGGTGGCGCCGCATGCCGTACGGAGACGTCACCGGTCCCATCGCCGGTCTGCCCAGCCCACCGACGGTGGGGGTCGCCGATCCCGGCAGCACCGTGGTGCGCGACACGGGCCTGGCCGAAGCCGGGAGCAGCCGGATCGTCGCACCGAGCAGGAGCAGCGGATCGAGGTACGTGTCACCTTCACGCAGCCCCCAGTGCAGACAGGTCCGGCCCGGGCACGACGCATGCCCAGCCTGCAGACGGCCGATGGGCTGGCCGCGACCCACCGCCTCGCCGAGGCCGACCGTCGCGGCCACCGGTTCGTACGTGCTCCTCACCACGCCGTGGTCCACCACCACGACGCCCCGCCCCGCAAGGACGCCGGCATACGTCACCGTGCCGTCGGCCGCCGTCACCACTGTCTCGCCGGGACTGCCCTCCAGGTCCACCCCCCGATGGCCGGCGCCCCAGGTCACGTCAGGCGGCTCGAACCGCGTGATCACAGGCCCTGGAACGGGGCGCAGGCCGCGTGGCAGGTCGGGCGTCGCCGACGCGGCGACAGGGGCACAGACGAGCGCGAGCACGGCCACAAGGGCCAGTACGTTCCGCAGTGGAGTCCTCATGACCGGACCATGGGCAGGAAGCCCGCGATCCGTCATTCGACCTCGGAGCTGTGGACAGCGCTTACGGCTGTGGACAACCCGGGTCGCCGGGTGAGGAGCCCGAGTTGGGTCCGGACAGCCCGTGGTCGTAGAATGCCCGCGGCGATCGGTTCAGGCCGATCGACTATCGCATGCCGACTCACCTCAACGTGTGGGTCACGGTCTCTGGGTCCCGGGCAGCTGGGCGAGGCCGGACGTCGGCATCAGGCGGCACCGAACGGTTCGGCGCCGGTCAAACCTCGCGACGGGGAGCATCCTCGCTCGCACAGAAAGGAACGGCCATGGCCGTTGTCACCGCCCGCCAGCTCCTCGAGAGCGGCGTCCACTTCGGGCACCAGACCCGTCGCTGGAACCCCAAGATGAAGCGGTTCATCCTCGCCGAGCGTAACGGCATCTACATCATCGACCTGCACCAGTCGCTGACCTACATCGACCAGGCCTACGCCTTCATCAAGGACATCGTCGGCAAGGGCGGCCAGGTCCTCTTCGTCGGCACCAAGAAGCAGGCGCAGGAGGCCGTCGCCGAGCAGGCGACCCGGGTCGGGATGCCGTACGTGAACCAGCGCTGGCTGGGCGGCATGCTCACGAACTTCCCGACGATGCTCAAGCGCATCCAGAAGCTCCGTGAGCTCGAGTCGATGGACTTCGACGACGTCGCGGCCTCCGGCCTCACGAAGAAGGAGCTCCTGGGTCTCCGTCGCGAGAAGGACAAGCTCTCCAAGACCCTCGGCGGCATCCGTGACATGGGCCGCGTCCCGCAGGCCGTCTGGATCGTCGACACCAAGAAGGAGCACCTCGCCGTCGACGAGGCGCGCAAGCTGCACATCCCGATCATCGGAATCCTCGACACCAACTGCGACCCGGACGAGGTCGACTGGCCCATCCCGGGCAACGACGACGCCATCCGCTCGGTGGGCCTGCTCACCCGCGTGATCGCCGACGCTGTCGCCGATGGCCTCATGTCGCGCTCTGCCGTCGCCCAGACGGGTGAAGAGGCCGTGTCCGAGCCCATGCCCGAGTGGGAGCGCGAGCTCTTGGGCAAGGCAGAGGTTGCTCCGGCTGAGACCGCCGAAGGAACCGAGCCTGTCGCCGCAGCGGAGCCCGCTGTGGAGGCGGAGCCTGTCGTCGCTGACGAGCCGGTCGTCGAGGCCACTCAGGCGGTCGTCGTCGAGGAGCCTGCGGTCGAGGTTACCGAGGCTGCTGTCGTCGTCGAGGAGCCGGTCGTCGAGGCCACTGAGGCGGTCGTCGTCGAGGAGCCAGCGGTCGAGGTCATCGAGGCTGCTGTCGTCGACGAGCCCGTCGCCGACGAGGTTGCCGCCGACACCGCCAACTGACCACCCACCAGACCCACAAGGACGTACACCTGACATGGCAATCACTGCTGCCGATGTGAAGAAGCTCCGGGACCAGACCGGGGCCGGGATGATGGACGCCAAGAAGGCCCTCACCGAGGCTGACGGCGACTTCGTCAAGGCTGCCGAGCTGCTCCGGATCACCGGTGCTGCGAAGCTGGCCAAGCGTTCCGACCGTGATGCCTCCAACGGCATCGTGGCGGCCGCCGGCTCCGCGCTCATCCAGCTCGGCGCCGAGACCGACTTCGTCGCCAAGAACGACGAGTTCGTCGCCCTCGCCGAGAAGATCGTCGCCGCGGTCGACGCGTCCGGCGCCGACTCCGTCGAGTCCGCGCAGAGTGTCGCGCTCGCCTCCGGCGAGACCGTGGCCGACGCCGTGGCCGAGATCGCCGCGAAGATCGGCGAGAAGATCGAGCTCGTGGCCGTGGCGCGCTTCGACGGTACGACTCACTCGTACCTGCACCAGCGCTCCAAGGACCTCCCACCCCAGGTGGGCGTGCTCGTGGAGTTCGTCGGTGCCGACGAGGCCGCTGCTCATAACATCGCTCTGCAGATCGCATCGATGTCGCCGCAGTACCTCACGCGGGCCGACGTCCCGGCGGACGTCGTCGCCAGCGAGAGCCGTATCGCCGAGGCGACGGCTCGCGAGGAGGGCAAGCCCGAGGCTGCCATCTCCCGGATCGTCGAGGGTCGCGTGGGCGCCTTCTTCAAGGACTACTGCCTGCTCGACCAGCCGTCGATCTCTGACGACAAGCAGACCGTCGGTGCCCTGCTGAAGAGCAAGGGCATCGAGATCACCCGGTTCGTACGCTTCGCTGCCGGGTCCTGATCTGTCGACCGGCCTCTGGCCGGTAGAGTGACGTGCGCCGTTACCCGCTCGGGTGGCGGCGCACGTCCATGACCAGATCGGCATGAGACGCGACACGAGGAGCAGGACGATGGCGTACAAGAGGGTCCTGCTCAAACTGTCCGGCGAAGCCTTCGGTGGCGGCCGACTCGGCGTCGACCCTGACGTCATCAGCTCGATCGCAGCGCAGATCGCCGAGGTCGTGAAGCACGGAGTGCAAGTCGCGATCGTCGTCGGCGGAGGCAACTTCTTCCGCGGCGTCGAGCTGCAGCAGCGCGGTATGGAGCGTGCTCGCGCCGACTACATGGGCATGCTGGGCACCGTCATGAACTGCCTCGCGCTCCAGGACTTCTGCGAGAAGGCCGGTGTACCGACACGAGTGCAGACGGCGATCACCATGGGCCAGGTCGCTGAGCCGTACATCCCGCGGCGCGCCGTGCGACACATGGAGAAGGGCCGAGTCGTCATCTTCGGCGCCGGCTCCGGGATGCCGTTCTTCTCGACCGACACCGTGGCTGCGCAGCGCGCCCTGGAGGTCGGCTGCGAGATCATCCTCATGGCGAAGCAGGGCGTGGACGGCGTGTACGACGACGACCCGCGCACCAACCCGAATGCCAAGCGCTACACCGACCTCACCTACGACGAGTACCTCGCGAAGGACCTCAAGGTGGCCGATTCCACCGCGATGAGCCTCGCCCGTGACAACCACCTGCCCATGCTCGTGTTCAACCTCGATACGCCGGGCAACATCCTCAGGGCAGTGGCGGGGGAGCACATCGGCACCTTCGTCCACGTCTGAGGTGCAGTACCGTTCGAACATCACCACCCGAAGGGACCTGAAGTGACGACCGCCGACATCGTTAGCGACGCCGACCACAAGATGGACCATGCCGTCGAGTTCGCTCGTGAGGAGTTCGCGGCGATCCGCACCGGCCGCGCGCACCCGGCCATGTTCAGCAAGATCGTGGTCGAGTACTACGGCACCCCGACGCCGCTCCAGCAGCTGGCCTCGTTCCAGGTGCCGGAGGCGCGCACGATCCTCATCACGCCGTACGACCAGGGCTCCTTGGCTGCCACCGAGCGAGCGATCCGCGACTCCGACCTCGGCGTGAACCCGTCCAACGACGGCCACACGATCAGGTGCGTCCTGCCTGTGCTCACCGAAGAGCGTCGCAAGGAGTACACGAAGCTCGCCAAGGCGAAGGCCGAAGAGGGCCGGGTGGCCATCCGGAACACGCGACGCCACGCCCTGGACACGATCCACAAGCTGGTCAAGGACCACGACGTGTCCGAGGACGACGCCTCCCGCGCAGAGAAGCACCTCGACCAGGTGACGAAGAAGCACACCGACTCCGTCGACGAACTTCTGAAGCACAAGGAGGCGGAGCTCCTCGAGCTCTGAGCCAGGTGGAGCAGACGAGGGACGAGCATTCCCCCCTGGACGACGCCAGGGAGGCGGTGGACCGGGTCAACGCCAAAGCCGGCCGGAATCTTCCTGCTGCCATCGGCGTCGGCCTGCTGCTCATCGCCTGGGTCGTCCTGTCGCTGCTGTACTTCATACCGGGCTTTGTCGTCCTCGTCCTCGTCTGCGTCGTCTTCGGCACGATCGAGCTGCACCGGGCGCTCCTTGTCCACGATCGAGGGACGTCAGCGATCGTTCCCGTCGCCGTCGGTGGCGCGCTGACGGCGATCGGCGCGTACTTCGCAGCCGGGAGGTCGGCCGAGGACGCCATCCTCTTCTTCATGGCGCCGATGGCCCTCACCGCAGGGGTGGCGCTTGGCTGGCGCCTGCGGGGCGGCCCCCTCAACTACGTGCGGGACGCCTCCGCCAGCCTCCTAGGGGTCGGGTACGTGACCCTCATGGGAGCGTTCCTGCCGCTCGCTGCGGGCGAGTCCCACGGGAACCTGCGCATCGCCGCGATGATCCTCTGCGTCGTCGCCAGCGATGTCGGTGGCTATGTCGCGGGCGTGACGCTCGGCAGGCACAAGCTGGCTCCGGTGATCTCTCCCAAGAAGACCTGGGAAGGCCTCGGCGGGTCCTTGGTCCTGGCCGTCGTGATGGGGTGGGTGACCGTCGACCTCTTGCTCGGAGGGCCCTTCTGGGCAGCACTGGTCTTCGGCGTGGCGATGGTGCTGGTCGGTACGCTCGGGGACCTCGTCGAGTCGATGATCAAGCGCGACCTCGGCATCAAGGACATGAGCGGCTTCCTGCCTGGTCATGGCGGCTTCCTCGACCGGATCGACTCCATCCTCTACAGCGCTCCTGCCGGCTGGCTGCTACTCCATCTGATGGTCCCGCATGCCTGAGCCTGGACCGCTGCCACTGACGTTCGCCGCTCCCCGTACGGGGAAGCCGCCGCGTCACTTCGCCGACCTCGCCCCGGACGAGCGGGCGGCTGCGGTGTCCGAACTGGGGCTGCCGGCCTTCCGGGCCAAGCAGCTCTCGACCCACTACTACACCGGTCTCAGCGTTGATCCGCTCTCGTGGACGGACCTTCCCGCCGCGCACCGCGAACCGATCAGGGACGCGATGTTCCCGCCACTCCTCACGTACGTCCGCGACGTCTCCTGCGACGGCGGCGCCACGGTCAAGACGCTCTGGAAGCTCTATGACGGCACTCTCGTGGAGTCTGTGCTCATGCGGTACGGGCTGAGGCGCGACGGCACTCCCGGATCGCACGGCGTGAGGTCGACGCTGTGCGTGTCGTCCCAGGCCGGCTGCGGCATGGCCTGTCCGTTCTGCGCGACCGGCCAGGGCGGTCTACAGCGCAACCTGAGCACCGCGGAGATCGTGGACCAAGTACGGGCCGCAGCCGCCACCTTGGCCGCGGGAGACCTGCCCGGCGGGCCGGGCCGGCTCAACAACGTCGTCTTCATGGGTATGGGCGAGCCGCTGGCCAACTTCAACGCGGTGATGCGGGCCGTACGAGCGATCACCTCGCCGGAGCCCGACGGTCTCGGCATCTCCGCCCGCGGCGTCACCGTGTCGACGGTCGGGCTCGTGCCCCGGATCGAGCAGCTGGCGGACTCGGGGATCCCGGTGACGCTCGCCGTCTCGCTGCACGCGCCCGACGACGAGCTCCGCGACACGCTCGTACCGATCAACACCCGCCACAAGGTCGACGAGGTCGTCGACGCGGCCTGGCGTTACGCGGAGAAGACCAAACGGCGCGTCTCGATCGAGTACGCCCTCATCAAGGACATCAACGACCAGGCCTGGCGCGCCGACCGGCTCGCGAAGGTCCTCCAGGCGCGCGGCGACTGGGGCTGGGTCCACGTCAACCTCATCCCGCTCAACCCCACGCCCGGCTCCAAGTGGACCGCGTCACGCCCCGAGGACGAGGCCGAGTTCGTACGCCGCCTGGCCGATCACGGGGTGCCGGTGACGGTCCGGGACACGCGGGGCCGCGAGATCGACGGCGCGTGCGGCCAGCTGGCTGCCAGCGAACGGGATCAGCAGGGGCCTCGCACCTGACACGTGCGCGGCTCAGTCACTCCATCAGACTGCCGGTTCTCAGAGCCGTCGGCCACGCGCCGGCGCTCGTGGTGTGGATGTGGCCGTCAACGCGAGCTGTGGGTACGGGTCGATGCTGCCCTCCCTGCAGCCAAGGTTCGGCAGGTTTACCGTAGAGACGAGGTACCCGGCGGCACGATGACCACCGGCCGCTGGGACATCAGGACCTGCGGAAGGAGAGGGTCATGATCCTTGTGTGCGGTGCGACTGGCGAACCGCTGCGGGAGATCGGTATCACCCCACGCCCGGCGACAGCCTTCATCGAGGAGGAGGCGGTGGCCTTGGTGCGCTGACCAGCGACGTCAGCTCCGCGGCAGCGTCGAGTTCACCGTGGTTGCGCCCATGGCGGACGCGCCCTCAGCGGCGGTCATCAAGCTGTTGATCGCTCAGACGGCCCTGGCGTCGGCGCTGGATCCGGCGGCGGTGGTCGCGGACTTGTCGGGCTGGGTCATCGGTGCACCCCCGCAGGGTTGGAACCTCTGGTCTCGCGCGTGCTGAAGTTGAGCAGGGCGATCATCTTGTCGAGCAGCGAGAAGGAGAGCCGTCCGCCGGAGTTGGCGACGATCCCGCGCAGGGGCATCTCGCCGTTGACCAGGTTGTAGGCGCACATCACGGTCCACGGCGCGGACTCGCTCACGGCGATCTCGAACCCGCGCAGGTACAGCTCGCGCAGGGTGCGTTCGTCGATCACGGTGTCCAGGTCATCCGGTGGGACTCCTGGTTGTTTGCCGCGAAGTCCCCGCTCATGAGTTCTTCGCTGAGCACTCGCGGGAGTTCCTGAATCTGCTCGTCCCGGAGGTCGCGCAGGCCCAGTCGCAGGGTCGGCTGCGCGCCGACGTCGACCCGGAACTGGCGGTGCGGATCCTGATGGCGGTGATGGATGGGCTGCAAGCGCAGTGGTTGATGAGCCCTCGGTGGATATGGCGGCGCACGTTGCCGCGCTCTTCGCGCTGCTCGAACCAGCCACCTGAGGTTGCGACCAGGCCGGTCATCGTGGCACTCGTACGGCCGCCAGGGCTTCTCAGTGGGGCCGTCTCGGTCGATCTCAGAGCCTCGTGACCTCGACGCCCACAGCGAGGCTGCTCGTCATGGCCTCGGTGAAGATGACGCCCCGCAAGGGGGAGACGTCGCGGAAGTCGCGGCCCCAGGCGGTGACGATGTAGCGGGAGTCGGCGAGGTGGTCGTTCGTGGGGTCCAGGTCGACCCAACCGGCGCCGGGTGTGAAGACGGAGACCCAGGCGTGGGTGGCGTCGGAGCCCGCCAGCTTGGGTCTCCCAGGCGGGGGAGTCGTCTCGATGTAGCCCGACACGTACCGCGCGGGTAGCCCTGCCGCGCGGAAGCACGCGACGGCGAGGTGGGCGAAGTCCTGGCAGACGCCGGCCTTGCTCTCCAGCAGCTCCGGCAGCGTCGAGTTCACCGTGGTTGCGCCCTTGGTGTAGGTGAAGTCGCTGTAGATCTGGTGGTAGAGGGAGGCGATCGCTTCGCCGAGGGGGCGCCCCGCGGGGATGGCCAGCTCCGCGAAGCGGCGCACCTCCTCCGGCAGCTGTACGTGCGCGCTCGGCAGCGTGTACAGCGCGTGCTCCACGGGGTCGAGCGAGGTGTCCTGGCGAAGGGCCGCTGCCGCATCGGCCACGGTGTACGCGTCGAGCGTGTCCAGGTCGACCTCTGGCCACTCCACGTCCACCACGCTCTCCTTGACCACCTCGAACCGCTCGTGCTCGGTGTGGATCTCGAGGTAGTGGGTGAAGTTCCCGAACAGGTCGCGGGTCTCGTCGGTGATCTGCGGCTCGGGGTCGATGGTCAGCGTGTGATCGAGGAGGTTCTGCGAATGCTGCGGACGGGGCCGCAGACAGCCGCGACCGTACGATTTCGTGACCGGCGCGTCATACGTGTAGGCCGTGCGGTGGAGCACCCGGTACTGCCGCTTGTCGTGCAGGTCGTTCATCGCCAGCCGCCCTGGATCTCGGGGACCGAGAACGACTGCGACACAGGCTGGTGCTCGAAGTACGCAGCCTCGATCAGGTCGGACACCCCGCGCAGGTCGGTCTCGACATCCGCCATGAGATCGAAGAGCGCGACGCGGCGGGTGAGGAAGAACTCGTCGGTGTCGATCGTGCCGAGCTGGTCGATGATCGACGTCACGGCGCCGGCGATCACGGGATTGGGGGTCTCCGCCAGAGCCTCGACCAGTCGGCGCAGCGAGTAGACGACCGAGCGGGGGTTCGTCTCGTCGGTCACGAGGAGGTGTACGGCCTCACCGGCGGGGATCGCGGTGCCGACGCCGGCCGCCATGCGTCGGCGGTAGGTGATGAGGCTGTCGCCGACCCGGAGCACGGCTTCGGTGACCAGGGCTTCGGCGACCGGGGAGCGTTCGTCGGCGAGGGTGTTGCGCAGCAGCCGCACGGTGAGCTGCGCCCGCTCCATCCTTCGTCCCGCTTCGAGGAACGCCCAGATCGAGTCGCGGATCAGGCTCTCGCTCGCGAGCCCGGACAGCGCGAGACAGGCTTCCATCGCGTGCGATGCGACGTCCTGGATGTGGACCTCCTCGCCCAGGGCGCGCGCCTCCACGAGGGTGGTCTGCAGCCGGTTGAGGATTCCGAAGGTGTCGAGACTCAGCACCTCCCGCACCTCTTGCGCGGCCCGCGTCATGCGTACGGCGTTGTGAGCGAGGGACCCGCGAAGGCCGGGATCCAGCAGGAGGTCACGCAGCAGCGGCAACGGGTTCGCGCGGCGCTCGGCCGACCCCGGCTCGTTGGACCCGAAACCGGGTCGGACAGCGGTCACCTCGGTGAGTGCGACGAGCATCGCGACCATGGCGGTGTGTCCGGGGGTGTCGGTACGGGTGAGGTTGTCCTCGACGAGGTTCTCCACCACGTTGAGCAGGCGGCCCGTCGACTGGGCCCGCTCCGAGTACCGGCCGGTCCAGTACAGGCTGCCCGCGCCACGTGGCGTGAGCCGCGGCAGGACCGTCTGGTGGCGCCTCGACCGGGCGAACGCGGGGTGCAGCACGAGCGGGGGCCTGACCGACTCCACCTCGACGACCCACACGTCCTTCGCGAGCGCTCCTGCACGGTTGGTGATGACGAGGGAGTCGCTGGAGCCGGCGGCCCGGGCCATCCCTCCCGGCAGGACGTGGTAGTCCCCGTCGTACGCCGCGGCGAACGTTCTCAGCACCATCGGGCGGGGTACCAGCCCGGTCGTGCTCACGATCGGCGCCGTCGACGGTTGGACGAGGTCTTGCGCGGCCCAGCGCCACGGCTCCGCGGTGATGCGCCGGCGTAGCGTCTCGAGGGTGGTGCCGTCGAGCTCCGGCCCGACGTACGACCTGGTCGCGACACCACGCGAGATGGGCTTGACGACGACCTGGTCGAGGTGCGCCAGCACGTGGTCGAGGCTCTTCTCGTCGCCGCACCACCACGCGTCGGGGCTCGGCAGAAGCAGGTCCTCGTCGAGCAGCGCCCGAGCGATGCCGGGCAGGTATGGGAACAGGCCGGGGTTCTCGAGCACGCCTGCCGTGAACGGGTTGACGACGCTCACGGTTCCGCGCGCGGCGGCGGCGACCAAGCCCGGCACGCCGAGGCGTGAGTCGGTCCGCAGGTCGAGCGAGTCGCACCATTCCGCGTCCACGCGCCGCTGGACGATGTCGACGTGGTGCAGACGGCTGGTCGTACGCAGCCACAGCTTCCCGTCGCGCATGAGGAGGTCG
Source organism: Propionibacteriales bacterium (assembly GCA_038317635.1). GTDB lineage: Bacteria > Actinomycetota > Actinomycetes > Propionibacteriales > Propionibacteriaceae > Fen-668. Next base: position 20,003 of record JBBQBP010000011.1, read on the forward strand.
TCGCTCTGCGCCAAGGGGTGACCGAGCAGCGTCGAGAGCAGGGCCTGGTCGTACGCAGTCTCGCTCTCGGGGCCTGCGGTGAGCAGGACGACCTGGGGCACGCTGTCCGTGGGCGGCGCGAGCTGCAGCAGCCCCATCTGCATCACGTCGAAGAAGGGGCGAAGCCGGCGCAGAGGCAAGGACCGGTAGATCGAGGCCAGCGCGCGGGACACGATCCTGCGCGTCGCCATCGCATAGCCGGCTCCCGACGGCGACTGTGTCCGGTCGCTCAACACGCACCACGAGCCCTCCGCGGTGCGAGCGAGGTCGGTCGCGACCAGGGGGAGCTGTCGGCTACCCGGGAGCAGGACGCGGGCCGCGGGGACGAGGAAGCCGTCGTGGCCGACGATCAGCTCGGCGGGGAGGAGCTGCTCGCGCAGAGTCCGGCGCTCGGTGAGGACATCGACCAGGATCGCATCGAGCAGCCGTGCCCGCTGGGTCAGGCCCGCCTCCAGCCTTTCCCATTCCGGCGCCTCGATGAGGAGAGGGAGGGGATCGACCTTCCAGGGGACCTGCGTGCCGTCGGGAGCGCCGTACGTCACGCCGTCGTCGAGCACCATTCGCCGGACGTCCCGACGGCGGGTGAGCAGACCCCGGTGACCCAGAGCGTCGATCGCGGAGCCGAGCGCAGTGCCCCGTGGTGTGGCGGACAGCCGAGCGAGCTCGTCGAACCCCAGTCCGTCCTGCATCCTGGCACTGTAGGGCCCGACGACCCGATCCTGGGCGACTTCTGGGGGTGGTGTCACGACGCGTCGGTCTCGTCGACCTCGCGTCCGGGCGGTCGGCCGGGGAGGAACCGACGGAGATCGAGCGTGCTGGGGACGTCCGTGGGCCGCCCTCCGAGGATCGCCCCCGGGCCGACGAGGGACGTGACGTCGACGGCGCCGCTCGACTGGTACGACTGGAAGCGGGCGGCTCGCCGGGACTCGGCCTCGGCAGCGTTGACCGGGTACGTGTCGTAGGCACGGCCACCCTCGTGGACCACGTGGTAGGTGAAGCCGCCCAGCGACTGTCCGCTGCGCCGGTCGACGAGGTCGAACCTCAGCGGCGAGTGCACGCCGATCGTGGGGTGGAGCGAGGACGGTGGCGACCACGCCTTGTACCGGACACCGGCGACGGTCGTGGAGGCCGAGCCGTCGAGGCCGGTACCCCAGCCGACCGTGGAGACCTGAGCCATCGGCACCTCGACGCCGTTGCACGTGATGAGGTGGCGCTCCTCGACCATCCCGGAGGCGGTGACCTGGACCCGGCCCACGGAGGAGTCGACGTAGCGGGCCATCCCGTTCGCGGCCGCCTCCTCGCCGAGCACGTGCCACGGCTCGATCGCGCCGCGCAGCTCGAGGCGGACACCGCCGATGTGCATCTCACCGAGGCGCGGGAAGCGGAACTCCAAGAAGGGCTCCAGCCAGCGCTCGTCGAAGGACGGGCCGCCCTTGCGTGCGAGGTAGGCGTTGAGCTCGTCGCTGACGTCGCGCAGGTCGGCGGCTGCGTAGGCAGGGAGCAGGTAGCGGTCGTGCAGGCGGGTGCCCCAGCGGATCAGATCGCCCTCGTACGGCTCATCCCAGAAGCGAGCGACCAGCGCCCGTACCAGCAGCGACTGGACCAGCGACATGCGGGCGTGCGGCGGCATCTCGAAGCCGCGCATCTCCAGGAGACCCAACCGACCGGTACGGCTGTCGGGGCTGTACAGCTTGTCGACGCAGAACTCGGCGCGGTGCGTGTTGCCGGTGACGTCGACGAGCAGGTGTCGCAGCAGCCGGTCGGTGAGCCAGGGCTGTGTCCGACGCTGTCGCTCGATCCGCTCGTCGGGATGCTCGCCCCACCGCCTGTCAGCGGCGACGACAGCGGCGACGTCGTGGTCGATGGCCCGGTCCGCCTGCATGCGGGCGAGCTGGGAGAACGCGGTCTCCAGCTCGTACAGCGTCTCGTGACGTCCCTCGTCGACTCGGGGCGCCTGGCTGGTGGGGCCGATGAAGCGTCCTGTGAACACGTACGAGAGCGCGGGATGGTGCTGCCAGTACGTGATCAACGAGCGGAGCAGATCGGGATGCCGCAGCAGCGGTGAGTCTGAGGCGGTGGCGCCGCCGAGCGTGATGTGGTTGCCGCCGCCCGTACCGGTGTGCGTGCCGTCGAGGTCGAACTTCTCCGCCGACAACCCTGCCTCGCGAGCATCCTCGTACAGGGTGGTCGTGAGCGTCTCCAGCTCGTCCCAGCTCCCGGTCGGGTGGACGTTGACCTCGAGAACCCCGGGATCGGGCGTGATGCTCAGGCTGCGGGCTCGGTCGTCGTACGGCAGCGGGTAGCCCTCGAGGACCACCGGCTGACCCGTCGCGGCGGCGGCGTCCTCGATCGCGATGAGGAGCCGTACCGCATCATCGAGAAGGTCGACCGGCGGCAGGAACACGTACACGTGGCCGTTGCGCTCCTGGACGGCGAGGGCGGTGCGGGGGGACGCGGTGACCGGGAGGACGCGGGCGAGCTCCCGGGTCCGGCGATCGGGCAGGGAGCGCGTCGGGACCTCGTCTGCGCGAGTGATGTCCGGCGCGTCACCCCAGGCGATCGAGTCGAGCGGCAGGCGAAGTCCGAGAGCGGAGGTACCGGGGACGAGATAGAGGTCGCGACGCCGGGGCTGCCACCGGGTGGTGGCCCAGGAACCGGGACGGTCGGGGTCGACGAACATCGGGACGACGTAGCCGGCGGGGGTCTCGGGAGGGGTGACGAGGGCCTGGGCGACGGCCTGCGGGTCGGCGTCCAGGGTGGGCCGGTCGCCTTCGGGCCGCTGGGCCTCGGCGAGCGCTTCAGCCACCGGGTCCTCGTACGCGGGCAGCACCAGGCTCGACATGATGCCGAGGTTGCCGGCGATCGCCGTGGCCAGCTCGAGCGGGCGCGGGGAGGTCTCGGGTGGGACCGACGGATCGGCGAGCAGGGACGGGTCACGCCACAGCGGACGGCCGTCGGCGCGCCAGGTCAGCTGGAGCTGCCAGCGGGGGAGCGGCTCGCCGGGGTACCACTTGCCCTGTCCGTGGTGCATGACGCCCTGCGGCGCCCAACGGTCACGGAGCAACGTCGCGAGACGGCCGGCGAGGGCCCGCTTCTCCGCGCCGTCGGCCTCCGACTCCCATTCGGGCGTGGACGTGTCGCCGGCGGTGACGAAGGTCGGCTCGCCGCCCATGGTCAGCCGTACATCGCCGGCATCCAGGAGCGCGTCGACGTGGCGTCCGAGCCTGCGGATCGCCTCCCACTCCTCATCCGTGTAGGGCTTGGTGACCCGGGCGTCCTCGTGGATCCGGGTCACGGTGTTGCTGAACGAGAACACCGTGTCGACGATCTCGGTCGCGCCCGTGGTCGGCGCGGCGCTGGATGGCTCGGGCGTGCACGACAAGGGGATGTGGCCCTCGCCGGCGAACAGCCCGGACGTCGCGTCGAGACCGATCCAGCCGGCACCCGGCACGTACACCTCCGCCCAGGCGTGGAGATCGGTGAAGTCCTCTGTGGGACCGGCGGGTCCGTCGAGCGGTACGACGTCGGCAGTGAGCTGTACGAGATAGCCGGACACGAACCGGGCCGCGAGACCGAGCCGGCGCAGGATCGCGACGAGCAGCCAGCCCGAGTCGCGGCAGGAGCCGAGCGCCGCAGAGAGCGTGTGACCGGGTGCCTGGACGCCGACCTCGAGCCGGGTCGTGTACGCGACGTGGGTCTGTATCGCCTGGTTGACCGCGACCAGCATGTCGATGCTCCGCATCGAACCGTCGCGGTGCAGCAGAGGCTCCACGACGTCATCGATCCAGGTGTCGACGGCGTCGCGGCCTGTGTCGGTGCCGTCGGCGGGGATCCGGTGCAGGTACGGCTGCAGGTCGCGCTGGAGGTCGTCTGGATAGCTGAACGGGTAGTGCTCCGCGTACTCCTCGACGAAGAAGTCGAACGGGTTGACGACCGTCATGTCCGCAACGAGGTCGACGACGATCTTCAGCTCGGACGCGGGCTCAGGGAAGACGACGCGCGCCATGTAGTTGCCGAACGGGTCCTGCTGCCAGTTGAGGAAGTGGTTCTCGGGGGAGATCGTGAGCGCGTAGGCCGAGACGGGGGTACGGGAGTGTGGCGCGGGCCTCAGCCGTATCGTGTGCGGGCTGATCGTCACCGGACGCGCGAACGTGTACGTCGTCTCGTGCCGCAACGCCACCTTGATGGTCACGGCTCGACGGTACTTGGGTGACGTTTCCACCAGGTAACGCCTGCGTCACCTGGCGCGTCGGGAGTGAGGACTGTCACGGGAGCCCCCGCGTGTGCCTGGCGGCATTTGTCCGCAACCACGACTAATGTACGTGTCAGCGTGCACCGGCGGGGCTGACCTGCTCGGCGAGAGTCAGGAGGCCACGTGCGCAAGGGCACCAGCGAGGACGTTCGTCGAGAGAACCTGGCGGCGGTCCTGCGAGCACTGATGGTCGGCGGCCACATGTCGCGTGCTGATCTCGGGCGGCTCACCGGACGGAACCGGTCGACGGTCGCGAGCCTCGTATCCGACCTGGCCGGACTGGGGTTGGTCGACGAACAGGATCCCGTGACAGTCGGTACGGTCGGGCGGCCGAGCCACGGGGTGGCGCTGAGCTCGTCGGTCGCGGCGTTCGCCGTGCATCCCGAGGTCGACGCCCTCACCGTCGCGATCGTGGGGCTCGACGCCCAGGTACGTCGCAAGGTGCGGCACGAGTTCGAGCGGATTCCGTCAATGACCCAGGTCGTCCATCTCGCCACCACGGTGATGGCCGCCATGGGGGCGGAAGAATTGGGATTTCGTATCAGCGGCATCGGTGTTGCGGTGCCCGGACTCGTACGAACTGTCGACGGTCTCGTCCGCAACGCGCCCCATCTCCAGTGGCGTGAGGAGCCCCTCGGCGCGGCGCTCGCGGCGGCCACGTCGTTGCCCGTACTCGTCGCGAACGACGCCCAGGTGGGTGCCCTGGCGGAACGCGACTACGGAGCGGGACGCGGCGTCGCCCACTTCGTCTACCTCAACGGCGGCGCGAGCGGCATCGGTGGTGCGATCGTCGCGGGTGGCAACCTGTTGGGCGGGGCGCACGGGTACGCGGGTGAGCTGGGCCACACGCCAGTCAGCGGATCCGAGGCTGTCGACACCGTCGGGATCCCCGGCTCGCTGGAGGCCGAGGTGACCCGAGCGGAGCTCCTGTCTCTGCTGGGGTCGGACCACATGGATCCCGAGTCTTTCGAGTCCGCGCTGCTCGCGGACCGTTCGGATGTTGTGGTCGCTGCCGTGGCCCGCCAGCAGGCTCACCTCGCCGTTGCGCTGGGAACCGTCGTCAACGTACTCAACCCCGAACGCATCGTGCTGGGCGGTTTCCTGGCCTCGCTGCTCGCGTACGACCCCGAGGGTCTCCACGCCGCCATGGCCGCCCGAGCCCTCTGCCCCGCCTTGGAGGGCGTCGAGATCGTTAGCGCTCAGCTCGGCGCGAACCTGCTCCTGGTCGGGGCCGCCCAGAGGGCCCTGGAACCACTCGTCAACGACCCGGCGAGCCTGTCCGTGGCGCGTACGGCCTGAGCGCGATCGCCTCTCGGGACGGCCTCAGCGCAGGGCGTCGACGACTTTCTCGATACGACGCTGCCGGGTCGCCTCGGTGACCGACCGTACGTGCTCCTTGCGGTGAGACGGTGCCAGCGCGTCGAACACCGAGCGCACGCCCGCGGCGGCGAGCGCGTCAGCGAGGTCGTCCGGTACGGGCGTGTCTCGGGGCGAGGTGTCGTGGGTGAGCGTGACCTCGTGAGTCTCGCCGCCGCTCACACCCGCCGCCTTGCGATGCTCAGCGGCCATCGGCACCAGGGACTGGCCGCCCATGACGGCGATCGTGGACGGGTAGCTGTAGTCGGCGATGGTGACGATCACGGGCACCCGCTTGCCGACGCCGAAGGCGAGCACGACATCTTCGGGAACCTCGATGCCGACGTTGTTCCCGTTCAGGAGCAGAGTGGTCGTGAAGCTCGGCATGCGTCCTCCATCGCAGTGGTGCGGTCAGCCTAGGTCGAAGCCGGGCCGATCCACCCGCCTGGTCGTGCCGGTTTCCGGCCGTCACTCCAGCACGTCCAGCGCCTCGGACCACGTGTCGACGCAGTGGATCGCCGTCGCCATCCCACGACCGGTGGACAGCTCTGTCAGGAGCGGCCAGGCGGGGAGGACCTCGGTCCAGTACTCCCGGCCCACGAGCACCAGGGGAGGGGTCTGGGTGCCCTCGGGCGCGTAGTACGCCGGCGTGGCCGCCTGGAAGATCTCCTGGACGGTGCCGGCGGCCCCCGGCAGGTACAGCACGCCACCGCCGCACAGCCGCAGCAGCGTGTCCTCGCGCAACGCGTTGGAGAAGTACTTCGCGATTCTTTTCGGGAACACGTTCGGCGGCTCGTGGCCGTAGAACCAGGTGGGGATTCCGAACCCTCCGCCCTCCGGGTACCGCTCGCACACGTCGAGCGCCACACGGGCCCAGGTTTCGACGCTGGGGGAGAACCCGGGGACAGTAGCCAGCGTGGCGAGCACCTCGTCGAGATCGGCCGGGGCGGAGGCCATCCTCGCCCCAAGGTTCACGGCTTCCATGGCGCCCGGGCCGCCGCCCGTGAACACCGTCATTCCGGCCCGGGTCAACGCGAGCCCGAGCTTCGCGGCGTCCTCGTACGCACTGCTCCCACGCACGACGTCGTGTCCTCCCATGACCCCGACGACATGGGCACGGTTGATCCTGTCCACGGCGTCCAGCAGCGCGTCGCCGATCGAGTGGTCGTGCAGGCTCATCGCGAGGGTTGCCACCACGTCGGGGGGAGTGCCCTGAGCCACCCGCCAGGCATTGCTGCGGGCATCGGGGGAGTCGGCGTACGAGCCGCCACCGGCCACGTCCGCGTACAGCTCGGCAGCCGTGTAGAGGTGGGCCCGGTACGGGTCGAAGGGGAGCCCGACGATCTCCGGGAACACCAGCGCACCCCGATCTCGGAGCGAGTCCTCCACCTCGTGCGCGATCTGGCAGCCAAGGAAGACTGCCCCCTGCGGCTTCGCGGTGAGCAGCGACTCCGAGCGGTCACTCAGGTCGAGGTCCTGGACGAACCACCCGGCCATGGACCTGCTTCGAGATCGCATCGCGTCGAACTGCTCCAGCGACTCGACCTCGAGGCTGCCGACTGTGTGTGTCACCACTCCACTGTGCCGCATCAGTGAAATCAACCCACGCGGCGTGTGATTGTCCTCACGCGCGCTACAGGTGTTCGCGTCTGCCGGTAGCGTGAGGGGAAACTCTAGAGGTGTCTCCAGGGCACCGTTCGAGACGCGAGGAGCACCCGGGCGCATGTTGGACGTCGATCCTTCCCAGCTGGAGAGCGCGGTCGCCGACCTCCAGTCGCAGCTGCGCGACGGCCTTGTAGCCGCCGACATCCTCGACCTCACCACCGGGATCAGCCTGGTCGGGTTCAACGCGAACCCGCAGTCGTCGGCGCTGTTCACGCTCATGACCGAGCAGATCAACAAGATGCTCGAGGGGATCATGTACCCCGGTCTCAACCGCTACTTCCTCCTCGACCTGCACTCGGACCACAGCGCCGTCGTCGTACGGTCGGGTGACGACATGCTGCTCGTGATGCTCATCGACAACACCAAGACCACCTTGGGAATCCTGCTCAGCGTCGCGATCCCGAAAGCCCTCGCGACACTCGAGGGCTCACGGCGTGAGGGTTGATCGACGTGCGTGAAGTCGCCCTTCTCGGGTCCACCGGGTCCATCGGGACCCAGACCCTCGACGTCGTCTCCCGCAACCGGGACAGGTTCGTCATCAAGGCCCTGTCGGCCGCCGGCAGCAGGATCGAGCTGCTCGCCGACCAGATCAGGGAGTTCTCGCCCGCCATCGTTGCGGTGCCCACCAGCGCGGCCGCGGACGCCCTCCGTGAGGCGCTGGGTGCGGACTGCCCGCAGCTCCTGGTCGGACCCGACGCGTCCACCGAGCTCGCCGCCATGGACTGTGACGTCGTCCTCAACGCGATCACAGGTGCCGCCGGTCTGGCCCCCACGATGGCCACCCTCGCTCGAGGGACGACCCTGGCGCTGGCCAACAAGGAGTCGCTCGTCATCGGTGGACGGCTCGTCACGTCCGCTGCGTCGCCCGGGCAGCTCGTGGCGGTCGACTCCGAGCACTCGGCCTTCGCTCAAGCGCTGCGGGCTGGGCGCGCTGACGAGGTGCGCCGGCTGATCCTGACGGCCTCCGGCGGCCCCTTCCGAGGCCGTACAGCGGATCAGCTCCGCGACGTCACCGTCTCCCAGGCGCTCGCCCACCCCAACTGGTCAATGGGCCGCGTCATCACGATCAACTCCTCGACGCTGGTGAACAAGGGACTCGAGCTGCTCGAGGCGCACCTGCTGTACGACGTCGCGCTCGACGACATCACGGTCGTCGTTCACCCGCAGTCGATCGTGCACTCGATGGTCGAGTTCGTCGACGGATCGACGATCGCCCAGTGCTCACCGCCGGACATGCGCCTTCCCATCGGGCTCGCGCTGGCCTGGCCGGACCGGCTTCCCGGCGTCGCGGCGCCGTGCGTGTGGACCGATCCGACGTCGTGGACGTTCGAGCCGCTCGACTCCCGGACGTTCCCCGCGGTCGATCTGGCGCGCGCTGCGGGCGCAGCCGCCGGTACCGCCCCTGCCGTGTACAACGCAGCCAACGAGGCCGCCGTGGACGCCTTCTGCGAGGGCAGGATCTCGTTCCTCGACATCACCGCGACGGTCCGTACCGTTCTCGACGAGCATCTCGCTCCCGCACCCGACCTACCATCGACTCCAGGAGCTGTCTGGACCGCTGACGATGCCTTGTCCATCGACGCGGTACTGGCGGCAGACTTGTGGGGTCGGCGTCGCGCCGAGGCCCTCACGCGGAAGGAGACCGAGTGACCATCTTCTGGGCCGTTCTGGCCGGAGTGGGGTTCTTCGCGCTGATGATGGCGTCGATCGCCCTGCACGAGGTGGGTCATCTGCTGCCCGCGAAGCTGTTCGGCGTGAAGGTGCCGATGTACTTCGTGGGGTTCGGCAAGCGCATCTGGTCGATCACGCGCGGCGAGACCGAGTACGGCATCAAGTGGATCCTGCTCGGTGGCTACGTCCGTCTGGTGGGGATGTACCCGCCCGGCAGGCCGGGTCGTAAGGGCCGTCTCGCCGAGTGGGCCGACATCGCCCGCGAGGCCGAGCGGGACGACATCACCGAGACCGACATCCGTACCGGCCGGCTCTTCTACCAGAAGAAGTCCTGGCAGAAGCTCATCATCATGGCCGGCGGCCCGATGATGAACATCCTGCTCGCGTTCTTCATCTTCCTCGGCATCAACCTCGCCTATGGACAGGTGCAGCAGACTCTCAGCATCACCACCGTGGAGAACTGCCTCCAGCCGGCTCCGGCCGCGTGCGTCGCGCCGCCCGCGAAGCAGGCGGGCGTCCAGGTGGGTGACACCGTCGTCGCGCTCAACGGGACCGATGTCACCACCTGGTCTGAGCTCGTTGCTCTCGTGCGGGGTGAGGGGAACGGCACGTTGACGTTCACCGTTGATCGTCCCGGGCAGGGCCGCGTGACGCTGCCGACCGTCCACGGCGTGATGCGTCAGGTGAGAGACCTCAACGACCCGACCAAGACGGTGATGGCAGGCTTCGCCGGCATTTCCAGCGGGGTCACGAACGTTCGGGTCGGACCGATCGGCACTGTCAAGGACATGTGGACGATGACCACGCAGAGCATCAGTGCGCTGGCCACCTTCCCCCAGAAGGTCTTCACCACCGGCTACGACCTCGTCACGGGCAAGCCACGCGACGTCACCGGTCCGATCAGCGTGGTCGGTGCCTCGGTCGTTGCCGGTGAGCTCGCGACCACGAACCAGCTGACGCTCGGGAGCCGGATCGCCTCGTACTTCTCACTCCTGGGCTCCGTGAACCTGTTCGTCGCCATCCTCAACCTCATCCCGCTCCTTCCCTTCGACGGCGGCCACATCGCTGGAGCGCTGTGGGAGGCACTGCGCCGAGGACTCGCGCGGCTGTTCAGGCGCCCCGCATACGGCTTCTTCGATACCGCCAAACTTTTGCCAGTGGCGTATGTTGTAGGGGCCTTCCTCGTGATCGCCGGAGCCATCCTCGTGATGGCCGACATCGTGAGTCCCATCCGCATCTTCTGACCGAGGAGCCAACGCAGTGCCCGTGACCCTGGGGATGCCCAAACCTCCCGTACCCGTGCTCGCGAAGCGGCACCCGACCCGGCAGATCAAGGTCGGCAAGGTGCTCGTGGGCGGCGACGCCCCGATCTCCGTCCAGTCCATGACCACGACCAAGACCACAGACATCAATGCGACCCTCCAGCAGATCGCCGAGCTGACGGCCGCCGGCTGCGACATCGTCCGCGTGGCAGTGCCGAGCCAGGACGACGCCGACGCGTTGCCGATCATCGCCATGAAGTCCCAGATCCCGGTCATCGCCGACATTCATTTCCAGCCGAAGTACGTGTTTGCGGCGATCGATGCCGGCTGCGCGGCCGTCCGCGTGAACCCCGGCAACATCAAGGCGTTCGACGACAAGGTCGGCGAGATCGCCCGCTACGCCAAGGATGCAGGCGTGTCACTGCGCATCGGCGTCAACGCCGGCTCTCTCGACAAGCGGATCATGGACAAGTACGGCTCCGCGACGCCCGAGGCGCTCGTCGAGTCGGCGCTGTGGGAGGCGTCCCTGTTCGAGGAGTTCGACTTCCGCGACTTCAAGATCTCCGTCAAGCACCACGACCCTGTGGTCATGGTCCGCGCGTACGAGCTCCTGAGCGCAGCCTGCGACTACCCCCTGCACCTCGGTGTGACCGAGGCCGGACCGGCGTTCCAGGGCACGATCAAGTCGGCGACCGCTTTCGGCGCGCTGCTGAGCCAAGGGATCGGGGACACGATCCGGGTCTCACTGTCCGCACCGCCCGTAGAAGAGGTCAAGGTCGGCATCAAGATCCTCGAGTCGCTCAACCTGCGGCCGCGTCACCTCGAGATCGTCTCGTGCCCGTCGTGCGGGCGGGCGCAGGTCGACGTGTACAAGCTCGCCGACGAGGTGACAGCCGGACTCGCAGGGATGACGGTGCCGCTGCGCGTCGCCGTGATGGGGTGTGTCGTCAACGGGCCCGGTGAGGCTCGGGAGGCCGATCTCGGTGTGGCATCCGGCAACGGCAAGGGCCAGATCTTCGTCCGCGGTGAGGTCGTCAGGACCGTTCCCGAGGACCAGATCGTCGAGAACCTCATCGCCGAGGCGGAGCGTCTCGCGGAGGAGATGGGGGAGACGTCTGGAGCGCCGATCGTCACGGTGGGCTGAATGCCTGCAAGCGTCCGGACGCTCACGAACCACGACTTGCCGAAGGTCACCGAGCTGCTCGGCCGGAGGCCGTTCGAGAACGTGTTCGTCGCGTCGCGCATCCGTACGGGCGGCCTCGAGGCGTTCATGCTCGGCTGTGACGTCTGGGGCTACGAGGAGGACGGCGAGCTCGTCTCGATCCTCCACCACGGCGCCAACATGGTGCCGGTCAACGGCACGCCGGAAGCGCTGGACGCGTATGTGGCGCGCATCGGCCCCATCCGTACCTGCGCCTCGATCCTGGGTGTCGCCCACGAGGCCCTCAGCCTGTACGAGAAGCTGTGCCGCAAGTGGCCCGGCGCCTGGCAACGTCCCCGCGAGATCCGGGCGTGCCAGCCGCTGATGGTCATCTCGGGACCACCGACGGTCGCGGGCGACCCGCGGGTCCGACGGGTCGGGACGGCCGACGCCGAGAGCTACTTCGCCGCGGCTGTCGCGATGTACACCGAAGAGGTCGGGGTCTCGCCGCTGGACGGCACGAACGGCTACCGCTGGTACGTGGACCGCCTGCTCGAGACCGGCTGCGCCATGGGGATCCTCGAGAACGGCGAGGTCATCTTCAAGTCCGACGTCGGCTCGTCGACCTCGACCACCTGCCAGGTCGCCGGCGTCTGGCTGCGCCCTGACCTCCGCGGCCGGGGCCGCTCCGTACCGGCGATGGCGGCTGTCGTCGACCTGTGCCGGGAGCGGTGGCAGAACGTGACCCTGTACGTGAACGACTACAACACGACCGCCCGCGCCCTGTACCGGCGGGTCGGCTTCGACGAGGTCGGCTCCCTCGCGACCGTGCTGTACTGACCGCTCAGGGGTTGATGACGAAGAACACCAGGTACGCGGATCCGATGATGATCACGGCGAAGATCAGGACGACCAGCCAGGTGTACGAGCGGGTGGGGACGCCGGGTTCGTGATCCGTCGCGTCGTTCGGCGTCATGGTGTGCTCAGCCCCAGAACGAGGACGAGGACGATCATCGCGAGCATGATGCCCAGAGGGACCAGCAGGAAGGCGAGGCCCTTGCGCTGCTGCTTCGCGAAGCCCATGGACCCGGGCAGGAACTGGCTCCACGGTGCCGCGTAGAACACCTCGACCGCATGGCCGGGTTGCAGGACCAGATCGAGCGCCGCGTCTCCGTACTGCCGCATCCACTGCGCGTACGCGCTGACGTGGTACTGACCGGCCGGCAGGACGTAGTCGTTGGAGCCGTACGAAGACCTCACCACCTGGTTGTTGATGAGCAGCGTGGGAGGGATGAAGTTACCCGTCAGCGAGCTTCCCTGGAGGTTCACGCGGAGGCGTCCCGTGGCCACCTGCTGCGGCACGCGACCACCGGGTGGCTCGGTGTACTGCAGACCGAGGTAGTTGCCGTCCGGCTCCGGGTATCCCTGTGCCTGCTGGGGGGAGCTCGGGGGCCAGGGCTGCGGCTGATGGTCCGGTTGGTACGGCTGCCCTGGCTGCGTCACACGCCCAAGGCTACGCGCTGCGGGTTGTCGGGTGGAGAGGTTCCAGCCACGACTCACCGGGCTCTGGGGTCCGGGCGACGGCCACGTCGGGCCGAGGAGGGCCCCGGTCGCTAGGCTTCGCCACTGAAATCCGATTCGTCTCACCAGGAGTGTCCGTGGCCGTTCAGAAGATGTCCCAGCTGTTCGTCCGCACGTTGCGGGAGGACCCGGCCGATGCCGAGGTGCCGAGCCATCGCTGGCTCGTCCGCGCCGGCTACATCCGCCGGGCGGCGCCGGGGATCTACTCGTGGCTGCCGCTGGGTCTCAAGGTGCTGGCGAAGGTCGAGCAGATCGTCCGCGAGGAGATGGTCGCGATCGGTGCCCAGGAGGTGCGGTTCCCGGCGCTGCTGCCCAGGGAGCCGTACGAGATCACGCACCGCTGGACCGAGTACGGCCCGAACCTGTTCCGCCTCAAGGATCGCAAGGGCGGCGACTACCTGCTCGGCCCCACGCACGAAGAGATGTTCACGCTGATGGTCAAGGACCTGTACAGCTCGTACAAGGACCTGCCACTCACGCTGTTCCAGATCCAGACCAAGTACCGCGACGAGGCGCGTCCGCGCGCCGGACTCCTGCGCGGCCGCGAGTTCATCATGAAGGACTCGTACACGTTCGACATGGATGCCGAGGGCCTGCAGCGGTCGTACGAGATCCACCGCGGCGCCTACATCAAGGTCATGGACCGTCTCGGGCTCGACTACGTCATCGTCAAGGCCATGTCCGGTGCGATGGGCGGCTCGGCATCGGAGGAGTTCCTCGCGATCGCGCCGAACGGCGAGGACACGTTCGTGCGCTCACCCGGAGGGTACGCAGCCAACGTCGAGGCCGTCACCGTCGTGGCGCCCGCACCCGTGGACGCCTCGTCGACGCCCGCGCCCCTGGTCGTCCACACGCCCGGTGCCGGGACGATCGACACGCTGGTCACCGCGGTCAACGAGACCGCGCCTCGGGCCGACCGTCCCTGGACCGGTGCCGACACGCTGAAGAACGTCGTGTTCATGCTGCAGAACCCCGACGGCACGACGGAGCCGCTCATCGTGGGCCTGCCCGGCAACCGGGACGTCGACCTCAAGCGCCTCGAGGCCGCCATCTCGCCGGCCGAGGCGGTCGCGTTCGGCGACGCCGACTTCGCGGCGAACCCGGCTCTCGTCAAGGGCTACATCGGCCCCGCCAAGGACGGGCAGGCGATGCTCGGCAAGGAGTCGGCCAGCGGCATCCGGTACCTCGTCGACCCGCGGGTCGTCGACGGTACGGCGTGGGTGACGGGCGCGAACGTCGCCGATCACCACGTCGTCAACCTCGTCGCAGGACGCGACTTCGCCGCCGACGGCGTCATCGACGTCGCTGAGGTCCGGGCGGGTGATCCCGCTCCCGACGGGTCCGGTCCGCTGGAGCTCGCCCGCGGCGTGGAGATGGGCCACATCTTCCAGCTCGGCACGAAGTACGCGGAGTCGCTCGGTCTCAAGGTCCTCGACGCCAACGGGAAGCTGGCGACGGTGACGATGGGCTCGTACGGGATCGGGATCTCCCGTGCCGTCGCCATGGTTGCCGAGACCACGTGCGACGATCGCGGCCTGGCATGGCCTCGCAACCTCGCTCCGTTCGACGTCATCGTCATCGCCACGGGCAAGGAGGAGGCGCTGGCCGTGGAGGCGGAGCGGATCGCGCGCGAGCTGTCCGGATCGGGCCTGGACGTGCTGCTCGACGACCGCAAGGCCTCGCCCGGCGTGAAGTTCACCGATGCCGAGGTGCTGGGCATCCCGACGGCCGTCGTCGTGGGCCGAGGCCTGGTGAACGGCATCGTGGAGGTGCGGGACCGCACGGCCGGCACCAGGGACGAGATAGCGGTCGACGACGTGGTAGCTCGGGTCATCGTGGACGTGCGCGGAGAGTGATCCTCGGTCTGCCGCTGGCCACCCTGGCGCTGCTCGTCCTGGCGGCGTTCGCCGCCGGCTGGGTCGACTCCGTCGTGGGCGGCGGAGGTCTCATCCAGCTGCCGAGCCTGCTCATCGGGCTCCCCGCCGACACGGCGGTCGCCACGGTGTCGGGCACCAACAAGCTGTCGAGCGCTGCCGGTACGGCCATCGCGACCGGTACGTACCTCAGCAGGGTCCGCGTCGAGTGGAGGGTGGCGCTGCCGCTGATGGCAGCGGCCTACGCGGGGTCGACCGCGGGGGCTCAGCTCGTACGGTTCTTCCCGCGGGCTCTGTTCACACCGGTCGTTCTCCTCACGGTCATCGTCGTCGGCGTGTACACGCTGAGGCGGCCGGCCATGGGGTTGGAGACCCACCTCAAGCACGAGGGCCGCGCGCGGGTCCTACGCGTCGTGGGCATCGGGGGAGGGGTGGGACTCTGGGACGGGCTCATCGGGCCCGGTACGGGCACCTTCTTCGTCATCCTGCTGGTCGCCGTGATCGGGTACGGCTTCCTGCAGGCGACGGTGCTGACCAAGCTGGCGAACCTCACGACGAACATCGCGGCGCTCGTCGTGCTGGGTCTCAGCGGTCACGTGCTGTGGGGCATCGGCGCGGTGATGGCGATGGCGAACCTCTCGGGAGGTGCCATCGGTGCCCGCATGGCGATCCGCCACGGCAACGGCTTCGTCCGCAAGGTCTTCCTCGTCGCCATCTGCCTCCTGGCAGTCAAGCTCGCCTGGGACACGCTGCAGCTGTTCGTCTGATCGTGGGACCCGGCACGGCCCGGCTCAGGCCGCCGAGGGGTAGGGGATCTCGCGGCTGCCATGGATCGTGACGACATGGACGCCGAGGAGGCGGTACCCGTCGGCTGCGACAGCTGCCACCGTGGCCCACAGCTCGTCGTCAGCCGTCAGCGACAGGCCGTCCGCCCGGGCGATGGCCAGCAGAAGCGCACCTCCGGGCATCACCCCCTGAGCCATCTGGACGATGTTGCCCAGAAGCTCAAGGCGCTCGTCGGCTCTGGGCCGGCCGATGTCACCGATCACGATGGGCTGAGCCAGACGATCCAGCTCGTCGCAGATCAGGACGCACAGGGCGCCCGCTTCGCGATCCCGCAGCGGAACGCAGAGGTCGAGGACATCGGCCACGAGCCGAGGGTCCGTGAGAGGGCGGAGATGGAGGTCGTGGGGCAGGTCTTGGAAAGTCATCGCTCAAGCCTTGCGGGTCGTCGAGCGCCGTGGGGAAGTTGTACACAGGGGTCAGGAGTCGGGCCAGCCCGGGTACTCGGCCAGCCCCATGCCGAGCGGCAGCCCGAGGGTCGACGCGTCGACGAGATCACCCACCGGGGTACTGAGGTCGGTGGTGGCACTGGCCACGGCGACGGCGGCGGACTGGGGGATGGCGGCCAGCAGTTCGGTCACCAGTGCCAGCGCCGCAGCGTCGGAGGATGTCGGCGGGATGGAGTACGCGGCCGCGCCCGGGGCTGGGGTCTCCGACGCGGCCCGGGTGCGGGCAGTGATGGCGTCCCGCAGTGACTTCACCTGCACGATGATGCTGTCGAGAGCGGTCCGGGCCGAGCTCGTCTGGGTGAGGCGCCCCAGCGCCGACTCCAGTCCGTACACCGCCTCGTGGTAGCGGTCCAGGAGGGCGTTCTCGGTCGAGTCGGATGGGACGATGGCGACCTCGCGCAGCGGGACGGCCCTGGTCACCGCCGACACGGCGGTCGTCAGCGCCGCACGTGACTGCACCGCGGAGGCCGCCTGGGACGCCCAGAATGCCGCGAGCTCGCCGTTGCTCTGTACGGCGAGGGCGGTGTGCGCCTCTTGGAGTGTCGTGAGCGTGGTGGCAGCGGTGGTGAGCCCCTGGTCCCGCGTCGGTGGCGGTGCGATCGTCGCGGGGTCCACGGGCGCCGGCTGACGCCGGAGCGGTTCGGCCGACGCGAGGACCGCGTGGTGGGTCTGGTGGATGCTCGCGAGCAGCTGGTACCGGGCGGCGTCCTCTCCCGCCCACGGGGCGCCGGCCATGGCCGAGAGCAGCGCCGCGGCGCCCGCCTCGAGGCCGGCCAGGTGGTCGGCGCCGACGGGAGGTACGGGGGGAGCGGGCGTGAAGATGGGCTGCGGTGTGCCCGTGATCCGAGGATCGGTCACGTCGCATCCCGCGGCACCGAGGCCCACCACGCCCAGCAGGAGGGTCCGGCGATCCATGATCCTCAACCTAGCGGTGCTGGCCTATGCTGGCCTGCACAACAGCTCGACCCAATCGGAGGACCGAACATGAATGTCGCTGCGTTGCGCGCGCTGCTGGAACCGGTCCTCGCTGACCGTGGCCTGGAGCTCGATGATCTCGTGGTGGTCGGTGCGGGTTCACGCTCGGTGCTCCGGATCACGGTCGACGGTGACGGCCCCAAGGGACGTGGTCCGCTGCTCGACGAGGTGGCCGATGCGACGAGGGCTGTGTCCGACACGCTGGACGAGTCAGACGCGACCGGCACCCGGCCGTACATCCTCGAGGTGAGCTCACGCGGGGTCGGAGCCCCCTTGGCCAAGCCCGCCCACTGGCGGCGCAACACCGGCAGGCTCGTGCAGGTGACGCGTGCCGACGGCACCAAGGTGACCGGCCGCATCGCCACGACCTCCGACGCCGACGCCACGCTCACCGTGGAGGGCGAGCCGGTCGTCGTCGTGTTCGGTGACGTGAAGCGGGCCGTGGTCCAGGTGGAGCTCAACCGGGCCCCGGACCTCGAGGTCGACGACGACATCTCAGACGAGGAGTGACATGGACATCGACATGGCCGCACTGCGGCAGCTGGAGGCCGACAAGGACATCCCCATGTCGGTCGTCATCGACGCGCTCGAAGACGCCCTGCTGAACGCGTACGAGAAGACCGAGAACCACACCAAGGGCGGGCGGGTCACGATCGACCGAAAGTCGGGCGCGGTCCACGTCTTCGCGCCGGAGCTGAACGAGGAGGGGGAGACGGTCGGCGAGTTCGACGACACCCCGACCGACTTCGGACGGATCGCCGCCGCGACCGCGCGGCAGATCGTCATGCAGCGTCTGCGTGAAGCGGAGGACGACCAGAAGTACGGTCACTTCGCGGCCAGCGAGGGCGACATCCTGCTCGGCGTGGTCCAGCAGGACCACCACAGCTCCACCGTGCGGGTCGATCTCGGCAAGGTCGAGGCGATCCTGCCGCTGGCCGAACAGAGCCCGGGTGAGGACTACAGCCACGGGCGGCGGCTGCGTGTGTACGTGGTGGCGGTGCGGCGCGAGCTGCGCGGCCTTCAGGTCGTTGTGTCCCGTACGCATCCGGGTCTGGTCGAGAAGCTGTTCAAGCTCGAGGTCCCCGAGATCGAGCAGGGCATCGTGGAGATCAAGTCGATCGCGCGTGAGGCCGGGCACCGGACGAAGCTGGCGGTACGGACGACCAACCCCGACGTCTCCGCGAAGGGCGCCTGCATCGGTCCGATGGGGCAGCGTGTCCGTGCGGTCATGCACGAGCTGAGCGACGAGAAGATCGACATCGTCGACTGGTCCGAGGACCCGGCGACGTTCGTCGCGTCCGCGCTGTCACCGGCGCGCGTGTCGAGCGTCGAGATCGTGGACGAGCTGGCCAAGTCGGCGCGTGTCGTGGTCCCGGACTACCAGCTGAGCCTCGCCATCGGTCGCGAGGGGCAGAACGCTCGTCTCGCGGCGCGGTTGACCGGCTGGCGGATCGACATCCGGCCCGACGTCACGGCAGCTGAGAAGTAGCCCGGACGCACCAAGACCCGGCATCGGGAGGATGCCGGGTCCAGCGGTGGAAGGGTGTTCACTCGCTCTGCGAATAGCTGCCTCCGTTTCCCGGATCGGTTCTTCCGACGCGTCCCATCAGAGACCCGCTTTCTGGGTGTGCGCTGTGCGAGGGCTGAGTTCTTCGTAGGAGTCGGCCCCTCGGCTACGGTGAGCGCGTGCCACTCCCCGAACGGACCTGCATCGGCTGCCGTACCCGCGCTCCCATCGTCGAGCTGGTACGCGTCGTTGCTGATGCTGGTGGGATCGCACTGGACGACCGCCGCCGACTCCCCGGTCGCGGCGCGTGGGTCCACCCGTCCCGTACCTGCATCGAAACGGCCACTCAGCGCAAGGCGTGGGCCCGTGCGCTCAAGTCTCCTGGGATCGTCGTGGACCCGGCCGACCTGTCCGCTCGGGTCGGATTCCGCACAGGCGAGGACTAGCGCCTGACGACCGACGGCGACGCTGCGAGGTGCGTGCACTGGCGCGGCGGCTGTCCAGAGTTTTCGGACGCGGGGCACTTGGCCCTAGACTTGGGGGCTGACTGCCCAATCGGGCAAGTGACGACCAGAAAGTGGGCTCACGCTCATGACCACTCGATGAGTACGCCGCAATGAGCAACACCACCAACTAACCGGTCCGTATGCGCTGAGCCCCGGACCTGAAGGAGATCATGGCCAAGGTCCGTGTCTGGGAGCTCGCCAAGGAGCTCGGACTCGAAAGCAAAGATTTACTCACCACACTCAACGACATGGGCGAGTTCGTCCGGTCCGCGTCATCGACGCTCGAGGCACCTGTGGTGCGCAAGGTCCGCGAGAAGGCGGTGACCGAGGGTGCACCCGCACCCCAGGCGACCGCTGCCCCCGCCCCCGCAGCACGCGAGAGCCGTCCGGCACCCGCGGCCGCTGCACCGACAACGTCCGCCGCACCCACGACGTCGACCACTCGGGTGACGCCGGGTGCACCCGCCGCACGGCCCAGGCCGGCCGCTGCCGCGGCCCCTGCTCCAGCCCCTGCGCCCGCTCCGGCGGCTGAGGCGCCTGTGTCCCCGCCGACGGCCGAGCCGTCGACGACATCCACTCCGCGGCCTGCGTCTGCTGCCCCCGGCGCTCGCCCGTCCGTACCGTCCGCCTCACCGCGTCCGGCACCTGCGTCGACGCCTCGTCCGGGCGCTCCGCGTCCGAGTGCGGCACCCTCACCGAGCGGCGGCAGCCGCCGTCCTGGTGCACCAAGGCCCGGCAACAACCCGTACGCCCCGTCGCAGGGCATGGGCGTCCGTCGCCCCGGCCCTCGTCCTGAGGCGGCCGGAGCCACACGCCCGGGCGGTCCGGGTGCGGGCAGCGACTCGCGCATGCCGCGTCCGGGCGGCTCGGTAGGCCCCCGTCCAGGCGGGATGCCTCGTCCGAACCCCGGCATGATGCCGAAGCAGGCCTCCGGCAACCTCGGTGGCGGCCCATCGACGCGCGCGCGCGCCGGCGGCGGTCCCGGTGGAGCAAGCCGTGGTCGCGGTGGTGCCGGTACTGGTGGCGCGCCGGGACGTCCCGGTGGCGCCCCGGGTGGTGCGCCCTCTGGCGCGGGTCGTGGTGGCCGTGGTGGCCGCGGTGGCTCGGGCACGCAGGGAGCTTTCGGGCGGAACGGTGCTCCGGGCCGTCGTGGCCGTAAGTCGAGGAAGCAGCGTCGTCAAGAGTTCGACCAGATGGAGGCGCCGACGATTGGTGGCGTCCGGATCCGTCAAGGTGACGGTTCCACCATCCGACTCGCTCGTGGTGCATCGCTGACCGACCTGGCCGACAAGATCGGTGCGGAGGCGGCAACCCTCGTACAGGTGCTGTTCAACCTGGGCGAGATGGTCACCGCCACCCAGTCCGTGGCGGATGACACCCTGCAGGTGCTGGGCACCGAGCTCAACTACGACATCCAGGTCGTCTCGCCCGAGGACGAGGACCGCGAGCTGCTCGAGAGCTTCGACATCGACTTCGGCGAGAACGCCGGCGACGAGGATGACCTCGAAGCACGCCCGCCGATCGTCACGGTCATGGGTCACGTCGACCATGGCAAGACGAAGCTGCTGGACGCGATGCGTCACTCCAACGTCGTGGCGGGTGAGGCCGGCGGCATCACGCAGGCCATCGGTGCCTACCAGGTCGAGACGGAGGTCGACGGCGTCGAACGCAAGGTGACGTTCATCGACACCCCGGGCCACGAGGCGTTCACGGCCATGCGTGCCCGTGGCGCGAAGTCGACCGACATCGCGGTGCTCGTCGTGGCCGCCGATGACGGTGTCATGCCGCAGACGATCGAGGCGTTGAACCATGCCAGGGCGGCCGAAGTGCCGATCGTGGTCGCGGTCAACAAGGTCGACAAGCCGACTGCCGACCCCGTGAAGGTCCGCGGCCAGCTCACCGAGTTCGGTCTGATCCCCGAGGAGTACGGCGGCGACACGATGTTCGTCGATGTCTCCGCGACGGCGAGGACCGGTCTGGCCGAGCTGCTCGAGGCCATCGTCCTGACGGCAGACGCCGAGCTCGATCTCCGGGCGAACCCGGACATGCCCGCTCAGGGTGTGGCGATCGAGGCGCACCTCGACAGGGGTCGTGGCCCGGTGGCCACCGTCCTCGTCCACCGTGGCACGCTGCACGTGGGCGACTCGATCGTGGCGGGTTCCGCCTACGGCCGAGTGCGCGCCATGATCAACGACCAGGGAGACACGATCACGGAGGCTCCTCCGTCCACGCCCGTCCAGGTGCTCGGTCTGACGTCGGTATCCGGCGCCGGCGACAACTTCCTGGTCGTGGAGGACGACCGCAAGGCTCGACAGATCGCCGAGAGGCGTGAGGCGAGGATGCGGGCCGCGATGCTGGCCAAGGGAACCCGCCGCAAGACGCTCGACCAGCTGTTCGAGCAGCTTGCCAAGGGCGAGGTCCAGGAGCTCAAGCTCATCCTCAAGGGCGACACCGCAGGTTCTGTGGAGGCGCTGGAGGACGAGCTGCTCAAGATCGAGGTGGGCGACGACGTCAGCGTGC
Organism: Propionibacteriales bacterium; assembly: GCA_038317635.1. Taxonomy (GTDB): domain Bacteria; phylum Actinomycetota; class Actinomycetes; order Propionibacteriales; family Propionibacteriaceae; genus Fen-668. Next base: position 41,644 of record JBBQBP010000011.1, read on the forward strand.
GGATCATCGACCGTGGTGTCGGTGCCATCACCGAGACGAACGTCACGCTGGCATCCGCCTCGGACGCGGTCATCATCGGCTACAACGTCCGGCCCCAGGGGAAGGCGACAGAGCTCGCCGACCGCGAGGGTGTCGACATCCGCTACTACTCGGTCATCTACCAGGCGATCGACGAGGTGGAGGCCGCACTCAAGGGCATGCTCAAGCCGGTCTTTGCCGAAGAAGTGCGTGGCCAGGCCGAGATCCGCGACATCTTCCGCTCCTCCAAGATTGGGATCATCGCGGGCTGCATGGTCATCGACGGCACGATCCGGCGTCATGCCAAGGCCCGGCTCCTGCGCGACAGCATTGTCGTGGCGGAGACGGAGATCAACACGCTCCGTCGCGAGAAGGACGACGTCACCGAGGTGCGGGAAGGGTTCGAGTGCGGCCTGACGCTGCAGAACTACTCCGACCTGCACGTCGGCGACATCATCGAGACCTTCGAGATGGTGGAGAAGCCGCGCATCTGACATGCGCGTGCTCACCGGTCCCGGATCCGGGACCGGTGAGCACCCGCGCTGGAAGGGAGACCCATGACCAGCCCGTATGCGCTCAAGCGCGCCGAGCAGATCAAGCACATCGCCGCCGAGATGCTCGAGAAGCGGGTCAAGGACTCGCGCCTCGGCTTCGTGACGATCACCGACGTGCGGCTCAGCAAGGACAACCACGACTGCACGCTGTTCTACACGGTGCTCGGCAGCGAAGCGGAACGGGTCGACACCGCGGCTGCGCTCGAGGCGGCCCGGGGCCAGATCCGGACCGTCGTGTCGCGTCGTCTTGCACTGCGGTTCGCACCGACGATCTCGTTCGTCGCCGACGCGCTGCCGGAGACCACCGCCCACATGGAGGAGCTGCTCGCGCAGGCTCGCCTCGAGGACGAGCAGCTGGCGGCGAAGGCCGTCGGCGCCACGTACGCGGGCGATGAGGATCCGTACCGCAAGCCTGCGGACGAGGACGCCGACGACGAGGACGACGAAGAAGAGTGACCGACATCTCGGGCGTGATCGTCGTCGACAAGCCGCAAGGCATCACGTCACACGGCGTCGTGGCGCGCGTACGTCGCCTCGCTGGGACAAAGAAGGTCGGTCACGCGGGCACGCTCGACCCGATGGCGACCGGCGTCCTGGTCATCGGCGTCGGCCGAGCGACCCGGCTGCTGGGCCAGATGACGCTGCACGACAAGCGCTACGTCGCGACCGTACGGCTCGGCCAGGAGACGGTCACCGAGGACGCGGAGGGGACGATCACCGCCTCCCACGGTGCGGGAGACGTCGCTGAGGAAGGCGTACGGGCCGCCGCGACGGCCTTCCTCGGGGAGATAGACCAGGTTCCCAGCTCGGTCTCGGCGATCAAGGTCGGCGGTGTCCGCTCGTACAAGCGGGTCCGGTCCGGCGAAGAGGTCGACCTTCCCGCCCGACGGGTCACGATCACGCGGCTGGATGTCGGCGCGGTGGCTCCAGCGGTGGCGGATGACGGGACACCGGTCCTCGACGTGGAGCTGGACGTCGAATGCTCGTCCGGCACGTACATCCGAGCCCTCGCGCGCGACCTCGGTCGGGCCCTGGGCGTGGGCGGGCACCTCGCGGCGCTGCGCCGCACCCGCGTGGGCCCGTTCACGGTGGAGGAGTCGAGCCTTGGCCCTGATCTCGACGTGGCGACCATCCCGAGCGGTGCCTGGCTCACTCCGGCACAGGCCGCGACACGTTGTTTCCCCGTCGTGGAGGTGTCCGCCGCCGAGGCTGTCGACGTCGCCCACGGGCGTTCGCTCGGGCGCCATCTCCAGGACCTCACCGCGGTCATCGGGCCGGCAGGTACGCTGCTCGCCTTGTACCGTCCAGCAGGGGACCGTGCGGTTCCCGACACAGTGTTCGTCGATGGGGAGGGTCAGTGATCACGGGTGGTCCCACTGTCGTGGCGATCGGCAACTTCGACGGTGTTCACCTCGGACATCGCGAGCTGCTCGCCGCCGCTCGAGCACTGAGACCGGGCGCGCCGCTGGTCGCGGTGACGTTCTGGCCGCATCCGATGGTGGTGCTGCGTCCGAACGCAGCGCCCGAGCTGTTGTGCGACCTGCCCGAGCGGATCGACCTGCTGCGTCACGCGGGCGCCGACGAGGTGCGCGTCGTGGAGTTCTCCCGGCGTATCGCCGACTGGACGCCTCAAGAGTTCGTGGAGCACGTACTGGCTCCGTTGCATCCCGCGACGGTCGTCGTGGGGGAGAACTTCCGCTTCGGTCGCGGGGCCCTGGGGACCGTGGACACGCTGCGCGAGCTCGGCGCGGGAACGTTCGAGGTCGCAGCGCTTCCGCTGCTCAGCGACATCTCCGCCCTGTCTTCCTCGCGGGTGCGCCGTTCGCTCTACGAGGGTGACGTCGAGGCCGCGGCACGTGTCCTGGGCAGACCGTTCCGCTACACGGGCATCGTCGTGATGGGGGACCAGCGCGGTCGCACCCTCGGCTACCCGACCGCGAACCTCACCGTCCCGATGGGCCACGCGTGTCCGGCCGACGGTGTGTACGCGGGGTGGCTGACGTGCCTCGAGAAGGTGGACGCCGAGCCGATGGCGGCGGCGATCTCCGTCGGTACGAATCCCACGTTCGACGGCGTCGAGCGGCGCGTCGAGACATACGTTCTGGATCGCACGGATCTCGAGCTGTACGGGTGCCGCATCGGCGTCGACTTCATCGCCCGGCTCCGCGGCCAGGTGAAGTTCGACTCCCTCGACGACCTCATCGTGCAGATGGACGCCGATGTCGGCGCGGTCCGTCAGGTCCTCGGCGCGCCTGGTCAGAACTGACGAAGGCGCTTGCGGTAGATCGCGTCGTGGAAGACCTCGCCGGGGAGTCCCTCAGGCGCGTCCCCACCGACGATGCGGTGGTTGCCGGTCGGCTCGTAGCCCAGCGACAGGTACAGGGGGATCGCCTTGTAGTTGTCGGGATCGACCCCGAGGAAGAGCTCCTCGTACCCGAGGTCGCGGGCGACCGTCTCCACATGGAGGTCCAGCAGCCGGCCGATGCCCTGACGGCGCGCGTGCTGGTAGACGTACATGTTGCGGAGCTCCGGCATGAGCGGCCCCGGCTTGAGATCGAGCACGACCGTGCCGAGCGGGTCGTCCGCGCGGACCGCGATGTAGTAGGACGTGTCACCGTCGATCGCTTCGGCGAACCGACGGTCGCAGACGAACCCTTCCGGGCGGTCCTCCAGCGCACGCAGCGCAGGCAGGTCGTCGGACCGGACCAGGCGAATCTCGATCTCTACTTCGTCGGACATCCGAACCCCCAATACCTCCTGTGTGACTCCAGCAACCTAGCCCATAGATGTGTCGGATGTATGCCGTTGCCGTGGTCCCGAACAGTACAGAAGTCGGCGGCCCTCCGAGGCCGCCGAGGTTGGATTTCGCGCCCCTCGACAGGTCCTGATAGCCTCGGATCGCCGTTCGATCGGCCGCGAAGACCCAAGTGCCCCGACTGCACCAGCGACGGGGGCATCGCGCAACGGGATAACCGAGAGGAGTGCACGTCGAATGGACGCTGCCACCAAGAAGAAGATCATCGATGACTACGCGACCACCCCAGGTGACACCGGTTCGCCCGACGTGCAGGTCGCGTTGCTCACCAAGCGCATCGCTCACCTCACCGAACATCTCAAGGAACACAAGGGCGATCACCACAGCCGCCGGGGCCTCCTGCTCATGGTTGGCCAGCGCAGGCGCCTGCTGAACTACGTCGCCAAGAACGACATCGAGCATTACCGCAAGCTCATCGAGCGCCTCGGTCTGCGTCGGTGACCTCTGGGGTCCGCCCTTCCGGGTGGGCCCCTTATCACATCCAACCCCGGGTTGCCGGGGTACAACTCAACACATCACATCGCGAGCCCGGGACGGGCGAAGAGGCGGTCCTCGGTAGTGGGATTCGGGTGGCGGACACGCTCCCCGAGTCCCTCGATCGAAGACCGGATCCGATTCGTCGACGGGTGACTATCCGTATGTCACGCTGCTCGCGCGATGAGGAAAGGAATCCCCATGGAGGGACCCGATCTCCGTTTCACCGAAGCCGTCATTGACAACGGCTCCCATGGTCGGCACGTCGTCCGCTTCGAGTCGGGCCTGCTGGCTCGTCAGGCCGCGGGCTCTGCCACCGTCTACCTCGACGAGGACACGATGGTGCTCTCGGCGACGACCGCGGCCAACAACCCGCGTGACGCCATCGACTTCTTCCCGCTGACGGTCGACGTCGAAGAGCGCATGTACGCGGCCGGCCGCATCCCCGGCTCGTTCTTCCGGCGTGAAGGTCGTCCGGGCGAGAACGCGATCCTCACCGCTCGCCTGATCGACCGCCCGCTGCGTCCCTGCTTCGTGAAGGGCCTCCGCAACGAGGTCCAGGTCGTGGCAACAGTCATGGCGCTCAACCCCGACGTTCTGTACGACGTCGTGGCGATCAATGCCGCGTCCGCGTCGACCACGCTCGCCGGACTGCCGTTCACCGGGCCGATCGGTGGCGTCCGCGTGGCGCTCATCGGCAGCACCTGGGTCGGGTTCCCGACCGTCAAGCAGCTCGAGGACGCCACGTTCGACATGGTCGTCGCGGGCCGCGTGATCGCTGACGGCGACGTCGCGATCATGATGGTCGAGGCTGAGTCGACCGAGGCGACCTGGGATCTCGTGCGTTCGGGCCGTCCGGCCCCGACCGAAGAGGTCGTGGCCCAGGGCCTCGAGGAGTCCAAGAAGTTCATCAAGGCCCTGTGCGACGCGCAGGCCGAGCTCGTGGCGCAGTTCCCGAAGGCGATCAAGCAGTTCCCGGTCTTCCTCGACTACCAGCCCGACGTGTACGAGGCGGTTGCCGCAGCGGGCACCGACCGCACCCGCGGGGTGCAGTCCATCGCCGGTAAGCAGGAGCGTGAGGTCGCCACGGAGGAGCTGCTCGCAGCCCTCAAGGGCGAGCTCGGCAGCCAGTTCCCGGACCGCGACAAGGAGATCACCGGCGCCTACCGTGCACTGACCAAGAAGATCGTGCGTCACAAGACGCTCACCGAGCAGGTCCGTATCGACGGTCGCGGCGTGCGGGACATCCGCACGCTGTCCTCCGAGGTCGGCGTGCTCCCGCGTGTCCACGGTTCAGCACTGTTCATGCGCGGCGAGACCCAGATCCTGGGCGTCACCACACTGAACATGCTCGACATGGAGCAGAAGCTCGACACGCTGGCGCCTGAGACCACCAAGCGCTACATGCACAACTACAACTTCCCGCCCTACTCGACCGGTGAGACCGGCCGGGTCGGCTCTCCGAAGCGGCGTGAGATCGGCCATGGTGCGCTCGCTGAGCGTGCACTCGTGCCGGTGCTTCCGACGCGTGAGGAGTTCCCGTACGCGATCCGCCAGGTCTCCGAGGCTCTCGGTTCCAACGGCTCCACGTCGATGGGCTCGGTCTGCGCCTCGACGCTGGCGCTGCTCAACGCCGGGGTGCCGCTCAAGGCTCCGGTCGCGGGCATCGCGATGGGTCTCATGAGCGAGGAGATCGACGGCAAGACCTCCTACATCGCGCTGACCGACATCCTCGGCACCGAGGATGCTCTCGGCGACATGGACTTCAAGGTCGCCGGTACGCGTGACTTCGTCACGGCTCTACAGCTCGACACCAAGCTCACCGGCATCCCTGCCGATGTGCTGGCCGGCGCGCTGCTTCAGGCCCGCGAGGCTCGGTTCACCATCCTGGACGTCATGGCCGAGGCCATCGACACTCCGGACGAGATGAGCCTCTTCGCTCCGCGGATCCTCACGGTGAAGATCCCCGTCGACAAGATCGGCGAGGTCATCGGTCCCAAGGGCAAGGTCATCAACCAGATCCAGGACGACACGGGCGCCAACCTGTCGATCGAGGAGGACGGCACCGTGTACATCGGGGCCGTCAGTGGCGAGGCCGCCGAGGCCGCCCGCACGCTGGTCAACGCCATCGCCAACCCGACGATGCCGGAGAGGGGCGAGCGCTACCTCGGTACGGTCGTCAAGCTCACCGCATTCGGGGCGTTCATCTCCTTGCTCCCGGGCAAGGACGGCCTGCTCCACATCTCGAAGCTCCGGCCCCTGGCCGGCGGCGCTCGCGTGGAGAACGTCGAGGACGTCCTGTCCGTCGGACAGAAGCTCCAGGTCGAGATCTCCGACATCGACGATCGCGGCAAGCTCTCGCTCATCCCTGTGGTCGAGGAGACCGCTGCGGCGGAGTGAGAGCAGACCGCGGCTGGGACTCGTGTCCTGACCGCGGGCAAGACTCTCGATGGCGAGCCGTCCGGTTTTCCGGGCGGCTCGTGGTCGTATCGGCCCGCGACGACACACGCGGCCGGTGAGAACCTGTCCCAGGCTGGGACAGGGCTTCTAGGCTGTGTGGGTATCAACTTCTGGGAGGGTCGCATGCGCGTCGCAGTGTTCGGAGTGAACGGTCGGATGGGTGGAGAGGTGTGCCGAGCTGTTACCACGAGCCCGGACCTCGACCTGGTGGCCGGCCTCGATGTCGGTGACAACCGCAACGACGCGCGTCGAGCCCAGGTCGTCGTCGACTTCACTCATCCCGACGCGGTCATGGACAACGTCAAGTGGTGCATCGACAACGGGCTTCACCTGGTGGTCGGCACGACGGGCTTCACCGAGGAGCGCTACGACCAGATCCGTACCTGGCTGGGCGCCGAGCCGAAGGTCGGCGTGCTCGCCGCCGCGAACTTCTCGATCGGGGCCGTGCTGATGATGCACTTCGCCTCCATCGCGGCCGCGCACTACGAGAGCGTGGAGATCATCGAGCTGCACCACCCGACCAAGGCCGACGCCCCGTCCGGAACGGCCGTCGCGACGGCCCACCTCATCGCCGCGACCCGGCAGGAGGCCGGGCTGGGGGAGGTGCCTGACGCCACGGTGCAGGAGCTGCCCGGTGCGCGCGGCGCGGTCGTGGACGGCATCCACGTGCACGGCGTGCGGCTCGGCGGTCTGCTCGCCCATCAGGAGGTCCTGTTCGGCTCGACCGGGGAGACTCTGACGATCCGTCACGACTCGATGGACCGTGCGTCGTTCATGCCCGGTGTGGTGTCGGCGATCCGGTGGATCCCGGCCCATCCCGGCCTGACGGTCGGTATCGGCCCGCTGCTGGGTCTGGATGGCTGAGCTCTTGGCGGGTGGCCGTACGCGCAAGGCACTCATCGCTCTCGCGGTCGTCGGCGCGCTGCTGGCCGCGCTCCTCAGCGTCGGGAACACGGCCGGGCGCCACTACGCGGAGAACAAGGCGGCGGAGGCGATCCTGCAGCGTTCGGGGCTGGTCTCAAGCGTCAGCATCACGGACAACCTCTTCGTCGTGTCCTTGCTGCGGCAGCACTTCGACAACGTGAACGTGGACTTCCCGGCACTGCCGATCAGCGCCCGCGACCGGTCGCTGACGCCCAAGGTCGAGGTGAACCTCACCGACGTGGTGGCGACGGACAACTTCTCCCGGCTGGTGGCGGGCAAGGCGACCGCGGTGGCCTCACTGACGTGGAGCCAGGTGTCGACGCTCGCGGGCTACTCGGTCTCGCCGGACGGTACGGGGATCGTCGTCGTCATCGCGTACCAGCTGTACGGGATCAACGTGACAGGCACGGTCACCGCGACCCCGACCATCTCAGCCGGTCAGCTGATCCTGACGAACACGATGCTCAAGGTGGCCGGGATCGAAGTGCCCAACGCCATCACGTCGTACCTCCTCGCCGAAGTGACGGCACCCATCGACCTGGGACTGCCGAAACCGTTCGTGGCCACGTCGCTGGCGGTCACGCAGGATGCCCTGACGATCACCGCGCAGGGGACCGACGTGGACGTCACGGCCCTCGGCTGACCCCGTTTCAGGCCGCCGAGATGTCGGTGTGCAGCCGTACGAGCTTGAGCGTTCCCGTGGGGCCTTCCGCACTCGCGTGTATGCCGTCCGGACCCCAGCCCATGTCCTGCAGCCAGCCGCGGAGGTCGTCGGCGGTGCTGGGCAGCCACCACGTGGCGTGCGTGAAGCCATCAGCCCGCAACGTGTCGACGGCAGCCTGCACCAGACGGCTGCCGTGTCCGTGCGACCGTGCGGGCGGCGAGACCATGAACTCGAGGACCTGACCGTCCTCCGGACCCGCGTCCTCGTCCTCGGACGGGCCGACGGCGACCATTCCCACGACCGCGTCGTGCTCGGTCGCGACCAGGACTCTGTACGAGGCCAGGGGCGGACGCGTGATCGAGCGGTGCCACACCTCGGCCAGCGAGGCGACGTCGGCCTGCTCGTACAGCCCATGCAGCGGGTGGGCTGGGCCGGCCATCAGCCCGTACTGGATCGTCGCGATGTCGTGCGCCTCGCGGGGTAGGGCGAGACGTACGAATCCGGGCTCGTGCTGGTTCACCGGGCGGAGCCTACCCGGTCGAAGCGGCGACTCCGAGGGCGGTGAACTCGCTGGTGTCGTCGCGGACGTGCGCGGCACTAGGGTTGGGGCGTGCCTAATGCCGGACTGCGTACCCCTCCCGCTCTCGCCCCCGACACGCTGCGTGTGATCCCCCTCGGAGGGCTCGGCGACGTGGGCCGGAACATGACCTGCTTCGAGATCAACGGCCGGCTCCTCCTGGTCGACTGTGGCGTGCTGTTCCCCGAGGACGACCATCCCGGCGTCGACCTCATCCTCCCCGGCCTCGATGCGATCGCCGACCGGCTCGACGACGTCGAGGCGCTGGTGCTGACCCACGGTCACGAGGACCACATCGGCTCCGTCCCGTACCTGCTGAGGATGCGTGCCTCCATCCCCGTTGTCGGAAGCTCGCTGACACTCGGGTTCGTGCGGGAGAAGATGCGCGAGCATCGTCTGCGCAATGTGGAGTTCATCGAGGTGGCCGAGGGCGACCGCATCGTGCGGGGGCCCTTCGACGTGGAGTTCCTGGCGGTCAACCATTCGATCCCCGACGGGCTCGCGGTGTTCATCCGTACGGCGGCGGGTACGGTCCTGCACACCGGCGACTTCAAGATGGACCAGCTGCCGCTCGACCACCGGACCACCGACCTGAGGGGTTTCGCCCGACTTGGTACCGAGGGCGTGGACCTCTTCATGACGGACTCCACGAACGCTGAGAACAGCGGCTTCACGCCGTTCGAGCGCGATCTCGAGCCAGCCCTCGAGCGCGTCTTCCAGACGGCTTCCCGCCGGATCGTCGTCGCGAGCTTCGCGTCACACGTGCATCGCATCCAGCAGATCATGGACCTTGCCGCTGCTCACGGCCGGAAGGTCTGTTACGTGGGCCGCTCGATGGTACGGAACATGGGCGTCGCTCGTGATCTCGGCTTCCTGAAGGTACCCGGCGACACACTCGTCGAGCTGGCTGCGTTGAAGGACCTGCCCGACGACCGGATCGTCATCGTCTCGACCGGGTCGCAGGGGGAGCCTCTGTCCGCGCTGGCACGGATGGCGAACCGGGAGCACCCGCAGGTCGAGCTGGGCCCGGGCGACACCGTGCTGCTCGCCTCGTCGCTCATCCCCGGCAACGAGAACTCGGTGTACCGCGTGATCAACGGCCTGTCCCGGCTCGGTGCGCGCGTCGTCCACAAGGGGAATGCGCTGGTCCATGTCTCGGGGCACGCGAGCGCGGGGGAGCTCCTCTACTGCTACAACATCGTCAAGCCGCGCAACGTGATTCCGATCCACGGGGAGATGCGCCACCTCATGGCGAACGCCAACTTGGCTGTCGCCACCGGTGTCCCGAGCGAGAACGTCATCGTCGCAGAGGACGGTGACGTGGTGGACCTGGCCAACGGGACGGCGCGCAACGTCGGCAGGATCGATGCGGGCTACATCCTCGTCGACGGCGCCAGCGTGGGTGGGCTGTCCGAGGAGGCTCTCGCCGACCGCAAGGTCCTCGGCTCCGAGGGCTTCATCTCGATCGTGGCCGTCATCAACCTGCACGCGAAGCGACTCGTCTCCCTCGACATCCACGCTCGTGGCTTCGTCGAGGACGACAACGTCTTCGACGAGGTACGGCAGCAGCTGATCGACGAGCTGCGCGCCGCGCTCGTCGAAGGGGTCGACGACCAGCATCGGCTGCAGCAGCTCATGCGCCGGACCATCGGCCGCTGGGTGTCCGGTACGCACAGGCGTCGCCCCATGATCGTCCCGGTCGTCGTCGCGACGTGACCCGAAGCACGGCCACGGGCGATCTCGGCGGTCTGCTGCTGGGGGCGACCGTCAGCGTCGTGCTGCTGTACGGGGTCGTGGTCCTGGGCTGGTCACCCGGCAGCATGTTCCTGCTGTTTCCGGTGGAGAGCATCGGGCTGGGTGTGGTGACGGTGGTCCGGCTCTGGCATCCCGTGACGCCGAACGACGACATGAGGATCGGTCCGATCCCGCTGGGCGTCTTCGTGTTCAGCATGATCTACGGGGTCTTCACGATCGTCCAGATCGTGTTCGTGGCGATCGTGACGTCGGTGATCGGTGTGGTTGCCGACGCGCGCAACCTGTGGCTGCCGTTGGCTCTCATCCTGGTCCGGATCGGCATGGACCTGTGGCTCGCCCGGCGGCAGTCACCAGGCACCGTCGGGATCGTGGTCCCGCCCATCATCCGGGGACTCACGCTCCAGGTGGGTGTCGTCCTGGGGATGGTGTACGTCACCGACGGCCAACCCCTCGACCTGGTTCGGCTCCTGTTCGCGGGTCACGCGCTCACGACTGCGATGATGCCGGTGGTCGTGCTGCTGATCGCGAAGACGATCATCGAGGCGATCGTCCTCATGGGCGTGTTCGTCGGCCCACGGCTCGTGAACAAGATGTTGCGGGTATGAGGTGCGTCCGATTCGCACCCGCCGTGCCCGTACGTTATTCTTTCCAGGTTGCGTGGGCGCCGGACGGTGCCCGCTTCCCACAGTTCGAGGAGTTGTCTCATGGCCGCCGTGTGCGACATCTGCGCCAAGCGCCCCGGTTTCGGCCACAACGTGCCGTGGTCGAAGAAGAAGACCAACCGCCAGTGGAGCCCCAACATCCAGCGCGTCCGCGCGGTGGTGAACGGCACCCCGAAGCGTCTCAACGTGTGCACCGGCTGCCTGAAGTCCGGCAAGGTCACCCGCTGACCCTAGTCATCCAGAAAGAGCCCGCCGGTTCCGGCGGGCTCTTTCTGCGTCATGGCTCGTCGCCGCGGCCACGGGACACGGTGCCTACGCGGTGACGAGGAAGGGGCGAACGCTCAGGAGGCGACGGCGCGGCGAGGGGCAGCGAGCTCCTGGAGACGCAGCTCACCGGTCAGCACGTCATCGAGGTCCTGCCGCAGCATCTCGTCCTCGGCGGCAGCGCGCGCTGCCTTGAGCACGGCACGTACCCGGCGTTCGGCCGACGTGCCCAACACTTCGGGTGTTACCCGTACGGTCTTGCTCGCTCTCGCGGACATGACTCACCATCCGATGCTCGTCGACCCGAAGGTCGGTGGATCCGGTTTCCCGGGGGGAAGCTCCACACGGTGTCACCACCGCTTGGGCCCGACAGTAGCGGCGGGCGGGCCACTAGCGTTCGACGACACGGCGGACACGCGGGCGGAGCGCCACATCGGGTTGTCGGAGGCCCCGTCTAGGGTTCCCAGCGTGATCACCACCCTCGCTGTTCACGGCTATCGGTCGCTGCGCGACCTCGTCGTGCCACTCGGCGGTCTGACGGTCGTCACAGGTGCGAACGGCAGCGGCAAGTCCAGCCTGTACCAGGCCTTCCGGCTGCTGTCCGACACCTCGTCGGGCGGCCTGGTCCCGGCCCTGGCTGAGGCAGGCGGCTTGTCCTCGGTGCTGTGGGCAGGTCCCGAGACCATCTCTCGCGCCATGCGTGACGGCGAGGTGCCCGTACAGGGCAGGGGATCCCGTCGGCGACCGGTCTCGCTGATGCTGGGGTTCGCGACGAAGGAGTTCTCGTACCTCGTCGACGTCGGGCTCCCCAGCCCGAGCCAGAGCCTCTTCGCGCGCGACCCGGAGCTCAAGCGCGAGGTGGTGTGGGACGGGCCGGTGCTCCGGCCGGCCGCCACGCTGCTGACACGCCTGCGGGGCACCGTGAAGGTGCGCGCCGACCGCGGGTGGGAGACCGTCGTCGAAGACCTGGGCCCTCGGGAGTCCGTCCTCACCTCACTGTCGGACCCGCGCGGTTACCCGGAGCTCTCCTCTGTACGGGCCGCGGTGGCGTCCTGGCGCTTCCACGACCACATCCGCACCGACCGGTCCGCACCCACTCGGCAGCCCCAGATCGGCACCTGGTCGCCGATCCTCGACCATGACGGCCGGAACCTCGCCGCAGCCGTGGAGACCGTGCGGGAGTCGGCCTGGGCGTCGGTGCTCGACGGTGCCATTGCCGATGCCTTCTCGAGCACCACGATCGAGGTCACCGAGTCGGAGGGCTTGTTCTTCCTGAGCCTGCGTCAGCCGGGGATGCTGCGTCCGTTGGGGGTCTCGGAGCTCAGCGACGGGACGCTACGGTACGTGGCACTGGCGACGGCGCTGCTGAGCCCGCGGCCGCCATCGCTGCTTGTCCTCAACGAGCCGGAGACCAGTCTGCACCCGCAGCTCATTGAGCCGTTGGCGCGGCTGATCGCAGCGGCGGCGAACCGTACCCAGATCGTCGTGGTCACCCACTCGGCCGCCCTTGTCGAAGCGATCGGCCACGAGGCTCCGGACTCGGTCCAGCACGAGCTCGTCAAGGAGCTCGGCGAGACCACGGTGGCTGACCAGGGGCTCCTGACGCGGCCCAGGTGGGACTGGGGGAGCCGTTAGCGGACCCTCGTCAGGCACGCATGGCTTCCGCCGGTACATTCCTGCCATGGCATCGACCGAGAAGTCCGCAGATCCGTCGGCAGTCGCGAAGCTGTCCCTGGGACTGCTCCTGGCCATCGGTCTGGTGCGCACCGTGGCGCTGGTGCTGACCAACGGCATCTCGTTCCTCGGGTTCACGCTCGCGGGGAGCACGAGGCCCCTGACGCTCGCCCTTGCCGGGACGAAGGTGTGGATCGTCGTGGTGGATGTCCTCACGGTCTTCCTCGTCGTGAAGCTGCTTGCGCGCGAAGGCGCTTCGTTGGCCCCGCTGCTCACGCCACGGCCCATCGGCAAGAACCTGCTCAGGGCCTTGGGCGGTGTGGTGATCGTCTACATCGCACTCGGCCTCGGCAGCTTCGCCGGGAACCTGTTGATCTACTACGGCGCTCCGCCGGCGTACGCCACCGTGACACCAACGGTGTGGCTGGGTCTCGTGCGGCTGGTCATCGTCCCGATCACCGTGGCGGTCGCCGAGGAGACGCTGTACCGCGGCTACCTGCTGCCGAGGCTTCAGGTCCACATGGGCCGGGTCGGCGCCGTCATTGTCGCTGCACTGCTCGCTGCGGCCCAGAACCTGGCCTTCGGCATGGGCAACTGGGACGTCACCATGGCCGGGTTCATCGGGTCGTTCATCGTCAGCCTTGCGCTGGGCGCCTTGTACCTCTGGTTCAGGCGGCTGGCGCCCCTGATCCTCATCCACTGGTTCTTCGAGGCAGTCGCCGGGTTCGCGATCCTGGTCGTGGCCCTCCACCACTGACTCGACGGCTCCGTCGCCTCGGCGCCTCGCCCTGCGTGGGCAAAGGGGAATGCATGTAAATGACACTTGACACTAGGTAAAGCGACCTTTACGTTTGTCGGCATGACGACACCTCGAAACCTGACTGTCAGCAAGGCATCCCGTCGGTACGGAATCCGGTTCGGCATCGCGATCGGCGCGTACGTGGTCCTGCTCGTCGTCGGCATCCTCCTTGCCCAACACGCGGGCTCCTCTTCCTGGCGCTTCGCGGCGATGGCGCTCCCTGTCCCCGCGCTCATCGGAGTGGTCTGGTCCGTCTGGGCCAACCTTCGCGAATCCGACGAGTTCCAGTCCAGATCGACTGTGGAGGCGCTGGCGGTAGCGTTCGCGGGCGGCTCGGTGACCACCTTCACGTACGGGCTCATGCAGGCCGTCGGCGCCCCGCAGCTCAACTGGATGTTCGCCTGGGTCGTGTACGCACTGTGGTGGATCGTCGGCGGCGTCATCGTCCGTCGGCGGTACAGCTGATGCGCAACCGGTTGCGGGAGCTGCGGGCGCGCGACGGCCTCACCCAGAGCGACCTCGCCGACCTGCTGGACGTCTCGCGACAGACGGTCCACGCCCTGGAGTCCGGAAAATACGACCCCAGCCTTCCGCTGGCGTTCCGCATCTCGAAGGCATTCCGGCTTTCCCTGGACGAGATCTTCTATCCCGACCCGGAGTGAATCGCCGACTTGTCGGCGTTGTTCCCTAGGCTGAGCGCGTGGCGGACGTGTGGCAGACCCCGTTGTACCGGGCCCTCGAGGAGCCCGTCACGCGCCTGGTCGGCGACAAGACAGGCAAGGCGTTCGACGTGCTGGGCATCCGCACGGTCCACGACGTGCTGCGACACATGCCACGTCACCTCATGAGCGGCACGGACACCACGGACCTGTCGCAGCTCATGGACGACTACCGCCGCGGAGTGGTCGATGACTACGTGGCGGTCATGGCCAGGCTCGCGTCGGTGAAACAAGCGGGGGATCCCTCCCGGCTGCGCCTCGAGGTACGGCTCACGGACGGTACGGGCTTCCTCGATGTCACGTTCTTCGGCAAGAAGCACATGATCGAGTACTGGCAGAAGCTGCTGAGCCGGTCGGAGCGGGGGATCTTCGCCGGCAAGCTGGGCTGGTTCCGTGACCGGCCGCAGCTTGCACACCCCGCGTTCGCCATGGATACCGCTGACGGCTACGTCGGCAGCGCCGACAGCATGCGCGTGGCTCGGCAGGTGACCCGGTCGAGCTACATCGGTCTCTACCCGCAGTCCGCCAAGCTTCCGACCTGGACGATCTCCGAGTGTGCTGATCTGGCGGTTGAGCACATCGCGGGCCTTCCGGACGCGCTGCCGGAGTGGGTACGCGATGCGGCTGATGTCATCGACTTCGAGGCTGCCTGCCGCGCGGTCCACGCGCCGACGAGCCGGGAGGAGCACGCCGCGGGCCGTCGGCGGTTGATCTTCGACGAGGCCTTCGCGACGCAGGTGGCCATGGCCTACCGGCGTCAGGACGCCCGGCTGCACCGTGCCCGTGCTTGGCCGCGACGTGCCGGAGGGTTGCTCGAAGCTTTCGATGCGCGCTTGCCGTTCACGCTCACCGAGCAGCAGGTGGCCGTCAGCGAAGAGCTCTTCACCGAGCTCGGACTCCCTCGTCCGATGCAACGGCTTCTCCAGGGCGAGGTCGGCTCGGGGAAGACCGTGGTCGCGCTGCGCGCCATGCTCACGGTGGTCGACGGCGGCGGCCAGACGGTGCTTCTGGCGCCCACCGAGGTGCTCGCGCAGCAGCACCTGGCGACCGTACGGGGCCTGCTCGGCGACCTGGGAGCGGGCGCGACCCTCGGGGCCCCCGAGGGAGCGACTGACGTCGTGCTCCTCACCGGGTCGACCCCGGCGTCCCAACGGCGGGATGTTCTCGACAAGATCGCGACCGGCGAGGCAGGGATTGTGATCGGCACCCATGCCCTTCTCGAACAGCGCGTCGAGTTCGCGGAGCTGGGGTTCGTGGTCGTCGACGAGCAGCACCGGTTCGGCGTCGAGCAGCGCAACGCGCTGGGGACGCGAGCCGATCAGCATCCCCACGTCCTCGTCATGACCGCAACACCGATCCCGCGATCTGTCGCCATGACGGTGTTCGGCGACCTCGACGTGTCGACGATCACGGAGCTACCGCTCGGCCGAGCCGAGATCTCGACGACGGTCGTTGACCAGGTCACGCGCCCGGCGTGGGTGGACCGAGCATGGCAGCGGGTCGCCGAGGAGGTCGAGCAGGGGCGGCAGGCGTTCGTCATCACGCCGCGCATCACCGCCAAGGACGACTCGGCGGGCGCGTCGGTGGAAGAGATGTACGCCAAGCTGTCCGCCGGCCCGCTCGCCTCGGTGCGCCTGGGCATGCTCCACGGGCGGCTTCCGTCCGACGAGAAGGCGGACGTCATGCGTCGTTTCGCGGCCGGCGCCCTGGACGTGCTCGTGGCGACGACCGTCGTCGAGGTCGGTGTCGACGTACCGAACGCGACGGTGATGGTCGTCTGCGACGCCGAGAGCTTCGGCATCTCACAGCTTCACCAGCTTCGTGGCCGGATCGGTCGAGGGAGCCATCCGGGCGTGTGCCTGCTCCTCACCTCGGCCGAGGCGGGCACGAACGCCAGGGAACGTCTCAACGCTGTCGCCGGCACGCGCGACGGGTTCGAGCTCTCCGAGGTCGACCTGGCCCAGCGCCGCGAGGGCGACGTGCTCGGGAGCAGTCAGTCGGGCACTCGGTCGAGTCTGCGACTGCTCCGTGTGCTGGAGCACGCCGACGAGATCGCTCTGGCCCGCAGCCTTGCCGAACAGGTGGTCGAGCGGGACCCGCAGCTCACCGACCCGGGGGTTCGGGACTACGTCACGCAGATCGAGCGCCTGGCCGACGGAGACTGGCAGGAGGCCACCTGAAGGACCGGTTCGACGCGGGTCGAGACGCTGCGCGAGTGGTTGGCGATCCCGGACGTCCGATAGTGGCTCAGACCGGTCGCTTGCCGTAGCGATACTCGGGGAGTGGGTCAGGGCCGAACTGGAACCGGCGACCGGTGATCTCCGTCGCGGCCACGCGCACGAAGTTGGTCTTGACGGTCGGCACCCATGGACGCAGTGGAAGGGCCTCGGCCCGCGACTGCTGCTCGCCGGCCGGCACCACAGCTGCGGATCCCTTGATGATCACGCTCCAGCCACCGTCGTCGTTCCAGCCGTCCACCTCGAAGCACACCTGCTCGTTGATGACGAGTTCGACCAGCTTCGAACCCTCGGCGGTACGGAAGACGATGCCTTCGCCGTCGACGACGAAGTTGATGGGGAAGATCTCGGGCATGCCCTGGATCGCCGTGGCCAACCGACCGACGTCTTGGCTGGCGAGTAAATCCCAGCAGCGGCTCTGTTCGAGGACGGTCACGGGGTTCGTGGATTCGGCCATGCCCCATTCAAACACGCCTCTACTCTGAGGCCGTGGGCAGGGTGATCGGTGGACGATACAAGGGGCAGCGGCTGGCGGCTCCGCCGGGGGACCGTACCCGGCCGACGAGCGATCGCGTACGCGAAGCCGTCTTCTCCTCGGTGGTGTCCTGGTGGGGCGCCGGCGACCTTCCGGGGGAGGAGGCGCTGACCGGACTCAGCTTCCTGGATCTGTATGGGGGCAGCGGGGGTGTGGCGATCGAGGCTGCCAGCCGCGGGGCGGCTCCCGTACAGCTCGTGGAGCGCGACGCAAAGGTCGCCGCAGTGGCCCGACGCAACGCCGAGCATGTGGGGGCGAGCGTGCACGTCACCACGGCCACAGTGGACGGGTTCCTGTCCCGGGTGGCGGAGAGCCCGTACGACATGGTCTGGCTGGATCCGCCGTACGCCTTGACCAAGGATGAGCTATCGGCAGCCGTCACGGCGATCCTGAACCGAGGCTGGCTCGCCGAGGACGGGCTTCTCGTGATCGAACGGTCGAGCAGGACACCCGACCCGGTTCTCCCGGATGTGCTGGCTGACGTATGGGGTCGCCGCTACGGTGAGACGACGATCCACTACGCCACGAGGAAGGCCGGACAGTGAGAGCAGTCGTGCCGGGGTCGTTCGACCCCATCACGAACGGTCATCTCGACGTGATCAGACGAGCCAGAGCGATCTTCGAGGAGGTTGTCGTCGCGGTCGGTGCCAATTCGAGCAAGAGGTACCTGTTCCATCCCGAGGAGCGGCTCGAGCTCGTACGGGCGGCCACGGCCGACATCGAGGGCGTCACGGCCGAGCCTCTCAGCGGACTGCTCGTCGACTTCTGCCGGGCGCACGGCGCGGGCGCCATCGTCAAGGGGGCACGGGCAGCGACGGACTTCGACTTCGAGGTCGGCATGGCTCGGATGAACCAGTCCCTGTCCGGTGTCGAGACAGTGATCCTGCCTGCCGCCGCACAGTGGTCGTACGTATCCAGCACACTGGTGCGAGAGGTCGCAACGTTGGGCGGTGACGCGGCACCATACGTGCCCGCCGTCGTCGCTCAACGACTCGCCACGAGGAGGGCACATGACTGACATCAACGCCGCGGGGACCGACCAGGACCTGCTCTCGACGACCGAGAAGGACCTGTCGAGGCTGAGGTCCATCGTCGTCGACGCGCGCCAGGTCCCGATGTCGGCGAGCTGCATGGTCAACCGAGCCGAGGTGCTGAGCCTCATCGACGGCATCGTCGTCGGCCTTCCTGAGGACATCGAGCGGTCCCGCACCGTCATCAACGAGCAGTTCACGGCACACGCCCACGCGCGAGAGCAGGCGGCCGAGATCATCGAGAACGCTCGGAACGAGGCCAAGGAGATCGCCAGCGTGTCAGGAGTGGCCCGGGAGGCGAACGAATACGCTCTCGCCATCAGAGCTCAGGCGGACGAGGAGGCCCGCCAGATCCGCATCGAGGCCGACATGTACGTGGATGGCCGGCTCGCAGAGTTCGAGGCGTCCCTGCAGAAGACGTCGAGCCAGGTCGTGCTGATGCGCGAGCAGCTCGCCAAACGGTCCAAGCTCGACGACAGCGACGTCGAGGCGCTGCCCAGCATCTAGCCCGGTGCGGCCACGGATCTTCGATTAGCACTAGCCACGTACGGACAGGTAGGATTCACCGTCGGTGTCACCAAGCCCGTCCGGAAGTCGAAGGGGTACGAGATGACTCACCGTCGTCAGCCCGACCAACGCTCCACTCTCGTCATCGAGACTCACGAGCTGGCGAGGTCGGCTGGGACGATGAAGAGTCTTCGTCGTACCGCCGAGGCGCCAGCGGATCTCGGGATCGGTGTCATCGGAGTACCTGAGGGTTCGCCGGTCGAGCTCGAGCTCAAGCTCGAGGCGGTGGGCGAGGGGATACTGGTCACCGGGACCGCAGTGGTCGCGTTGGCCGGGGAGTGCACACGCTGCCTCAAGGCGATCTCCGACTCGATGGAGATCGACGTCCAGGAGCTGTTCTACTACCCGGGCAACGAGCCCGACGACGAGGCGGCACGGAACGAGGGAGAGCTCATCAACCTCGAACCGGTCCTCCGAGACGCTGTGGTGCTGGATTTGCCGTTCGCACCGCTGTGCAAGGAAGATTGTCTGGGCATCTGCCCGGTCTGCGGTGCAGATCTGAATGACGATCCTGACCATGGTCATGACGACGAGCTGGACCCCCGCTGGGGAAGTCTGCAACAGTGGTCGGCCACGCAGGAGTAGCAGTACGCCAGGCACAGCGCCTGGTCGATAAGAGGAGTGACAGATGGCGGTTCCCAAGCGGCGGTTGTCGCGTAGCAACACGCACTCGCGTCGATCGCAGTGGAAGGCCGCCGTGCCGACCCTCGTGACCTGCAGCAACCCGGCGTGCAAGGCCCCACACCTGCCCCACACCGCGTGCCCGACGTGTGGCCAGTACGGGGCCAAGGGTACCCGCCGGCAGGTGCTGGAGGCCTGAGAACCAGGCCATGAGCCAGGTTCTCGCTGTTCTCAAGGAGCTGGGGATCGATGTCGATGCCCAGTTGTTCCGACTTGCCGTGACGCACCGGAGCTGGGCGTATGAGAATGGTGGCGTCCCCACCAACGAGCGCCTGGAGTTCCTCGGCGACGCGGTTCTTGGCGTCGTCGTCACGGAACACCTGTACCTGTCGTTCCCGCAGGAGCCGGAGGGCACCCTCGCCAAGCTCCGGGCAGCAGTCGTCAACGCCCAGTCGCTGGCCATCGTGGCGCGCTCGCTCGATCTCGGTCGCGAGCTGCTCCTGGGCCGTGGCGAGGCCACGACCGGTGGTCGGGACAAGGCATCGATCCTCGCCGATACTCTCGAGGCAGTGATCGGTGCGGTGTTCCTCCAGCACGGGATCGCCGCGGCCGGCCTGTTCGTCCACGCGCTCTTCGACGGCGTCGTCGAGGACGCCGCGACGCTCGGCGCCGGTCTCGACTGGAAGACCAGTCTCCAAGAGCTCTCCGCGATGCTCGCCCTGGGCGTGCCCACCTACCAGGTGACCGAGTCCGGTCCGGATCATGACAAGCGGTTCGAGGCGTACGCGGTCATCGGGGAGGAGCTCTACGGGCCGGGCCACGGCCTCAACAAGAAGCAGGCCGAGCAGGAAGCGGCCGCCGCTGCGTTCATGGCTCTCAAGACCATCGCTGACTCCAAGGCCGGCGTCGTCGGCGGGGTCGGTGCCTGAGCTACCCGAAGTCGAGACCGTACGTGCGGGTCTCGCTGGACTGATCACCGGCCGCGCGATCCGTGCCGTACAGGTCCTGCACCCACGACCCGTGCGGCGTCACCTACCCGGTCCGCGCCACTTCGAGTCCGTACTCGTCGGGCAGACGTTCCGCGAGCCTCGACGACGCGGGAAGTTCCTCTGGCTGCCGCTCGACTCTCACGATGCGATCGTCGCCCACCTCGGTATGAGCGGGCAGTTCCGGAGCGACGCGCCGGACACGCCACTCCAGCCGAACACTCGGGTGGTCTGGGACCTTGATGACGGTCGCCAGCTCCGCTTCGTCGACCAGCGCATGTTCGGCGGGGTCTGGCTCAGCCCGGGGGGCGCCGATCTGCCGCCCGACGTGGCGCACATCGCGCTCGATCCCTTCGACCAGGGTTTCGACCCTGTCGCGGTAGCGCACCGCATCGTGCGCCGCCACGCAGGGATCAAGCGCCTCATCCTCGACCAGACGCTGGTGTCGGGCATCGGGAACATCTACGCCGACGAGTCCTTGTGGCGGGCCCGGCTCTACTTCGACACTCCGAGCTCCGACCTCACGGTCCGCAGGGTGGCAGGACTGCTGCGTCAATCTCGCGACGTCATGACCGAGTCCCTCTCCTCGGGAGGTACGTCGTTCGACAAGCTGTACGTCGACGTCAACGGCGAGTCGGGCTACCACGAGAGGTCGCTCGACGTGTACGGACGAGAGGGACTCCCGTGTCGGCGATGCGGGCGCCTCATCGTCCGTGAGGCCTTCGCGAACCGCTCGTCCTACCGGTGCCCGTCGTGTCAGCAGTCACCCGCTAGGCTTGCCCGACCGTGACACTGTCCACCGCCTTCACCCGCCATCGAGGCTCGCTGCGCCAGTTCGCGCAGTTCGGGCTCATCGGTGGCACTGGCGTCGCCATCAACATGGTGATCGTCGCGATCTGCAACCAGATCGGCACCCACCTCGGCCATGTCCACGACTACGACCCGGTGTTCCCGATCCCGGCGAGCGACTTCAACATCCGGTACTACCTGGTGTACGCGTTCGTCGCGTTCGTGGGCGCGAACATGTTCAACTTCCTGCTCAACCGGAACTGGACCTTCCGGTCGGTCAACCGCGCGCCGTTCATCAAGGAGTACCTGCCCTTCCTGCTGGTCGGGACGGTCGCACAGCTGGTCGGGTTCGGCATTCTCGTCGCCCTGCGCAACCCCCAGTCGCCGCTCTACCTGTCGAGCGACTTCTTCGTTGACGGGTCTCCTTTCTGGCGGCGCCGGCTGTACTGGGCACAGATGATCCAGGTCGTCCTCGTGATGCCGGTCAACTTCATCGTCAACAAGCTGTGGACCTTCCGAGCGGTCCGTCGGCGCCACCACGGCGAGAACTTCGTCTAGGGTCCTGCCGTGTACCTCAAGAGCCTGACCTTGCGCGGGTTCAAGTCGTTCGCGTCCTCGACCACGCTGAACTTCGAGACCGGCATCACGTGCGTCGTGGGTCCCAACGGCTCCGGCAAGTCCAACGTCGTCGACGCGCTCGCCTGGGTCATGGGCGAGCAGGGCGCGAAGTCGTTGCGCGGCGGCAAGATGGAGGACGTCATCTTCGCCGGTACGGCGAACCGCGCGCCGCTCGGTCGCGCCGAGGTCGTCCTGACGATCGACAACACCGACGGGGCGCTCCCCATCGAGTACAGCGAGGTCACGATCTCGCGCACGATGTTCCGCAACGGCGGCAGCGACTATGCCATCAACGGGCACCAGTCGCGCCTGCTCGACGTTCAGGACCTGCTCAGCGACTCCGGCATCGGCCAGGAGATGCACGTCATCGTCGGTCAGGGCCAGCTCGACGCGATCCTTCAGGCGACGCCGGAGGGACGCCGAGGCTTCATCGAAGAGGCGGCCGGGGTCCTCAAGCATCGGAAGCGCAAGGAGAAGGCGCTCCGCAAGCTCGACTCGACCGAGGCCAACCTCAATCGCCTGGCCGACCTCGTCGCGGAGATCCGCCGCCAGCTCAAGCCGCTGAGCCGTCAGGCAGAGGTGGCGCGGAAGGCGTCCGTCATCCAGGCCGAGCTTCTCGACGCCAAGGCGCGCCTGCTCGCCGACGACCTCGCTCAGGCGACGACGGCGCTCGATGCCGAGATGGCCGACGAAGCCGCACTCGTCGCCGAACGGTCTCGGGTCGAGGCCGCGCTCGCAGAGGCACGCCAGGAGGAGGAGACCGCCGAGCGTGACCTGGCATCGGCCCAGCCGCGCTTCCAGTCGGCTCAGGAGACCTGGTACGGCCTGGCGGGGCTCCGGGAACGGATCACGTCGACGATCTCGATCGCCGCCGAACGGATCCGGCACGCCGACGAGCTCCCCATCGACGGTCGGCCAGGACGAGATCCCGACGCCCTCGATGCCGAGGCTGCGACCGAGGCCAGAGCCGAGGAAGGCCTGCGCGCCGAGGTGGCGCGGCGCGAACGTTCACTCGCCGAAGCGACCGAGCGCCGGGTCGCGGCCGAGCATGAGCACACAGAGTCCGAGTCACGCCTCGCCGCACTCGTCCGTGCCGCTGCCGATCGGCGCGAGGGGCTCGCCCGCCTCACGGGCCAGGTGGGGTCGCTGCGGAGCCGTACGGAGAACGCCGCCGAGCAGACCACCCGCCTGACGGCTGCGCGCGACGCCGCGTTGGCCCGCGCGGACGAGGCCACGAGGGCCTTCCAGACGCTGGAGTCGAACGTCGCCGGGCTGGACGAAGGCGAGCTGGGCCTGGACTCCGAGTACGAGGCCGCTGAGGAGGGGGTCACGCACGCACAGCAGGAGCTCGCGGCGCTGCGGGACCAGGAGCGTCAAGCGGCACAGCTGCGTGCCGCCCTCACCGCACGCGTCGAGGCGCTGAAGCTGGGACTGGAACGCGAGGGCGCGTCGACCCAGCTGCTCGCCGCCTCGGAGGCGGTCGGCGGCCTGCTCGGCTCGGTCGCTGCGCTGGTCACGGTCGAGCCGGGCTACGAAGCGGCGGTCTCAGCCGCTCTGGGGTCGGCCGCGGACGCGGTGGCCGTCGCCGATCTGGACGCGGCCCTCGGCGCGTTCGCCCACCTCAAGGCCGAGGACCTCGGACGCGCAGGGATGCTGCTGGGTGGCGCGAGCGACGCGGGCGAGACCTGGCCCGCCCTACCGAACAAGGCCCGGTACGCGATCGACGTCGTCAAGGCAGAGGCGCCCGTGCAGGGAGCTCTCCGGCAGCTGCTCCGCAAGGTCGCGGTCGTCGACGACCTTCATGCCGCACGCGCTCTCGTACGGCAGTTCGCGGACGTCACGGCAGTCACGCGTGACGGCGACATCCTGTCCGAGTGGTTCGCGAGCGGCGGGTCAGGGGCGAGGCCGAGTCTCATCCAGGTCCAGGCGGCCGTCGACGAGGCCGTCGAGCAGCTCACCGCGGCACAGCACGAGGTCGAGCGGGTGGGCTTCGCCGTGACGGCGGTCACCGCAACCCTCGAGGATGCGCAGCATCGCCTCGACGTCGCCCTGGCCAGGCTCAACGAGTCGGACGCGCAGCAGAACGCCCTGGCCGAGCAGCTGGGCCAGCTCAACCAGACGGCACGTGCCGCACGTGGCGAGGCCGAACGCCTCGACGCGCAGATCGCCGAGACAGAGGCCTCGAAAGCCCGTGATCTCGTGGCGTTGCAGGAGATGTCGGAGCGCCTCGACCTGGCGTCCGCCGGAGGGGAGCTGGCCGAGCCGGACCCGACGGAGCGGGACTCCCTGTCCGAAGCCGCGCGGAAGGCACGGTCCGGCGAGATGGAGGTGCGTCTCGCGCTGCGTACGGTCGAGGAACGCAGCCGGGCGGCAGCTGGGCGTGCGGAGTCCCTACGCACCGCAGCACAGGCGGAGCGTCAGGCACGGGCCCGGGCCGAGGCCCGCCGCGACCAGATGCGACGGGAGGGCGAGACCGCGAGGGCAGTCCATGAGGCGGCGTCGTACCTGCTGAGACGGCTCGAGGTGTCCCGTACCGCGATCGCGGCAGAGCGCGACGCGGCCGACAGGGACAGAGCCGACGCGAACGAGGTGCTCGGCCACGCGAGAGCATCCGTGCGTCACCTGGCGAAGGAGCTCGAAGGACTCGTCGACAGTGCCCACCGAGACGAGCTCGCGCGCTCGCAGCAGCGGATGCGGATCGAGGCCCTGGGTGAGCGTGCTCTCGCTGAAGTCGGCATCGAGCCTGAGACGCTCATCTCCGAGTACGGACCCGACCAGCTCGTACCGGTTCTGGTCACGGACGAAGGGCTGCCCTTGACGGCGGAGGACGAGACGCCCGAGCCCGTCCCGTACATCCGTGAGGAGCAGCTCCGGCGGCTGCGTGTGGCGGAACGGAACCTGCAGGTGCTCGGCAGGGTCAACCCGCTCGCGCTCGAGGAGTTCGACGCGATGCAGGAGCGGCACTCTTTCCTGTCGAACCAGCTGGAGGATCTCCGGCGCACCCGGCAGGACCTTCTCGAGATCGTCGACGAGGTCGACGCCCGAGTGCGAGAGGTGTTCGCCCAGGCGTACGACGACGTGGCGCGGGAGTTCGAGGGAGTGTTCTCACGACTCTTCCCAGGGGGTGAGGGCGCTCTCGTGCTCACCGAGCCGGGGGAGTGGCTGACCACAGGCGTCGAGGTCGAGGCGCGTCCCGCCGGAAAGAAGATCAAGCGTCTGTCCCTGCTGTCGGGTGGCGAGCGCTCGCTCGTCGCGGTCGCGTTCCTCGTCAGCCTCTTCAAGGCTCGGCCGAGCCCCTTCTACATCCTTGACGAGGTCGAAGCGGCGCTGGACGACACGAACCTCGGTCGTCTGCTGGAGATCTATGAGGAGCTGAGAGCAACGTCACAGTTGCTCGTCATCACGCACCAGAAGCGTACGATGGAGGTTGCTGACGCACTCTACGGCGTGACTATGCGCGGGGATGGGGTGTCGGCAGTCATCTCACAACGACTTCGCGACGACGGCGACTAGCCGGCGGCGTGTTGCCGTGCACTCCTTCGGGTGGCGCGTGATAGTGGATGTGCGCTTCCCCTGCGAAAGGTTTTGCCATGCTCTCCGCAATCGTCGCTATGGCGGTCGTCCTAGCGATCATCGTCGGCCTCGCGCTCGTCGTGACCATCGGTATCGCCGACAAGGGGAGCCGCCTCACGTCGACGCGCTTCGGCGTACTCATGCGCCGTATCGCCCAGCACCTGAACGGTGAGGCCGAGCCGCCCCAGGCGTTGCTCCGTCTGCTCGACGCGCGTCGCTGACCCCAGGTCGTCCGAGTGTCGGCCTCGATGCTCGGCTCGGCGCTCCCCATAGGATGACCGCGTGAATCCGCTCTACTGGCTCGCCATCGCGGCTGTCGTCATCGTCGTGATCGTCGGGGCTGTCCTCTTCGTACGGTCTCGCGGCAAAGCCCTCCCTCCGGTTGAGGAGCGGCCACGCCTGACACCCGCAGCGCCGGCGCAGCCTGAAGCGACTCCCGAGATCGAGGCCCCCGCTGCCGCGACTGCCGTCGAGACCCACGCCACCGACCTGGACGTGCCCGAGGCCCCCGCCTCGCGGCTCGTACGACTGCGCCGGCGACTGGCCGGGAGCCAGAACGCTCTCGCCCGTGGCCTGGCCGATCTGCTCGCCCACGACAGGATCGACGAGTCGACGTGGGAGGACTTCGAGACGACGCTGATCACGTCCGACCTCGGTGTGAGGCCCGCCACTGAGCTGACGACCAAGCTGCGTCAGCGACTGGCCGTCGATGGCGTCGTCGATCCCGCGCGGGCCCACGACGTGCTGCGTCAGGAGCTCATCGCGCTCGTCGGTCCTGAGCTCGACCGTACGGTCCACTGCATCGGCGCGCCCGGCCCGGACGGGGTTGACCTCCCGGGCGTCGTGCTCGTGGTCGGTGTCAACGGCACCGGCAAGACGACGACCGTGGGGAAGCTCGCGCGCGTTCTCGTCGCCGAGGGCCGCACCGTCGTGCTCGGCGCTGCCGACACGTTCCGTGCCGCGGCGGCGGACCAGCTCACCACGTGGGGCGACCGGGTCGGCGTCGAGACCGTACGCGGGGCAGAAGGGGCGGACCCTGCATCCGTCGCGTACACGGCGGTCGTCGCCGGACGCGACAGCGGCGCGGACGTGGTCCTCGTCGACACGGCGGGCCGGTTGCACACGAAGACGGGTCTCATGGACGAGCTCGGGAAGGTGAAGCGGGTCATCGAGAAGGTCGCCCCGGTGACCGAGGTGCTGCTGGTGCTCGACGCGACGACCGGCCAGAACGGTCTCACACAGGCCCGGATGTTCGGCGAGGTGGTCGACGTCACCGGCATCGTCCTCACCAAGCTCGACGGGTCGGCGAAGGGCGGCATCGTCGTCCAGGTGCAGCGCGAGCTCGGCGTGCCGGTCAAGCTCATCGGCCTCGGCGAGGGTGTCGACGACCTGGCGCCGTTCGATCCCGTGCAGTTCGTCGAGGGAGTCCTGGGTGACTGAGGTACGGGTTCGGCTCGCGACAGAGGCGGATCTCGAGGCCATCACGGCCATCTACAACAACTCCGTGCTCACGGAGACCGCCTCGTGGGACGACGAGACGGTGACCCTCGAGAACCGCCGACGGTGGCTCGCCGAGCATGCGACGGAGCCGTTCGTGACGCTCGTCGCCGAGCTGGACGAGATCGTGGTCGGCTATGCCGCGTACGGAAGGTTCCGCGAGAAGGCGGGCTGGGCCCTCACGGTGGAGCACTCGGTCTACCTCGCCCCAAACGCTCAGGGGCGGGGGATCGGGACCCTCCTGCTGACGCGCTTGCTGGACGCTGCGGCGGCGCGCGGCATCCATGTGATGGTCGGGGTGCTGTCGGCCGACAACGAGGCATCAATGCGGCTGCACCTGCGACTGGGGTTCGTGGAGACCGCCAGGATGCCTGAGGCCGGGAAGAAGTTCGGCCGTTGGCTCGACGCGGTCATGGTCCAGCGCACGCTTGACGAGCGCCGGCATCCAGGGGACCAGCTGCCGACCGAGTAGGCTTGCCCGGTCCCGTCTTCCGTACCCAAGGACCGCCTGTGTTCGACACCCTGAGCGACCGCCTGTCCGCAACCTTCCGCACTCTGCGCGGGAAGGGCCGGCTGTCCGACGCCGACATCGACGACACCCTTCGCGAGATCCGCATCGCGCTGCTGGAAGCGGATGTCAGCCTGTCGGTCGTCAAGGACTTCGTCGCTGCCGTCAGGGAGCGGGCCAAGGCCGAGGATCTGAGCAAGGCCCTCAATCCGGCGCAGCAGATCGTCAAGATCGTCAACGACGAGCTCGTCGGAATCCTGGGCGGCGAGACGCGTCACCTGAGGTTCGCCAAGAAGCCCCCGACGGTCATCATGCTGGCGGGCCTCCAGGGCGCCGGCAAGACGACGCTGGCCGGCAAGCTGGCCGTCTGGCTCAAGGCTCAGGGTCACACTCCGATGCTCGTGGCCGCCGACCTCCAGCGCCCCAACGCGGTCACCCAGCTGCAGGTCGTCGCCCAGCAGGCCGGAGTCGCTGCGTACGCCCCGCAGCCGGGCAACGGCGTCGGTGATCCCATCGAGGTGGCGAAGCAGTCCATCGAGATCGCGTCGCACCACCTGCACGACATCGTCATCGTCGACACCGCCGGCCGGCTGGGCGTCGATGCCGAGCTCATGCAGCAAGCGGCCGACATCAAGGCCGCCGTGAACCCCGACGAGGTCCTGTTCGTCGTCGACGCGATGATCGGCCAGGACGCGGTCAACACCGCCAAAGCCTTCCAGGAAGGTGTCGGGTTCGACGGCGTCGTACTCACCAAGCTCGACGGTGACGCACGGGGCGGCGCGGCGCTGTCGATCGCGCGGGTCATCGGCAGGCCCATCATGTTCGCCTCGAACGGCGAGAAGCTGGCCGACTTCGATGTCTTCCACCCCGACCGGATGGCCGGTCGGATCCTCGACATGGGCGACATGCTCACCCTCATCGAGCAGGCCGAGCGTCACCTCGACAAGGACGAGTCGGCCAAGGCAGCGAACAAGCTGCTCGGTCTCAGCGGCGGCGAGTTCGGGCTACAGGACTTCCTCGGTCAGATGCAGGCTGTACGGCGGATGGGCCCGCTCTCGAAGGTCTTCGGGATGCTTCCCGGGATGGGGCAGATGCGTGAGCAGATCGACTCCATCGACGAGAAGGAGATCGACCGCATAGAGGCGATCATCCACTCGATGACACCGGCCGAGCGCGCCAACGTCTCGATCCTGAACGGGTCGCGCCGGTCGCGGATCGCGAAGGGTGCCGGCGTGGCCGTGAGCGAGGTCAACAACCTCGTGAACCGCTTCGTCGAGGCACGCAAGATGATGCAGTCCATGGGTGGCATGCTCACCGGCGGGGCTCCGGGGGCGAAGAAGGGCCGTACGGCTCCTGCCCCCAAGAAGAAGGGCCGCGGCGTCTCCGGCAACCCCGCCAAGCGCAGCCAGCCCAAGGAAGCGCCGGAAGTGGCGGCCAAGGCGCCGGACCCCAGTGTGTTCGGCACCAGTGGGATGCCCACCACCGAGGCCGAGCTGGCGGAGGCGATGAAGGGTCTCCAGCTGCCTCCCGAGATGCAGCAGTTCCTCAACCCGAAGAACAAGGGCCCTCGGTAGTCGCTCGCTTGCGTGGTCGGCCCGACAGAATGGCCTCATGACCGGCCCCCTCCACACCCACGATCTGCTGGGTGGTCTCGTCCACACGCACACCCACGACGGCAGCACGCACACCCACGCGAAAGACGGCATGGTGATCGACGAGCCGCTGCATCTGCACGGCACTGTCCTGCCGCAGGGCGAGGCCAAGGACGTCTGGGTCGTCGATGGACGGATCACGTTCACCAGACCGTCCTCCTCGCGCACGCTGGGACGCGACCTCTGGATACTGCCCGGGCTTGTCGATGCGCACTGCCACATCGGTCTCGGCCCGCAGGGAGCCGTGGACAGGGCCACCGCCGAGGAGCAGGCGGTCACCGACCGCGACTCCGGGGCGCTGCTCCTGCGCGATGCCGGATCGCCGTCCGACACCCGGTGGATCGACGACCGTGAGGACCTGCCCTCGGTCATCCGGGCCGGACGCCATGTCGCCCGGACGAAGCGCTACCTGCGCAACTATGCCGAAGAGGTCGAGCCGGACGAGCTCGTGGACGCGGTCGTGCTCCAGGCGACGCGCGGTGACGGCTGGGTCAAGCTCGTCGGCGACTGGATCGATCGGGACACCGGTGACCTCTCGCCCAGCTGGCCCGTCGATGCCGCTCGACAGGCGATCGATGCCGCCCATGCGGCGGGTGCCAAGGTCACGGCGCACTGTTTCGGCGAGCAGTCCGTGACGGAGCTCGTCGACGCCGGGATCGACGGCATCGAGCACGGGACGGGCCTGGACGACGACACGATCGAGGCCATGGCGGCTCGTCAGGTGTCGCTCGTCCCCACCCTCGACAACCTCGACATCTTTCCGGGGGTCGCCGACCAGGCGGCAGAGAAGTTCCCCACGTACGCCGCGCACATGCGGGACCTGTACGCGCGCCGCCACGACACGTTCCGGAAGGCGTACGAGGCGGGCGTACCCATGTACGCGGGGACCGATGCCGGCGGTGTCGGCGCTCACGGACGGATCGGAGACGAGGTCGTCGCTCTCGCTGCCATCGGTGGAGCGGACTTCGCGCTCGGCGCTGCGTCGTGGCGCGCACGGGACTGGCTCGGCCGTCCGTGCCTCGCGGAGGGGGAGCGGGCCGACCTCGTCGCGTACACGTCCGACCCGCGTGTGGACGTGAGTGTGGTTCGGCATCCGCGCTTCGTGGTGCTGCGCGGCCGGATCGTGGTCGACACATCGGCCTAGAGCAACTTCTGGCCTTACCTCGTCTTCGGGCGCAACGTCGCTAGTGTCGAGAGCGACTAGGAGGTCACACATGGACTACACCCAGCTCGGCCGCAGCGGACTGCTCGTGAGCCGGATCTGCCTCGGCACGATGAACTTCGGACCGGAGACGCCGGAGGACGACGCGCACTCGATCATGGACAGCGCGCACTCGCACGGGATCAACTTCTTCGACACAGCGAATGTCTACGGCGGCAAGCCCGGCGAAGGCATTACGGAGCAGATCGTCGGACGATGGTTCGCCCAGGGCGGCGGACGCCGCGAGAAGACGGTCTTGGCGACCAAGATGTTCGGCAGCATGGGTGAGTGGCCGAACGAGCGGTACTGCTCGGCGCTCAACATCCGCCGCGCATGCGACGCGTCGCTGAAGCGTCTCCAGACCGACTACATCGACCTGTACCAGATGCACCACATCGACCGCTCCACCCCGTTCGACGAGGTCTGGGAGGCGATGGAGGTGCTGCGTCAGCAGGGCAAGATCCTGTACGTGGGCAGCTCGAACTTCGCTGGCTGGAACCTCGCCCAGGCGCAGGAGGCGGCGAAGTCACGCCACTTCCTCGGACTGGTCAGCGAGCAGTCCATCTACAACCTGCTCACCCGCTGGGTCGAGCTCGAGGTTCTACCGGCAGCCATCGCGTACGGCATCGGCGTCATCCCGTGGTCGCCGCTGCACGGCGGTCTTCTCTCCGGCGCGATCCGCAAGGAGCGCGAGAACGCCGGTGTACGGACGACCAAGGGCCGCTCGGGTGAGGACCTCGACAAGCACAGGCCGGCGCTCGAGGCGTACGAGTCGCTGTGCGCCGAGATCGGCGAGGACCCGGCCGATGTCGGCCTGGCCTGGCTGCTCAGCCGTGAAGGCGTCACCGCGCCGATCGTCGGCCCGCGGACGCAGGCTCAGCTGGACGGTGCCCTGCACGCGGTCGAGATCACGCTGAGCACAGAGACACTCGCCCGCCTCGACGAGATCTTCCCGGCACCTGGCCCGAACGGGTCGAAGCCTGCCCCGGAGGCCTACGCCTGGTGACGACGGCTTGTCCGACGAACGTCCGTACGTGTGGCGGCGCGGATCACGGGGTGACGGCATCCAGTCACCACCGTCGGATCCGCGCCGCCACACGGGCGGGATTCGTCCCCGCGGGGGTCGGTCTGGCAGACTTGCACCGCATCCGTTGTGGACGTGCCCTCTCATCACGTACATGACGGATCCCTCGGAGGCCTTCGTGCGACCCCACTCGCAGTCGATGGCGTCCACCACACCGTCTGGGATGTCCAGGCACGTACGCACAGGAGAACCACACACGTGGCTGTCAAGATCCGTCTGAAGCGGCTGGGCAAGATCCGCTCACCGCACTACCGCATCGTCGTCATGGACTCCCGCGCCAAGCGCGATGGCCGGGCGATCGAGGAGATCGGGCTCTACCACCCGAAGAACGACCCGTCGGTGATCCGCGTGAACTCCGAGCGGGCCCAGTACTGGCTCGGCGTCGGCGCTCAGCCGACCGAGGCAGTCGTGGCGCTGTTCAAGCGCTCCGGCGACTGGCAGAAGTTCAGCGGCGACGACTCGCCGTCGGGCATCGACCCGCAGCGCGAGCCGAGGGACAAGGTCGCGGCCTTCAACAGGGCGCTGGCCGAGGGCGACGGCGCATCCACCTCGGACGCCATCTCCAAGCCCAGCCGCAAGGCTAAGGCTGCTGCAGAGCCCGAGGCGCCTGCCGCCGAGCCCGTCGCAAGCGACGACGCTGTGGTTGAGCAGGCCTGACGTGCTGTCGGAGGCACTCGAACACCTGGTTCGCGGCATCGTGTCGAACCCTGACGACGTCGTCGTCAAGGACCTCGACCTGCGCCGCGGCCGGATGCTCGAGGTTCGAGTCCATCCGGAGGATGTCGGCAAGGTCATCGGCCGCCAGGGTCGTACGGCGACAGCCCTGCGCACCGTCGTGAGCGCCCTGGGCGGTCGCGAGCAGGTTCGCGTGGACTTCGTCGACGTCGACCGCCGTCCGGGCCGTGGCGGTGGCCACTACCGCTGAACCCGGCCGCACCGCCGGCGACCGACTAGAGGTCGTCGTGGGCATTGTCGGCCGGGCTCATGGCCTCCGTGGTGACGTGGCGGTCGACCTGCGCACCGATGAACCAGAGGTGCGCTTCGCTCCGGGTTCCGTTCTGGGCACCGAGGGCTCCTCATCGACGCTGACGGTCGCCGCGAGGCGGGACGGAGCCGCCGGGCGCCTGGTCGTACGGTTCGTCGAGGCGCCCGACCGTACAGCCGCCGAAGGTCTTCGCGGACGCGTTCTCACAGCGACCGTCGACGCACAGCAGCGTCCGGCCGGGGACGATCCCGAGGAGTACTACGACAGGCAGCTGCGTGGCCTCCGAGTCCTCGATGCGTCCGGTCGGGAGATCGGTGTCGTCTCGGAGGTCATCCACCTGCCGTCCCAGGACATGCTCGCGGTGGCGACCGACGAGGGGGAGCGGCTCGTACCGTTCGTCTCCGACCTCGTGCCCCAGGTGGACCTCGCAGCGGGCACGGCCCAGCTGTCGGAGGCCGCGGGCGGCCTCCTCGACGACCTGACCGAGGCATGACCGACCCTCCGGCGCCGCTGATGCGTCTCGACGTCATCTCGATCTTCCCTGACTATCTCTCGCCGCTGACGCTCTCGCTGGTGGGAAAGGCGATCGCGTCCGGGCTCGTCGACCTCAGCGTCCACGACCTGCGCGACTGGGCCCACGACCGGCACCGGACCGTCGACGACACTCCGTACGGCGGTGGCGCTGGCATGGTCATGAAGCCTGAGCCGTGGGGCGAGGCGCTCGATGCCGTGCTCGGTGACGATGTCGAGGGCACCACGCTCGTCGTACCCACACCGTCCGGCATCCCGTACACCCAGTCCCTCGCCGCCGAGCTGGCGACCCGGAAGCGTCTGGTCTTCGCGTGTGGGCGCTACGAGGGCATCGACGCCCGCGTCATGACCCACTACCGCGACCGGGTGGACCTGCAGGAGCTCTCGCTGGGCGACTACGTGCTCAACGGGGGAGAGGTCGCCGCGCTCGCGATCATCGAGTCGGTGGTACGGCTCCTGCCCGGCGT
This sequence comes from Propionibacteriales bacterium, assembly GCA_038317635.1. Classification (GTDB taxonomy): domain Bacteria; phylum Actinomycetota; class Actinomycetes; order Propionibacteriales; family Propionibacteriaceae; genus Fen-668. Next base: position 74,885 of record JBBQBP010000011.1, read on the forward strand.
CCTCGGAAACCCGGAGTCCCTGGTCGAGGAGTCCCACTCGCCGGATCTCGACGGGTTGCTCGAGTACCCCGTCTTCACCAAGCCACTGGAGTGGCGCGGACTCACCGTCCCGGACGTACTCGCCTCGGGCCACCACGCTCGGATCTCGGCGTGGCGCCGGGAGCAGGCGGAACAGCTCACCAGGGACAGGCGCCCGCCGGTCGCGTGACCTGAGCCGCCGGGATCTGGCTCCAGGACGCGATACACCATCCGCCCCTCACGACTTCATGCGGGCCGGTGGTCCTGACAGAGCGCAGCCGGGTTTAAAGTGACCCCCGTGGCGACTCAAACTCTCACCGTTCACCAGAAGGCAGCGCGTTCATCGGTCGCGATGAAGGTGCTGATGGCCGTGACGGGCATCTTCCTCATCCTCTTCCTGCTCATGCATGCGTGGGGCAACCTCAAGGCCTTCTTCGGGCCCGAGGCGTACGACCACTACGCAGAGTGGCTGAAGACCGACATCCTGTACCCGCTCGTCCCCAAGGGCTGGTTCATCTGGATCTTCCGCGTCTTCATGGTGGCGTGCATCGTGCTGCACATGCTGTCGGCGTACCTGCTGACGTTGCGCTCGCTCGGCGGCCGGGGCCGCTACCAGCGCAAGGACCGCAGGTCACAGACGTTCGCAGCCCGCACGATGCGCTGGGGCGGTGTCATCCTGCTCATGCTCCTGCTCTTCCACCTCGGGCAGTTCACGATCGGGTGGTTCCGGACCGGGTTCAACGCCGGAGCGACGCCTTACGAGGCCGTGGTCGCCACATTCGAGCAGTGGTGGATGGTGCTCCTGTACGCGCTGTTCGTCGGCACGGTGTGCGTCCACATCCGACACGGAATCTGGAGCGCAATGACCACCCTCGGGGCCAACACGAGCCCTGCAGCGCGCCGCGTGCTCAACTACACGGCCATCTTCGTGTCCGTGCTCCTGTTCGCCGTCTTCATGGCCATGCCCGTTGCAGTCCTGTTCGGAGGGATCAAGTGACCATCACCGCCCCAGCAAAGAAGGCCGCCGTCAAGAAGGGCGACCCCGCCCTGGCGTTCTACCGCCTCGGCGACGAGATCTCCGACACCAAGGCGCCGGACGTCGACATCGAGAAGACGTGGAAGGCCCGTCAGTTCCAGGCCAAGCTCGTCAACCCGGCCAATCGCCGCAAGCTCAACGTCATCATCGTCGGTACCGGCCTTGCGGGTGGAGCCGCCGCTGCGACCCTGGGTGAGGCCGGCTACAACGTCCTCAACTTCTGCTACCAGGACAGCCCCCGCCGCGCCCACTCCATCGCGGCCCAGGGTGGCATCAACGCCGCCAAGAACTACCGCAACGACAACGACTCGGTGCAGCGGTTGTTCTACGACACGGTCAAGGGCGGCGACTACCGCTCCCGTGAGACGAACGTCTACCGGCTCGCCGAGGTCAGCGCCAACATCATCGACCAGTGCGTCGCGCAGGGTGTGCCCTTCGCACGCGAGTACGGCGGCCTGCTCGACACCCGCTCCTTCGGCGGCGTCCAGGTGCAGCGCACCTTCTACGCGCGCGGCCAGACGGGCCAGCAGCTGCTCATCGGCGCGTACCAGGCGCTCGAGCGTCAGATCGCGGCCGGCACGGTCTCGATGTACACCCGTCACGAGATGGTCGAGCTGATCGTCGCCGACGGCAAGGCACGCGGCATCGTGACCCGCAACATGGTCACTGGCGCCATCGAGTCCTGGTTCGCCGACGCAGTCGTTCTCGCCACCGGCGGCTACGGCAACGTGTTCTTCCTGTCCACGAACGCCATGGGCTGCAACGTCACGGCGGGATGGCGTGCCCACCGCAAGGGCGCGTACTTCGGGAACCCCTGCTACACGCAGATCCACCCGACGTGCATCCCGGTCCACGGCGAGACGCAGTCCAAGCTCACGCTGATGAGCGAGTCGCTGCGCAACGACGGACGGATCTGGGTGCCCAAGGCGGCCGAGGACTGCACCAAGGATCCCCGGACGATCCCCGAGGCTGACCGCGACTACTACCTGGAGCGGATCTACCCGGCGTTCGGCAACCTCGTGCCTCGCGACATCGCGTCGCGCCAGGCGAAGAACATGTGCGACGAGGGCCGCGGCGTCGGCCCGGCCATCGCCGAGAAGGACCCGGAAGGCAATGCCCGTGAGGTGCGCCGGGGGGTCTACCTCGACTTCTCGGACGCGATCGGCCGGCTCGGCAAGAAGGCCATCGAGGCGCGCTACGGGAACCTCTTCGACATGTATCTGCAGATCACGGGCGAGAACCCGTACGAGACGCCGATGCGCATCTACCCGGCCGTCCACTACACGATGGGCGGGCTGTGGGTCGACTACGACCTGCAGAGCTCGATCCCCGGGCTGTACGTGTGCGGCGAGGCCAACTTCTCCGACCACGGGGCCAACAGGCTCGGCGCGTCGGCCCTCATGCAGGGACTGGCCGACGGGTACTTCGTCCTGCCGAACACGATCAACGACTACCTCTCCGCGGCTCCATTCCCGGCGATCGACGCCACTCATCCGGCGGCGGTCGAGGCGCTGGACTCGGTCAAGGGCCGCATCGACAAGCTGCTCTCCATCAAGGGGAACCGCTCGGTCGACTCTTTCCACAAGGAGCTCGGCACGATCATGTGGGAGTACTGCGGTATGTATCGCACCGCAGAGGGCCTCCAGATCGCCATCGACCGCATCCGGGCTCTGCGGGAGGAGTTCTGGACCAACGTGCACGTGACGGGCGTCAACGAGGACTTCAACCAGGCCCTCGAGCGTGCGGGCCGTGTCGCCGACTTCCTCGAGCTCGGTGAGCTCATGTGCATCGACGCCTTGCACCGCCGTGAGTCCTGCGGTGGTCACTTCCGCGCCGAGAGCCAGACGGAGGACGGGGAGGCGTTGCGTAACGACGACGAGTACGCCTACGTCGCCGCCTGGGAGTACGGGGGCGAGGACAAGCCCGTACTGCACAAGGAACCTCTCGTGTACAAGTTCATCGAGCTGAAGCAGCGGAGCTACAAGTGAAGATCACACTCAACATCTGGCGGCAGGCGAACGCGAAGGCCGAGGGCCACCTCGAGCGCTACCACCTGGACGGCGTCTCCGAGGAGATGAGCTTCCTCGAGGCGCTGGACATGCTGAACGAGCAGCTCACGGGAGAGGACAAGGAGCCGGTCGCGTTCGACCACGACTGTCGTGAGGGCATCTGCGGCATGTGCGGAGTCGTCATCAACGGTGCTCCGCACGGTCGGTACAGCTCGTCCGTACCGACGACCACGTGCCAGCTGCACATGCGGAGCTTCGCCGACGGCGCGGAGATCACGGTCGAGCCGTGGCGCGCCGGTGGCTTCCCGCTCATCAAGGACCTGGTGGTCGACCGCTCGGCGTTCGACCGGATCATCCAGGCCGGCGGCTTCATCAGCGTGAACACCGGTGCAGCCCCCGAGGCGCACTCCGTGCCTGCGCCGAAGCTCGAGTCGGACAAGGCGTTCGACAACGCCGCGTGCATCGGCTGCGGCGCCTGCGTCGCGGCCTGCCCGAACGGCTCGGCCATGCTGTTCACCGCAGCGAAGATCACGCATCTCGCGATGCTTCCTCAGGGTCAGCCTGAGCGGTACTCGCGGGTCAAGAGCATGATTGCCCAGCACGACGCCGAAGGCTTCGGCGGTTGCACGAACATCGGTGAGTGCGCCTCCGTCTGCCCCAAGGAAGTCCCGCTCGAGTCCATCGCCCAGCTGAACCGCGACCTCATGAAGTCGCTGTTCCGCCGCGAAGGCAAGTAGCACCCGAACGCCTCGCCGCCACGGGCCCTCGATTCGTCCGAACACGAGGGCCTGTGGCAGACTTGGGCGCTGTTGTCCCGGGTACCGCGGCCACCTGCCACAGGGGGATTGTCCGCGTCCGGGAATTATCCACTTCGGTGACCTGTGGCACCAGGCGAGGAAACCAATCCATGAGCGACGTCATCAAGTCCCTTGATGCCCAGTCACTGCGCGACGATATCCCCGACTTCCGTCCGGGTGACACCGTCCGTGTCCACGTGAAGGTCGTCGAAGGCAACCGCTCTCGCGTCCAGGTCTTCACCGGCCCCGTGATCTCCCGCACCGGCGGAGGTCTCCAGGAGGCCTTCACCGTCCGCAAGGTCAGCTTCGGCGTCGGTGTCGAGCGCACCTTCCCGCTGCACTCGCCGATCATCGACAAGATCGAGGTCGAGCGTCGCGGCGACGTCCGTCGGGCGAAGCTGTACTACCTCCGCAACCTTCGCGGCAAGAAGGCGAAGATCAAGGAGAAGCGGGACTTCTGAGTCCGGGAGCAGAGACCAAGGTGGGAAACGCTCCGCGGCGCGGTGACGAGGGTTCCTCGGACGAGCGTCAGATACCGAGCCTGGGCCGTCGCATCGCCGGCGGTGTCCGGGAGTTCATCATCATCGTGGTGGTGGCGCTCGTCGTCGCGACCCTGCTGAAGACATTTGTCGCGCAGATGTTCGTGATCCCCTCGGAGTCGATGGAGAACACCCTCGAGATCAACGACCGTGTGGTGGCCGTGAAGATGATCCACTACCAGCGCGGCGACATCGTCGTCTTCGAGGACGACCTCGGGTGGCTGCCGGCAGCCCCTGAACCGAGCACGATCCAGAAGGCGCTCGAGTTCGTGGGTGTACTGCCGGCCGGAGGCAACCAGTACCTCGTCAAGCGGCTCATCGGCCTTCCCGGCGACCACGTGGCGTGCTGCTCACCGTCCGGACGGGTCACCGTCAACGGCGTCGCGCTGGACGAAGGCTCGTACCTCTACCCGAATGTCGACGGCACGACGGTGAAGCCGTCCGATGCCGCATTCGACGTGGTCGTCCCTGCAGGGCGGATGTTCGTGATGGGCGACCACAGGAACAAGAGCGCCGACAGCCGCTACCACCTTTGCGACACGTCGTTCGGGACCAAGGGGTTAGCAGCCTTCCCGACGCTCGCATCGATCCAAGGCCCGGTACGGGCGAACGCGTTCCCGTTCGACCGAATGCGTACGTTCTCGGTCCCATCGACGTTCGCCGACATCCCCGCAGCAACCGGTGCGCCTCCCGCACTGCCACAGATCAACGCGGCGAACTGCTGAGCCATGGCTGTGGTCGTACGGTCCAGAGGCGGCCTGTACGCCTATGAGCGGGCTCTGGCCCGCGCTGGGCTGACGCCCGTGGCGGGTGCGGACGAAGCAGGCCGCGGCGCCTGTGCCGGCCCTCTGGTAGCGGCCGCCACCATCCTGTCCGAGCGGAAGTCCCGCCATATCACCGGCCTCCGTGACTCCAAGCTGCTCACAGAGCGTGCGCGCGAGGAGCTGTACGAGGAGATCCTCGCCAAGGCTGTCGCCGTGGCCTGGGTCGAGGTGAGTCCGGCCGAATGCGACGCGCTGGGGATGCACGTCGCCGACATCACCGCCCTGCGCCGGGCCGTGCTGCGGCTCAGCACCCCACCCGCGTTCGTCATCACCGACGGGTTCCCCGTCGACGGGCTCGGCGTGGGCGGGGTGGGCATGTGGAAGGGCGACCAGGTCGCCGCGTGCGTGGCCGCCGCCTCGATCGTCGCGAAGGTGACGAGGGACCGGATCATGAAGGCGTACGAGGCGGACTACCCCGGGTACGAGTTCGCCGTGCACAAGGGCTACTGCACGCCCCTGCACCAGACCCATCTCGACACGCTCGGGCCGTGCGACATCCACCGGATGCGGTTCGAGAACGTGAGGCGAGCGACTAGGCTGGACGAACCATGAGCGCCGAAGACCTGGAGCAGTACGAGAGCGATCTGGAGTTGGCTCTGTACCGCGAGTACAAGGATGTCGTCGGTATCTTCACGTACGCAGTGGAGACGGAGCGCAGGTTCTATCTGTGCAACGCGGTCGACCTCAAGGTGCGCACCGAGGGCGGTGACGTCTACTACGAGGTCTCCATGGGCGACGCGTGGGTCTGGGACATGTACCGGCCGGCGCGGTTCGTGAAGTCCGCCAAGGTCCTGACGTTCCGTGACGTCTCCATCGAGGAGATCGCCCACTCCGAGCTCCAGGTGCCCGACACCAAGTGAGCTGTACGGCTGTGGACGGCCTTTCGGCGGTTGTTGTCCACAGACCAGAGACTCCCTGACGAAATCCCCTTTGCCATGCCCACTGTCATAGGTGGAGGTGGCTCATGGATCGGCGGCGTACGACCGGGGCGCAGGGCGAGCAGATCGCCGCGGCCCATCTCGAGGGGCTTGGCTGGACCGTCGTCGACCGCAACTGGCGATCGGGACGTCTGGGTGAGCTCGACGTAGTGGCACTCGAGCCCGGCCCAGGACGGCTCGGCACCCTGGTGTTCTGCGAGGTGAAGACGAGGCGTGGGCTGGGGTACGGAGACCCGCTCGAGGCGATCACGTACAAGAAGCTGGGCCGGTTGCAGGCGCTGGCGGGTCAATGGCTCGCCCTGCATGAGACGCGGTGCGATCGGATACGGGTCGACGCGATCGGCGTCCTGCTGATGGCGGGCGCCGCGCCCGTGATCAGCCATCTCCGGGGCGTGACGACGTGATCGTGGGCAAGGCCCGCTCCGTGGCGCTCGTCGGTCTTGAGGGGACCGTGATCGAGATCGAGGCGGCCATCGGGGGAGGACTGCCTCGGACCGTGCTGGTGGGTCTTCCGGACACGTCCCTCAACGAGGCCAGGGAACGCTGCAAGGCCGCCGTCGCGAGCACCGGGCTGGAGTGGCCGAAGCAGCTCGTCACGGTCAACCTCATTCCCGCGACCCTCCCGAAGACCGGGTCTCACTACGACCTGGGCATCACGGCCGCTGTGCTGGCTGCCGGTCAGCAGGTCCCCATCGACCTCCTGGAAGACACTGTGCTGCTGGGGGAGCTCGGGCTGGACGGCCGCGTGCGACGCTGTCGCGGGGTCCTGCCGGCACTGCTGGCCGCGGTCAAAGCTGGCTATGCACGAGCGGTGGTGCCGGCCGACCAGGTGTCCGAGGCGCGCCTCGTGGAAGGTCTCGCGATCTGGGGGGTGAGCACCCTCGCCGAGCTGGTGGAGGCGCTCAAGGGAGTCCCCGTCCTCGACAGGCTGATGCCCGAGATGGCGCCGGAAGCGCAGCGGGAAGGGCCCGACCTACGGGACGTGGTGGGCCACGCTGAGGCACGCTGGGTGCTCGAGGTCGCGGCCGCGGGACGCCATCACTTGTACCTCCACGGAGCGCCAGGAGTGGGCAAGACGATGCTGGCAGAACGGTTGCCATCGATCCTTCCCGACCTCACCCCATCGGAGGCCCTGGAGGTGACAGCCATCCATTCGCTTGCCGGTGCGAACGTCGGGCAGGGACTGATCCGGCGACCGCCGTTCGCCGCGCCGCACCACACCGCCTCCCTGGTGTCACTCGTCGGCGGGGGGCCGAAAGCCAGCCAGCCGGGATCCTTGTCGTTGGCGCATTACGGGGTCCTGTTCTTGGACGAGGCGACCGAGTTCGCGCCGAGTCTGGTCGAGGCGTTGCGGACCCCGCTCGAGGCGGGGTCGATCCACATCGGTCGGTCCGGTGCCCAGGTGCGGTACCCCGCCCGGTTCCAGCTCGTCCTGTCCTCGAACCCGTGTCCTTGTGGCGGTTACGGGATCGCGGCGCGGCAATGCACGTGCCGTCCCGATGTCGTCCGCCGCTACCAGTCGCGCATCTCCGGGCCGATCCTCGACCGGATCGACCTGCACCACCACGTCCGGGCGCTGACGAAGTCGCTGCTCAAGGGACAGCCCCAAGGCGAGCCTTCTGCCGACGTGGCCGCCAGAGTGGCGGAGGCACGGGAGCGACAGGCGCACCGTCTCGCGGGAACGAGGTGGTGCACCAACGGAGAAGTCAGCGGTCCCTGGCTACGCAGACAGCTGCCGCTCCCGGACGGGCTGGGTGTGGTGGACGACGCAGTGAGGCAGGGCAGGCTCTCCGCTCGTGGTGTCGACAAGGTGCTGAGACTGAGCTGGACGCTCGCTGACCTTGCGGGAGTCGACCTTCCCACGGCCTCGCACGTGCGAACGGCTCTCGCCATGCGTCGAGGCGAGGAACTGGGAGCCGTCGCATGAGTGATGCGGAGAGCCGGACCTTGATGGCGTTGGCCTGCGTCCTCGAGGCTGGCCAGGACCGGTGGCGGGCGAGGGTCGACCGGCAGGGTGCCCAGGGAGTCTGGGACCAGCTGCGAAGCGAGGACTCTCCCGTGGGAGAGCGGGCTCGGCGGCTCGACCTCGAGGCAGTGGAGCGCGAGACGGCCCTACGCGGGTTCAGGTTCGTTCATCCCGCATCGCCGGAGTGGCCCCCCAAGCTGGAGGACCTGGGCGCGACGGGAGCGGTCGGTGGGATCGAGGGCGGCCGCCCCTTGGGGTTGTGGGTCGCCGGCCCGATGTCACTGACCGAGCTCGGTGACTCGGGGATCGCGATCGTGGGAGCCAGAGCCTCGACTGCCTACGGGGACACGGTGGCGTCGGAGATGGCCTCAGAGCTTGCGGAAGCGGGCACGGTGGTGATCTCGGGTGGTGCGTACGGGATCGATGCGGCAGCCCATCGGGGTGCGCTGGCCTCCGATGGCGCCACGGTCGCGGTGATGGCGTGCGGCCTGAACGAGCTGTACCCACGAGGCAACGACGCGTTGCTGCGGCGGATCCGTGCGGAACAGCTCATGGTCAGCGAGTACCCACCGGGAACGCCGCCGAGCAGGCACCGCTTCCTCACGCGCAACCGGCTCATCGCCGCGCTCTCCTCGGCCACAGTGATCGTCGAGGCGGCGGTGCGGAGCGGCGCGAAGAACACGGTGGCATGGGCACAAGAACTGGGACGCCCTGTGCTGGCTGTACCGGGGCCGGCGACGTCGGCCCTGTCGGTGACTCCCCACCGGCTGATCCGCGACGCGCAGGCTGCACTCGTGACGAACGCGCAGGACGTCCTCGCCGAGCTGGCGCCCCTGGGCGTGCTGCAGCCGCCCCTCGTCGATGTGGAGCTGCGCCTCACCGACGATCTCGACCCGAGCGAGCTCAGCGTGCGGGAGGCGTTCCCCGCGAGGCGGGCGATCTCCGTTGACGAGTTGGGGATGCTGGTCGGACTTCGGGTGGGGGAGTGCCTGGCAGTGCTCGGATCACTTGCCGCGCGAGGACAGGTCGAGCCGCTGGGCGATGGGAGGTGGCGCCTGGCGAGAAGGACGGCTTGACCGCCGGGGACGCTCGTTCGCACCGGTATCGTCGACTGCGGAAGGGAGACGCCATGCTGCCGTACGCCAAGCTTTCGGGCCGCCTTGTGGGGCAGATCGTGGCCGACATCGTGACGGTCGTCGTGTCTGTGGGTTCGTACCTGGTGGGTCGGGCCGTCTACGGGGGCATCCTGGCCCTGGCAGATCCGCTGACTGCGACGGCCACGTCGCTCTCCGAGTTGCAGGACAGGGTGATCGACACGGCCGTCCAGGCGGGACGGATACCCGGTGTCGGTGACTCGTTGAGGTCGCCGCTGGACGACATCGCTGGGCAGATCGCCTCTGTGATCATCCAGCTGTCCGACCAGACGGCGCTGATCCAGAGGGCGGCAGGGCTGACGGGTCTCGCGGTGTTCGTGGTTCCGGTCATCATCTGGTGGGGTCTGTGGCTGCCGACACGCGTCCGGTTCGTCCGGGAGGCTTCCGCGGCGAACCGGCTGCTCGCCGCAGGCGTAGGACTGGATCTGTTCGCGCTGCGCGGGCTCTCCCACCTCCCGTTGCGCGTCCTGGCGAGGGTGGGCACCGATCCCGTGGCTGCATGGCGGGCCAGCGACACGGCCGTGATCGACACACTCGCGCGTCGTGAGCTCGCTCGTCTGGGCGTCCGGGCGCCCAGACGCTGAGCTGAGGTCAGCTACCCGCGATCACCAGGACGGGGTCGCGCCATCGGTCGGGTCGTCAGTGGGGCCGTCCGTGGGGTCGTCGTGAGCTGCGTCGTCGCCGGCAGGTCCGTCGTCACGGGGCGCGCCACCGCGCAAGAAGTCCGTCACGCGGGACCCCATGGAGCCGATGCCGCCGAAGACATCCTTCAGGGCCCTTTCGATGGTCTGCTCAGCCTTCGCGAACTGGTCGGTGTACGAAGCGGCCGCGGCCGCTGTCTCTGCGCTGATGTCGGCCGTCGCGTCGTCCTCGCGCCGCGCGTACGAGCCGGAGATGGCCAGGGCGTACTCACCGCTGGTCACCCACCGGCGCAGCTCACCGGCGCGGGCGACGGCGAAGGGATGGCTCATCGTCTCGACAACGAGAGCGCGGAGCACGAGGTCGCGGATGTCCTCGTCCTCGCGATAGGCGACGGCCTGGTCGATGAACGCGTCTGCGTTGAGCTCAGATGCGTGGCCGCCACTGGCGAGCTTCATGTGGACCCGCAGGGCGGCGTCGGGATCCTGGCAGGCGAGGAGTCCCGCACGGTCACCCGACAGCTCGGACTTGCGAGACCACTCACTGAGAGCCGCCATGATCGCCCGCAGACCGAGGGCGCCCAGGGGGATGCTCAGCAGCGTCGTCGACAAGGCGGTGAGCAGCAGGAGGATCGTCCGATAGACCGCGTGGCCGCTCCCGACGTGGCCCAGCTCGTGGCCGAGCACGAACCGCAGCTCGTCGTCATCCAGCGCGTCGAGCAGCGCCGAGTTCACGACGATGACCGGCTTGTCGAGGCCGATGGTCTGGGCGTTGAGGTAGGGGTTGGCAACGAGGTACAGCTCGGGTACCTGCTCTACGTCCAGGACGGTGGCGGCCTCGGTGTACACCCGGAAGAGTCGCGGGAGCTGTCGCGCGTCGACGCGGACCGCCGACCCCAGGAGCATCAGCCGGATGGCTCGCTCGGTGACGAACGCTGACATTCGCTTGACGACCATGTCGAAGCCCTTGAGCTTCCTCAGCGCGACCAGTGCGCCCCTGTCGGCGGGGTGCTCCCACGCGCGTGAGCTGATGCCGTAGAGGACGGTGCGGCCAGAAGGTTCCGAGGTCATGTCTCCAGTGTGCCCCGCACTCGTAGCCCACGGCGGCGACCGGCCCGGAAAGGCCCCTGTCAACCGAGCAGCTGCAGCTCCCTGGCCCTGGACACCGCCTCAGTTCGGCTCGACGATGGCCAGCACCGAGGGGTCCCTGACGAGGTGGAAGTCGTCGAGCACCACCACCCTTTGGCGCGTTCGCTTCTTCCAGCAGCGACACCAGACCGGCCGCCAGATCGTCAGGGTCGGCTGCGTCGACATGCGCCAGATCGGCGGGTCGTGTCCCGCCACCGATGGCCGCTACAAGGTAGGGCACGACCCGCGTCGTTGTCGGCCTCGTCGAGCGACAGCCAGGCCGCAGTCCTTCCGTCCTGCTGCAGCCAGTCGATCACTGCGCTGGTCTTCCCGAAGCCAGGGGGCGCTGACAGCACAACCAGCCGAGTCGCCTCCGTGGTGGCGAAGAGTTCTGCTACCCGCGGACGGGGGACCAGGCCGTGACCGACCCGCGGCATCGACAGCTTGCTGCGGAGAAGGTTCATCGACACCTCCGGACGACGCCCACCTGGGCATCCGCTCAAAGATGCTAGCGCCGGCCCTCGGGGCTCGCTGCCGAAACCGCCGCCGGCCTCTGCCGATCAACCACCGACTCCATCCATCGATCGATGTGGAGCGGATCGCGCCACAGCAGCCTGGATCACGTCCCCGGGCAGGAGCGAGATGAATCCAAGAATGAGAATGCGCTTGGTCGTGCTGGGCCGGGTCTCGGCGGATGTGGTCGAGTGGCTGGATCCGCTGTGGGCGGTCGAGCTTCCCGACGGCCACACCGAGTTGACCGGGTCACTGCCCGACCAGAGTGCAGTCCACTCGGTCTGCAATCGTCTACGTGACCTCGGACTGTCGCTGGAATCCCTGAGTGTCGAGAAGGAGAAGGACTGATGAAACCAACCACAATTTCCACCACCCGGCCCGAGCGCACCTGGCAGGCCTGGGCGCTCGCCGCCGCCGAGCTGTTTGCGGCCTACCAAGCCTTCAACGGGGGGATCGGCCTGATGACGAATACCTGGCAGATGCCCGTTGACCGGCTGGTGCGCACCCCGTTCCCTTCCTGGGCAGGGCCAGGCTGGCTCCTCATCTGTCTGATCGGTGTGCCACACGTTCTCGCAGCCGTTCCAGCGGTTCTGCTCCCCGCTCGCCCGAGGCTGGGCATCCTGGCCGACTATCTGGCCGGTGGCTCGCTGCTCGTCTGGATCGCCATGCAGCTGGCCTGCTTCAGATGTACTTCTTCCTGCAGCCGATCATCGCCGTGATCGGGCTGATCGAGGCAGGACTGGCCTACTGGTGGCATCGGCAAGCCCTCCGCAGTGCCTCCCGCGATGAGAGGGCGCCCGACATCGCGGTGAGCAGTGACGCAGAGGGGTCCTCACGTTCCAGTGCCTCAGTTCTCCCGGCTCGACAAAGGCCGAATCCGGACAGCTCCAGCTGGCTCATGCAGGGCACGGACATAGACCGCATGGTCCATCGCCCGCGTTCTGTTCTTCGTGCGAGCGATAGTGAAGGCCGAGAACGGCCACGATGGCCAAGATATAGAGAAGCGCCGACACGCCAGGGACACTGAAGAACTCGAACATGGAGCTCCCTTCGCTGGGTTCCATAGTCCTACATGATTCCCTTCCGAGCGCCTCGGTGTGGTTACCTGACCGATGGCGAACCTGTCGGGGCCGGGATGCGCAGCCATGAGAGACGCGCGACCTCCCACGCTGGTGCTCCCCGCGGAAGGCAAGATGGGAGGACCATCCGAGGCGCGCGGCGCCCCGACGCGGAGGTGTCCATGAACACGCTGGCAGGCAAGACGATCCTGATGTCGGGCGGCAGCCGGGGGATCGGGCTGGCCATCGCACTGCGGGCCGCGCGCGACGGCGCGAACGTCGCACTGCTCGCCAAGACCGACACTCCGCATCCTCGTCTGGAGGGGACGGTGCACACCGCCGCCGCCGCGATCCGGGACGCTGGTGGCGCGGCATTGGCTGTTGTCGGGGATGTGCGGGACGACGCCGCGATCGCCCGGGCGGTCCGGGAGACGACCGAGACCTTCGGGGGTATCGACATCGTCATCAACAACGCCAGCGCTATAGACCTCTCGGGCACGCTCGCGTTGGATCCCAAGCGCTACGACCTGATGCAGGACGTCAATGCCCGGGGGACGTTCATGTTGTCGCGAGCGGCGATCCCTGAGCTTCTGAAAGCAGGTCACGCTCAGATCCTGACCCTGTCGCCACCGTTGAACTTGGCCGCCTCGTGGCTCGGTGCCTTCCCGGGGTACATGGTCTCGAAGTACTCGATGACGCTCGCGACCCTTGGCCTCGCCCACGAGTTCGCCGACCAGGGTCTGCGGGCGAACTGCTTGTGGCCGAGGACGACGATCCGGACAGCAGCGGTCGCCAACATCCTGGGCGGTGAGGCACTGATTCGCCGCAGCCGGACTCCGGACATCTACGCCGACGCCGCGCGCGCCGTCCTCACGAGCGCTTTGAGCCGGACGGCCCAGACCCTCCTGGTCGAGGACGTGCTGGCCGAGGCCGGCATCGTCGACCTCTCGGGATACTCGCCCGGCGTGTCAGAGGGCGACCTCTTCCCCGATGCCTTCATCGACTGATCAAGGCAACATCTCGCGTGACGCACGGTTTGTTACCACCCAGTGGTGGGAATCAGGAACTTCTTGGTTGCGGGTGTATCCGGAACCGGAACGACTTCGGTCTTCCGAGAATTGCAGAGGCGCGGCTACGACGCCGTTAACGGCGACACAGAACTGGCGCATCAGGGTGATCCGGAAACTGGTGAAACCCTGGACGGACTCGCACCGAGCGTCATCTTTGGCGCGTAGATAGGGTAACGCCTTGGTTGCCAACAAGGAGGTGCTGGTGACGTTCTTTGTGGAGGTTCCCGGAACTTCTCGGAGTTCATCGACTTGTTTGACGGTGTCTTCGTCCTTGAGGTCGACCGTGACACCGAGAACCTGCGCCTTGACGCGAGGGATGAAGCCGAGTGGGGTGGACGGCCAATGGAACGGCAGCTCCTAGTGGCCCGTTTTGGAGGTTGTTGAGGGTTTGGCCTTCTTGAGGATCTGGTCGGCGGTCTTGGTCCAGACGAAGGGGTGGCAGCGGTCGTTCCAGCCGTTGACGAAGAGGCGGATCTTGGCGTTGAGGTCTTTGACGGA
>JBBQBP010000012.1:0-88081 GCA_038317635.1 Propionibacteriales bacterium
CATCTCGATGTCGAGCTGGGTGAACTCCGGCTGCCGGTCGGCGCGGAAGTCCTCGTCGCGGTAGCAGCGGGCGATCTGGTAGTAGCGCTCCATGCCGGCGACCATGAGCAGCTGCTTGAACAGCTGGGGCGACTGTGGCAACGCGTACCAGGAGCCGGGCGCGAGGCGCGCCGGCACGACGAAGTCACGGGCGCCTTCGGGCGTCGAACGGGTCAGCGTGGGCGTCTCGATCTCGACGAAGGCGTGCGCGCCCAGAACGCGTCGTGCGGCAGCGTTCACGTCGGAGCGCAGCCTCATCGCAGCAGCGGGCGCAGGACGACGCAGGTCCAGGTAGCGGTAGCGCAGGCGCGCCTCCTCGCCGACCGTGACGCGTTCGTCGATCTGGAACGGCAGCGGCGCCGCGGGGTTGAGTACGGTCAGCTCGATAGCCGCCACCTCGATCTCGCCGGTCGCGAGGTTCGGGTTGGCCGTGTCGTCCGGGCGCATCTCGACGACGCCGTCGACGGCGATGCAGTACTCGTTGCGCAGCGCATGAGCGCCGCCGGCCGCGAGGACCTCGTCGCGCACCACGACCTGGACGATCCCGCTCGCGTCCCGCAGGTCCAGGAACGCCACCCCACCGAGGTCTCGCCGCTTCGCCACCCATCCCGCAAGCGTGACCTTCTGACCCGCGTGCTCAGCACGCAGAGTCCCTGCCTCGTGGGTACGGATCACTGATTTCCCTCTCTCGGTTTCAAGCCCTCGTATCCTACGGGGTCACCCCCGCCGACCCCCTCATCGATTCCTCTCCAGAGCGGGAGGCGTGAGGGGTTCGTCGCGAGGAGTTCCCGGTTCATCATGACAAGGTGCCGAGTCTTAGGTTCTCATGCCCAAGCGGCCATGAGAACCTACGAGTCACCCACATAACATGGTGAACCGGCGTACCGCCCAGCAATCGTGGGCGGGCCACCGGCGCTCAGTCCCAGGCGCCGCTGACGCGGACAGAGCGGTCCTCGGCGGATGGTTCCCACGACGTCGCGCTGGCGGCGACCTGGTCGCCGGAACGGATGTCCTTGACCTCGCCCTCAGCCCCGCCGAACCAGACGTACGGGATGCCGCGCCGGTCCGCGTGGCGGATCTGCTTGCCGAACTTGTCAGCCTTGGGAGCAACCTCTGTCGGGATGCCGCGCGCGCGCAGCGCGCGGGCGACCGCATCGGCCTCACCCCGGGTCTCCTCGTCGTTCACCGCGACCAGGACGGCCGTCGGCACGCTGCGGCTCGCCACGAGCCGGCCCTTCGCCAGCAGCGGCACCAGCATCCGGCTCACGCCGAGCGAGATCCCGACGCCTGGGTAGGTCTGCTTGCCATCGGTCGCGAGCGAGTCATAGCGGCCTCCGGACGAGATCGAGCCCATCGACTCGTACCCGACCAGCTGCGTCTCGTACACGGTCCCGGTGTAGTAGTCGAGGCCACGCGCGATCGAGAGGTCGGCGACAAGGCGTCCAGGCACAGCCTCGCGGGCCGCGGCGACGACCGCGCTGAGCAGCTCCAGACCCTGGTCGAGCAGCTCGTGGCTGACTCCCAGCGCCCGCACCTGGTCGACGAACGAGTCGTCGGCGGTACGGATGCCGGCCAGCGCGACCACCTTGGACGCGCGTTCCGCATCCAGTCCGATCTCCGCGAGGGACTCGACGACGGCCGCCGCACCGATCTTCTCGAGCTTGTCGACGCGCTGCAGCACCGCCGCAGGCTCCTCGATCCCGAGGCCGCGGTAGAAGCCCTCGGCGAGCTGTCGGTTGCTCACCCTCATCAGGACCGGCGGCAGGCCCACGGCGACGTGCAGCTTCTCCAGCGCCTCCAGCATGACCAGAGGGATCTCGACATCGTGGTGCGCGGCGAGGACGTTCTCGCCGACGATGTCGATGTCGGCCTGCGTGAACTCCCGGTAACGCCCCTCCTGGGGCCGTTCGCCACGCCAGACCTTCTGGATCTGGTAGCGCCGGAACGGGAACACGAGGTGACCGGCGTTCTCCAGCACGTACCGCGCGAACGGCACCGTGAGGTCGAAGTGGAGCCCCAGCTCGTCGGTCTCGACCGCGGTGGGATCTGCGGACAACCGCCGCAGGACGTAGATCTCCTTGTCGATCTCACCTTTGCGGGCCAGCTGCGACATCTGCTCGACCGCGCGGGTCTCGATGTTCGCGTAGCCATGGAGCTCGAACGTCTCCCGCAGCACGTCGAGCACGTACTGCTCCACGAACCGTTGCGACGGCAACAGCTCGGGGAACCCGGACAGCGGACGGATGCGACTCACGAGTTCTGGTCCTCCAGGAAGCTGGGTTGTAGGTACGGGTTGGTGGCACATTCCCTGCCGATGCTCGTGGCCTGGCCGTGCCCGGGCAAGACTGCCAGGTCGTACGGGAGGGTCAGGACGATATCTCGCAACGAGGCCACCATCTCGGGCATGGAGCCACCGGGCAGGTCCATACGGCCGATGGACCCGCGGAACAGCACGTCACCGGACAACAGGCGCGACTCGTTGCCGTCCGAGGCGTGGAGCAGCACGCTGCCCGGGGTGTGACCCGGCGCGTGCAGCACGGTCCACCGAAGGCCCGCGAAGCCGTACCAGTCGGCGTCCTCCCATTCCCGGACGTCCGCCGGCTCAGGAAGGGTCTCCGACCCGTACAGGCTCCGCACGAGCTCGGCCCCCTCAGGACCGAGCCCTGCGCCCGGATCAGTGAGCAGGTGGCGATCAGCCGCATGGATCCACACGGGGATCCCATACGTGTCGGCGACGGTGTGCGCGTCCGCGACGTGATCCAGATGCCCGTGGGTCGAGAGAACTGCCACGGGGGTGCGACTGCTCTCGCTCACGAGGCGATCCACGACCGCTGCGGCGTCCATCCCTACGTCGACGACGACGCATTCATCGCTGTCGGTGGCGCCAACTAGGTAACAGTTTGCCTCCCAGGGCCCGCACGAAGACTTGAGCGTGAACACACAAGTCAGACTATCGGGCAAGATAGGCGCCATGAGCGAGGCAACCCCGTCCCCGGAGTCCTACGGCCGCGTTGACGCCGACGGCACCGTCTATGTGACGACAGCCGACGGCGAACGCAGCGTGGGACAGATCCCCGACGTGCCCGCCGAGGAGGCGCTGGCCTTCTTCACGCGTCGATTCACGGCGCTGGAGACCGAGGTCGGGCTCCTCGAAGAGCGGATCAAGCGGGGAGCGCTCAACCCCGACGAGGCCCGCAAGAGCATCTCGTCCGTCAAGTCCTCGGTGACCGAGGCACACGCGGTGGGCGACCTCGGCGGCCTCGTCACGCGCCTCGAGAGCCTGGCCCCGGTCCTCGCCGAGGCCAACGAGGCCCGCAAGGCGGAGCGCGCCAAGGCCCATGGGGAGACCAAGGCCGCCAAGGAGACCATGGTCGCTGAGGCGGAGAAGATCGCCCAGGGCAACGACTGGCGCGGCGGTGTGAACCGGTTCCGGACGCTGCTCGACGAGTGGAAGGCACTCCCCCGCATCGACCGCGCCACGGATGACGACCTCTGGCACCGGTTCTCCTCCGCTCGCACCACGTATACGCGTCGTCGCAAGGCACAGTTCGCCGAGCAGTCCGCCAAGCGAGACGTCGCGCGCCTGGCCAAGGAAGCGATCGTCGCGGAGGCACGGGAGGTCGCCGCGAGTACGGAATGGGGCGCCGGCGCCGGTGCGTTCCGCGACCTGATGACACGTTGGAAGGCTGCGGGTCCCGCTCCTCGCGACATCGACGACCAGCTGTGGGCCGAGTTCCGCGGCATCCAGGACGACTTCTTCGCGCGACGGACCGATGCAGCGACGGCGACGAACGCGGAGTTCAACGACAACCTCCAGGCGAAGCTGGCCCTGCTCGACGCAGCCGAGAAGGACATCCTTCCGGTCCGCGACGTCGCGGGCGCCCGCCAGAAGTACCGGGCGTTCGTGAGCCACTACAACGAGCACGGCCGCGTGCCCCGCGAGCAGATTCGTCCCCTCGAAGGACGTGTCCGCGCGATCGAGAAGGCGATCGCCGAGGCCGAGGAGTCGGAGTGGCGTCGTACGGACCCTGAGACCCGCGAGCGCGCCACCGGTACGGTCGCGTTGCTCAGCGACCAGATCGCCAAGCTCGCCGCCCAGCTGGACAAGGCGAAGGCGTCCGACGACACCAAGAAGGTCACGGAGCTGACCGCGTCGATCACCACGTACGAGTCGTGGCTGGAGCAGGCGTCGAAGACGCTGGAGGACTTCTCCGGCTGATCCCGTGGCGGTCTGCCCCGGCGGCCGCTAGGAGCGCAGGCGGTGCACCTCGTACACGCCAGGCACCGTGTTGAGGCGCTGCATGATGTGCTGCAGGTGTGCTGTCTCGGCCGTCTCGAACGTGATCGTCGAGCGGAACTTCCGGTCCTTGCCCGTCTCCAGCCGGATCGACAGGATGCTGACCTTCTCCTCGGCGAGCAGCGACGAGATCTGGGCGAGCATCCCCGTACGGTCCAAGCCTTCGATGTAGACGGCAACCACGAATGCCGACGCCACGGTGCTCGACCACGAGACCTCGACGATGCGCTCGGGAGTGTTCAGCAGGTTGCCCGCATTCGTACAGTCCTTGCGATGTACCGAGACGCCCTGGCCGCGCGTCACGAAGCCGATGATCTCGTCGCCGGGGACCGGCGTGCAGCAGCGTGCCAGCTTGACCCACAAAGACGAGTCGCCGTGCACCTCGATGCCGACCTCACCGCGTTGCGGCTGGCGCGGGGCGCGGTGGACCGGGTGGTCCTCGTAGGTCTCTTCGGCCGCATCCTCGGGGGTGCCCTGGAGCGCGATGATGTGCTCGACGACGGACTGTGCACTGACGTGGCCCTCGCCGACGGCCGCGTACAGGCTGGGCACGTCGGCGATCTTGAGGTCGGTCGCCACGGCGGTGAGTGTCTGCAGCGTGAGAAGCCGCTGGAGCGGCATGCCGGCGCGACGGAGCTGATGGGCCAGCTGCTCCTTGCCCTGCTCTATCGACTCTTCCCGGCGCTCGCGGGTGAAGTGCTGACGGATCTTCTGTCGCGCGCGCGGGCTCTGTACGAACTGGAGCCAGTCCCGCGACGGACCGGCATCTTCGGACTTGCTCGTGATCACGTCGACGACGTCACCGTTCACCAGTGTCGTGTCGAGGCTCACCAGCTTGCCGTTGACGCGAGCTCCGACGCAACGGTGCCCGACCTCCGTATGGACCGCGTACGCGAAGTCGATCGGTGTCGCGCCATCTGGCAGTGCCTGGATGTCGCCGCGCGGCGTGAACACGAAGACCTCGTTGCTGCCGAGGTCGAACGTCAGGTTGTCGAGGAACTCCCGGGGGTCCGAGGTCTCCTTCTGCCACCTGGACAGCTCGTGGACCCAGGACAGCTCCTGCTCGTTCGTGGGCCTAGAGTCCCCCTTGGGACGCTCCTTGTACTTCCAGTGCGCGGCAACGCCGTACTCGGCGCGGCGGTGCATCTCCTTGGAGCGGATCTGGAACTCGATCGGGCGCCCATCCGGCCCCATGACCGTGGTGTGCAGCGACTGGTACATGTTGTACTTCGGCAGCGCGATGTAGTCCTTGACGCGGCCGGGCACCGGACGCCAGCGCACGTGGATGACGCCCATCGCCGAGTAGCAGTCGGCCTGGTCGTCGACAATGATCCGCAAGCCGAGCAGGTCGTAGATGTCGGCGAACTCCCGGCCACGGACGACCATCTTCTGGTAGATCGAGTAGTAGTGCTTCGGGCGCCCGTACACGGTCGCCGGGATCTTCGCCGAGGCGAGATCGGCCGTGATCTGGTCGATGACCTCCGCCAGGTAGCGCTCGCGGCGAGGCTGGTTCTCGGCGACGAGGTGGACGATCTCGTCGTACACCTTGGGCTGCATCGTCGAGAACGCCAGGTCCTCGAGCTCCCACTTGATGGTGTTCATTCCGAGCCGGTGGGCCAGAGGCGCATAGATGTCGAGGGTCTCGCGGGCGATGCGATTCTGCTTGTCGGGGCGCAACGAGCCGAGGGTCCGCATGTTGTGGAGCCGGTCGGCCAGCTTGATGACCAGGACCCGGATGTCGCGGCTCATCGCGACGATCATCTTCCGGATCGACTCCGCTTGCGTGTTCTCCCCGAACTGGACCTTGTCCAGCTTCGTCACCCCGTCGACCATGGCGGCGATCTCTGGGCCGAAGTCGGTGGTGAGCTCCTCCATCGTGTAGGCGGTGTCCTCCACGGTGTCGTGGAGCAACGCTGCGCACAAGGTGGGCTCGGTCATGCCGAGCTCGGCGAGAATCGTCGTGACCGCCAGGGGATGCGTGATGTACGCGTCGCCGGACTTGCGGGTCTGGCCGGTGTGGTGGTGCTCCGCCGTCCGGTAGGCACGCTCGATGATCGCGAGATCGGCCTTCGGGTGGTTCTGCCTGACGACGTTGAACAGGGGCTCCAGGACGGCGTGCTGCGGTTGCCTCGGGGCCGTCCAGCGGGCGATGCGCTGTCGCATCCGTAGCCTTGGCTGCTCGGGTCCCGTGTCCGTCCTGGGCAGGATCGGGGGCAGCGGAACGATCTCCGCTGCCGCTTCCACGACCGAAACGACGTCCGGTTGCGCGATGCTCTGCTCCGCCACGCCCCTCCCTTACTGAGTAGTAAGGGCCAGTCTAGGCGCGTCGGACCTCTTGTGGCCCGTCAGATCGTGATGAGAGCGCCAACGCTCGAGATGCCCATGGCGGCGAGGTTCGCCCGACCGCCGAGGAACCCCAGCTCCATCACCACAGCGACGTGGACGAGATCGGCGCCGAGGTGCTGGATGAGCCGGGACGTCGCACCCACCGTGCCACCCGTGGCGAGCACGTCGTCGATCACCAGCACGCGTGCGTGGGGCCGGATCGCGTCCTGATGGACGTTCAGTGTGTCAGAGCCGTACTCGAGCGCGAACGACTCGCTGAACACGTCCATCGGGAGCTTGCCCGGCTTGCGTACAGGCACGAAGCCGACCCCGAGCGCGAGGGCGACCGGCGCGGCGAAGACGAACCCCCGAGCCTCCATGCCGACGACCACGTCGATCCCGTCCGGCGCGGCCTCGACCAGGGCGTCGATCGACGCCTGGTAGCCGTCGTGGTTGGCCAGCAGCGGCGTGATGTCCTTGTAGACGACGCCGGGCATCGGGAAGTCCGGCACGTCGCGGATCAGCGACGCCACGAGCGCGATGCGCTCGTCCTGGGTCTGCGGGACCATGGGTTCCTCCTACCGCTTGCGCCGGTTCCGGGGCTGCCTGGTCGGTTGCGAACGCGGCGTCGACGGGACACGAGCAGTACTCGACGGCGCCTCGTCCGTGGGCTCCTGGGCAGCGGTGTCCTCAGTGTCCGACTCCGCAGCACCGTCGTCCGGAGTCTCCTGCGAGGCGGCTGGTGTGGTGACGGTCGTGACCGTGAACGTGGGCTTCTCGGAATCCGCCAGCTTCTCACCGGCAGCGGACGTCGCACCCGCAGTCGCCACCTCGATGACCGATGTCCGGTAGGTGGCGCGAGCTTCGGCGGCCTTGCGTCGGCGCTCGACACGCTCGCGATGAGCCTTGATCTCCGGCTCGCGCTCGCGGAGCTGGGCCAGCAGCGGGGACGCGATGAAGATCGACGAGTACGCGCCGGCGATCATGCCGACGAACAGGGCGAGACCGAGATCCTGGAGCGGGCCGGCACCGAGCACGAAGACGCCGGCGAACAACAGCGCGCCGACCGGGAGCACACCGATGATCGTCGTGTTGAGCGATCGCACGAGCACCTGGTTGACGGCGTGGTTCGCGGCCTCGGAGTACGTGACCTTGTCGAGCTCCATCTCCGCGACGTTCTCGCGGATCTTGTCGAACACCACGACCGTGTCGTACAGCGAGTAGCCGAGGATCGTCAGCACGCCGATCATCGTCGCCGGGGTGACGGTGAAGCCGACCAAGGCGTAGACGCCGACCGTGATGACGAGGTCGTGGAGCAGCGCCCCGAGCGCCGCGACCGACATCTTGGCGTCACGGAAGTAGATCCAGATGAGCAGACCCACGAGTACCAGGAAGACGACCAGCGCGAGGGCCGCTTGTTGGGTGATCTGCGTGCCCCACGAGGGGCCGATGATCTGGTAGGCCACGTCGTCGGACGTCTTGCCGGCCTGCTTGGCGATCGCCGCGCGAACCGTCGTCTGCTCCGCGACGTTGAGCGCCCGGGTCTGGACCCGTACCTTGCTGTCGCCCACGGTCGTGACGACCGTGCCGTCGAGGTTCGGCACGCCCGTGGCGATCACCGCGTCGCGGAAATCGGTCACCGTCGTGGCCGTGACAGCCGTGGGGACCTGGAAATCCGACCCGCCACGGAACTCGATGCCGAGGTCCAGCCCTCGGACGAGGAGGGCCACGATGGAGATGAGGAGCGCGATGGCCGAGATCGTGTACCAGATCTTTCGTCGGCTGATGAAGTGGTACGCGAGGTCGCCGGTGTAGAGCCTGTGCGTCAGGCTCTGTCGCGGCTCGGTCCCACGGTCGAGGGTCGGGGTCGACATGTCAGACCTTCTTCCTGGCCACGGCGGGCCGACGAACGACCGCAGCCGAGCCTTCGCGAGTCGGACCGATGTGACCGGCGTCCAGCCCGGACCCGCGCCTGCCGGTGCCGAAGAACGTCGTCTTGACGAGCAACGCGACCAGCGGCTTCGTGAAGAAGAACACGATGACGAGGTCGATGGCCGTCGTCAGCCCCAGCGTGAAGGCGAACCCCTTGACCGAACCGAGCGCCAGGACGAAGAGCACGGTCGCGCTGAGCAACGACACGGCGTCGGCGACAACGATGGTCCGCCGGGCCTTGCGCCAGCCGGACTCGACAGAGGTCTTGATGCTCCGCCCGTCGCGCATCTCGTCTCGTATTCGTTCGAAGAAGATGACGAACGAGTCTGCGGTCACACCGATGGCCACGATCGCACCCGCGATGCCGGGAAGGCTCAGCGCGAAGCCCACCGAAGAGCCCAGGAGCACCATGAGCGAGTAGGTGCCGGCTGCCGCCATCGTCAGCGATGCGACGACCACGATCGCCAACGCTCGGTAGTACAGGATCGAGTAGACGAGGACCAGGACGAGGCCGATCGCACCTGCGATGAGACCGGCGCGGAGCTGGTCGGCACCGAGGGTCGCCGAGACGTTGTCGACGCTGGACACCTCGAACGTGAGCGGCAAGGCCCCGTACTTCAGCACGCTGGCCAGGTCTGTGGCCGTCTGCTGCGTGAACGACCCGGTGATCTGGGCGTTGCCGCCCGGGATCTCCGCGGAGACGGACGGAGCCGAGATCACCTTGCCGTCGAGGACGATCGCGAACTGGTTCATCGGGCTGGTCTGCGTCGCCAGGTACGTGGTCGCTTGCGCGAAAAGGTCAGCGCCGAGCGTGTTGAAGCTCAGGTCCACGGCCCAGTTGAGCTGGTTGGTGGGGACGCCGGCCTGCGCCGAGCTGACGAGGTTTCCCTCGATGAGCGTCGGGCCGAGCAGGTACTTCGCCTGGCCCGTCGTCGCGAGGTCGCTACGCAGGCATGCGATCAGCGGTTGGTCCGCGACATCGGGAAAGGCGTCGCCGCAGTTGTAGGCGCTGAAGTCCTCGGTGTCGGCGGTGGCCGGCACCCATGCCAGCTGGGAGGTCAGCAAGTCCTGGCGGCCAGTGGTAGTGGTCGGCAGCGGCGAGGTCACCGCGGTCGGCCGCGGGCTGCCCAGCGCCGGCACCTGGGGAAGCGCAGTCGCCTGGTCGGTCGCGGGCGAGTTCGCACTCGACTGGACCTCGTACACGGCGCGGAACTCCAGCTGCGCCGTCTGCCCGACGAGCTGGACTAGCGCGTCCTTCTGCATGTTGGGCACCGAGACCTGGATCTGGTTGCCACCAGAGGTGGTGACCTCGGACTCGCCGACGCCGAGCGAGTCGACGCGCTGCTGGATGATGGTCTTCGCGAGCTCCAGGCTCGTCTGGTCGACGGCCCCGGTCCCGGTGGAGTTCTTGGCGGTCAGCGTGATGGTCGTGCCGCCGGAGAGGTCCAGGCCGAGCCTTGGCGTCCAGATGTGCGACAGGGCCATGATCACGAACAGGCCCGCCAGGACGACAAGGAAAGAGATGAGCGTACGCACCGGGTGCGTACGCCGGATGCTGCTACTAGCCACGTGAAACTGCCCTTATCCCTTGTCTGCCGGCTTGTCCGTCGGCTCAGCAGTCTCTGACTCGGGCATCTCGGCCACGATGTCGTCGGAAACGCTCGGCGCGACATCGGTCACGGCGTCACCGGACGCCATCGAGGCCCATGCCTCGTCCCCGGGAACAGTCTCGATCGCGGGCTCGGTGATGTCCGCGTACTCGAACTCGTCCTCGTCGTCCTTCAGCGGCCGGATGACGGCCTGCCTCACGAACGTGAGCTCGACACCGGGCGAGACCTCGATGACGACCTGCTTGTCACCCATGTGCCGGATCGTGCCGAAGATGCCACCCGACATCATGACGCGGGAGCCATCTCCCAGTGAGGCCTGGAGCTCCTTCTGTTCCTTGGTGCGCTTCTGCTGGGGCCGGATGATCAGGAAGTAGCCCACCACGACGAGCACACCGATCATCGTCAGAGTTAACGGATCCATATCATCCCTTGGCTGAGAGTTCGTGCCCTGCCGGTGCGAGAGCCTTGCACAGCCTAGCGGCCGGTCACCACCTGAACCGAACCCGAGCCCGGTGTGGGCGCAACCTGTGTGCGGCCAGTGGGTGAGCTCAGTCGAACAGACCGGGTGAGAGGACCGCTCCGGGCGGAGGCTGGATGCCGAGGTGGGCGTACGCCGACGGGGTGGCGACACGTCCTCGCGGCGTGCGCATGAGGAAGCCCTGGCGGACGAGGAACGGCTCAGCGACCTCCTCGACCGTCTCCGTCTCCTCCCCCACGGCGATCGCGAGCGTGCTCAGGCCCACGGGGCCGCCGCCGAACTTGCCGCAGATCGCCTCGAGCACAGCCCTGTCGAGCCGGTCCAGGCCCAGCTCGTCCACCTCGTACAGTCGGAGCGCTTCAAGTGCCAACTCGTCCGTCACCACGCCATCGCTGCGCACCTGCGCCACGTCCCGGACACGTCGCAGGAGGCGGTTGGCGATGCGGGGGGTGCCGCGCGAACGCGACGCGATGATCTCGGCGGCCGCGCCGTTGATCGGCACGTCGAGGCGCTGGGCGGATCGGCGGACGATGTGCTCCAGTGAGCTCGCCTCGTAGAACTCCAGCACGGCGGTGAACCCGAACCTGTCGCGGAGCGGTCCGGGCAGCAGACCGGCGCGCGTCGTCGCTCCGACCAGCGTGAACGGCGGGATCTCGAGCGGGATCGCCGTCGCGCCAGGCCCCTTGCCCACCACCACGTCGACCCGGAAGTCCTCCATCGCGAGGTAGAGCATCTCCTCGGCGGGACGTGACATCCGGTGGATCTCGTCGAGGAAGAATACCTCTCCTTCGCTCAGACCCGACAGGATCGCGGCCAGGTCACCGGCGTGCTGGATGGCGGGTCCGGACGAGATCCGGAGGGGGGTGTTCAACTCGTTGGCGATGATCATGGCCAGCGTGGTCTTGCCGAGTCCGGGCGGCCCGCTCAGCAGGACGTGGTCCGGCACGGTGCCGCGGTGCTTGGCTGCCTGGAGCACGAGGCTGAGCTGGTCGGACACTCGCGGCTGACCCTCGAACTCCGCGAGGGTCGTCGGACGAAGCACCGCCTCTGCGGTGCGCTCGTCTGGCGTCGCGTGGGGATCAACGGGACTGGGCTCATGCACGGGCAGCAACCTACTTGGCCAGCGTGCGCAGCGCCGCCCGCATCAACGCGGCCACGCCGAGCGACGGGTCCTCATCGGCGAGCGGCTGAACCCGGTCGCAGGCGGCCTCGGCGTCCCGTGCCGACCAGCCGAGGCCCTCCAGACCGAGACGTACCTGCTCGCGCCACAGCGGAGCGGCCGGAGGACGAGGCGAGGGTGAGTCGCTGGAGGCCAGGGCTGCCACCTTGTCCTTGAGCTCGATGACGAGACGCTGCGCGCCACGACGGCCGATCCCGGGAACCGAGCTCAAGGTGGCGAGGTTCTCGGTGGCGATGGCGGTGCGGAAGTCGTCGGCCGACAGGACGGACACGATTGCCAGTGCGAGCTTCGGCCCGACACCCGTAGCGGTCTGGACGAGCTCGAACATCTCTCGACCGGAGTCGTCCGTGAACCCGTAGAGGGTCAGCGAGTCCTCACGTACCACCAGCGAGGTCGCCAGTGTCGTCTCCTGACCCGTACGCAGTCCGGCGCAGGTGCTCGGCGTACACAGCAGCCGCAGCCCGATCCCTCCCACCGTGACGACCGCCCACGTGGCGCCGACCGCGCTCACCACGCCGGTGACGTTGGCGATCACGACACGCTCCTCGCGGCGATGACCTGGCTCCAGGTGGTGGGCCTGGGTGACGTCGTCTGGCTGGCCTCACGCAGGCGCTCGGCCGCAGCTCCGCGCCAGGCGTGGCAGATCGCGAGCGCCACCGCGTCCGCGGCGTCCGCGGGCTTCGGCGCTCTCTCGAGCTTGAGGATCCGAGCGACCATGACGCCGACCTGTGCCTTGTCCGCACGACCCGATCCGCTGATCGCCGCCTTGACCTCACTGGGTGTGTGCTGGGTGGCGGGGATCCCGTGCCGGGCAGCGACCAGGAGCGCGACACCGGCTGCCTGAGCCGTGCCGATCACCGTCGTGACGTTGTGCTGGGCGAACACTCGTTCGACCGCGATCGCGTCGGGCCGATGAGCGGCGATCCACTCCTCCAGGCCGATCTCGATCTGCAGCAACCGGTGCGAGACGTCCAGCTCCGTGCTCGTACGGATCACGCCGGCACTGACAAGCTCCGCACGTCCGGGGCTGCCGATCACCACACCGACCCCGCAGCGCGTCAGCCCGGGATCCACGCCCATCACCAGCACCGGCACGTCCTTTCCGAACACATGTTCGAGAGGCTAGTCGCAGGGATCGTGGTCACTGCGATGCCACGCCGGAGGAAGGGTCACTCCTCCTCGAGGGCCGCCTCGACCTCGGGGGCGACCACATCGTTGCCGTACACGTTCGCCACGTCGTCGAGATCGTCGAGGGCATCGATCAGCTTGTAGAGCTTCCGGGCGGCGTCGATGTCGTCGACCGCCTGCTCGAAGGACGGTACGAACGCGACGTCCGCAGACTCGTAGTCGAAGCCGGCAGCCTGTACCGCCTTGCGGACGGCCACGAGCTGGTTCGGATCGGACGTGATCGTGAAGCCTTCACCCTGGTCGATGATGTCCTCGGGCTCGGCATCGATGGTGGCCTCCAGCAGCTCGTCCTCGCTGAGAGTGCGACCCTCCTGGACCTTGTCGACCTCGATGACGCCCTTGCGGGAGAAGAGGCGCTGTACGGAGCCGACGTCGGCCATCGTGCCGCTGTTGCGCGTCACGGCGACGCGCACGTCGGAGGCCGAGCGGTTCCGGTTGTCGGTGAGGCACTCGATGAGGAGCGCGACCCCTGCGGGCCCGTACGCCTCGTACATGATCGTCACGTACTCGGAGCCGCCACCTTCGGCACCCGAGCCACGCTTCACCGCACGTTCGATGTTGTCCAACGGGACGGAGGTCTTGCGGGCCTTCTGGATCGCGTCGTAGAGGGTCGGGTTGCCGCTCGTGTCGCCGCCGCCCGTCCTCGCGGCGACCTCGATGTTCTTGATGAGCTTGGCGAAGAGCTTGCCCCGTTTGGCGTCGATGACCGCCTTCTTGTGCTTGGTCGTCGCCCACTTGGAGTGACCGCTCATCGATTCCCTTCCTCACGACCTGCCGGAAACGTGACTACTCTACGCAGCCGACGCTGTACGCGGCCAACGAGCGCTCAGTGGAGGACGCGGGCGTAGCCGACCAGAGCGTCCACCGCGTCGTATCCCAGCCCGCGGTAGCGAGCCATCTCGGCCAACGGGTCGTCCGTGTCCACGCCGATCCCCGCACCGGGCAGGCCCGCCTCGAAGAAGGACGCCGCCGATGCCTGGAGGAGTATCCCCGACAGTCCGCGCCGGCGCCACGCCGGGATGACCCCGAGGCGGTCGGTCCAGCCCTCCTGCTGCTCGTCGTCGGAGGTGTCCTCCACACAGTTGAGCGCGTAGCCGACGACCCGGTCCCCCACTGTCAGCACCCAGGACAGGTCAGGTCTGCTGCCGGGACGCGTCATCGACTCGTGCCATTCCGCTGGACCGAGCTGTGTCGCTCCGGGACGGTCGAGGAACGCCTCGTTGTGCGCGGCCAGCACGGCCACGGCGGGCATGGCCGAATACGGGCGCAGCGCCACCGCATCGGGGATCTCGGGCCGCTTCGGCGGATGGGCAGGGTCGAACGTACGGTGCGCATCGAGATACCAGGTCTCGGGCAGGAGCCCGTAGGACTCGTACAGCTCTCGTTTCGCCGTGAGCTTCGAGTCGGCGACCGCATAGACCTTGAGCGGCCCGTGATGAGCGCGGCGCGTCGCGTAGTCCCAGCGCTTGGCGGCCGCCAGCTGCCAGTCGAGCAGCGCATGGCCGATGCCCTTGTCGCGCCACGCGGGGTGGATGCCGCCCACGAGCCTCACTCGACGAGGGGACGTGTCTTTCGGATGGACCAGGTCCAGTCCGTACGCGACGATCGAGCCACGACGGTCCCGGCCGACGACTCCGACCTCGGAGACATCCTCGCCGGACTGCTCCAGGGAGTCGAGGATCTCGTCGATGCTGTGCCGCTCGAGCGCGTCGTCGAGGTGTTCGATGGCTCCCGCAAGGGATGAGACCTCCGAGTACTCCGACGGCCGCAGTGCCTCCCAGTAGAGGGATCCCCGGTCACGCAGTGCCTCAAGGGGGTCGCTGACCATGCTGCTCCAGTGTCTCGACATCGGCACCACCTTGTGCCATTGCTCATCTTATCCGGCCGGGCTCACGCCCAACCTGTCAGCCCCAGATGCGGCGCTGGGTCCTCGCGATGTCGCGGTCCGGGTCGGTGCGCTCCCAGAGCCGCCGCCAGGCGGGCATCGACCGCACGAGCGGCGAGCTGACCTTGCCGCTCACGACCTGCCACCACGTCGCGTCGTCCTCCGCCAGCAGGTCCCCCACCACGTCGAACGACCGCTGTGCCACCGTGACCGGGTTCGCATCGCGGATCTCGTCGCCGTAGCGGACGAGGACCTCGTCGACGGTCCTCGGCGTGGGCAGACGTGACGGAGCTTGCGGACTCACGGCCAGGCGCCGGACGACCACGGGGACGACAGCCCGGTCGTACCGGGTCGCGAGCTGGGCCGCCTTGGCCACCACGTCTGCGGCAGCCGGCGAGGCGAAGTCGGTGATCACCAGCACGCTGCGCCCGAGGGACAGCGCCTTCGGGATGCG
This sequence comes from Propionibacteriales bacterium, assembly GCA_038317635.1. Lineage (GTDB taxonomy): Bacteria > Actinomycetota > Actinomycetes > Propionibacteriales > Propionibacteriaceae > Fen-668. The sequence continues at coordinate 15,389 of JBBQBP010000012.1, forward strand.
GGTGGTGACGACCTTCCACGACGGCGGGATGGATTCCAGGAGCACCGCGAGATCGGCGCCGGACTCGACGTGTGCGAGCGCGACCCGCGCCTCCCCGGAGCGGCTCGACAAGCCGGTCACCTCGACCTTGACCCGCTTCAGCCACATGACGAAGGGGTCGCGCAAAGAGGCGCGGACGGGTACGGGCACCGTGGTACGCCGCTGTTGGGCCGGCAGCCGTTCGACGTCGCCGGGGCTCAGGGAGCCACGCCCCCACCGCCAGTTCCGTCCGACGAGCCGGATGTCCTTTCCGAACCCCTGCAGCGGGTTGTGCAGAGATGGCGGACGCGCCCGGGACGTGGCCCGCGGGTCCGCCCAGGAGGCGAACTCCCGCGTCATGAGACCGCCACCTGCACACCGACGGCGTCACGGACGTACGTGATCGCGGGCTGCCGCCCGAGCCGCGTCGAGGCGATCTCCAGCGCGTCGGCGTAGGTGGTCGCCGCACGGAAACCCATCACCTCGGCCGTGCGCCGGTTGGCGCCCACGAAGATCACGTCGCCGAGGGCTGCGATCGCAGGCTGGAGGTCGAACCACTGGTGGAACGCGTGCAGCGGGTGGTACGCGCCCCGCTGCCGGTACAGGTCGGTGTACCAGGGATCAGCGGCGAACCTCGGCAGGAAGCGCGTCGCGATCTCGTCGGGGTCGGTCGTCTCGGGCAGCACCTCGGCGATCATGTCCGCGGCAGCGCCGTGGTGGCGCGTCGAGAACCGGTCACCGAGCCCATGGAACGCGATCACCGCGCCGCCCTCACGGACGATCGGCGTCTCGCCCGCGAGCCCGTACGCGTGGCGCAGCACCCACCACGCGGCGCCCAGCGGACTTCCGTCACCGTCCGGGGCCGCCGCATGGACGGACGGCACGCCCGTGACGAGCACGTCGGCCGAGCCCTTCACCGTGATGCGCTGCTCCTTGGCCAGGGTCGCCTGCGCGGAGGTGCGCACCTCGTCCATGGTCCCGGCGAACACCCCGAGCACGGGGTAGGCGACCGGGCGGGCGGCGTACAGGTAGCGGCCTGCCTGGACAGGTGCCGTGGCGAGCGCCCTGCGGCTGGTGAGGTAGGCGGCCTGGTCCTTGATCGACCACTCCCACTCGCGCGCCGACAGGAACCGGACGGGACCGCCGTACGAGGGCTGGCCGAGCACCACTGCCACGCCGACCACCTCGACACGGTCGGCGACGATCTGCCGTACGGGAGCCGGGTTGCCGTTCCAGCCGTAGGCCAGGTCGATGGTCTCGGCGGACGCGAGCCCGGAGGTGAACTCGTCCCAGCCGGCATGCTCGGTGCCCGTGACGACGCTCACGTGGACGACCAGATCGGACTCGACGACGCGCCGGTTGAAGCGGATCTGTACGCCGTCGGACTCACCGATCGTCAGCAGCGCGGAGTCGTCGCTGGCGTCATGGCTCGTCAGCCGGGGATCGCTCGCGAAGCTACGGCTCACCCGCTCACCGAGCAGACGGCGCATGTCCTCGGGGCCGAGTCGTCGGCGCAGGCCGGTGGCGGCGATGAGGACCACGTCGTCCACACCGACCTCCGCCGCCGCCGTCAGCAGCTGCTCGACGACGGCACGGCGCGGGTCGTCGCCGGCCGGCGGCATGAGCACGGAGATGTCCGCGAACGTGATCGTCAGCCGCATCCCGGCCCACAGCCGCGCGGCGAAGGACTTGCCGTCGATCGGCGAGGCCAGCGCCCCCGCGGTCGTGACCACAGCGTCACCCCATGGCTGGCCGTCGGGCGGGTACACGATCTGGGTGCCGAGCGAGAACCGCTCGAGCCGGACGTCGGATGCCGAACGTACGAGCGTGGGCGGGGTGCGCTCGTCGACCTCGAGAGCGAAACCTGGTCGTGACACGAAAGCTCCTTAGGACGGCAGGATCCAGCGCGGGGCAGGTGAGTAGACGGACCATTCGACTGCTGACCAGCCCGACTGACGGGCGGCGCGCTGAAGTCCGATGTCGGGGTTGACGGCGACGGGGTATCCGACCGTACGCAACATGGGCAGGTCGACGTGGCTGTCGGCGTAGGCGAAGCTCTGTGCGAGATCGATCCCATGGAGCTGCGCGTAGTGGCGCAGCCACGCCGAGCGCGACTCCCCCACCATCGGCGGCCCGGTGAGGAACCCTGTGCACGTGCCCTGGGCATCCGTCGCCAGCTCCGCCGCGACGATGACGTCGAACAGCGGTTCCAGCGGCCGGGTCAGCGGACGGATCACGCCCGTGATGAGGATCGTCGTGTGACCTGCCGCACGGTGCTGCCTCACGCGTCGGATCGCGTCGCTCGACATGCGGTCCAGCATGTGCGGCGCCATCGTCTCCTCGACGAACGCCTCGAGGGCAGCGAGGTCGGCGCCGCGGTAGCGCCGGTACACGGACCGCAGGAACGTGCCGCGATCGCGTCGCTCGGCTCCGATGTAGGAGGGCAGCTGCGACACCACACCGGCCAGCTCCTTGAACCGGCCGCTGACGGGAAGCTCCGGAAGGCGCGCCCACAGGTACGTCTCCAGCACGTTCGTGCTCAGCACCGTGCCGTCCAGGTCGAACGCGACAAGGACCTTCGGTCGCTCCTCCCCCTCGGGCAGCGGCTTGAGCTCCCGGTACGTGGAGCTCCGCTCGCCGCGACGGCGCCGGGCCGACTCCAGACGTCGTACGGGATCGGTGATCGACGGGATGTGGATCCCGACCATGTACTCGTCCCAGTCGAACGCCGCGCTGTCGAAACCCCAGGTGTCGACGTCGTCAGGATGCAGCGAGCGGTGGAGCGCCAGCGTCCTGTCGTCGACGAAGTGGAGCTCGGACTGGAGGTACTCCGAGTACAGCGAGAGGTACTTGCGGAGGAACGTGAGCTGGCTGCCCCCCCTGTCGAGCTTCGCGGCGAGGCCCCGGGTCATCGGGCTGCGCGGGATGTACGTGAGAGCGCGTTCCGCGACCCCGTGCAGCAGCTCTGTCGCCTGCAGCAGGCGCTGGACCGGTGCCGCGCCAGGGAACTCCCAGATGGCCAGCTTCGCCGACTGCTGACCCGTCCCGTACGGGTGCTCCGAGAAGTAGCGATGGACGTGCTCGAAGATGCCCCGGAACGTCAGGGGGTTCCTCGCGCCGGACGCCGAGTGGTAGTACTCGGGCACACCGACCTCGGGCTCGGTCGCGCAGACGGCCAGGATCGCGTTCACGACGAAGTCGCAGGGGATGATGTCGATCACCGCGTCCGGCGAGGCCGGGAACTCGGGAAGACTCCCCCGCCCGTACGCCAGGATGATCGGGTCGGCCATCTTGTAGCCCTCGATCCACCCCGGGTACGGGTGGATGAGGCTCGACTCGACGATCGCGGGCCGTACGACGGAGACCTTGATGCTCTTGCCGATGTCGGCGACGACGCGCTCCCCCATCGCCTTGGCGAAGGTGTACACGTCGGTCCAGCCCAAGGAGCGGGCACGTTCCGTACCGGCCGCGACCAGCTGCGACGCGACCCATTCCTTGCGACGTGACTCCGTGTCCCCGGCCGTGGTGAGGAAGCCGGCCTGACGGTGCAGCCGCTCGGCCTGTCGGCGCAGCCTCGTCAGCTGGGATGCCGTCCGCGACTGGGCCTCGATGAGGTCCTTCATCGCGAGAGCCGCCTTCATCTCCGCCTCGTAGTCCACGTCGTGCGAGTGCGCGGCCTCGGGGATGGCGCCGCGCCGACGGCCCGCCGTGTACGCGGTGGACACGTGCACGTAGTGAGGGACCCTCTCCAGGGACCCGTCCGGTGCGGTCACCGCCTCGAGAAGACGGATCAGCAACGCCTTCGTACCGACGACGTTGGTGAGGAACGCCTGGTCGATGGGCGGGTCGAACGAGACATCGCCGGCGCAGTGGAGCAGTACGTCGATGTCGCGGGGCAGCTCAGGCACGTTCGGCAGGTCGCCTTCGATGACCTCGATGCGCTGCGCGACGAGCTCCTCGGCGCCGCCGGCCGCATCGCGTACCGAGGCGAAGATCTTCTTCTTGACCAGGGCGACCACACGATCCCGCGCACTGGTCGAGCCCTTGCGCCGGACGAGGACACCGACTCGGGTGTCGGGCAGCTCGGTGAGCACCTTCCAGAGGATCTGCTCGCCGATGAAGCCCGTCACGCCGGTCATCACGATCTTCTTGCCGGCCAGCAGGTCGGCCAGCTTCCCGTCGAGCAGCGGCGGCGGGTCTGTCTGCACGTGCTCCGACCGGAACGCGGCTGCCGGCACTGCCGTCACAGTGTGCTCCCGTCCGCGTCGCGGGTCAGGGCCAGCGCGTCGGTCAGCGTGAAGCTCCCCACGTACAGCGCCGTGCCGATGATCGCGCCCTCGACGCCGATCGGAACGAGGCCGATGAGGGTACGGATGTCGCGCAGCGACGAGATGCCGCCGGATGCGACGACCTTCGCGTCCGTGCGGGCACAGATCTTCTTCAGCAGCTCGATGTTGGGTCCGGTGAGCATCCCGTCGGAGGCGACATCGGTGACCACGAAGCGTTCGCAGCCCGCGTCCGACAGGCGCGCCAGCGTCTCGTACACGTCACCGCCCTCGCGGGTCCAGCCGCGAGCCGCGAGCCGGGTGCCCTTCACATCGAGTCCGATGGCGACCCGGTCGCCGTAAGAGGAGATGACGTCGACGCACCAGTCCGGGTTCTCCAACGCGGCCGTACCGATGTTCACGCGGCGGCACCCGGTCGCGAGCGCACGCTCGAGACTGGCGTCGTCGCGGATCCCGCCGGAGAGCTCGACGTGCACGTTCATCGCGCCCACGATCTCGGCGATCGTCTCCGCGTTGGACCCTCGGCCGAAAGCGGCGTCCAGGTCGACAAGGTGGATCCACTCGGCGCCATCGTCCTGCCAGCGCTGAGCGGCCGCGAGGGGGTCACCGAAGACCTTCTCGGACCCAGCCACCCCCTGGACCAGCTGGACGGCCTGACCGTTCTGCACGTCAACCGCGGGCAACAGTACGAGTGGTTCCACGGCGGGAACCCTACCCGAGTCCCGACTCCTCCCCTAGATGTCCATGACGGCAGGGCAACGGCCTCACTACAGGCAAATGGTGCAGAAGTGACGGAAGGTACGGCGTGTCAGCCTCCGGGGCCCGGCATTGCCTGTCGCACCAGTCCCCACCCACCACTCCCACCCCAGGCCCCACCGTGACCCCCACGCCCATCCCCACCCCGACCCCCACACCCGTCCCCACCACGACCCACGACTCGGCCCGACAGGCAGTTGGTGCAGGAGTGACAACTCAGTCGGCGCGCCGCGGGTCGCGGCGCGCCATTGCCTGTCGGTCTCGGCATCGTCGCGTCCGAACGACCTGCGGACGAGCCGATACGCAACGAGGTCGCTGGTCAGTGTTCTACGTGTGAGATCCCAGTACGGACTGACATACAGGCTCGTTGCTCGATCGTGGCGCGTCCCCTGTGGACAAGACAACGTGTGGCGACGATCTGTGGACAACGGACGGATCCGTCGACGAGGCAGACAGTCCTCGATGTGACAGCACAAACCATCCGGCGCCACTCATGGCCGCGGTTCGACGGCTCTGCAACAATCGGGCTCGCTCAGTTCGTCGCGACGCGTGGGGCACCAGTGACCAGTCCACCGGAGAGTCGCGCACCACCAGCACCAATTGCCTGTCGTCGGGGGAGCGCTCGCTAGCGACCCGACGTCACAGGGTGGCGAGCCAGTTCCGCAGGAGACGCGCGCCCGCGGTCCCGGACTTCTCCGGGTGGAACTGCGTCGACCAGACGCGGCCCCACTCGACGCCGGCCACGAAGTCGTACGCCTCGTGGCGTGCCCAGGTGATCGTCGCGCCCTCGGGGAGGTCGGCGCGCGACAGGGCTGCGTACGAGTGGACGAAGTAGAAGCGCTGGTCTCTCACCCCGTCGAACATCACGGTGCCCTCGTCAGGGGTGACCTCGTTCCAGCCCATGTGGGGCAGCCGGACAGCCGGCAGCTGCGTGACGAGGCCCGGATAGATGCCGACCCCGTCGACGACGTCGCCGTGCTCGTCGCCGCGTCCGAAGAGGACCTGGTGGCCGACGCAGATGCCGAGGATCGGACGATCCTGCTCCACGCGCCGCCGGATGATGCCGTCGCCGCCCACACCGAGCAGACCCTCCATGCACGCGGCGAACGCGCCGACACCAGGCACCACGAGACCGTCAGCCTCCGCAGCGACGTCAGGATCGGCGGTCAGTACGACATCGGCGCCGGCCTCTGCCAGCGCCCGCGTGGCGGAGTGCAGGTTCCCCGACCCGTAGTCGAGGACAGCCACCCGGGGACCAGCCGTCACAGAGCGCCCTTCGTCGACGGGACCCCGGTGACCCTGGGGTCCAGCTCGACGGCCGCACGCAGCGCGCGCGCCAGCGCCTTGTACTGGGCCTCCGCGATGTGGTGCGGGTCCCGGCCTGCGAGGAGCGTCAGGTGTACGCAGAGACCGGCGTTCATCGCGAGCGACTCGATGACGTGGCGGGTCATGGACCCCGCGTACGGGACGCCGGAGCCGGCGATGCGTACGTACTCGTAGCCCGCGGGCTCGCCGGAGCAGACGACATACGGGCGGCCCGCCACGTCGACGACGCACTGCGCGACCGCCTCGTCGAGGGGCACGATGGCGTCGCCGAAGCGGCGGATGCCCGCCTTGTCGCCGAGCGCCTCACGGATGGCCTGCCCGAGCGCGATCGCGGTGTCCTCGACGCTGTGGTGACCGTCGATGTGAAGATCGCCGGTCGTCGTGATCTTCATGTCGATGAGCGAGTGGCGGCTCAGCGCGGTGAGCATGTGGTCGTAGAAGCCGACACCGGTGGAGATCGACGACGTCCCGGTACCGTCGAGGTCGATCTCGACAGACACGCTGGACTCGCTGGTGACACGCTCCACCTTCGCGCCGCGGTTGCTCATGACTCCCCTTCCTCGCGCGGTGCGCCCTCGGCGAGGACCTCCGCGAGAGCGGCGTAGAACCGCTCCATCTCTTCGGGCGTGCCTGCCGACACCCGCAGATGGCCTGCCGGTCCCGTCTCGCGGACGAGGACTCCCCGGTCCAGCAGCCGTTGCCACACATCATGCCGGTCCGCGAACCGGCCGAACAGGCAGAAGTTCGCGTCGGACGGGACGATCTCCACGCCCATCGCGGGCAGGCGGGTCAGCGCCTCATCACGGACGCGGCGCAGCACGTCGACCTGACCGAGCATCTCGTCGGCGTTCGCGAGGGCGACGCGCGCGAGCGCCTGAGTCTGGGCCGACAGGTGGTACGGGAGCCGTACGATCCGCAGCGCGTCGACGATCGCAGGACTAGCGGCCAGGTAGCCGAGCCGGCCACCCGCGAACGCGAAGGCCTTGCTCATCGTCCGGCTCACGACCAGGTTGCCATGCTCGGGCAGCAACCGCAGCGAGGTCTCTTCCGGGTCGCGCGCAAACTCCTGGTAGGCCTCGTCGACGACCACGATCGCGTCGGTGCCCGCGAGCACGTCGCTGATCACTGCCAGCGGCGTCGGTGTACCGGTCGGGTTGTTCGGTGTCGTGATGACGACCACGGTCGGGCCGTGCGCGGCGACCGCTTCCAGCACGAGCCCCGCGTCGAGCGTGTGATCGGGCTTCCGCGGCACGGTGAGGTAGGTCGTGTGCGTGTTGCGGGCGTACTCCGGATACATCGAGTAGGTCGGCGTGAACGAGAGCACCGACCGGCCAGGACCGCCGAACGCGCCGAGGACGTGCGTCATCACCTCGTTGGACCCGTTGGCCGCCCAGACCATCTCCGGGGTGACGCCGTGCCCGAGGTAGTCGGCAAGCGCCTGGCGCAGAGCCCAGGCCTCGCGGTCGGGATACCGGTTGACATCCGACGCCGTGGCCACCACGGCATCCGCCATCTCCTGGCGGACGTGAGGTGACGGCGGGAACGGGTTCTCGTTGACGTTGAGGCGCACCGGAACGTCGAGCTGCGGGGCACCGTACGGCTCCTCCCCCACCAGCTCCGGCCGCAACGGCAGGTCCGAGAGGGTGACGTCGGCCTTCATCGGGGCCGCCTCACGGTGACCGCGTTCGCGTGCGCGGGCAGGTCCTCGGCGAGCGCGAACCGCTCGACCCCGTCGGCGAGGGCGAGCAGGGCCGGCTCGTCGTAGGCGATGACGTGCACCGTGCGGCGGAAGCTCGCGACGGTGAGGCCCGACGAGTGCCGGGCCGCGGCCGCGGTCGGCAGGACGTGGGTCGAGCCGGCGGAGTAGTCGCCGAGGGAGACCGGCGAGTACGGGCCGACGAAGATCGCGCCGGCGTTGCGGATGCGTGCCGCCACCTTCGCGGCGTCGACGGTCTGGATCTCGAGGTGCTCCGCCGCGTACGCGTCGACCACCGCGATGCCCTGCTCGAGGTCCCGCACGAGGACGATGCCGGACTGCTCCCCGGTCAGCGCCGTCTGTACGCGATCGGCGTGACGGGTCGCTGCGGCCATCGGTTCCAGCGCGGCGGCGACGGCATCGGCCAGGGCCGCTGACGGCGTGACCAGGACCGACCCTGCCATGGGGTCGTGCTCGGCCTGGCTCAGCAGGTCGGCAGCGACATGTACGGGATCGGCGGTGCTGTCCGCGAGGACCGCGATCTCCGTCGGTCCAGCTTCTGAGTCGATGCCGACGCGGCCACGGAGGAGCCGCTTGGCGGCGACGACGTAGATGTTGCCCGGGCCGGTGACGAGGTCGACCTTGCGGCACAGCCCCGGCACGCCGTAAGCGAACATGGCGATGGCCTGGGCGCCGCCCACCGCGTACACCTCGTCGACACCGAGCAGCGCGCAGAGCGCGAGGATGTTCGGGTGCGGCAGGCCGCCGAAGCTCTTCTGCGGAGGGCTCGATACGGCGATCGAGACCACCCCTGCAGCCTGGGCCGGGACCACGTTCATGATCACACTGGAGGCGAGGGGTGCGAGCCCTCCCGGTACGTACAGTCCGACACGGCCCACGGGCACCAACCGGGTGGTCACGGTGGCGCCGGGCGCCAGCTCGGTGGTCGGTTGCGGCATCGCGGCCTCGTCGGCGCACACCGCGCGCCGCCGCCGGATCGACTCCTCGAACGCGGCTCGGAGCTGGGGGTCGAGCTCGGCGAGCGAGCGCTCGAGCACCTCGGACGGTACGCGCAGCGACGGCGGCACGACGCCGTCGAACTTCTCGCTGTAGTGGATCAGGGCCGCCTCGCCCTCTTCGCGCACGGCCGTACAGATCGGCTCGACCCGTGCCACCGCGTGCTCGACGTCGAACTCGGCCCGTGGCATGACGGTCGCGTAGTCGAAGGTCGGGTCGTCAGCAGCGTTGCGGAGGTCGATTCGTCGAAGCACGGTCGAAGTCTATTGAGCCCGCCCTCGCTCACCGGCGCCAATATCACCTGCCGTCCGTCGCTCCTGATCCTGTGGCGGCGTAGCCACCGCACGGACCCGGGCGTTCTCGTGTCTGCTCGTACGGTTGAATGAGGCCGTGCCACTTCTCGTCGGGCTCGCGCCCCTGTTCATCGGCGTGGGCACCGTGGTCAATGTCGGCACGGTCCTGGTCGGTGGTCTCATCGGACTCCTCATCGGCAACCGGCTGCCGGAGCGCACCAGGACACTCGTCACCCAGTCGCTGGGTCTGATCACCGTCGTCCTCGCCCTGCAGAACGCGTGGCAGATCTCGTCGACCGCGCTGTCCGACCTGGTCGGTCACGGGGTCGGGATGATCGTGCTGGTCATGGCACTGCTGTTCGGCGGCATCGCCGGGTCGGCGCTGCGGCTCCAGGACCGGGTCGAGGGCCTGGCCGGCTACCTCACCGACCGGCTCGGGCAGGGCGGCGAGACCCGTCAGCACTTCGTGACGGCGATCGTCACGCCGACGTTGCTGTTCTGCATCGGCCCGCTCACGATCGTGGGGTCGCTCACCGATGGCCTGGGACGCGGCGCGGACCAGCTGTTGGTGAAGTCGATCCTGGATGGCTTCGCCTCGATCGCGTTCGCGTCGTCGCTCGGCGTGGGGGTCCTCCTCAGCGCAGGGATGGTCGCCATCATCCAGGGCGGGCTGACCCTCGCCGGGTTCCTTCTGGGCGACGTCCTCCCCACCCCGTACGTCGACATCATCACGGCCACCGGCGGCGTCATCCTGCTCGCTCTCGCCTTGGGCCTGCTCGGCGTCAAGCAGATTCGCGTCGTCGAGCTGTTGCCGGCCCTGATCCTCGCGCCGCTGCTCCTCCTCGGCGTGGCGCTGGTGTTCTGATGGCGAAGAAGGCCGGCACCCCGGCGCTCGACATTCTCACGGCCGCCGGCGTCGCGTTCACCGTGCATGAGTACGACCACACCGCCTCCGACCACTTCGGCGCGGAGACAGTCGCTGCGCTCGGCGTCGATCCCGAGCGGGTCTTCAAGACGCTGCTCGCCAGCCTCACGACGAGCGGGAAGCCCGAGCTTGTCGTCGGGATCGTGCCGGTCTCGGGCCAGATGGACCTCAAGGCGCTGGCTGCAGCCGTCGGCACGAAGCGGGCGGACATGGCCGATCCTGCCGCCGCGCAGCGATCGAGCGGCTACGTCGTCGGCGGCATCTCCCCGCTGGGCCAGAGAGCTCGCCTGCGCACCGTCGTCGACCAGTCAGCGATGGCGTACGAGACCGTGCTGGTCTCCGGCGGTCGCCGAGGGCTCCAGGTGGAGCTCGCGCCGGCGGACCTCGTGGCACTCACCGACGCAACCCTCGCCGAGATCGGACGCCCCTGAGGGACCGCAGGTTCGTGCTGCTCCACGGCCGGCAGAACCGTCGGCCCGAGCAATCCGTCGTCGTGCAGCGATGACAGCGCGCCACTCGTGACAGGCTGACGCCATGAACCGGCTGGACGAATGGCGGAGCGACGAGTTCCTGCAGACCGCGCTGGCATGGGCAGACGTCGCCCTCGCGCGCGAGGGCCGCCAGCGCAGCGCCGGGCCGTCCTGGTCGCGGGTACGGCCCTGGGGACTGGTCCTCGCCCTCCCTCTGACAGACGGCGACACCGTCTGGTTCAAGGCCACACCCGACGGGAGCTCCGAACCGATCCTGCACCAGACCCTGAACGCTGAGATCCCCGAGTACGTGGCACCCGTTCTCGCGGCGGACCTGACGCGCGGCTGGCTGCTCATGGACGACGCAGGAGCCTCGTTGGGCAACGACGCGGAGGCCGAGGGGACGCAACCGTGCGGCGACCCGAGGTTCCAGCGCGCCGTGACCACGTACGCGGGCCTGCAGTCGCAGCTGCGTCACCGGGTGGACGAGCTCGTTGCACACGGCCTTCCGGATGCGCGACCGCAGGCCCTCCCTGGTGTCTTCGACCAGCTGCTGGCATCCATGGGACGTCGTGCGCGGGACACCGGCGACGACGACGCGACCGCGCTGCTTGTCCGAGTCGCGGCGGCGCGGCCGATGGTCGTCGACCTGGCCGCCAGCTGCTCCGCTCGCGCAGGGTCCATCGACCACAACGACCTGCATCCGTGGAATGTCCTGGTCCACGACGGGCAGACCGTGTTCCTCGACTGGGGCGATGCGGTGGCTGCGCACCCGTACGCGAGCCTGCTCGTCCCCGTACGGATCGCGATGAGCGAGTCCCCAGCGACCGGGGAGGCAGTGCTCGCGGCGTACGCGCACGGTCGGGACGAGTCCATCGATCTGGCCGAGGTCGGCGTGGTTGGCCGCCTCGCAGTCATCGCACGGGCGTGGACCTGGCAACGGTCGCTCGCGCTGTGCACCGAACCCACCGACCATGACGGCGCGCCCCTGAAGTGGTTCGCCAGGATCCTCGACACCGACCCGTTCGCGCCCGACAGGGACTAGGACGACAGGTCAGGCGTCGTCCCCGCGTCCGAAACGGAAGAAGCGTCGTCGCGGCGTGGGTTCCAGCAGCGGAGCGATGTCGTGGCCGACGACCTGTCCGACCTCGACGGGCTGGTCGCGACCTTTGTCGCCGCTTCGACGGGGGTGCTTCGGACGAGGCTCCTCCTCGAGATCCGGCCCGATCGAGCTGGCGATGAGGACGGGCAGCACGCCGGCGAAGGCCCAGATGAGCAGTACGACTGGGGCGTGGAGCTGGAAGTCGATGGGGATGACGTCGTTCGGGCTCGCTGCCGCCAACCGCGTGTCGAACCCCTGCGGACCGAGCCACTGCCCCGTCAGGTCACAGATGCCGCCGGCGAGCAGAGCGCCCAGACCCGCGAGGAAGGTGACCGGCCAACCCAGCTCGCGGAACCAGCGCCAGGCCACATAGCCCACACCGGCTCCGACGACCAGTCCCAGACCGGCGAACCAGGCGTCCGACGAGAAGACCTGCGTGAGCGCTCGCTCCGTCGTGTAGCCCCGGAAGTCCTCGCCGATCGTGTACGTCGGAAGGTCGACAACGCCCCACCAGAAGACACCGGAGAGGAAGCCGACCACCGCGGCGAGCGCCGCGAACGAACCGAACCAGGCGAGCATCATCCTCATGGTGCGCGACGGCGAGAGGCCGTCGGGCGGTGCATCGCCCGTAGCCAGCGCCTCGTCGGGCACCGTCACGTTCATCCTGCGTCTCCTGACCGTGCACTCGTCGCGTGCCCCATTATCTTAGGCCACGCAGGAAGGTCCGAGGAGCGCCTTGAGATCAGCCATCAAGGCCCCCGACGTCGCCACCCGTAGATCGGCCCCGAGCTTGAGGGTCTTGGGCGTATCGCTGTTCAGCAGCCGAAGTCGTACTTCCTGGCTCCCGGGATGATTGTTGAGCACGCCCTTGAGCTGCGCAACCAGCACCGGTGTGACCCTGGTCACCGGGACGGCGATCGTCAGCGGCTCCGCGGCGGATGCGACCATGTTGATGACGGTCACTGAGTTGCCGGTGATCTCCACCCCGTCCTCGCGCGCCCGTACCCGCCCCTTGACCGAGACCATCGTGTCCGTGGCGAGCGTCATCGCCACGCTCGCGTACGCCTTGGGGAACAGCATGACGTCGATCGACGCGTCGAGATCCTCGACCGTGATGATCGCCCACATCTCGCCCTGACGGTTCTGCTTGCGCTGGACCTGCGTGATCATGCCGGCGATCGTCACCATTCCTTCGCGCGGATCGTCGCGCAGCACCGAGATCGACACGTCACGCTTGGTCGCCAGCACGTGGTCGAAGCCGTTGAGCGGATGGTCCGACACGTACAGGCCGAGCATCTCCCGTTCGAACGCCAGCTTCGTGCGCTTGTCCCAGTCGGGGATGTCCGGGATCGAGCCGGAGGTCGGGGCCGTGGTGACCTCTCCCCCGCCGTCGCCGAACAGGTCGTCCTGGCCGAATGCCTGGTTGCGCTTGAGGTCGAGCACGTGGTCGATGGCGCTCTCGTACACCTCCATCAGTGCTCGGCGCGGATGCCGCAACGAGTCGAAGGCCCCGGCCTTGATGAGCGACTCGACGGTGCGCTTGTTGCACACGGCGAGCGGCGCTCTGTCGAGGAAGTCGTGGAAGTCCGCCGCCGGCCCGAGCTCGCGGCGCGCCTCGCAGATCGCCTCGACCACGCCGCTGCCGACGTTGCGGATGGCCGCGAGACCGAACCGTACGTCCTCTCCCACGGCCGAGAACTCGGCCACGGAGGTGTTGACGTCCGGCGGCAGCACGTTGATGTGCAGCCCGCGCATGTCCGCCAGGTACAGCGCCATCTTGTCCTTGTCGTCTCCGACGCTGGTGAGCAGCGCCGCGCCGAACTCCGCGGGGTAGTTGGCCTTGAGATAGGCGGTCCAGTACGACACGTACGCATAGCCGGCCGCGTGGGACTTGTTGAACGCGTAGTCGGCGAACGGGACCATCGTGTCCCACAGCGCCTTCGTCGCGGACTCCGAGTAGCCGTTGCCGCGCATCCCGGAATGGAAGTGGTCCCACTCCTTGTCCAGGATCTCCTTCTTCTTCTTGCCCATGGCGCGCCGCAGCAGATCTGCGCCGCCGAGCGAGTAGCCCGCGAGGTTCCGCGCCGCCGCCATGATCTGCTCCTGGTAGACGAGCAGGTGGTACGTGTCGCCGAGGATCGGGTCGAGTGCGTCGCGCAGCTCCGGGTGGATCGCCTCGATCTTCTGGCGCCCGTTCTTGCGCTCGGCGTAGTTGATGTGGGCGTTCGCGCCCATGGGGCCGGGCCGGTACAGCGCGATGACCGCGATGATGTCCTCGAAGCGGTTCGGCTTGAGCAGCCGCAGGAGCGCGCGCATCGGCCCGCCGTCGAGCTGGAACACCCCGAGAGTGTCTCCGCGGGCCAGGAGCTCGTACGTCGCCGTGTCGTCGAACGGCACGTCGCGCATCTGGAGATCGACCCCGCGGTTCTGGCGGATGTTGCGGACGGCCGCGTCGATCACGCCGAGGTTGCGCAGCCCGAGGAAGTCCATCTTCATCAGGCCCATCTCTTCGCACTGCGGGTAGGCGAAGCCGGCGATGATCATGCCGTCCTTGTCCCGCCTGTGCATGGGGATGACGTCGAGCAGGGGCTCGTTGGAGATGATGAACGCGCACGCGTGGACACCGGACTGGCGGATCAGTCCCTCGATGCCGCGGCCGGTGTCGACCACCTTGTGGACATCAGGGTCGCTCTCGTACAGAGCCCTGAACTCGTTGCCCTCGGCGTAGCGCTTGTGGTGGGGGTCGAACAGGTCGTTGAGCGGGACGTCCTTGCCCATCACCGCGGCCGGCATGGCCTTGGTGATCCGCTCACCCATCGCGAACGGGTAGCCGAGGATCCGGCTCGAGTCCTTGACGGCAGCCTTCGCCTTGATCGTGCCGAACGTGTTCACCTGGCTCGTGTACGCCTCGCCGTACTTGTTCGTCACGTAGCTGATGATCTTGTCGCGCTGGCGGTCGTCGAAGTCGAGGTCGATGTCGGGCGGCGAGATGCGCTCGGGGTTGAGGAACCTCTCGAACAGCAGCCCGTGCTGCATGGGGTTGACCTCGATGATCTGGGTCAGGAACGAGACCATCGATCCGGCCGCCGATCCACGCCCCGGCCCGACAGGCACGGCGTTCTCGCGGGCGTACCGGCAGATGTCGGCGACGATGAGGAAGTACGAGGAGTAGCCCATCGGTTCGATGACGCTCATCTCGAGCTCGACGCGGTCCCGCAGGTCAGCCGGCGGGTTGTCGCCGAACCGGATGCGGATGCCCTCCTCGATCTCCTTGCGCAGCCACGACGACTGGGTCTCCCCCGGCGGGACGACGAACTGGGGCATCCGGTCGACCTGCCGGAACACGTCCGCGTAGTCGCCGATGCGCTCGGCGATCGCCAGCGTGTTGTCGCACGCCTCGGGGACGTCGCGGAACAGCGACCGCATCTCTTCCGAGGTCTTGATGTAGTAGCCGTCGCCGTTGAACCTGAAACGGCTGGGGTCGTCCTTGTTGCGGCCCACACCGACGCACAGGAGGTTGTCGTGGGCGTCGGACTGGTCCGCAGTCACGTAGTGGGAGTCGTTGGTAGCCAGCAACGGCAGGCTGAGCTTCTTCGCGATGCGCAGCAGGTCGTCCCGGACATTGCGTTCGATCGAGAGTCCGTGGTCCATCAGCTCGAGGTAGTAGCTCTCGGGCCCGAAGATGTCGCGGTAGGCGGCGGCAGCCGCGATCGCCTCGTCGAACTGCCCCAGCCTGAGCCTGGTCTGCACCTCGCCGGACGGACAGCCGGTGGTGCCGATGATCCCCTTCGCGTGCTGCGAGATGAGCTCGCGATCCATGCGGGGCTTCATGTAGAAGCCCTCGAAGCTGGCAATGCTGGACAGTCGGAACAGGTTCCGCAGGCCGGATGCGTCCGCTGCCAGCAGCGTCATGTGTGTGTAGCGACCACCGCCCGAGACGTCCTTGGTGCCCTCGGCGTCGAGGTCGGCCACCTCGCGCTTGCCACTGGACCAGAACTCCGGCGCCCGGCTGAACCGCGACGACGGGGCCACATAGGCCTCGATCCCGATGATCGGTTTGACGGGATAGTTCTTGGAGGCTGCCCAGAACTCGTACGCCCCGAACATGTTGCCGTGGTCGCTCATCGCGATGGCACCCATGCCCTGACGCCCGGCCTCGGCCAGCAGCGGCCCCACCTTCGCCGCACCGTCGAGCATCGAGTACTCGGTGTGACAGTGGAGGTGGACGAAGTCCGAGCTCACCGTTCCTCCTCCTTGCGCGCACACCTCACGGCACGCTGCCGTGTTCTGGGCCGTCGGGGGAAGGCGACGACGTGGGGCCGTTCGAGAACCCCAGATGGACCACCCTAGTCCGGCCCTCCGGCAGCAGGTCGGCGACTCTCCGACGTCGCTCGAGTTGTCGGAACACGCCCTAAAGCGTCTCGTCCGATATCAAGCAGGCGTCGGAGCGGGATACGAAGTGGCCTCCGTCGATGGTGCCCAGCGAAAAGCCCTCGGGACCGCCGGGCGCGACGTCGAGGACGAACGACGGGTGCCCCAGCGCCCGGTCCAGGGTGGCCTCGATGTAGAACGGGGCGCCATCGACGTCGCCCAACAGCAGGTCCCCGTCACCCGTCAGGTACTCCCCGTCGAGGAAGCACATCGGGACGCTGCCCGCGCAGCACCCGCCGGATTGGACGAGCATCAGCTGGCCGCCCTCGCGGACGCGGACGGCCACGAGGGCCGCCCGCGCCGCAGGGGTCGCCTGGATGCGTGGCTGGTCGGTCACCCTTCCTCCGATCGATCAGAAGAACCCGTCGGGCTTGTCTGAGTAGCTGACCAGCAGGTTCTTCACCTGGCTGTAGTGGTCGAGCATCATGCGGTGGTTCTCCCTGCCGACGCCGGAGATCTTGTAGCCGCCGAACGCGGCCGCAGCCGGGTAGGCGTGGTAGCAGTTCGTCCAGACCCGTCCGGCCTTTATCGCCCGCCCCATCTTGTACGCTCGCGTGCCGTTGCGCGTCCACACCCCGGCCCCCAGGCCGTACAAGGTGTCGTTGGCGATCTCGAGCGCCTCCGCGTCGTCCTTGAAGGTCGTCAGGGCCAGGACGGGCCCGAAGATCTCCTCCTGGAAGATCCGCATCTTGTTCTGGCCCTTGTAGACGGTCGGGTTGAAGTAGTACCCGTCAGCCAGGTCGCCGCCCAGATCGGCCTTCTGGCCGCCGATGAGGCATTCCGCCCCTTCCTGCACCGCGATGTCGCAGTAACCGGTGATCTTGTCCATCTGGTTGGTGGACACCTGGGCGCCCATCATCGTCTCGGTGTCCAGCGGCGAGCCCTGCTTGATCGCTTTGATGCGCTCGAGGCAGCGGGCCATGAACTCGTCGTAGATGTCGGCCTGGACCAGGGCCCGCGACGGGGCGGTGCAGACTTCGCCCTGGTTGAACGCGTACATCACCAGACCCTCAACAGCCTTGTCGAGGAAGGCGTCGTCAGCGGCCATCACGTCGCTGAAGAAGATGTTGGGGCTCTTCCCTCCCAGCTCAGTGGTGCTCGGGATGAGGTTCTGGGCGGCGTACTGCATGATCAGGCGTCCGGTGACGGTCTCTCCGGTGAAGGCGATCTTGGCGATGCGCTTGTTGGTCGCCAACGCCTTCCCGATCTTGGCACCCGGCCCGGTGACCACGTTGATCACCCCCGGCGGGACGATGTCGCCGATCACCTCCATGAGCTTCATGATCGACCACGGCGTGGGGGACGCCGGCTTCAGGACGACCGCGTTCCCGGCTGCCAGCGCCGGGGCGAGCTTCCAGGCCGCCATCAGGAGGGGGAAGTTGAAGGGAATGATCTGGCCCACCACGCCCAGCGGCTCACGGAAGTGGTACGCGACCATGTCAGCGCTGATCTCGCTGAGCGTTCCCTCCTCGGAGCGTGCGGCCCCAGCGAAGTAGCGGAAGTGGTCGACCAACAGCGGGATGTCGGCATTCAGTGTCTCGCGGACCGCCTTGCCGTTGTCATAGCTCTCCGCGACCGCGATCTCCTCCAGATGCTCCTCGACGGCGTCCGCGATCTTGTTCAGCACGATGGCCCGCTGCGCGAGGGACGCCTCGCCCCAGGCCGGCGCGGCGCCGTGCGCGGCATCCAGCGCCGCCTCCACGTCCGCCTCCGTCGACAGGGCAGACCGCGTGAACGGCTTGCCGGTGACGGGGGTCGGGTTGTCCGCATACTCCCCGTCAGCTGGTGCCCGGAACTCGCCACCGATGAAGTTGCCGTACTCGGCGAGCACCTCGACCTTCGAGCCTTCCGTACCAGGAGCTGAGTAGATCATGGGGTGATACTCCCTTCGCGTCGTTGCGTGTGCTCCCATCACAACACCACGACGCCCGTTGCGGTAGGCCCGGAACTCACGCGGCCTGGCTTCCCGGGCTGTGCCTCAGAGCACCAGCGCGATCTCGTGCGCAACGGCGAAGGCAGCCTTCACGTCGGCCAGCGCCGTGTGGGCACCAACCACCACGTGGGCGCCACCGCTCGTGAAGGCCAGCACCTGGGGGCCGCACTTCTCGGCGATCGCACCCGTGAGGGTGAGTGCCGCGGCCAGCGATCCGAGCTCGAACCGGTAGCTGGTCTCCGCCAGCGCGATCCGCGTACAGCCCGGCCCGGATGGCTCGTCGGGCAGGAACGTGCCGACCCAGGTCGTGTACGAGTGTCGCCCGAACCGGTAGCTGATCATCGACTCCAGGAGGGGCCAGCCGAGGTCGTCGCAGACAGCACGCACCACGTCCGCGGTCGGAAAGACCGCGCACGCATCTGCCTGGACCCCCCAGCGCATCGCCACGTCCGTGTCGAAACGCGTGACCGGCCAGACGAGTACCGAGTCAGCCACAATCGGCAGCCTAGTCCTCCGCGCGGGCCCGCGCGCAGAGTCGACCGTGTCCGACTAGACCGCTAGCGGACGGGCGGTCGGCGGGATCGGCTTCGGCAGCTTCGAGGCCCCCGAGAGCAACGCATCGACGCCGTTCGCGGCCGATCTGCCCTCAGCGATGGCCCACACGATGAGCGACTGACCACGCCCGGCGTCGCCGCAGACGAAGACCCCTGGGACGTTCGTCTCGTACGACTCGTTGCGGGCGATGTTGCCGCGCGCGTCGGTCTCGAGCCCCAGCTCGTCGATCGCCGTACGCTCCGGCCCGGTGAAGCCCATCGCCAGCAGCACGAGCTGCGCCGAGATGTCCCTCTCCGTGCCCTCCACCGGCGCGAACCTGCCGGCCTCCATCTTCACCTCGGACACGCGCAGGTGGCTGAGGCCGCCGGTCTCGTCGCCGACGAACTCGTTGGTGTTGACCGCGTACACGCGCTCGCCACCTTCCTCGTGGGCCGAGGAGACGCGGTACGTCATCGGATAGGTGGGCCATGGCTGGCCCGCCGGACGCTGCTGCAACGGCGTCGGCATGATCTCGAGCTGCGTGATCGACTTCGCCTGCTGCCGGATCGCCGTGCCGAGGCAGTCGGCTCCTGTGTCGCCGCCGCCGATGATGACGACGTCCTTGCCGGTCGCGAGGATCTGTTCGGTGACCTCGCTGCCGCGTGCGACGCGGTTCGCCTGGGGCAGGTACTCCATCGCCTGATGGATGCCCTTGAGCTCTCGGCCCGGGACCGTCAGGTCGCGGGCGACCGTCGACCCGATCGCCAGCACCACCGCGTCGAAACGCTCACGCAGCTCACCGAACGTGATGTCCGTACCGATGTTCACACAGGTCTTGAACACCGTGCCCTCGAGCCGCATCTGCTTCAAGCGGCGGTCGATGACGTCCTTCTCCATCTTGAACTCGGGGATGCCGTACCGCATCAGCCCACCGATCTCGTCGGCACGCTCGTACACGACGACGGTGTGCCCGGCGCGTGTGAGCTGCTGCGCGGCGGCAAGACCTGCCGGCCCCGAACCCACGACGGCGACCGTCTTGAGCGTGTGCCACGGCGCCTGCTCCGGGACGACGCGACGGTCGTCCCATGCCTTGTCGATGATCGCGACCTCGACGTTCTTGATCGTCACCGGGTCGCGCGAGATGCCGACCACACAGGCCGTCTCGCAGGGCGCCGGACACAGCCGACCCGTGAACTCGGGGAAGTTGTTCGTCGCGTGGAGACGGTCGAGCGCACCGCGCCAGTCGTCACGCCAGATGAGGTCGTTCCACTCGGGGATGAGGTTCCCGAGCGGGCAGCCGCTGTGGCAGAACGGTATGCCGCAGTCCATACAGCGACCGGCCTGGGTCTGGATGATCGGCAGGACGGCGCGTCCGGGGGTCTCCGGGTACACCTCCTGCCAGTCGTTCACTCGCTCCTCGACCGGGCGCCGCGCGGCGACGGTCCGCGGCGTCGTCATGAATCCACGTGGATCAGCCACGAGCGGCCTCCATCATCTTCTCGGTGGTCTCGGACTCGCCCAGTCCCTCTGCCTCGGCTTCCGCCTTCGCGCGCATGACACGGCCATAGTCCCTGGGCACGATCATGGTGAACCGGCTCCGCAGCTCCTCGTCGGAGGACCGCAGGAGGCACTCGGCGACCCCAGACCCCGTCTCGGAGACATGGCGGGCCAACAGCTCCTTCACCCGCTCGAGGTTCGCCTCATCGAGCTCGACCGGGTCGGCGAGCTCGGTGTTGAGACGCTTGAGCTCCAGGTCCAGCACCCAGGCCACGCCACCGGACATGCCCGCCGCGATGTTGCGGCCGGTCGGGCCGAGGATCAGCGCCTCGCCGCCCGTCATGTACTCGCACGCGTGGTCTCCGACTCCTTCGACGATCGCTGTCGCGCCGGAGTTGCGCACGCAGAAGCGCTCGCCGACTATTCCGCGCAGCAGTATCTCTCCAGATGTCGCGCCGTAGCCGATGACGTTGCCCGCGATGATCTGCTCCTCGGCGGCGAACGTCGCCTCGGGGGCAGGAGCCATGATGAGGCGTCCGCCGGACAGTCCCTTGCCGACGTAGTCGTTGGCGTCACCGACGAGCCGCAGCGTGATGCCCTTCGGTAGGAACGCGCCGAAGCTCTGTCCCGCCGTGCCGGTGAGCGTGATGTCGATCGTGTCGTCGGGAAGCCCGGCGCCCTTGGTCGCCTTGGTCACGACGTGGCCCAGGATCGTCCCGACGGTCCGGTCGACGTTGCGGATCGTCGTCGCCTCCTTGACCGGAGTGCCGTGCTCGATCGCCTGGCGCGCCAGCTCGATGAGCTTCACATCGAGAGCCTCACCGAGGCCGTGGTCCTGTGTTGTCGTCGAGTGCAGCGGCGAGGAGCTCTCGACCGACGCGAGGATCGGCGACAGGTCCAGACCGGACGCCTTCCAGTGATCGACGGCGGGCCGGGTGTCGAGCTTCTCGACGTGCCCGATGGCCTCTTCGATCGTCCGGAAGCCCAGCAGCGAGAGGTACTCGCGGACCTCCTCGGCGATGAACTCGAAGAAGTTCACGACGAAGTCGGCCTGACCGTTGAACTTCTCGCGCAGGGCCGGGTTCTGTGTCGCGATGCCCACCGGGCAGGTGTCGAGGTGGCAGACGCGCATCATGACGCAGCCTTCGACGACCAGCGGTGCCGTGGCGAAACCGAACTCCTCCGCGCCGAGCAGTGCCGCGACGATGACGTCGCGACCAGTCTTCAGCTGGCCGTCGGTCTGCACGACGATACGGTCACGCAGGCCGTTGAGCAGCAGCGTCTGCTGGGTCTCGGCCAGACCGAGCTCCCACGGACCGCCCGCATGCTTGAGCGAGGTGAGCGGCGCCGCGCCCGTACCACCGTCATGGCCGGAGATCAGGACGACGTCTGCCTTGGCCTTCGCCACGCCCGCGGCGACCGTACCCACGCCGACCTCGGCCACGAGCTTCACGTGTACCCGAGCGCTCGGGTTGGCGCACTTGAGGTCGTGGATGAGCTGTTTGAGGTCCTCGATCGAGTAGATGTCGTGGTGCGGCGGTGGTGAGATCAGACCGACACCCGGCGTCGAGTGACGCGTCTTCGCCACCCATGGATAGACCTTCGCGCCCGGGAGCTGACCGCCCTCGCCCGGCTTCGCGCCTTGGGCCATCTTGATCTGGATGTCGGTGGCGTTCGAGAGGTAGTCGCTCGTGACGCCGAACCGCCCCGAGGCGACCTGCTTGATCGCCGAGCGCCGGGACGGGTCGTACAGCCGGTCTGCGTCCTCGCCGCCCTCGCCGGTGTTCGACTTCGCGCCGAGCCGGTTCATGGCGATCGCCAGCGTCTCGTGGGCTTCCTTGCTGATGGAGCCGTACGACATGGCGCCGGTCGAGAACCGCTGCACGATCGAGCTCACCGGCTCGACCTCGTCGAGCGGCACCGGGGTCTCCGCCGGCTTGAGATCGAGCAGCGAGCGCAGCGTCATGAGCCGGTGCGAGTTGTCGTTGACGAGGCTCGTGTACTGCTTGAAGACGTCGTAGCGGCCCGTACGAGTCGCGTGCTGCAGCCGGAACACGGTCTCGGGGTCAAAAAGGTGCTCCTCGCCCTCACGGCGCCACTGGTACTCGCCGCCGACGGGCAGCGTGCGGTGGGCCAGCGGGATCCCGTCCGCGGGGTAGCCACGCAGGTGCCGGCGCAGGATCATCTCGTGGAGCTGCTCCAGGCCGATGCCCTCGAGGCGGCTCGTCGTGCCCTCGAAGTAGGCGTCGACGAACTCCTTCGCCAGACCCATCGCCTCGAAGATCTGCGCACCAGTGTAGGAGGCGATCGTCGAGACGCCCATCTTGCTCATGACCTTGAGGACGCCCTTGCCGAGCGCCTTGCGGACGTTGTAGATCGCCTTGTCGGGGTCGACCGTCACGTACAGCTCGTTGCGCGCGAGGTCCTCCGCGGACTCGAACACGAGGTACGGGTTGATGGCGGCGGCTCCGTAGCCGATGAGCAACGCGGCGTGGTGCACCTCGCGGACGTCGCCGGCCTCGACGACCAGCCCGACCTTGGTACGCGTCTTGCGACCCACGAGATGATGGTGCACGGCCGAGGTGAGCAGCAGCGACGGGATCGGCGCGAGCTCCCCAGTCGAGTGCCGGTCGCTGAGGACGATGATCTGCGCGCCCTCGTCGATGGCGCTGTCGACCTCGGCGCACAACGCGTCGAGGCGGTCCTTCAGCCCCTGGGCGCCGTCGTCGAGCTTGTACAGCCCGCGGATGACCCTCGCGGCGTAGCCGGGCGTCTCGCCCGAGTGGTTGATCCGTACCAGCTTTGCGAGCTCGTCGGAGTCGAGGATCGGGAAGTTGATCACGATCTGCCGGCAGCTGTCGGGGCCCGGATCGAGCAGGTTCTTCTCGGGACCGATCGAGCTCGACAGGCTCGTCACGAGCTCCTCGCGGATCGCGTCGAGCGGCGGGTTCGTCACCTGCGCGAACAGCTGGCTGAAGTAGTCGAAGAAGGTGCGCGGGTGCTCGCTCAGGACGGCCAGAGGCGTGTCGTTGCCCATCGAACCGATCGGCTCCGCGCCGGTGTTCGCCATCGGCGCCACGATGATCCGCAGCTCCTCGTGGTTGTAGCCGAAGATCTGCTGGCGACGCGTTACCGACGAGTGGCTGTGGACGATGTGCTGACGCTCGGGGAGGTCGTTGAGGTTGATGTGACCGGCCGCCACCCACTCCGCGTACGGCTGGGCGATGGCCAGCTCGGCCTTGACCTCCTCGTCGTCGATGACACGGTGCTGGTCCAGGTCGACGAGGAAGATCCTGCCCGGGCGCAAGCGGCCCTTGCTGGCCACCTGGTCCTGCGGGATGTCGAGGACGCCGGCCTCCGAGGCGAAGATCACGAGGCCGTCTGTCGTCACCCAGTACCGCGCCGGGCGCAGACCGTTGCGGTCGAGCGTCGCACCGATCGTCGTACCGTCGGTGAACGTGACGGCCGCGGGGCCGTCCCATGGCTCCATGAGCGAGGAGTGGAACTCGTAGAACGCGCGGCGCGCAGTGTCCATCTCGGTGTTCTGCTGCCAGGCCTCGGGAATCATCATGAGCACCGCGTGCGGCAGCGTGCGACCGCCCAGGTGCAGCAGCTCGAGCACCTCGTCGAACGACGCCGAGTCGGAGCCCTCGGGCGAGCAGATCGGGAACAGCCGGTCCAGGTCGCCGGGGATGAGGTTCGAGGACAGCAGGGTCTCGCGGGCACGCATCCAGTTCCGGTTGCCCTTGACGGTGTTGATCTCACCGTTGTGGGCGATCAGCCGGTACGGATGGGCGAGCTCCCACGCCGGGAACGTGTTGGTCGAGAAGCGAGAGTGGACGAGCGCGAGCGCGCTGGCGAAGTCCGGGTCGTGGAGCTCGGGGTACACGGCTTCGAGCTGATCCGTGGTGAGCATGCCCTTGTACACGATGGTCCGACAGGACAGCGACGCGAAGTAGACCTTCTGCTCGTGCTGGGCGCGGCGCCGCAGGACGTACGCGAGGCGCTCGAGGTCGAGACCGGAGTGACCGTCGTACGAGTCGACCACCACCATCTCCATGTGGGGCATCACGTCGAGCGAGATGGGGCTCAGCGTGCCCGTCTCGGTCGGGACTGAACGCCACGCGAGGACTCGGAGCCCTTCTTGGCCGGCGATGTGGGTGATGGCAGCCTTGACGGTCTCACGATCCCGCGACTCGGTCGGCAGGAAAGCCATGCCCACGGCGTACGACCCCTTGGGCGGAAGCTCCGCCTCCGTGACCTTGCGGAGGAAGGCATCGGGGATCTGGACCAGGATCCCGGCACCGTCGCCCGCCGCCGTGTCCGCACCGGTCGCTCCGCGATGGTCGAGGTTCCTCAGCACCTCAAGACCCTTCTCCACGATGTCGTGACTGGCGACACCGTCGAGACGTGCGACGAAACCGACGCCACAGGCGTCGTGCTCGTAGGCGGGGTCGTACAGGCCCTGTGCGGTCGGCCGGGCAAATGGCTCGTAGACCATGGGTCTCCCTTCGAAGCGGGCCGGGTGAACCGGCTCGGGCACGAGGTCACGGCACGCTTGCGCGCAGGTGGCTTCGTCGCAGGACAACCTACCCAAGCCGAACCCCATCCAGTCGGTGTTGCCGTATGCCGGATGGTCGGCCGAGGTGTCAGGGCTTCAGGTCGTCCCGCCCCTCGTCCGCGGGCGTCACGGGGCCGATGCCCCGCTCCCCGCTCGCAGGTACGTCGTCTCGTGAATCGCGGTCCGGATCGTCGATGACCTGTTCCCTGGGCGGTTCGATAGGGACCGGTGACAGCCCCGGGCGCTTGATGAGGAGCACCACGAGGAGCACGACACCGGCGACGAAGACGATGGCGGAGGTGTACGAGTTCAGGCGGAACCCGTCGAAGGTGTTGGCGTGGTCGATGCGGAGGCCCTCGACCCAGAACCGCCCGAGCGTGTACCAAACGATGTACGCGGCGAAGAGCTTGCCACGTCCGAGCCCCAGGCGGCGTTCCACGAGGACCAGCACGCCGGCTCCCAGCAGGCACCACAGCAGCTCGTACAGGAACGTTGGATGATAGGTGGCGTACTGCTCGTAGCCGCTCAGGCGGTGGGCCGGGTCGATCTCGAGTCCCCATGGCAGCGTCGTGGGCCCGCCGTACAGCTCCTGGTTGAAGTAGTTGCCGATACGCCCGACAGCCTGCGCAACAAGCAGCCCCGGGGCCACGACGTCGACCAGCGACGCGAAGCTGACGTTCGCTCGACGGCAGCCCCACCACGCCGCCAGTGCCCCTCCGGCGACTGCGCCCCAGATCCCGAGGCCGCCTTCCCACATGTAGAACATCCGGTACCACGTGCGTCCAGGGCCGAAGTACAGCTCGGCATCGGTGATGACGTGGTAGATCCGGGCACCCACGATGCCGGCCAGGACCGCCCAGATGAGGATCCCGTCGAGAGTCTCCTGCGTCCCGCCCCGGGCCCGCCAGCGGCGGCCCGTGATCCACCAGGCGAGCACGATCCCCGTGATGATGCACAACGCGTACGCCCGGATCGGGATCGGGCCGAGGTACCACACGCCCACAGGTGGGCTGGGAATGAAGAGTTGCGTCACGTCAGGGATGCCTCGAGGCTCTGGGCGGTGCCCGTCGTCAGATCGAAGGCCTTGCCGTTGACGTACATACTAGGCGTTCCCGCTGACGCGGCCCCGCTCTTCGCGAGGTTGTAGATCCCTGTGACCCACGCGGCATGGGTCCCCCCGGTGACGCACGCCTCGTACCCATCGGGCAGCGTTTGCTGCACCTGTGATGACAGCGACATGATCTGGTCGTTCGACCATTCGTAGCCCATGTTGGCGAAGAAGGCGTCGTACAGGCTGACGGCGAACTGCGGGTCGCGCTCCGCGGCACAGGCCATCGCGTTCGAGGCGCGGGCGCTCCCCGCACTCCCGAAGCCGAGGGGCCAGTACTCGATGGCCGCCTTGCCCGAGGTCTGCAGGCTGGCGAGCGTCGCGCCGTACGTGGTCTCGAACTCGGCACAGTGCGTGCAGGCGAAGTCCGAGTAGACGGCGATGACGTTCGAGGCGCCGGGGGCGCCGATCGTGAGCCCCTGCCCATCGGTCACCGTGACCGGCGCGAAGACCAGGTTCGTGGTGTCGGTCGCCGAGGGATTGGTTGATGCGGGCGCCTCCGGCTTCCTCGTGGAGGAGTACCAGCCGTACAGCGACGCGATGCCGACCATCACGGCGATGACGATCAGCAGGGCGATCCCTGTATCGCGGCGGCGCTTGCGCGCGCCTGCCGCCTCGGCCTCGCGCTGAGCGATCAGCCGAGCCTTGGCCCCTGAGACCTTGTACGGCTTGCTCTTCTTGGTGCTCATCGGTTCCTCGTCGTCGTGCTAGGCGCTGGCCAGGGTCTCGAAGTCGGCCCGAAGGTCGCCGACCGGGGTGGGGTACAGCCAGACCACCACCGCACGGTCATCCTTCCCGAAACCGATCACCTCTGTGCCGTGCGTGACCTCGTACCCGCCGCTCGGGAGCTTCTGGGCATCGGCGATGGACACCCCGAGGCTCGTCGCGACGGGCACGATTGTTGCGAGGTCACCTGTGAGACCGACGAAGTTGGGGTCGATGCGATCCAGGTACGTCTTGAGGACGCCGGGCGTGTCGCGCGCCGGGTCGGTGGTGATCATCACCAGGCGCACCTTGCTCTTCAGCGCTGCTGCCATCCGGTTCCGGGCGCTCGCCATGTCCGCCAGGATGCCGGTGCAGACGTCGGGACAGTTGGAGTAGCCGAAGAACAGGGCGGTCACCGGTTGGGTGACCGGCGCCGACGACGACCCGGTACGGATGTTGTACGCGGCACCGGTGGTGTCCGTGAGCGTGACGTCGGGCAGGTCGTACGCGCGGGCCGGGTCGAGCTCGGCGCCACGATACGGGCCCGTCCGCGACGTCCCGGAGATGATGGCAGGACGGTCCGATGTCGGCGATGCGCAGCCGGCGACCAGCGCCAGTGCGGCAGCCGAGGTGAACAGGCTCCGACGCTTCACGACCGTTCCGCCCGTCGTACTCCCGCCGCCAGGTCGCTCACCAGACCACGCAGAGCAGTCAGGTCGCTCGGCGTGCCGGCCGCCTCCGCGGCGAGCAGAGTCGACACGAGTGCGGAGCCGACGATGACTCCGTCGGCCGTCGCACCGACGGAGGCCGCCTGGTCTCCGTTCGACACGCCGAGGCCCACACCGACAGGGAGTCCAGACCCGAGAGAGTGGACGCGTCCCACCAGCGTGGGTGCGGCGTTCGAGGTCTCGGTCCTGGCGCCCGTCACCCCCATCACCGCCGTCGCGTAGACCCAGCCGCGGCATGATGCGACGGTCATCGCGAGTCGCTCATCCGTGCTCGAGGGCGCCACGAGAAAGATCCGGTCGAGTCCGTACTCGTCGCTCGCGTCCAGCCACTCCTGCGCCTCGTCGGGGGTGAGGTCCGGTGTGATGAGCCCGGCCCCACCGGCAGCCGCGAAGTCGCGCGCGAACGCCCTGACGCCGTACCGCTCGATGAGGTTCCAGTAGGTCATGACGAGCGCCGGAGTACCGGTCGCTGCCACCGCGGAGACGGCACCGAAGACGTCGTGCGTATGCACCCCCCGCTCCAGGGCGGCGGTCCCGGCCCGCTGGATCGCGATGCCGTCCATGACCGGATCGGTGTACGGGATGCCGATCTCGACAACGTCGCAGCCGGTCCCGTCCGTACCTGAGGTGAGCGCGACCATCGCCTCGATGGAGGTCGCCACGTCCGGGTAGCCCAGGGGGAGGTAGCCCACGAGGGCGGCCCGGCCCTCGGACGCGGCCGAGGCGAAGGCGCCGCCGGAGGAGCCCAGGCGGTTGGCGTCGAACGGCATCACATCGCCCCTGCCGTCTTGTCGACGCTGCCGTCGAGCCCGAACCAGCGGATCGCCGTGTCCACGTCCTTGTCGCCGCGACCGGAGAGACAGACGACCAGGACGGGCTCGGCATCGGGATCGGTCTCGGCAATCCTGCGCCCGACCTTCATGGCTCCCGCGAGGGCGTGCGCGCTCTCGATCGCGGGGAGGATGCCCTCGGTCTGGGTGAGGATCTTCAGCGCTTCCATGGCCTCGGTGTCGGTGATCGGCTCGTACGTCGCGCGGCCGGTCGAGGCCAGCCAGGCATGCTCGGGCCCAACACCGGGGTAGTCGAGCCCGGCCGAGATCGAGTGCGAGTCCTTCGTCTGGCCGTCGGCGTCCTGCAGCACGTACGTGCGCATCCCGTGGAGGACGCCGACCTGGCCCTCGGCGATGGTCGCGGCGTGACGGCCCGTCTCCACACCGTCGCCACCGGCCTCGAAGCCGAGGAGCTGTACGGACTCGTCGTCGATGAAGTCGTAGAACATGCCCATCGCGTTCGAGCCGCCGCCGACGCAGGCGAGGACGGCGTCGGGAAGGCGTCCGTAGCGATCCAGCATCTGTGCCCTGGTCTCCGTCGAGATCACCCTCTGGAACTCGCGGACGATCTCCGGGAACGGATGCGGCCCAGCGACGGTGCCGATGATGTAGTGGGTGTCGTCCACGCTCGCGACCCAGTCCCGCAGCGCCTCGTTGAGGGCATCCTTCAAGGTGCGGGAGCCTGCGGCGACCGCGACCACCTCGGCTCCCAGCATCTGCATCCTGGCCACGTTGAGTGCCTGCCGCTGAGTGTCGACCTCGCCCATGTACACGGTGCACGAGAGGCCGAACAGGGCGGCGGCAGTCGCGGTCGCCACACCGTGCTGGCCGGCTCCCGTCTCGGCGATGACGCGGGTCTTGCCCATCCGGCGGGTCAGCAGGGCTTGTCCGAGCACGTTGTTGATCTTGTGGGAGCCGGTGTGGTTGAGGTCCTCGCGCTTCAGCAGCACGGTGGCGTTGCCGCAGTACCGGGAGAATCGCTTCACCTCCGTGAGCGGAGACGGCCGGCCGGCGTAATCGGTCTGCAGCGACCGGAGCTCTGCGAGGAACTCCGGATCGGCCTGCGCCGCACGGAACTCCTTCTCGAGCTGGTCGAGTGCCGCGACCAAGGCCTCAGGCACGAACCGGCCGCCGAAACGGTCGAAGTGGCCCTTAGCGTCGGGCAGTCGGGTCTTCATCGATGTCCTCTCAAAGCTCACGTCGAGCGAGCGTACCGGCCTCGATCATGTCGGCCACCGCACGTCGCGGCTGCTGGTCACGGACGAGGGCTTCGCCCACGAGAACGACATCCGCCCCCGCGGCAGCCGCCTTGGCCGCGTCTGCGGCGCTCGTCAGGCCAGACTCGGCGACCTTGACGATCCCGGCCGGCACGAGCTCGGCCAGACGGGCGAACATGCCGGGATCGACGGTGAGCGTCTTGAGGTCACGGTTGTTCACGCCGAGCAGCACGGCCCCGGCATCGACCGCGCGGGCGACCTCCTCGGCGGTGTGCACCTCGACCAGGCAGGTCATCCCCAGCGACGTGGCGAGGTCCCCGAGCGACCTGAGCTGCACATCGGTGAGTGCCGCCACGATGAGCAGGACGAGGTCGGCCCCGTGCGCCCGGGCCTCCCAGACCTGGTACTCCTCGACCATGAAGTCCTTACGCAGCACGGGGATCGTCACGCGCTCCCGTACCGCGTCGAGGTCGGCCAGCGAGCCCGAGAACCGCCGCTGCTCGGTGAGCACCGAGATCGCCGACGCGCCACCGGCTTCGTACTCCGCCGCGAGGGCTCCCGGTTCTGGGATCTCCGCGAGGTGCCCCTTCGAGGGCGAGCGTCTCTTCACCTCGGCGATCACGCTGAGCTCGTGGCTCCGGAACGCCGGCATCGGGTCGAGCGGGGCGCCGAGCGAGGCGACCACGCGCTCGAGATCGTCGAGACCGACGATCTTCCGACGAGCATCGAGGTCGAGCCGTACCTCAGCGATGATGTCGTCGAGCACGCTCATCGCTCGCCCCGGAAAGCGCACCGGGGCGAGCAGGTCACTTCTCGCCCTCAGCCGGGTTGGGCTGGCCGTAGCCCATGGAGCGGAGCACCACCGTCGCGATGAGCGCGACGCCGATGATGACGAAGCCTGCGATGATCACGCCCATCACATTGGCAAGGAAACCGATCGTGCCCACGGTGGCGCCGGCGAGCGCCGTCATCGAGCCGACCCAGCTGGCCGGGGAGCGGCCGTGGTGGTACTCGCGCGGCTCACGCGTCAGCTTGGGCTCCGTCAGCGTCGACGGAGGCGGAGTCTGACTCTTGGCGACATCGCTCATAGGTTCGCTCCTCTAGGGATTGGACAGTGCCATTCTCGCTGAACGGTACGGCTGGTTCATTTTAGGCGGGCCGCGCCGGGACCGTCAGGTCACGACCATCGTCGCAGCGCGTCGGCCGCGCGCACGGCTCGTACGATCGCCGCCGCCTTGTTCTGGGTCTCGGCGTCCTCGACCTCGGGTACGGAGTCGGCGACGATCCCCGCACCAGCCTGCACGTAGGCGACGCCGCCCTTGATGAGCGCCGTACGGATCGCGATCGCCGTGTCGGCGTTGCCTGCGAAGTCGAAGTAGCCGACAGCGCCTCCGTACACGCCGCGCCGCGACAGCTCGAGCTCGTCGATGATCTCCATCGCCCGCACCTTCGGCGCGCCGGACAACGTGCCGGCAGGGAAGCCGGCCAGCGTGGCCTCGAGGGCGGTACGTCCTGGGGCGAGCGTTCCGGTGACCTCTGCCTCCAGGTGCATGACGTGGGAGTAGCGCCGCACCTTCATGAACTCGAGCACCTTGACGGTCCCCGGCACCGACACCCGACCGACGTCGTTGCGACCGAGGTCGACGAGCATGAGGTGCTCCGCCGCCTCCTTCTCATCGGCGAGCAGGTCGGCCTCGTACGCGGCGTCCTGCGGACCGGTCGCGCCGCGCGGCTTCGTCCCGGCGATCGGGTGGATCGTCACGGCACCGTCACGCACCGTGACCAACGCCTCGGGGCTGGCGCCCACGATGGAGAAGTCGGCGAGCCGCAACAGGTACATGTACGGGCTGGGGTTCTGACGACGCAGCATCCGGTAGACGTCGAGCGGATCCGCCTGGGTGGCGAGCTCGAACCTCTGGCTGGGGACGATCTGGAACGCCTCACCGGCCCGGATCTGCTCGACGCAGTCGCGCACCATCTGGCAGTACTCCTCGTGGCTGCGCTGCCTCACCACCTCGGCCTCCGGCACGTCGACCGGCTCGGTGACGAGCGGCGGGAGCGGCTGCGCGAGGGCTGCCAGGAGCGCCTCGACACGGGCGACCGCGTCCTCGTACGCCCACTCAAGACGTTCCGGCGAGTCGTCGTAGTTCACCGCGTTCGCGATGAGCCAGACGTCGCCGGTGTGGTGGTCCATGGCGGCGAGGTCGCCGACGAGCAGCATCGTCAGCTCAGGGATCCCGAGGTCGTCCAAGCACGTGTCGGGCAGTCGCTCGAGGCGGCGTGCGACGTCGTAGCCGAGGTATCCCATGAAGCCGGAGACGAACGGGGGGTGGCCGGGTTCGGGCTCGGTGTGCAGCGTGGTCAGCGTCGTGGCCAGGGCGGCGAGGGGGTCCGAGTCCAGCGGAAGCCCTGTGAGGGGCCGTCCCTCCCAGGTGGCCTGGCCCTGACTGGCAGACAGTGTTCCGAGCGCGTTGACGCCGATGAACGACCACCTTCCGAAGCTGCCGTGCTCGGCGGACTCGAGCAGGAACGTACCGGGTCGCTCGCCGCACAGCTGGTGGTACAGGCCGGTCGCCGTGAGCCCGTCCGCCTGGACCCGCGCGTGGACAGAGACCACCCGCGCGCCGGACTCTGCCGCCGCGCGGAAGCCTTGGGCGTCGGGGACGATCGTGGCCATCAGGCCGCTCCGTCGTCTTCCAGGAGCCTCTCGCCGGCGTCGAAGCAGGTCGCCGCGTTGGTGTGACAGGCCGGGCCGACCTGGTCCACGACGAGCAGGATCGTGTCACCGTCGCAGTCGAGGCGTACCTCGCGTACATGCTGCGTGTGGCCCGATGTCTGGCCCTTCACCCAGTACTCGTGGCGTGACCTCGACCAGTACGTCGCCTGCCGGGTCTCCAGGGTGCGGCTGAGCGCCTCGTCGTCCATCCAGGCCAGCATCAGCACGGCGCCGCTCGTGGCGTCCTGGACGATCGCGGGTCGCAGGGCCCCGGGGGAGTTGTCAGCCATGCGGACATTGTTCCCCACCGCCGAGCCGGCACCTGCTCGCGTGCAGTGGGTGGACTTCGGCCGCTCGGGGCTGCACCGACGGTGGCGCTCCAGATACGGTGTCCTGCGTGTCTGTGACGCTGCGATCCGCGAGAACCACCGATGTCCGCGAGATCCGCGCCCTCGTCGCTCCGTACGCCGAGCGTCGCATCCTCGTCGCCAAGGATCCCGTCGCGTACTACGAGGGTCTGCAGCAGTTCGTCGTCGCCGAGATGGACGACAAGGTCGTCGGGTGCGGTGCGCTCCACGTGTTCTGGGAGGACGTCGCGGAGGTACGCACGGTGGCCGTGTCCGAGGAGGCCCGCGGCCATGGGATCGGCGGCCTCATCGTGGACCGGCTCATCGCCGATGCCCGAGACATCGGCGTGAGCCGCGTGTTCTGTCTCACGTTCGAGACGGAGTTCTTCGCCCGTCACGGCTTCGTCCTCCTCGAGGGCGATCCGGTCAACCCGGACGTCTTCCACGAGCTGCTCCGCTCGTACGACGAGGGCACAGCAGAGTTCCTCAACCTCGACCGCGCCAAGCCGAACACCCTGGGCAACACCAGGATGTGGCTGGAGCTGTAGCTAGGCCCGGACGGCCTGGGCGGTGACCAACGCGTCCGCCTCGCGCCGGACTGCGTCCAAGGCCGAGTCGGCGGCGCCCGTGGCGTACGGGACCGCGAGCCGCGAGCACCGCTCCCCCAGTGCCTCGAGCATGTCGAGCGACTCCCGGGCAGCCCGGATCTGCTCCTCGACCTGCGGGATGAGCGCGACCACCGTCGCGTCGTCACGGTCGGCGACCTGGTCGCGCCAGTTCTCGATGAGGTCGGTGGGCATGGCGGTGAGGCCACTGGCGTTGTCGATGAGCTCGACCGTCTTCTGGGCCAGCTCGGCGTTGCGCGACATCTCGTCACGGGTGAGCTCGAAGCCCTCGGACATGGCTCGGCAGAGCATGACGATCGACGACCCCGCCCGTACAGTCAGCGCAGGCTCCAGACCGCCATCCGAGATCTCGGCGGCGAACTGCCCCACGGCCTCGTTCTGCAGCTGCGCCAGGGCGACTAGAGGTTCACTTGTGCGTCAGCCTCCTGCGATGCACCAATCTGGGCAGCAGGCCCTTGCCGTTGCCCGTTCGGGCGCCTGCCCACCCTCCTCCCCGCCCGCACAACCCTTAGAGCGCCCGCACAACCACTGTGACCACATTCCACAACCACAATGGTTGTGCGCGTTGTTGGACGTTTCGCCGTGTTCGTAGGGTGGTGGCATGACCTTCGCCCACGCTGAACGGCTCGCGCTCTGCGACACCGCGTCGACCGCCGGGCCTGACGCCCCAACGCTCGACGAGGGCTGGACCGTCGCCGACCTCGTCGCGCACCTCTACGTGCGGGAGAGTGACCCGATCGCAGCACTGGGCATCATGGTCCCGACGCTGGCTGGCCTGACCAGGCGCCACATGGATGCAGCCCTCCAGCGCTACGGCTTCGAGGGTCTCGTCCAGGTGGTAGGCAACGGCCCTGGTCGCTGGTCGCCACTCAGGCTCCCCGGTGTCGAGGAGAGGGCCAACAGCACCGAGATGTTCATCCATCACGAGGACATTCGCCGCGGCGGCGACGTGGTGCCGGCACCCCGAGAGCTGGGCAGAGTGGTCGAGGACGCTCTGTGGCGCTCGGCCGGGTTGGCGAAGCTCGTGTTCCGCAGCGCCCCGGTCGGCGTCGTACTCGAGCGTTCGGACGTCCCAGGCGCCGAGCTGCGCGCCAGGGCGGGCGCCCGTACGGTGACGCTCGTCGGCACGCCCAGCGAGCTGACCCTCTACATCTCAGGTCGCCGCGAGGCGGCTGACGTACGCCTCATCGGAGATCCGGACGCCGTCACCACGATCGAGTCGATGCGCCTCGGGATGTAGTCACTCTGGCGAGCTCTGCTCCCATCGCCGGTTCACCGCGCCCCCACCGCCGGTTCCGTCGCTGGATCGGCGTTCAGACCCCGTGGTTGGGACGGCGCTCAGCGGGACGAGCGGGCGAGCTCTCCCAGCCGATGCGCGGCGACCTTCACCTGATAGCCCTGCGGGGTGGCCGTGAACTGGAACGGCGCGATGGTCGTGGCGTCGACCCCCAGCTCGGCTCCGGCATTGACGAACATCGGCAGCTGCCGACGGTCCTCGGGCGTCCTGGCGCCGAGGCCGAGCGCTCCCAGCAGGAACGGGAGGTTCGGCTCGTTGAGCGTGCAGGCCACGTCGAAGAGGTCGCCGAGGTCGCGGGTGACCCGTTCGCAGTACCGGGCGTACCTGTCGGCCGTCTTCGGGGGTTGTCCCAGCCGCCGTCAGCGAGCAGCCAGCGCGGGGAGGTGAAGTGGTGGTAGGTGACCATCGGCGCGATCCCGTACTCCTGGCAGGTCTCGAGGACGGCGCGGTAGTGGTCGATCGCAGCTGTGTCGAACGTGCCCTCCTGCGGCTCGACCCGGGCCCACTCGACGGAGGTACGGAACGTGTTGAGCCCGAAGCCCGCGAGCATCGCGATGTCCTCGGTGTACCGGTGGTAGTGGTCGCACGCCTCCCCCGAGGGCTCGGCGAAGATCGACCCGGCAACGTTCTCCAGGAGCCAGCCGTCGCTGTTGCTGTTGCCACCCTCGACCTGGTGGGCGGCGCTGGCGACTCCCCAGAGGAACCCGTCGGGGAACCTGGCTGTGCTCACGGTGGATCCCTTCCTGAGTCGCGACCTAGGACAGACGCTCCAGCAGCAACGCCCGTACGGCTGCCGCGTCGGCCTGGCCGCGCATCTCGCGCATCACCGAGCCGATGAGGGCTCCCGCCGCTTGGACCTTGCCGTCACGCACTTTCTGGGCGGCGTCCGGATCTGCGGCGATCGCCTTGTCCACGGCCGCCTCCAGTGCGCCCGCGTCGGTGACGACTGCAAGACCGCGGGATCGTACGACCTCGTCCGGCTCGCCCTCGCCTGCAAGCACCCCGTCGATGACCTGCCGTGCCAGCTTGTCGTTGATCGTGCCGGCGTCGACGAGACGCTGTACGGCGGCGACCTGGGCCGGTGTGATGTCAAGGTCGCTCAGCTCGAGGTCCGCCTCGTGCGCGCGACGCGCGAGCTCGGTGACCCACCACTTCCGGGCCGCCGCCGGCGATGCGCCCGCTGCGACGGTCGCCTCGACGAGGTCGAGCGCCGATCCGGCCATGATGTCGCCGAACTCACGGTCGGTGAATCCCCACTGAGCCTGCAGCCGCTTCGTACGTACCGCCGGCATCTCGGGCAACGTCGTCCGGAGCTCGGAGACCCACTCGCGTGACGGGGCGATGGGTACGAGGTCGGGCTCGGGGAAGTAGCGGTAGTCCTCGGCCTGCTCCTTGGACCGGCCGGGGCTGGTGTAGCCGCCGTCCTCGTGCCAGTGGCGTGTCTCCTGGATGATCCGTCCACCGGACGAGAGCACAGCGGCCTGGCGGCGGATCTCGTACCGCAGCGCGTCAGAGATCGAGCGCAGCGAGTTGACGTTCTTGGTCTCTGTACGGGTCCCGAGCTCGGTCTCGCCCTTCGGCATCAGCGACACGTTCGCGTCGCAGCGCAAGGAGCCCTGCTCCATCCGGACATCGGAGACGCCCAAGCCGCGCAGCATGTCGCGCAGGAACGACACGTAGGCCTTGGCCACCTCCGGCGCCTTGGCGCCCGTCCCGCGGATCGGCCTCGTGACGATCTCGATGAGCGGCACCCCGGCCCGGTTGTAGTCGATCAGCGAGTACTCGGCGCCCTGGATGCGTCCGGTGGCCCCACCGATGTGGAGCAGCTTGCCGGCGTCCTCCTCCATGTGCGCGCGCTCGATCTCGATGACGTAGTCCACGCCGTCGACCTCCACCGTCACAGAGCCGTTGAACGCGATCGGCTCGTCGTACTGGCTCGTCTGGAAGTCCTTGGTCATGTCCGGGTAGAAGTAGTTCTTCCGCGCGAAGCGGCACCAGGGTGCGATCTCGCAGCCGAGCGCGAGCCCGATCCGCATCGCCGACTCCACTGCCTTGGCATTGACGACCGGGAGCGAACCGGGCAGGCCGAGGCACACCGGGCAGGTCTGCGTGTTGGGCTCCGCGCCGAACGCCGTGGAGCAGCCGCAGAACATCTTGGAGTTCGTGTTGAGCTCGACGTGTACCTCGAGGCCCAGCACCGGGTCGTACGAGGCGAGCGCGTCGTCGTAGTCGAGGATCTCGGCGGTCATCGCACGGCCTCCTTCGCGGCGAGGGAGCCCGGCAGGGCACCCAGGGCGCCGAGCTGGTTCGGCAGGAGCCGTTCGAGCGCAGCACCGACCCGATACAGCCGGTCGTCCGCGAGCGGCGGCGCCATCACCTGGAACCCGACGGGCAGCCCGTCCTCGGGGGCGAGCCCGACCGGGAAGGAGCCCGCGCTGTTGCCGGCGAGGTTCGAGGGGATCGTGCAGAGGTCCGCCTTGTACATGGCCAGCGGGTCGTCGACGCGCTCCCCCAGACGGAACGCCGTGGTCGGGGTGGACGGAGAGACCAGCACGTCGGCGAGGCCGAACGCCGCCTCGAAGTCGCGGCTGATGAGCGTGCGGACCTTCTGTGCCGAGCCGTAGTACGCGTCGTAGTAGCCGCTGGACAGCGCGTACGTGCCGATGATGATCCGGCGCTTCGCCTCGTCACCGAAGCCCTGGCCACGGGTCATCGCCATGACCTCCTCCGCGGACCGCGTGCCGTCGTCTCCGACGCGCAGCCCGTACCGCATGGCGTCGAAGCGGGCCAGGTTGCTCGAGACCTCGCTCGGCATGATCAGGTAGTACGCGGCGAGCGCGTACTCGAAGTGCGGGCAGGAGACCTCGACCACCTCGGCGCCTGCGTCCTGGAGCAGGGCTACGGCCTCGTCGAAACGCTGCTCGACGCCGGGCGCGTATCCCTCGCCGCCGAGCTCACGGACGACACCGATCCGCATCCCCCGGACGTCCCCGCTGCTGGCCGCGGCAACGACATCGGGAACCGGTGCGTCGATCGAGGTCGAGTCCCGGGGGTCATGGCCGGCGATCACCTCGTGCAGCAGCGCCGTGTCGAGGACCGTACGACCACAGGGGCCGGGCGTGTCGAGCGAGGACGCCATCGCGACGACCCCGTACCGGGATGTGCCGCCGTACGTCGGCTTGATGCCGACGGTGCCGGTCACCGATGCCGGCTGCCTGATCGAGCCGCCCGTGTCCGAACCGATCGTCAGCGGCGCCTCGTACGCGGCCAGTGCCGCCGCGGAACCGCCGCCGGAGCCCCCGGGGATCCGCCCGAGGTCCCACGGGTTGTGGGTGGCGCCGTAGCCGGAGTTCTCCGTCGACGACCCCATGGCGAACTCGTCCATGTTGGTCTTGCCGAGCGGGACCATGCCGGCGTCGAGCAGGCGCTGGACGATCGTCGCCGTGTACGGGGGGACCCAGCCCTCGAGGATCCGGGAGCCGCACGTGGTGGGAGCCCCCGCATACGTGAAGACGTCCTTGATCCCGACAGGGACCCCGGCCAACGGCCCGAGCTTCTCCCCCGCTGCGCGCCGGGCGTCCACGTCCTTGGCGAGCGACAACGCCCGCTCGCCATCGACGTACAGGAACGCGTGGACGTCGCCGTCCACAGCGGCGATCCGGTCGAGGTGCGCGGCGGTGACCTCTTCAGCAGACACCTCCCGACGCGTCAGAAGTCCAGCGAGCTCCGCGGCCGAGCGGGTGGTCAGGCTCATGACTCCTCGCCCAGGATGCGCGGTACGGCGAAACGGTTCTCCTCGGCGTGCGGCGCCATGGCGAGCACGGCCTCCACCGGCAAGGACGGCGTCACCACGTCGGCCCGGAACACGTTGACCAGCGGGAGCGCGTGCGACGTCGCAGGGACGTCGGCGTTCGCGACCTCGGTGACACGCGCCACCGACTCCAGGATCACGTCGAGCTGGGGCGCGAGGTGCGCCAGCTCGTCATCGGACAGGTCGATCCGCGCCAACCCTGCCAGGCGGGCGACGTCGTCGGGCGTGAGCGCCACAGAACCTCCTCAAGCGTCGACTCGACATCCTAGGGCGACCAGCATCGCTGCCGTGCCCAGGCCCAAATCGGTGGCGGCATGTCGGTGGCACCTGGTTGATTGGGTCCATGGAACTCGACGACATCTTCCCGGCGTTCGGTCTGCGCATCGAGTGCGGACCCGTCACGCTCCGCCCGATGCGGGAGTCGGACGCCCCCCGCGTTGCCGAGCTGGCCGCCGGGGGGATCCATGCCGAGGGCGCCCAACCCTTCCTGCTGCCGTGGAACCTGTCCGAGACCCAACCGCTCGAGTCGCTGCAGTTCTACTACCGCGCGTGGGCCGCGTTCTCGCCCGAGAGCTGGACGCTGCTGATGGCCGTCGAGCGCGACGGTGTCATGGTCGGCGCGCAGGACATGAAGGCCGAGAAGTTCGTCGTCCTCCGCCACGCGGAGACCGGGTCCTGGCTCGGTCTCCTCCACCAAGGGCGGGGCACCGGCACTCTCATGCGCCAGGCGATCCTCACGTTCGCGTTCGACCATCTCGGCGCCGTCGAGATGCGCTCGGGTGCCTGGGCGGACAACCCGAGCTCGCACCGCGTGAGCGAGAGATGCGGCTATGTCCCGAACGGCTACCAGCTGCTCGACCGCCAGGGCGAACGCGTGCGCCAGGACGACTTCGTCGTGACCCGCGAGACGTTCACCAGACCGCCGTACGACGTCGTCGTCACGGGCGTCGACGCTTTCAGGCGCTCCATCGGGCTGGAGGAGGGGTAGCCATGGCCGGACCGGCCGAACGTGTCGCGCAGATTACGGTCGCGAAACGTTCACTGACGCGAGCGGAATATCGGGCCCAGAGAGTGGGAATTGCTGCGGATTTCGCCCCTCTCTACCCCAGGATGGGCTCCATGTTGCTGCTTCGTGTCCAGCTCCCTGACAGACCAGGGTCTCTTGGCGCGGTCGCGTCGGCACTCGGCAGCGTGGGCGCCGACATCCACGCCGTGGAGATCATCGACAGGGGCCCTGACTACGCCATCGACGACTTCATGCTCGACCTGCCTCAGTCGGTGCTGGCCGAGAACCTGCTCAGCGCCTGCGCACTGGTCGAGGGCGTCAAAGTGCTCTGGGTGTCGCACTACCACTCCGACTGGGGCGTCGAGTCCGACATCGCGACGCTCAACCGGATGGCCAGCGAACCGGTGCGCGCCGGACAGATCCTCACCGAGGAGTCGCCGATCGTGTTCCACTCGACGTGGGCGCTCCTCGTCGACGTGACCGCCGGATCGGTGCTGGCCAACAGCTCGATGGCGCCCGAGATCGACGGCGCCGACCTCTCGGTCTTCGGGTCGATGGACTCGACCTACGCCACCGAGCTCGCGGCTGGATGGCAGCCGGGCTGGGGGGACACGCTCATCGCGGTCGCCGCGCTACCGGGCGGACGGGCGATCGTCATCGGCCGCAACGGCGGACCGGCCTATCTCCCCGTGGAGCTCGTGCGGCTGCAGCACCTGGCCACACTGGCCGGCGCTCGGTAGGACTCAGGTCCCGTTGAGCTTGGTGAACACCCAGTAGCCGAGACCGAACAGGGCGCTCACAGCGACGAGGGACACCAGCGACACCCAGACGCGCGCCCATTTCTTCGCACGTGTCGAGGGCACGCGGATCGGCCCCCACTCCCCGATCCTGGGCTGCGCCCGGGCAGGGACGTGGGCGTTGAGATCGAGGTCGGTGAAGACTCGTCGGGCCACGACAACCAGAGTACGGGCTCGGCGGAGCGCTTCACGACGAGCTGCCTACTCCGAGCGTGCGAGCCCGGCGGCCGCCTCGGCACCGTCGCGGAGCAGCACCTCGAAGCCGGCCGCGTCGAGGATCGGCCTCTTGAGAGCCACGGCCTTGTCATACTTCGAACCCGCATTCTCGCCCACGACCACGAAGTCGGTGCTCTTGGAGACCGAGCCGACGGCCTTGCCCCCGCGCGCGACGATGGCGTCTGTGGCACCGTCCCGGGTGTAGCCGGGCAGCGACCCCGTCACGACGATGCTCAGCCCTTCGAGGGTCTGCGGAAGCAGCTCGCCCTGCAGCGCCGCCTCTGAGGGCAGCATGGCTCCGGCGGCCTGCCACTTCCGGACGATCTCGCGGTGCCAGTCGACCGCGAACCACTCTCGGATCGACGTCGCGAGGATCGACCCGAGCCCGGGCACTCCGGACAGCTCGTCGTCCGTCGCCGACTCCAGCGCCTCGATGTCGGGAAACACCGCGGCGACATCAGGAGCCACACCCTTGCCGATGTGGCGGATCGACAGCGCCACGAGGAAACGTGCGAACGGCTTCGTCTTGGCCGTCCCGAGCTCGCTGAGCAAGCGGGCGCCGTTGGCCGAGAGGGCACCGGCCTTGGTGGTGAAGAACGGGCTCCGCAGCAGGTCGTTCTCGGTGAGGGAGAACAAGTCACCCTCGTCGGTGACCAAGCCGGCCTGCAGGAGCGCCTGCGCCGCCTTCCACCCCAGCACCTCGATGTCGAGGCCTTGCCGAGACGCCAGATGGAACAGCCGTTCGGTGAGCTGGGACGGACACGACCGCTGGTTCGGGCAGCGGATGTCGGCGTCGCCGTCCTTCTCCGGACCCAGCTCGGTGCCGCACGAGGGGCAGTGCGTCGGCATGACGAACTCCCTCTCGGTGCCATCACGCAGCGCGACCACCGGGCCGAGCACCTCGGGGATGACGTCGCCGGCCTTCCGCAGGACCACGGTGTCGCCGATGAGGACACCCTTCCGCTTCACCTCGGACGCGTTGTGCAGCGTCGCCTGGGACACGGTGCTGCCGGCCACGACGACCGGCGTCATCACGGCGAACGGCGTCACCCTGCCCGTACGACCCACGTTGACGGCGATGTCGAGCAGCTTCGTGGTCACCTCGATGGGCGGGTACTTGTACGCGATGGCCCAACGCGGCGCTCGCGACGTGGCACCCAACCGGTCCTGGAGCCGACGGTCGTCGAGCTTGACCACGACGCCGTCCATCTCGTGGGTGAACGTGTGGCGGCGCTCACCAGCGGAGGCGATGAAGGCCCAGACGTCGTCGATCGTGGCGCACTGGGTGGTCTCCGCGCTCGTCGGCAGACCCCACCCGCGCAACAGGTCGTACGCCTCGCTCAACGTGGAGATCTCGACTCCTGTCGCCTCCCCCAGCCCGTGGCACAGGAACGACAGCGGCCGCGTCGCCGTGACCCGCGGGTCCTTCTGCCGCAGCGAGCCGGCAGCCGAGTTGCGCGGGTTGGCGAACGGCGCCTTGCCGGCCTCGACCAGCGAGGCGTTGAGGTCGGCGAACGCCGCGACCGGCAGGAAGACCTCGCCCCGCACCTCGAGCACCTCCGGAGCCTCCCCGCTCAGCCGTACAGGGATGGCGGAGATCGTCCGCACGTTCGTGGTGACGTCCTCACCCGTGCGACCGTCACCTCGGGTCGCCGCCCTCACGAGCCGGCCCTTCTCGTACACGAGGTCGAGCGCCAGCCCGTCGATCTTCAGCTCGCAGAGGTAGCCCGACGCGGCGACGGCGTCGGCACCGGCCTCCCGTACAGCCCGCGCGTTCCAGGCATCCAGCTCCTCGCGGTCGAACGCGTTGTCGAGGCTCATCATCGGCTGCAGGTGGGTGACCGGCGCGAACGTCGTCGCCGGGGAGCCCCCCACCTGCTGGGTCGGAGAGTCAGGCGTACGCAACCCGGGGTGCTCGTTCTCGAGCGCGTCCAGCTCGCGCATGAGGCGGTCGAAGTCGCCGTCGGAGATCGTCGGCTCATCGAGCACGTGGTAGCGCCAGCGGTGGTCCGTGAGGGTCTGCGCCAGCTCGGCGTGGCGCTGGATCGCCGACACCGGCGGGTCGGTCATCGAGTTCTCCGTATCTGCCACGCGTCCTATCTAAGCAGCGACCACCGACAGTCGAACCTAAGAGAACAACCTCTCCGCGACGAGGCCGGAGGCCTCACGGAGCGCCCGCGCGACGCGGAGGGCGGCTGCGGGTGTGAACGACGCGAGGCCACAGGCCGGAGTGAGCGTGAGGTGCCCTGAGAGCCGGTCGCCGAGCTCGAGCGGTCGCAGCCAGTCGAGGGTACGAGTCACGACCTGGTCGGGCGTCGGCACCGTGGCGCCCGGTGACGTCGACACGATGCCCAGCCAGAGCTCGCCGCCCGCGTCCACGTGCTCCGCCAGCAGATCGACATCGCCCGGCAGGTCGGCGTCCACGGCCAGCGTCCGGACCCCGGCATCCATGAGCGTGCGCCAGGGAGCCGGCGCGCAGCTGTGGACCACGAGTCCCGTCGAGGCCGCGTCGAGGGCGGCCAGCTCGCGATACGCGCGTCCGTACTCCTCCGGCTCGACAGGTGGACACTGCCGCAGACCGCTCGCCGACCGGATGGCTCCGTCCGCGACACCGCCCAGAGCGGGTTCGTCGAGCTGCAGCACCACCTGAGCGCCTGGGACAAGCGCCCGAAGACGGGCCACCAGCTCCTCCACGGCGGCACGGTGCGCCTGTACCAGGTCACGCCGAGCTCCGGGATCGACGACCATCGGCTCCCCGCGCGCC
Source organism: Propionibacteriales bacterium (assembly GCA_038317635.1). GTDB lineage: Bacteria > Actinomycetota > Actinomycetes > Propionibacteriales > Propionibacteriaceae > Fen-668. The sequence goes on from JBBQBP010000012.1 coordinate 58,402, forward strand.
AGGTCCACGGAGGCCAGCAGCGTGTACGGGCCGGCGAGCGACACCTTCACCGGTCCCTCGTACGCGTCGAGCACCTCAGCGAGGACGTCGAGGTCGTCGCGCAGCATCGCCTTGGCCCGCCGCTGCTCCTGCCCGTGGGTGGCGGCGACCCGCCACCGACGCGTGCCCCGCTCCATGCCGATCTCGAGCAGCCCCAGCGCGCGGCCGATCATCTCAGCACCGGGTCCGCGCCCTGGAAGCTCGGGGAGGTACGGCAGGTCCCAGAGCTCCGTGGACTGGCGTACAGCCTCATCGATCGTCATCTGGGGCCAGGAGCCGATGCCCGTCGCTGGGAGACCTTTCATGCAGGGATCGTATGGCTGCTGCGTTGGATAACCTGGGTCGGCCCTAGGAGGTGATGATGAGCAAGCCGACGACCGAACGCCGCAGGCCGGCGTTCCGTGGCTGGATGGTCTTCGCCATCGTCGCCGCTGTGGCCATCGCCGCCGGGGGCATCACCGGACGGGTCCTCGCCGGCGCGAGCGGCGGGACAGGGCCGTCGGACACCGTCCTGAGGTTGTTCCGGGCCATACGGGACAACGACGCGAAGGCCGCGCTCGACGAGCTGGCCACCACCCCCGCCGACACGACGTTCATCACCGACGCGGTCCTCGCCGCAGGCCACTCGAAGGGAGCCATCTCCGACATCAGCGTCCCTGCGACGAACTCCACGTTGGTGCCCGTCTCGTACAAGCTGGGCGGAGAAACGGTGACCGACCGGATCTCGGTGCAGCCGGTCGGCAACGGGTACAAGGTCTCGACTTCCCTTAACTCCGGTGGGGTCGTTCTGAAGGACAAGATCCGTGCGCAGCTGCCTCTGAGCATCGCGGGAACCGAGGCCACCACCGACACCGTCGTGCTGCTCCCGGGGATCTACCCGTTGACGACGGTCTCCGATCACGTGCGGTACGGAAGCGGGTCGCTGGTCGTCAAGCGCCTCACCGACGCACCGTCGGCGAACGACCTGAAGCTCGAGGTCACCGACGCCGGCCGGACGGCCGCGGCCACCGCAGTGACCTCCTCCCTCACGGCGTGCACGGCGGAGAAGTCCTTCACCCCGACCGGGTGCCCCTTCAAGCTGACGGTGACCACCGCGGACCCGAGCACCGTCATCTGGACGCTGCTGTCGAACCCAGCGGACGACCTCAAGATCACGATCTCCGCCACCGATGTCGCGCAGAGCACCGTCGAGGTGTCCCTCAAGATGCGGATCTCCTACTCCGACGGCGTCGTCACGGTCCCCCAGGACCTGGCGACGATCCAGGCCGTCGGCACGATCGACCTTCTCGCCAACCCGACGACCGTGAAGTGGATGACCTGACGGAAGCAACAGTGGTGACAGACAAAATTGGGACGATCAAGTCGGCCCCTGTAAAGTCCACGCCACGCGACAGGTCGAACGCGGGGCCCTTGGCCCGCGCGATTGCTTTCGGCCCCGATACGAGGAACTGATGAGCCTGGACGCACTGCCGGCGCCGGCGCCCGACGCACAGCTCGGCGCGAACGTGGACGACAACGGAACGTCGTTCTCGCTGTGGGCTCCACGGGCGACCCGTGTGGAGCTCGCGCTGGTCGCACCCGACCACAGCCAGCACAACGTCGACCTCGAGGCATCCGCCGATGGGGTCTGGTCCACGTGGGTGGAGGGCGTCGGCGAGGGCGCTCTGTACGGGTATCGCGTCCATGGCGCCTGGGACCCCCAGTCCGGAGAGCGCTTCAACCCTGCGCGGCTGCTCATGGACCCGTACGCACACGCGTACACCGGCGGCGTCGACTACGCCGGCCCGATCAGGGACCACATCGCCGAGTCGAACTACCTGCTCGATCCGACCGACTCGTTCCTCGCGGTCCCTCTGTCCGTCGTGGTCGCACCCACGCCCGCACCGGCACCCGTGTCGCGGCGACCGATGTCCGACAGCGTCATCTACGAGCTCCACGTCAAGGGCTACACCCAGCTGCACCCGCAAGTGCCCGAGCACCTGCGCGGTACGTACGCCGGCCTCGCCCATCCCGCGGTGATCGAGCACCTGGTCGCCACGGGCGTCACGGCCGTAGAACTGCTGCCGATCCACCACTTCGTCTCCGAGCCGTTCGTCGTGGGCTCCGGCCTGGCGAACTACTGGGGCTACAACTCGATGGGCTTCTTCGCTCCGCACGAGGCGTACGGGTCTGTTCGGGCGCCGGGCGCGCAGGTCTCCGACTTCAAGGAGATGGTGTCAGCGCTCCATGCGGCCGGGATCGAGGTGATCCTCGACGTCGTCTACAACCACACCGGCGAGGGCGGTCACGAAGGCCCGACGCTGAGCTTCCGGGGCATCGACCACGGCGGCTACTACCGGCTGACCCCCGACAACATGAACGACTACGACGTGACCGGCACCGGCAACTCCGTCGACACCAGCGAGCCGGGGGTGCAGCGGCTGGTCCTGGACTCCCTGCGGTACTGGGTCACGGAGATGGGAGTCGACGGGTTCCGCTTCGACCTCGCCACCACGCTCATCCGCGACGCGAACCATCACGTCGACCAGGAGCACCCGCTCAAGCTGGCGATGGAGAGCGACCCCGCGCTCCAGGGCGTCAAGCTCATCGCCGAGCCCTGGGACGTGGGCCCGTACGGCTATCAGGTCGGCAAGTGGGGACCGGGCTGGAGCGAGTGGAACGACCGCTTCCGCGGCTACGTCCGCGACTACTGGCGCGCACACACCACCGGGGTGCAGGAGCTGGCGACGCGACTGTCCGGGTCCCCCGACCTGTACGACCACGGGGGCCGGACCCCGGAGGCGAGCGTCAACTTCATCACCGCGCACGACGGCTTCACGGCGCGCGACCTGGTTTCCTACAACCTCAAGCACAACGACGCGAACAAGGAGCACAACCGCGACGGGACCGACGACAACCGGTCGTGGAACTGCGGGGTCGAAGGCGAGACCGACGACCCGGCGATCAACGATCTGCGGCGGCGACAGGTCAAGAACCTTCTCGCCACGATGCTGTTGTCGTTCGGGGCACCGATGATCACGGCCGGTGACGAGTTCGGCCGGACGCAGCTCGGCAGCAACAACGCCTACTGCCAGGACGGCCCGATCTCCTGGGTCGACTGGGGTCAGCTGGATGTGTGGGGGGACGTGCATGAGTTCACGTCCCGACTGCTGACGCTGCGCGCGGAGCACACGGTGCTGCGCTCTCCGGCCTTCCGGCACCGCAGCGACGTGCTCGACGGCCGCGGCCTGCCGCTGGGCCGGCCCGACCTCGCGTGGCTCAACGGCTACACCGGGGAGATGACGACCGACGACTGGCACGACGAGGGCCGGACGACCCTCGGCATGTACGTGTCGGACGCCTCGGAGGCCTTCCTCTCGTGGTTCCACAGCGGCGACTACCCGGTCGAGATCACGTTGCCGGACCTGCCGTGGGGGACCAGCTACCGCATTCTCCTGCACACCGTCGGCGACGACGAGCTTCCCGCTCCTGACGTCGCGCTGGACTCCGGCACGGTGCTGACGCTGCCCCCTCGTAGCGTGGTCGTCATGCGCGCCGAGGTCCCCTCGCGGCGGACCCGGTCACGCAAGCGGTAGGTCTTCGGCTCACCTGGCCGTTACGCGATTCGAAGCACGTCCGACCGATGGCCGCCTGCCGGTCTGATGTGGCATTGCGCGTCAGCCCCCAACGTCCGCACGCTCCCGTCCAGCGACAGCACCTGCAACCGCTGCTGCCGGGTAGCGGGAGTCGTCTCCCACCGAGGTACGGACAGACAATTGGGGCTGGTGTGGCGGTTCTTACGGTGTGTCGCATGGGTCTGGTGGCCCTTTGCCTGTCCATCGACAGTGCTCAATCCTCGCTGGTGGATCGTCTGGCGCGCGATCGTCGTTCCCGGTCGGGCTGCTGTGTCGTGGGGGCTCCCCGGCCGGGACGCATTCCCATCTGGCGTGGCGCTGGCCCGTTCCCTCAGCGCCATCGAGCGGTGTGGTTCAGCCGGGGAATCGCCAGTTTCGCTGCCGAGGTGAGCGGATCGCGCGACCGCCGCCCGACAGGAGCTTTGGGCAGCGAAAACAGCGATACGCCAGACCACATGTCCCGTGCCGCGCAGCGGCCTTCCGCGTCGGCCATACCCACTCTCACCCGGCGCCCCGATCTGTCGGACAACACGCACTGGATCGTTCAGGTCCCCTCAAGGGCTTCCGGTCGATACGGTTCGAGTAGATACGTTAGGAACGTGAAGCAATCCGCGAGGAGAACGCCAATGGCCAAGTCCACGCGCCCGGCCACGGGCCCCACGAACCCCCGCGCCGCTGCCGTCACGGCATCGGCCGCTGTGAAACCCGAGCCTGTGCCAGCCCCGACCCATGACAGTCCGATGTCGACCGTGCCGGTGGACGCGATGGTGACCGGTCTGCCACCCCGCGGCCTGGGCCGCATCCCGATCACGAAGGTCTCGCCCGTCGTGGAAGGCGGCGCGTACCCCGCGAAGGCCGTGGCCGCAGAGCTGTTCCCTGTGACGGCGCGCGTGTTCCGCGAGGGTCACGACGCGGTGAACGCCAACGTCGTACTGACCTCTCCCGACGGCACCGAGACCAGCACGCCGATGGTCCAGGTCGAACCATGGGGCCTCGACATCTGGGAGGCCTGGGTACGCGCGGACGTCGAAGGTGACGCGACGTTCCGCATCGAAGCCTGGTCGGACCCCTGGGCCACGTGGCTGCACAACGCGCAGGCCAAGCTGCCCCTCGCCCAGGACGTACCGCTCGTGTGCCTCGAGGTTCAGCAGGTCCTCCGGCGCGGAGAGGCCCAGGCCCTCAAGGACGGCTCCGAGGTCGACGCTGCGCTGCTCACGGCCAGCGCCACCATGATGCTGCCCGCGCGAGACCCCGCTGAGCTGCTCGAGACGTTGAACCAGTCCGGTGTCAAGCGGGCGATGGTCGAACACGCTCCGCGCGACTTCGTGACGCCCACCGCCGAGTTCCCACTGCGGGTCGACCGTGAGCGCGCGCTCTTCAGCGCCTGGTACGAGTTCTTCCCGCGCTCGCAAGGAGCGCACCAGGACGGCGACACGTGGGTCTCCGGCACGTTCGACTCGTCCCATGAGCGGCTCGAGGCCGCGGCGGCGATGGGCTTCGACATCGTGTACCTGCCGCCGATCCACCCCATCGGCCTCTCGCATCGCAAGGGCCGGAACAACACGCTCACGCCGTCAGCCAGCGACCCGGGGTCCCCGTGGGCGATCGGCGGCGCCGACGGTGGCCATGACGCCATCCACCCCGACCTCGGTGACATGGCCGCCTTCGAGCGTTTCGTCGCGAAGGCGAAGGAGCTCGGTCTGGAGGTCGCTCTGGACTTCGCGCTCCAGGCGTCCCCCGACCACCCGTGGGTCACGGACCACCCGGAGTGGTTCACCACGCGGCTCGACGGCACGATCGCGTACGCGGAGAACCCACCGAAGAAGTACCAGGACATCTATCCCGTGAACTTCGACACCGATCCGGCGGGGATCTATGCCGAGTCGTTGCGCCTGCTGCGCTTCTGGGCCGACAAGGGCGTGACGATCTTCCGGGTCGACAACCCCCACACCAAGCCGCTGCAGTTCTGGAGCTGGGTCATGCGCCAGATGCGTGCCAGTCACCCGGATGTGGTCTTCCTCGCTGAGGCCTTCACCCGCCCGGAGATGATGCACGCACTGGGCAAGGTCGGGTTCCACCAGTCGTACACCTACTTCACGTGGCGCAACACGAAGGAGGAGCTCGAGGAGTACCTCGACGAGCTCTCCGGCGACATGGCGCCCTTCTACCGGCCCAACTTCTGGGTGAACACCCCGGACATCAACCCGACGTTCACCCAGTCCGGCTCCCCCAGCGCGTTCGTGATCCGCGCGGTGCTCGCCGCCACGCTGTCGCCGTCCTGGGGCGTCTACTCAGGCTTCGAGCTGTACGAGCACACGCCGCTGCGCCAGGGCGGTGAGGAGTACCTCAACTCGGAGAAGTTCGAGTACCGCCCCCGCAACTACCGCACGCCGGGGAACCTCAGCGTTCTCATCGGCACCCTCAACGCCATCCGGCACCGCCACGCCGCGCTGCATTCCCTGCGCACGATCCGCTTCCACCCGACGAACAACTCCGAGATCATCGCCTTCACCAAGGCGGACGGCGACGATCGCGTCCTCGTCGTGTGCAGCCTCAACCCCCACAACGCGGTCGAGGGCGAGGTCTACCTCGACCTCGCCGCGTTGGGCCTGCCGCCGGAGAGCCTGATCCGCGTCAAGGACGAGATCACAGGCGCGGCGTTCACCTGGGGCAGCACCGGATACGTCCGGCTGCCACCCGACAGCCCGGCGCACGTCGCGTCGATCGAGCTCGCGTGACTGGTTCGCAGGCGGAGGCCCTGTGGTGGCCTCACGTCCGCGAGGCCCGCTGGTTCCAGGGGAAGGGCCGTGACGGGACGCTGACCTCGATCACACCCCTGTCCTGGCTCGTACCGCCGGGCGGGGATGTCGCGGTGCGGCCGGAGCTTGCCCGGATCTCGTACCCCGACGGCCAGAGCGAGCTGTACCAGCTCGTGGTCGCCTACCGCGCTACGCGGCCCGATGACGACTCGGCCCTGATCGGTCAGCTGGACGCGCAGTGGGTCAGCGACGCCCCCCGTGACCCGGAGGCGATGGCGGCTGTGACCGCGCTGTTCGGCACCGAGGCCAGGATCGGCGATACGGAGTCCGGCGTCGCCGTGCGTGTCGTGTCGCCGCTGCCCGCCACCGACCTGTCCCCCCGCTGGTACGCGGGCCAGCAGTCCAACACGAACGTCTTCCTCGGCAGCACCGCGCTCGTGAAGATCTTCCGCAAGCTCGAACCGGGCGAGAACCGCGATGTCGTCATCACCCGCAGACTGCGTGAAGCCGGCGTCGGCGATGTCCCGGACGTGTACGGATGGGTCGAGGGCACTCTTGCCGGCGCCCGCTACGACCTCGCGGCGATCACCGAGCAGCTGCACGATCCGCAGGACGGCTGGGGCCTCGCCTGCGACGCCTGCCGTACCGGCACGGACTTCACGCTCCACGCCGCGGCCCTGGGGCACGCCTTGGCTGCCGTCCACCGCGGCCTGGCGTCGGACGGGACCATCATGGTGGGCGACGCGATCGCCGACCAGATGTCCCAGCGGCTCGATGCTGCGGCGGCGGCCGCGAGCGTGCTCACGCCCTATCTGTCGGCGCTGCGAAGGTGCTTCGACGCGCTGCGGGGGCGGTCCGTACCGGTCCAGTCCGTGCATGGCGACTTCCACCTCGGACAGACCCTTCTGACGCCTGACGGTTGGCGGATCATCGATTTCGAGGGTGAGCCGCTGAAGTCCTTCGCGGAGCGCCAGGCGCCCGACTCCGTGTGGCGCGATGTCGCGGGCATGACCCGCTCGATCTCGTACGCCACGAGCGCCCACCCGGACTCGTCGAGCGATGAGGCGTTGAACTGGCTGACTCTCACACTCGAAGCCTTTCTCGGGGCCTATTGTGGCGATCACAGGCAGGTCGACGGGGACCTCCTGAACGCGTACGAAGCGGACAAGGCGGCGTACGAAGTGGTGTACGAGACGCGTAACCGACCGGACTGGGTGACCATCCCACTCCGCGCAATCCAACACGTGACCGCATCGGTCACCTTTGACGGAGGGAAGCAGCCTCATGCCCACCTATGACCTTGGCGGCGAACTGACGGGTTGGGACCTCGAAGGGTTCCACAAGGGCGCCGACACCGAGCTCTGGAAGCGACTCGGCGCACACGAGACCACCGTCTACGACCATGACTCCGGTCAACGCATCGCAGGAACGCGGTTCTCGGTGTGGGCGCCGAACGCCCAGCAGGTTCAGGTCATCGGGGACTTCAACTTCTGGTCCGGGGACGACATGGTCCACCTCCCCGGCAGCGGTGTCTGGTCCCGGTTCATCGAGGCCCGTGGCACGGGCACCCTGTACAAGTTCCGGATCCAGGGTCCGGACGGCGTCTGGCGCGAGAAGGTCGACCCGATGGCGCAGTTCTCGGAGATGGCCCCGGGCAACGCGAGCATCGTGTACCAGTCGAAGTACATCTGGTCGGACGACACGTGGATGGAGAAGCGTGCGGACTGGCAGGCCCACGCTTCCCCGATCAGCGTGTACGAGGTGCACGTCGGCGGCTGGCGCCGCGGCAAGACCTACCTCGAGCTCGCCGAGGAGCTCGTCGAGTACGTGACGTGGCAGGGCTACACACACGTCGAGTTCATGCCCCTGGCGGAGCACCCCTTCGAGCCGAGCTGGGGCTACCAGGTCACCGGCTACTTCTCTCCGACGTCTCGTTTCGGGCGCCCAGACGAGCTGCGCTACCTCATCGACCGCCTCCATCAGGCGGGCATCGGCGTGATCATGGACTGGGTCCCCGGGCACTTCCCCAAGGACGAGTGGGCGCTGGGACGCTTCGACGGCACCGCCCTGTACGAGCACGAGGACCCCCGCCAGGGCGAGCACAAGGAGTGGGGCACCTACATCTTCAACTACGGTCGCGACGAGGTGAAGTCGTTCCTCGTCTCGAACGCCCTGTACTGGATCAAGGAGTTCCACATCGACGGCCTGCGTGTCGACGCCGTGGCATCGATGCTCTACCTCGACTACTCCCGCGAGCCCGGCGAATGGGTGCCGAACCAGTTCGGCGGCAACGAGAACCTCGCCGCCATCGACTTCCTCCGCTATGTCAACAAGCACCTGTACGAGCGGGAGCCGGGCGTGATGATGATCGCCGAGGAGTCCACGTCGTTCGCCGGCATCACCCGCCGCGTCGACCAGGGCGGCCTGGGCTTCGGCTTCAAGTGGAACATGGGCTGGATGAACGACTCGCTGCGCTACCTGCAGCTCGACCCGGTCTACCGCCAGTACCACCACAACCTCCTGACGTTCGCGATGGTCTACGCGTTCTCGGAGAACTTCATGCTGCCGATCAGCCACGACGAGGTCGTGCATGGCAAGGGCTCGATGGTCAACAAGATCGGCCAGGACGACTGGCGCAAGTTCGCCACGTTGAGGGCGTTCTACGCGTTCATGTGGGCCTTCCCCGGCAAGCAGCTGATCTTCATGGGCTGCGAATTCGGGCAGCGGCGGGAGTTCAACGAGTCGATGAGTCTCGAGTGGTGGGTGTCGGACCTGTGGGGCCACCATGGCCTGCAGCGCCTGTTCCACGACCTGAACCACATCTACCGCGAGCACCCTGCGCTCTGGACGTTGGACAGCGATCCCAAGGGGTTCCGGTGGATCAACGCCGACGACGCCGCCGCCAACGTCTTCAGCTGGGTGCGTAGCGACGACGCTGGCGACCTCGTGGCCTGCGTGGTCAACTTCTCCGCTCAGCCACATGCCACGTACTCGATCGGTCTGCCGCAGGCGGGCGTCTGGACGGAGATCCTCAACACGGACTCGACGGTCTACGACGGCACCAACGCCTACGGCAACATGGGCCAGGTCACCGCGTACGACGTGCCGCTGCGTGGGTTCGACGCCAGCGCCACTGTCGCGGTCCCGGCCCTCGGTGCCCTCTGGCTGCACTGGGAGCCCGAGGAGCAGGTGGAGACCTCAGCGAGCGGAGAGGCCTGACAGCTCAGGCGGACGGGCTCACGCGACCACGGACGACGGGACACTGAACGTGTCGCAGGCGCCGACCGTCGTCGCCGCGAGACCCTTCTCGCCCCAGTACTGGATCGACGCGATGGACCCGTACGTGTCGCTGCCCGGTCCGGCCTGCCAGCTGGCGCGGAAGGCCGCTGGATCCGGCGCGAAGCCGTCGACGTGGTCCAGCACGGCGAACGACATGCAGACAGCCTGGAGCTGGATGCGGCGGCTGTACTCGTTGTCGCTCCAGCCCTGCTTCTGAGCCACCGTCAGGATCTGAGAGAGCGACTGCACGTGATGGGCGTACTCGTGGGTGACCAGCTCCGCGCCGTAGAGTCGGCTGCCCACGACGCTGGCCACACCGTTCGGCGAGACGTAGATCGTCGCGTCCCTCGGGCAGTACATCGCGGTGACTGGATCGCTCGTGTGGAGGGTGGTGCAGGGGTTCACGGTCGTGTTGACGTAGAAGTAGATGCTCGCCGGCTTGAACCTGATCTTCCCCGCGTCGATGATCGGGCCCCACACGTCGTTCATGCAGTCCACGTACGCGGTCAGTGCCGCCCTCGCGTCCTCCGCAGTCGTCGGCTTCTCCTGCTCGGGACAGGAGCCGGCGATGGTCGCACCGTAGATCGCGTTGGCCCGCAGGGCCGCGGGGACCTGCGACGTCTTCGCTGTCTGGGTCGGCCGGACGGTGGTGGTCGCGTCCGTCGGCGGGGCTGCCTGAGTCGTGCTCGGTGTCACGCTGGGTGTCGCTGAGGCCGACACGGCGTGCGAGGCGGCGCGAGTGCCTGCGGCCGGGTCAGACAGAGCGACCTGGTTCCAGGTCGTGGCGGGCTGGTCGGCTGCGTACCCGACGCTCGTGAAGTGCCAGATCGCCCCGAGGAGCCCCACGACGCCGAGGACCGATGTGGCGATCATGATGGCTCTCCGGCGCCGGTCGATGGTGACGAGTCGGCGCAACCGTTCGGTGGCGTCACCGGACGAGAGCTGGGGGGGACGCGGCCTTCTCGTGCGGTGACGACTCGCTGGGATCTCCACCTCCCGCTCGACACGAAGCACCGCGCGAGCCGTCTGAGGATCGACCGGCTTCCATCGGGAGGCCTCGGCGCGAACCGCCTCAGCGGCCTTCGCGACGACGCTGGCGGGCTGCATCGGAGCCACCCCCGGTACGGAACAGCTGCCCAGGTGGACGCGAGGCGGGGGCCCCATGACGAGGCCGGTATTGGGCGCGACGTGGGCGAAGGCACCCAGCACGGGGTACTCGTCGCGGTCGGCCACACGTGGGCGTGCGGACGTGGCCGCCACCCCCTGGCGGGTCCTCGTCACATAGCCTCCTGCGCTCCACGGCGACGGTACGGGCATCGGACTCCGGCTCACCCTCACCATGAGTGGCCTCTCACGGGCTGCGTATCCTTGCCACCGAACCACAGGTCCAAGGAGCGCACGTGAGCGAACGCATGGTCAGGCTCGAGGTTCCGCCTCACGAGAGTGACCCGGCCTCGTACCTGCGTTCCGCGTGGAGACGAGCCGTGGAAGAGGGCGCCGAACGGGTGGAGCTACTCGTCGGTACGTCCGACGGGCATCTCCGCCGTGCGGCGCACCGCGCCGGCTTCCTCCACGAAGGCGTGCTCCGGAAGGGACGCGCGAGCGACGCGGGCGCTGAGGACGTGCACCTGTACGCGATCGTCGCCGGTGAGGACCACGAGGGCCCTGCGGGTTTCTCGCACGTGATGAACGCCGCGCTCCCCCGCACCCGCGTCATCGCCCATGCGCTGTTCCGTGACACGTCCGACCGGGTGCTGCTCCTCCGGGTCTCGTACAAGGACGACTGGGAGCTGCCCGGCGGAATAGTCGAGCGGCACGAACCCCCACGCGTCGGAGCCGAACGCGAGATCCTCGAGGAGATCGGCCTCGAACGCACCCTCGGACAACCTCTGGTGGTCGACTGGTTGCCGCCCTACCTCGGCTGGGACGACGCGGTGGAGTTCATCTTCGACGGTGGCGTCCTGCTGCCGGACGAGATCGCGGCCATCCAGCTCAACCACGGCGAGATCGACTCAGCTCACTGGCTCACGGCCGTTGAAGCCGCTCCACACCTGTCTCCGTTGGCGGCTCGCCGCCTACTGTGGATCGACGACGTACGGCCGAGTGCGCCCACCTACTTCGAGGACGGACGTCCGCTGGGCTGACCCCGTCGGCGGTCTCGGCGGCCGGACAAGGCAGGACCACGACAACCCCCAAGTCGCGTCGTCGTGGTCCTTGAACCTCGAGCTCTGAAAGAGACTCTCAGAACAATGCTGATGCTAATTCACGACGGGAGCGAAGGACAGAGGGATCGGTCGGATCGCACGTGTCGAAAAGCTCCAGAAGGCGCTTGCGCGCCATGTCCTTCTCGTCACCGACGTGGCTGCGCACGGCCGCGACGAGCCGTGCGAACGCCGCCTCGACCGCACCCGTTGCGGCTTCGAGGTCGGCCATCGCGAGAACGGCATCGAGATCGTCGGGATCGGCGGCGAGCCTCTCCACGGCGGCCTGCGGGTTGGCACTCGTGACACGGGCAAGAAGACCTGACTGTGCGAGCCCCGCTTTGGCGATCGCGTCGGACGGGCTCGTCGCGAGAAGCGACTCGAACTCCTGCCGAGCGGTCGCATAGTCCTCGCGCTCCATGGCCTCGTACGCGGCGGCATAACGCGGATCCATCGCCGGCTCGGCGCTGTCCTCAGCCTCTGGTGCTGCGGCCACGGGCTGGGCCTTGCCGACGATCCCGTACTTGGCGGCCATGCTCAGCAGCTCGTCGATGCGCGCCTTGGCATCCTCCTTGGGCAGGGTCCCCTGCCAGAGCGGGACGAGCTGGCCGTTCACGACACCGGCGACCGTGGGCACGGCTTTGATCTGGAGCTCCGCGGCCAGCTGCGCCGAGGTGTCGACGTTGACGCGTACGAGCAGCCAGCGGCCGGCGGCCTCGTCGGTCATGACAGCGAGATCCTGGCTCAGCCGCTGCTGCTCCGGGGCGCGTGGCGAGTAGAACTCGATGAGGATCGGGTAGCGCACAGATCCCTGCATCGCCGCGTCGAACGAGGCGTCGTCAACCTCGGTCACGTAGCTGCCGGAAGGTGCAGCCGGGGCGTTCAACGAGGACAGGTCGATGGCTCCACGAAGCGAGTGTGGTTGCGTCATGGATCCATTCAACCAGCGTTCAGCCGTGACCAGATACAAGAATCCTGGCCAACTGGTCCTCTCCTTGCCAGGATGGGGACATGGCTCACGAACGCGCTGGTCAAGTTGCTCAAGCTCAGGACCTCATCGATGTCGATGCTGTCCTGGCCGCCTACTACGACATCACCCCTGATCCGACCAACCCCGACCAGATGGTCGTGTTCGGCACGTCGGGTCATCGGGGTTCAAGCCTCGACGGAGCCTTCAACGACGCCCACATCGCGGCGACGACGCAAGCGATCATCGAGTACCGGGCCTCGCAGGGCACCAGCGGTCCCCTGTACATCGCGAAGGACACCCATGCGTTGTCGCTGCCCGCGTGGCGCACGGCGATCGAGGTGCTGACGGCCCATGGGGTTCACATCCGCGCCGAGCGCGAGGACGAGTACACGCCGACGCCCTCACTCTCCCGCGCGATCATCGTCCACAACCGCGGCCTGAGCGACCATCTCGCCGACGGCATCGTCGTGACGCCGTCGCACAACCCGCCCCGTGACGGCGGCTTCAAGTACAACCCGCCGAACGGTGGCCCGGCCGACACCGACGCGACGAAGGTCATCGCTGCCCGCGCCAACGAGCTGCTGGTCGATCCCGGCCAGGTCCGTCGCACCCCGTACGCGCAGTGCGACGTCGAGCACTGGGACTACCGCGGCGCGTACTGCCAGGATCTGACGAACGCCATCGATCTCGACGCCATCCGGGGTGCCGGCGTACGGATCGGGGCCGATCCGATGGGCGGGGCGTCGGTGCAGTACTGGTCCTACATCGCCGAGAACCTGGGGCTCAACCTCACAGTCGTCAACCCGACGGTCGACCCGACCTGGCGCTTCATGACGCTCGACCACGATGGCAAGATCCGCATGGACTGCTCGTCGCCGTACGCGATGGCGTCGCTCGTCCAGCAGCGCGACAAGTACGACATCGCCACCGGCAACGACGCGGACGCCGATCGCCACGGCATCGTCACCCCCGACGGTGGTCTGCTCAACCCCAACCACTACCTGGCGGTCGCGATCGGCTACCTGTACGCGCACCGCCCGGGGTGGTCACCGACGGCCGGCATCGGCAAGACACTGGTCTCGAGCTCGATGATCGACAAGGTCGCAGCAGAGCTGGGCCGGACGCTCGTCGAGGTACCGGTGGGCTTCAAGTGGTTCGTCCCCGGCCTCATCTCGGGCGACCTCGGCTTCGGCGGCGAGGAGTCCGCGGGCGCCTCGTTCCTCACCAAGGACGGCAGCACCTGGACGACCGACAAGGACGGTCTCCTGCTCGACCTGCTCGCCAGCGAGATCCTCGCGGTGACCGGCAAGACGCCGTCACAGCTGTACGCAGAGCTGGAGACCAAGTACGGCGTCTCCTCGTACGCCCGGGTCGATGCGCCGGCAACCCGCGAGCAGAAGGAGAAGCTCGGCAAGCTCTCCCCCGCCGACGTGACCGCGACCGACCTCGCCGGTGAGCCGATCACCGCGAAGCTCACCACGGCTCCCGGCAACGGCGCGGCGATCGGTGGCCTCAAGGTGACGACCGAGCATGCCTGGTTCGCGGCACGACCGTCGGGTACTGAGAACGTCTACAAGATCTACGCCGAGTCTCTGAAGGGTCCCGACCACCTCGCCGAGGTGCAGAAGGAGGCGCGCCAGGTCGTCGACGGCGTGCTCGGCTAGGTGCCGTCGTCCTGAAAGTGTCTGACCGCGATCGGGCGTACGCCTGAACGCTGGATGACCTGCTCGATGGTGTGCTCCATCGTGAACGGGTCGTCGACGTAGCGGATGTCGCGCAGGCCCTGGTCCTGCGCGGCAGACTCGAACACGAGGTGGCCGTAGTTGAACAGGGTCCCGAGGAACGGCTGGTGGACCGTGATGTCGAGGATTCGTGTCAGCGGGACCGTCGCCACGTGGCGCTCGAACGTCCCGTGGACGCGGAACACCCGCAGGTTCGTCACCACGAAGCGGTCCATGTGCAGCTGATGGATCTTGAACAGCCCGATCCCCGCAAGAACCAGGCCGACCAGCATCATCAGCCACCATCCTGGACCTGCGAGTCCCATGAGCAGCAGGAGGGCGACGCCGACGACGACCCAGCCGGCGGGACCGACAGCCGCGACGGGGGGCTTGGCGATCTCCACGATCACCACTTCGCCGTCGTCGTGGAGCAGGTGGCGATCGATGTCAGGCCGGAGGTAGCTGGTCCGACGGACCCCGGGCTCAGCGAGTGGCGAGGGCAGTGAAGAACCGGACAATGGCATCGAAAGCCCCGATGAACGTCTTCACCGCGGCTGCGGCTTGCTCAGGTCGTGTGAAGAGGTAGAAGAGCACGAAGGCAACGACCATCAGCCAGGCCAGCTTCTTGACCCATCCCATGACCACTCCCTTCACCCGGATCAGGTCCTCTTATCCTGCCCGACGAAGGACCTTGCCGTCCGGACATCTGGTGCGTGTCGGTCACTGACCCCCTGGGCCGGCGCGAGAAACGCGTGTGACAGGCTGGTGGTCATGAACAGCGACCTCTTTGTCTGCATCGACCATGTCGGCCTCGCGGTACCGAACCTCGACGAGGCCATCAAGTTCCACACCGAGGTCCTCGGGTGGCGCCTCCTCCACCGCGAGACAAACGAGGAGCAGGGCGTCGAGGAGGCCATGATCGGCACCGGTGAGCAGGGTGTGGAGAATGCCCAGATCCAGCTGCTCGCCCCGCTGAACGAGAACTCCACGATCGCCAAGTTCCTCGCGAAGAACGGCCCCGGCATCCAGCAGCTGGCCTACCGCGTCAAGGACCTCGACGCGGTGTCCGAGGCGCTCTGCGCCGGAGGCGTACGCCTTCTCTACCCGGAGCCCAAGGTCGGTACGGGTGGCTCGCGGATCCAGTTCGCGCACCCCAAGGACACCGGCGGCATCCTGCTTGAGATCGTCGAGCCTGCCGCTCACTGACACTTGGCTCCCGATATGCCGGGCGGGAGAACCGCCACGGGGTAGCCTTCGACTGAGACCCCACCCGTCCGGCAGGAGGAGCCGCCGAAATGAACGACGCCTACGAGGACCCCGGTCTCGCCATGTTCGACGATCGTGCGACGGTTGTTGGTGGCTTCCCCAACGCCGTGCTCGGTTACGACAAGAAGGAAGTGGACGACCACGTCCGCAATCTCGAACGGCAGCTACTCGACCTGCGTCATCAGCTCCGAGAGCAGGCGGCTGAGCACGATCTGCTGAGGTCCCAGGTCACCGCTACCGATCTGAGTCGGTTGACCGGCCACGCCTCTGTTCTGCTGAACGCCGCCGAGTCCCACTCCGACGAGCTGAAGACCAAGGCGCAGATCGAGGCGCAGGTCATCAGGGAGTCCGCACGGCGCGATGGCGAGGAGCTCCGCGCAGGCGGCCAGCAGGAGGCCGACGACCTGCGCGCCACCTCCATGGCCAACCTCCGTCGCCTGCGGGACAAGCAGACCGAGGAGCTGAACAGCACCCTCGCGGCTGCCCGCCACGATGCTGACCAGGTCGTCAGCTCTGCGTCACGACATGTCGAGGCCATCATCAGCCAGGCCAACCAGCAGGCCGCGGCAATCGTGGCGGCTGCCGAGGCGGAAGCCGCGCGCATCACCGGCGGGGCACAGACCAGCGCCGATGACACGCGGGCCGCCGCCGCTCAGGCGGCCAGTGATGCGCACGCACAGGCCTCCGCCTTGCTCTCCGACGCGACAGCCCAGCACGAGGCAGCCACCAAGGTGTTGGCTGACGAGACGGAAGCCGCAGCGAAGATCCGCGCCAGCGCCGGGGAGGATGCCGAGAACATCCGTATCCAGGCCGTACGAGAGGCGGAGCAGCATCTCGCGGCGACACGGTCAGCGGGCGCGCAGCTGCGCGCTCGGCTCGATGCTGAAGCCGAACGACGCAAGGACCAGCTCGTCTCCGAGATCGCCGCCCTCGCCAACCAGAAGAAGGCCATCCAGACCCAGCTCACCGAGATCGTGGGCATCGGCCGCCAGGCCGTCGATGTCGGCGCGCAGGAGAGCGACGGCGAGTGGCCGAGCGCCCTGTACCCTCCGCTCGAGGATCTTCCTGTCGAGCCTGAGGAGCCGGAACCGTCAGAAGGTGACCCGACCGATGATGACGGCTCTCCCGATGACGATACGGATCGAACCGTGATCCGCGAGAGAGAGAATCAATGACTCAGGGCGAAGTCCCAGAACCCGTCGTCGAGGACCAGGCGGCCGAGAACATCCCGGTCCCCGGCGTCGACGCGGTGACGGAGACCCAGGAGGCCGTCGAGGGCCACAGCACGGGGTCACGCTTCCAATGGCCCGTGACAGCGCTGCGCCGCATGACCACACGGCACCTCGCCGCAGACCCGGTGGAAGCCGTGACGCCGCCACCGCCGCCGACGCCCAGCGAGAGCACGACTGACACGACTATCAGGCAGCCGTTCGCGTTCGGGTTCTACGCCACCATCGGAGCGTTGGCCGCGATCGCCCTGGCCATGGCGCTGATCTCCCTGAAGGCGATCCTCCTCATCGTCGTGCTGAGCCTGTTCATCGCCCTGGGCCTCAACCCAATGGTCGAGTGGCTCACCGCACGGAGGCTGCCGCGCGGCATCGCGGTGTTCGCCGTCATGCTGGGCGTCCTCGTGGTGGTCGGCCTCGGCGCCACCGCCCTCTTCCCCGTGGTGAGCGAGCAGGCCACCCAGCTGTACAAGAACGCTCCGATCTACATCCAGTCCTTGCGCGAGAACCAACAGATCGCGGCCCTCGACGCCCAGTACCACTTCATCTCGCGGGTGCAGGACTTCCTGACGAACGGCAACCTTCTCAACGCCCTCTGGAACGGGTTGCTGGGAGCCGGCGCCGTCGTGGCGAACGCGTTGTTCTCGCTGATCGTCACGGTCGTGCTCACCGCGTACTTCCTCGCCAGCCTGCAACAGATCAAGACCACGATCTACCTGCTGTCGCCGGGGTCACGCCGACCGCGCGCCAAGTACCTCGCCGACGAGATGTTCACCCGAATCGGTGGCTACGTGACGGGCATGACGATCGACGTCATCATCGCGGGCATCGTCTTCTTCATCTTCCTCTCGGTGGTCGGGCTCCCGCAGTACGCGCTGGCGTTGGCCTTCATGGTCGCGCTGTTCACGTACATCCCGCTCATCGGAGGGATCACCAACATCATCGTGATCAGCCTCATCGGGCTGTCGGTGAGCCCGACGGTCGGCGTGGTCTGCCTGGCGTTCTGCATCCTGTACCAGCAGTTCGACACCTATTTCACCCAGCCGCGGCTGATGTCGCGCCAGGTGAAGGTACCGGGGGCGCTCGTCGTCGTCGCGGCCCTGGCGGGCGGCACCACATTGGGCATCCCCGGAGCAGTCATGGCCATCCCTCTGGCCGCTGCGCTGCTGTTGGTCTACCGCGAGGTCATCCTCCCGGCGCTCGACGCACGCTAGGGGCGCGGTGCCAGAGCCTCAGAAGAGGCGATCCTCGCTGGTGTTGTCGAGGCCGCGGAGAGCGTCGTAGTCGACGGTGATGACGCCGATGCCGCGGTCCGCGGCCAGGACCCGGGCCTGCGGCTTGACCTGCTGGGCGGCCAGCACCCCGCTGAGCGAGGCGAACCGCTGCTCGCGCCGCATCAGCTCCAGGTAGCGCGTCAGCTGCTCGACCCCGTCGATCTCCAGGCGCCGCTTCACCTCGATCGCCACGTAGCCACCGTCGGCGTCGCGGCACACAAGGTCCACGGGTCCGATCGGCGTGTAGTACTCGCGCTGTACGAGGGTCCACCCGGCGCCCAGTGCTGAGGGGTTCTCCGCGAGCAGCGCCTGAAGATGCTTCTCGACGCCGTCCTTCTGCAGCCCGGGGTCGACGCCCAGATCGTGGTTGGAGTCGTGGAGGATCTCGGCGATGGCGATCTGGAGCGTGTCGCCCGACGTGTTGCGAACCTCCCAGACCTCATGCAGCGAGGCGTCCACGTCCGCAGTCGTCGCGGCGAGATCCTCAGGCGGTTCCCGTACCGTCAACGTGCAGGGGGCGCTCATCCAGTTGAGCGGCTTGTACGCCTTGTCGTCGGCGTGGACGGACACAGACCCGTCCGCCTTGACGACCAGGAGTCTCGGCGCCATCGGGAGATGAGCGGTGAGCTTCCCGGCGTAGTCGACCTGACAGCGAGCGATCACGAGGCGCACCAGGTCAACGTACTGTCCTGCTCCCCTGTCTGTCGCATCTGATCGGGCAGCGACCTGGGCCCGAGGCCACAACGCCCTGTACGGGACGACTCGACCTGAGCTTGGGCCATGCACGCACGCGTTCGATCCGGCCGCCATACTGTGGCCATGCCGCTCTCACGGGTCGCGCTGCCAGACGGCCGCACCATCGAGGTCCTCGTCGAGGGCCCCCCGAGTCTCCCTGTGGTCCTCGCTTACCACGGCACCCCGAGCACCGCCACCTTCTGGCGCGACTGGGCACAGCCGGTCCTCGAGGCCGGCATGACCTTGGTCGCGTACACCCGGCCCGGTTACACGAACTCCAGCCGGAACCAGGGCCGACGCGTGAGGGATGCCGCTGCCGACTCGGTGGCAGTGCTGGACGCGTTGGGGATCGGGCGGGTGGCTGCGCTGGGTTACTCCGGCGGCTGCCCGCATGCCCTTTCCCTCGGAGCGCTGGCGCCGGAGCGGTGCACCGGTGTCGTTGCCGTCGCCGGGGTGGTTCCGTACGGCGCGGACGGTGTGGACTTCATCGAGGGGATGGGCGCGGAGAACATTGCGGAGTTCCGCGCGGCCGTGGACGGGGAGAGCCCGTTGAGGGCCTGGATGGTCGGCGCCGGCATGCCGATGCTCCAGGCCGGAGCCGACGAGATCGCCGAAGCGTTCGGTGACCTGGTCGACGACACCGACCGGGCCGTTCTCGCAGACGGGTGGGCGGCGGACATGGCTGCCGAGTTCCACCGGGTCCACGATGGCGGTCCGGACGGCTGGATCGACGACGACATCGCGTTCACCTCGCCGTGGGGCTTCGAGCCCGCTGATGTCGCTGTCCCCGTCACCCTGTGGCATGCCGAGCGGGACCGCATGGCACCCATCAGCCACTCACGCTGGATGGCGGACGCCCTGCCGGCCGCGGACTATCGCGAGGTGGCCGGTCTGGGTCACCTCGCTCTGCTTCGACAGCACCGGGCCGACATCGTCGCCTCCCTCAGACGTCTTCAGTGCTAGCGCGCACCGGGGCACCGGATGGCTCGACCTCACATCCGCGACCCCCTGTCGTCCACGACGGTGTCGCCGGCTCCAACGGCTCGTCGATCCTCCGGAACTCACCGTTTGGTATGGAGGTCGTCTCAGACTGGCGTGCGGACAGGCAACTGGGGCTGGTGTGGCGGTTCGTACGGTGTGTCGCATGGGCCCTTTGCCTGTCCGTCGACAGTGCTCAACGTCATCGAGTGGTGTGGTGCAGCCGGGGAATCGCCAGTTTCGCTGCCGAGGTGAGCCCGCGGGCGGTTGCCGGCCTGGGCGGGAGCTCTGCGCAGCGAAAACAGCGATCGCCCCATCTGACGGCACTGTCGGCACTCGGGCGACCGTGCCCGGGCCGCGCCTGAGGCGATACGCATCACTCTGCCGCTGAGCGGCATGGCGCCCTACCGCTGTACGGACCGGGTTGAGGCAGGCAGCAGGCGGGGAGTCTCAGACCGTCGGTTTGCGCATTCCGGGGCTTCGTCGTCCCTACGATGAGCATGACGAGGAGGACACATGGAACCTGTGAACATCGGAGTGATGGGCGCCTCGAGCTTCGCCCTTGGGCAGACTGCCCGGGCGATCCACGAGGCGCGGGGCGCCAGGTTCGCCGCGTTGGCCACGTCGTCCGCGGCCAAGGCGGAGCCGTTCAAGGCCTTCGCGCCCGATCTCGTCGTGCACCCCGACTACGACGCGATGCTGGCCGATCCCATGATCGAGGCCGTATACATCCCGCTGCCCAACCACCTGCACGTCGAGTGGACCCTCAAGGCGCTGGAGGCGGGCAAGCATGTACTGACAGAGAAGCCGATCGCCATGACCGCGCCGGAGATCGACGCCCTGATCGCTGCCCGCGACCGGACCGGTCTGTTCGCGTCTGAGGCGTACATGATCGTGCACCATCCGCAGTGGCAGCACGTTCGAGCCCTCATAGACGAGGGCGCGATCGGCAGGCTCCGGCACGTGGATGCGGTGTTCAGCTTCGACCTGCCGGACGTGGGCAACATCCGCAACCGTCCTGAAACCGGTGGCGGGTCGATCCCGGACATCGGCGTGTACGCCTATGGCTCGGCACGGTTCGCTGCGCGAGCCGAACCGGTGGAGCTCACCTCGCGGATCCGCAGGGAGCACGGCGTCGACGTGTGGACCCAGGTCACCGGGACCATGGCCGGACCGTCCGGTGAATTCAGCTACTGCGCGCTCACCTCGACCCGTCTGTACGCACGGCAGGAGGTCACGTTCCAGGGTGAGAACGGACTGATCAGGGTGACCGCGCCGTTCAACGCCGGGGGCGTGGGCGAGGCGCAGGTACACGTGGTCCAGGGCGAGACGACGCGCATCGACCGGTTCCCGGGGGTGCGTCAGTACGTGCTTGAGTTCGAGAGCCTCGTCGCGACCCTGCGGACCGGTGCCGATTTCCCGTGGAGCCTCGAGGACGCTCGCGGCACGCAGGCGATGATCGATCTGGTCCGGGCCAACGAGGTCTGACACCCCGGCAAGTCACTCGTCGACCATGCAGCGAGCGGTGACGGCTGGGGCCATGGCCCAGAGGACCTACTTGGCGCGGGTGCCGTTCAGTGAGGCAGTCGACGTGGGCACGTTGGCCGGCCCGGGCTCGTGTCACATGCGATCGCGGTCAATGGTGGTGCGACGTGTCGTGGGAGGGCTTCACGACGTGGCTCGATGTTCACGACGTGGCCGGCGCCATGCAGAGCAAGGCGTATGGGTCGACGGACCGCCTGGCGTGGGCGACGAACTCGCCGCGATCACAGACCTTCGCCGGATCGGGCGACCATGAGGGCTGTCGGGAGTCCCTTGCCCGATGGCCGGATCCGGATAGCGTTGGGGTCGTGAGTGGAGAACTGGTGCTGGTCACCGGCGGGTCGGGATTCCTCGGATCGAACTGCCTCGTCGCGGCGCTGCGCGACGGCTTTCAGGTGCGCACTACTGTGCGCTCGATGGTGCGAGCCGACGAGGTGCGTGCGATGGTCACGGCCGGGGGGCAGGATGGCAGTGCCGTCGAGTTCGTGACCGCCGACCTCACCTCGGATGCGGGTTGGCACGAGGCGGTCGCGGGCGTGGACTATGTGCTGCATGTGGCCTCTCCGTTCCCGGTGGGCGTCCCGAAGGATCCCGACGAGCTGATCGTCCCTGCCCGCGACGGGGTTCTGCGTGTGCTGCGGGCTGCCGCGGCGGCAGGCGTCAAGCGGGTGGTGCAGACCTCCTCCTTCGCGGCGATCGGATACGGACACGTGCCGCGGGCCCGACCGTTCACTGAGGACGACTGGACCGACCTGTCAGGCCCTCATCGGGTGGCTCCGTACCCCACCAGCAAGACTCTGGCGGAGCGGGCGGCGTGGGACTTCGTCGCGGAGCATCCCGAGGTCGAGCTCGCCACCGTGAACCCGGTGGGTATCTTCGGGCCGGTGCTGGGCGGTGACACCGGCACCTCGCTCGAGATCGTCAAGCGTCTGCTCGGCGGTCTGCCGGGCGTGCCTGACCTCTCGTTCGGCGTCGTCGACGTGCGCGACGTCGCCGACCTGCACATGCTGGCGATGACCCGCCCCGAGGCTGCTGGCGAACGCTTCCTGGCCACCAGCGGCGACTTCATGAGCATGCTCGAGATGGCCCGCATCTTGCGTACCGGCATCGGGGATCGCGCCCGCAAGGTGCCCACCCGGGTCCTGCCGAACGCACTGATTCGCCTTGCCGGTCGGTTCGACTCGGGCATGGCACAACTCGCCACCGAACTGGGGCAGCTGAAGAACGCTTCGGGCAAGAAGGCCGAAAGAGTGCTGGGCTGGATGCCGCGCTCGCGCGAAGAAGCTCTGCTCGCCTCGGCCGAGTGCCTCCTCGCGAGGTGACGCACAGGTCCCACCCCACCCGCCGGCCACGGTCGATGAACGGCCGATCGGGAAGGAATGTCCGCCCTCACGCAAGACGCCGGCACAGTCGCGCGCATCTGCCGCGAGGAGCGAGTGTGATTTCGACGTGGCGGCTGCGGGTGCATCGTGGCATGGGGGCCGCCGTGTCCAGTGCCGTAGGGATCCCGATCACCGTCCAGCCCTGGAACGAGCTGGCCCGGCTCACCCAACCGTCTGTCGACGCGGACGCACTGAACCGGGAGTCTGAGAGAGCATGACCTGATCATGTCGAGGACGGAACGCTGGGTACGCGGTCAGGGTCTGGTGTGCGCCGGCCCGCGTCCGGCAGGATCGCCGTCATGACCGGCGCCACGCGTGAGCTAGCGATGTTCCCACTCGGCTCCGTGCTGTTTCCAGGCATGCCGTTGCCGCTGCGAGTCTTCGAGCCGCGTTACGTCGCGATGTTGTCGTCGGTGCTCGGGGAGACCGAGCATGAGTTCGGGGTGGTGCTGATCGAGCGAGGCTCCGAGGTCGGGGGTGGCGACGTGCGGTTCGGGGTGGGAACGGTGGCGCGCATCGCTTCGGTGGAGCTGACCGAGGGCTCGATCGAGCTGCTCGCGGCCGGTGCCGCACGGTTCGAGGTGGTGCGCTGGCTGCAGGATGACCCATTCCCGCGGGCACAGGTGCGCGAGCTCGCCGCTTTGGAGCTCGACGAGTCCACCCCCTCAGAGCTCGCCGCAACCGAGGCCGTGGTGCGTGCGACCATCTCTCACGCGAGTGAGTTCGTCGAGCTCCCCTGGCCGGCCGACACCGAGCTGTCGCCCGAGCTGGCGCAGCGCATCTGGCAGGTCGCCGGCATCGCGCCGCTCACCTCGCTGGACCAGTACGCGCTGTTGCGCTCGAGAACCGCCTCTGAGCTGCTGGCCCGGCTGGCTGAAGACACGCAGGGGGCGGACCTCCTCTTCACCGCCGGGTGGGGCTCCGACCCGCAGGACGACGATGACCTTCCCGAGTGACCGTGGCTCGGTCGCGACTCGCTGTGCCAGGTGGGCACCGAAGACGTGTGCCACCGAGGACGCGTCCTACGGCGGCCGCCTTCCCGGACCGGGTGTCGGGGAGGACTCGCGACCTCACACGTAGGACGGTCCCCCGCCATCTGGGGCCCACGACGGGATCGCGGCCTGCAGAGGTTCGTCGATCCATAGGAACTCACCGTTGGGTGTCCCCCGCTCGTCCGTCGCAACTCGCAGCACGAGGTCCACTGCCTTGCGTGGTGGGTCGCCCCCCGTTCGCTCGACCCACTGGACCCAGGGGTCGTAGTTCCCGGCAGCCAGCGCGCCGGCCTGCTGCACGCCAGTTCGGACATCCTCGAACATCTGCGTTCGGACATCGCCCGGATGGAAGACGTTCGCCGTCACCCCGGTGCCCTTGAGCTCGGCGGCGAGGTGACGCGTGAACTGGTTGATCGCCACCTTGCTGGTCGAGTAGGCACTGTTGAGAGGGCCCGGAGTGTGAAGCGACGCGGCAGAGGTCACGTTCAGGACGCGCCCCCAACCCTGGCCGATCATTCCCGGAACATAGCGACGGCACATCAGGTACACGGAGAACTGGTTGGTGCGGATGGTGGCCAGCCACTGCTCCACGTCCGATTCCGCGATGAGCTGCATGGGTCCGAAAACTCCGGCGGCGTTCACCAGGATCCCGACCGGAGGCCAATCCGGCGGCGATGCGATCGACGCAACACCCTCGGTGGCGCTCACGTCGGCCGCGGCGACGGTCGCCCTGCCGCCGTTGGTCCGGATCTCCGAGGCGAGATCTTCGAGAGGCTCACGACTTCGCGCGACCAGCGTCACGAGCGCCCCTTCCTCCGCGAGACCCGCGGCGATGGCTCGTCCGATTCCGCGACCCGCACCAGTTATCAGCGCGTGTCGCCCTTCCAGCTTCTTCACGACATCTCCTCCAGACCATCCCCGGTGGCTGCATCCAACAGAATCTCGTCAGCCGCAGACTCACCGGCGATCTCACACTAGACGCGGATCATGCCGCAGTCGGCTCAGTCGATCGTGGCAGTGAGCGGAGGCCAGGATTTCAGGTGCAGCTCCAGCACAACACTGCGAGTGTGTGCTCCGTGAGGAACAAGCCAACCCTGGTGATCGTCAGCGGGCTTCCCGGTAGCGGGAAGACCATGCTCGCGAAGCAACTTGCACAAGACCGACCAGGGGTCCGGCTTTGCCCGGATGACTGGATGGCCGCTCTTGGCGCCAACCTCTGGGACAGCGACTTTCGCGAGCGAGTAGAGCAGCTCCAACGAACCCTCTTCGCTGATCTGTTGCGCTGCGGGACAGCAGCCATTATCGAGTGGGGCACCTGGGCGCGACACGAGCGGGAGCGGCTACGGCAAGAGGCGGCGGATCTTGGCGCTAGGACGGAACTCATCGTGCTCGACCCGCCGCTTGAGATCTTGTGGGAACGAGTGGCGTTGCGCGGACTGGAGGACCCTCCGATGCGACGTGATGACCTCGAAGGCGCCTACGGCCTCTTCCAGCGGCCCGATGACACCGAAGCCGCGTCGTACGACTCCTTCTCCCTCGTGACCGACTAGCGCAGCTGGTGACAGGGCTGGTCTGGTCACGAGCCAGAGACGGGCCTCAGCTGCACCACGCGAAGCTCCTGGCGCCCGAGCGGAAGATCGACCTCGACCCGCGAGCCGATGCCAACCTGACGCCCCCGCCTGACCTCTGGCTCACCATCGACCCTCACCATGCCGCTGGCTATCAGGGCCTTGGCCTCGCCGCCGTCTGTGACGAGATTGGCGAACTTGAGCAACGCTCCCAGACGAATGACGTCCCCGCTGATTTCGATCTCCACCCCACCAGTCTGGACCACGGCTCCACCTGATGCCCACGCGAGCCCGGCCCTGAAGCCACCGCCCGCACACGCTGCTGCTGCGCAAGGTCGGCGAGAAGGCAGTGCGGCTGCGCGGTATCGTCACGGTCATGGCCCGTCGTCCGAGCAAGCATCTGCGCGCTCCCCGACCGCTCTCGGCCGGTCATGCGACGAGCGTCGAGAAGAGTGACGGACGCTGGATCGTACGGAGCGTGCCCGGGGCCGCCGCGACGAAGCCGTACCGCTGTCCTGGCTGCGATCATCCCGTGGCCGCAGGGACCCCACATGTCGTCGCCTGGCCCAGCACCCCGGAGGTCGGGCTCGAGCGCGCGGTGGATGCCCGTCGCCACTGGCACACGGCCTGCTGGGGGCGACGTCGGTGAGCCTGGCCGTGACACGGGTCGGAGACGGGCCCCTCTCGTACGTGTTCCTGCACGGTCTTCTGGGCCAGGGGAAGAACTGGTCGACGATCGCGAAGGCGCTCCTCCCTATCACCAGTCTGCTCGTCGATCTCCCCAACCACGGCGGCTCACCCTGGTCGGACGACGTGTCGTACGCGTCCATGGCCCAAGCGGTCGCTGATCTCCTGAGCACGATCGCGACGCCGGCACCCGTGACGCTCGTCGGCCACTCGATGGGCGGCAAGGTGGCGATGCTCGTGGCCCTGGCCCGGCCGGAGCTCGTCGGCAGGCTCGCTGTGGTCGACATCTCCCCCGCCGAGCGCAACGCCATGGAGTTCGTCCGCTACCTCGACGCGATGCTCGCGATCGACCTGTCCCAGGTGGCGACCCGCGCCGACGCCGATGCCCAGCTGCTGTCGGCTGCCCCGGACCCCGTGATACGCGGCTTCCTTCTCCAGGGTCTGCAGCGCACGGGCACCGGCTGGGCCTGGCGGCCGCACCTTGAGGCCCTGCGCCGCGGGATCGCCGGCATCGGTGCCTGGCCCGAGGTGAGCGGGACGTACGACGGGCCCGTGCTGTGGATGGGCGGTGACCGGTCCGACTACGTGACCCGGGACCAGCTGCCCGCCATGCGTGCGCTGTTCCCACGAGTCCGGCTCGTGGTGGTCAAGGGCGCCGGGCACTGGGTCCACGCAGACCAGCCGACGGTCGTCGCAGACAGCCTCCGTCAGTGGGCGGCTGCCACAGGTTGAGCCTCAGCCGACGGTGACCGACAGGATCTGCGCCGGGTTGTTCGGCTTCCCGCCCCCCGCCGAGTTCGACCCGTCCTGGCCGTCCGCGGCGATCTTCGCGATGACCGCGATCCCCGCCGCGTCCATGTGGCCGAAGACCGTGTACTGGGGAGGCAGACCGGTGTCTCCGTAGACGAGGAAGAACTGCGACCCGTTCGTGTTGGCCCCCGCGTTGGCCATGGCGACCGTGCCGGCCGGGTACGTGTCCGTCGAGTACGTCTCATCCCTGAACGTGTACCCCGGGCCACCCATCCCGGTGCCGGTCGGGTCCCCGCACTGCAGCAGGTACATGCCGCTGTTCACGAGGCGGTGGCACCTGGTCGCGTCGAAGTACTTCTGCTGGGCCAGCGAGAGGAACGAGTTGATCGTGCAGGGGGTCTTCGTCCGGTCCATCGTGATCGTGACGGGGCCCTCGTTCGTCGTGATCACCGCTGCAACCGTGCCGGTCGCCGGTACGTTCGTGCCGGACGGCGGGTCGACCGCCTTGGCCGGGGTCGAGGCGGCGACATACGTGCAGTTGACCGTCCCGGGCGCGGCCGCAGCGATGCTCACCTTCGAGGTCGTACGGGTCGTGGACATGGTGTTGTCCGTCGTCGACGCACACGCCGAAAGCACGGCGGCACCGAGAAGTATTACGAGGATTTTGCGGATCACCGGGACAGCCTGCCACAGCCGGCCCGGCGGGGCGCAGCCGACGTGCCGTACTTGGTAGTGTCGCGACATGGTCCATCTCACCCGCATCTACACCCGCACCGGTGACGGTGGCATGACGCGTCTGGTCGACAACTCCCTGGTGGCGAAGACGGACCTCCGCGTCGAGGCGTACGGGACGGTGGACGAGCTCAACTCCGCCATCGGTGTCGCCATCGCCCCGGGAATGCTGTCCCGATCCATCTTCGACGCGCTCCGGGTCATTCAGAACGAGCTCTTCGACCTCGGTTCCGACCTTGCGACTCCGCTGCGGCTCGCCCCGACGACCGAGCCCTTACGCATCATCCAGCCCTCCATCGACCGGCTCGAGGGCTGGTGCGACGACTTCATGTCAGGGCTGGCAGAGCTGAACTCGTTCGTCCTGCCCGGAGGGGCTGTCGGGGCTGCTCACCTCCACGTGTGCCGCACGATCTGTCGGCGCGCTGAACGGAGTGCGTGGCGAGCCGCTGACGAGTTCGGGGTGGACTGCGGGGGCGGTGTGAGCAGCCTCGCGATCACGTACCTCAACCGGCTGTCCGACCTGCTCTTCATCCTCGCTCGGGTGGCCAACCGTCGCGACGGGGACATCCTGTGGGTCCCAGGCGCCGACCGGCCGCCGGTGCCCACGCCAGCTGGAGAGTAGTCGGACACTCGCTCAGTGATGCCGCCAGTCGACACGGCTGCGTCCGGGCGGAGCCCCTTCGAACCATGACATGAGACCGGTGAGCTCCTGGCTGCCCAGGGCGATCTCCACCGGCTGGTCGTCGCCGACGGCTCCCACGAGGCTGACGATGCGTTGACCCTCGTACAGCGCCAGGGTCTCCCTCGCCGTGGGAGGACGCTGGTCGGCGATCGCTGTGTTGCCGCGATGGAATCGCAGACGCGGGGTGATGCTCAGGCCGAAAACGCGGTGCCACTCCAGCCAGTCCCCGGTGTAGCGAGCTACTCCCAAGACCCAGCCACGTCCCGCGACGGTCGTGTCCAGCCGTGCAGAACAGTCGAAAGTGCCGCCTTGGCGACCGAGCCAGCGACGTCGCCCGAAGACCCATGCGAGCCAGAGCAGAACAAGGATGAGGACCGCAAGGAGTACCGCTTCGGTATCTCCGAGCACGTTCATGGCGTGACTGTACTAGGTCAGTCCCCACAAGGTGCTTCGCCCCCCTGGTGGCACGGGACGTGCAGCCGCTCGATCACCAGGCGGGACAGAGAGCCGACGACAGAGTCTGTCAGGCGACCAGATGGACGGCCCGGATCTGGGCCTGAGCGCGCTGGTAGTGCCGATGCACCTCTTCGCTGTTGTCGCCCGCCTCGAGAGCCTTCTGCGCATCGCGGAGCTCGTGCTCCGCCTCCTTGAGAGAGACCTCGTGAGCCAGCTGCGCGAACGGGGAGATGAGCGCGACGCGTGTCGGGGTGACCGAGAGGAAGCCGCCGTCGACGACCACGATCTCGCGCCGGCCGTCCGGCGTCGTGACCTCCGCCGTCGATGACACCAACGGGGCGATCATCGGCTCATGGTGTGCCAGGAGGCCGATGTCGCCCTCCGTGGTCCGCGCGATGACCGAGAGCGCCTCACCCTCCCAGACCCGACGATCCGCTGCGACGATCTCGACCCAGAACGCCTCGGCCATGAGTCAGGCGCCTTCCTTCTGGAGCTGGTCCCACTTCTTCATGACATCCTCGAGACCGCCGACGTTGAAGAACGCCTGTTCGGCGATGTGGTCGACCTCGCCATCGCAGATCATCTTGAAGCTCTCGATCGTCTCCGCGAGCGGCACGGTCGAGCCGGGGACCTGCGTGAACTTCTCGGCCATGTACGTGTTCTGGCTGAGGAACTGCTGGAGACGACGCGCCCTGGAGACGGCGATCTTGTCCTCCTCGGACAGCTCGTCGACGCCGAGGATGGCGATGATGTCCTGGAGCTCCTTGTTGCGCTGCAGGATCTGCTTCACCCGTACGGCCGTGTCGTAGTGGTCCTTGCCGATGTAC
>JBBQBP010000013.1:0-84786 GCA_038317635.1 Propionibacteriales bacterium
GCAGACACCTGCTCCCGCTCGTGGCCGACAACGACCACGAGGTGGTCGGGTTCGAGGGCGGTCGCCGCGGTGATCGCGTACGACAGCATGGACCGTCCGCACAGTTCGTGGAGGAGCTTGGACCGCTTCGACTTCATCCGCGTCCCGCCGCCTGCGGCGAGGACGACGACAACCGTCACACCAGCGCTGGAATCGTGGGACACACGCGCTCCTTTGCAGTTGGCTCTCGCTCCCCGGGTAGGAGTCGAACCTACGACGCTTGATCCTGATTCAAAGTCAGGCGGGCCCTGCCGGCAGACCAACCGGGGAATACGAGTCGGATGAGTGCCGAATCGACTCCAACTCTATAGAACTCCTGCGTGCTCGTCTCCTTACCTGACGACTGCGGCCACCGCATCGCTGACGTAACCGAGGTTGGCGTCGTTGAGGGCCGCGATGCACAGCCGGCCCGAGTCCGTCCCGTACACGCCGAACTCGCTGCGCAGCCGCAGCATCTGGTCCTTGGAGAGGCCCGAGTAGCTGAACATGCCGACCTGGTCGGTGATGAAGCTCATGTCCTCGGTGACACCGGCGGCCGCCAGCCCGGCGACGAGTCCGGACCGCATCGCCTTGATGCGGTCGCGCATGCCACCCAGCTCTCGTTCCCAGAGGGCGCGGAGTTCGGGGTCGGCGAGCACGTGCGCCACGATGGCGGCGCCGTGGGTCGCCGGGCTCGAGTAGAGGGTACGGATGACGACCTTCAGCTGGCTGAGCACCCGCTTCGCCTCGGCTGCATCGGCGGTCACGACAGACAGTCCGCCCACGCGCTCCCCGTACAGGCTGAACGACTTCGAGAACGAGGTCGCGACGAGGAAGCTCAGACCGGCGTCGACGACCTTGCCGACCACGTACGCGTCGTCGCGGAGGCCCTCCGCGAAGCCCTGGTAGGCCATGTCGAGGTACGGGACGAGTCCGCCGGCGCCGACGGCGGCGATGACGCGGTCCCAGTCGGCCGGCGCGAGCTCGTACCCGGTCGGGTTGTGGCAGCGGGCGTGGAGGACGACGATCGTGCCCGGCGCGGCGGCTTCGAGGTCTTCGACCATGCCGTCGACATCGACGCGGCGGTTGACCGGGTCGTAGTAGCGGTAGGTGGAGACCGGGAAGCCGGCGCGGCTGAACAGCGCGCGATGGTTCTCCCACGAGGGGTCCGAGACGAGGACGGTCGCGTCCGGGTTGCTGAGCTTGAGCAGTCCGGCGCCGATCCGGAGCCCGCCGGTGCCACCCAACGCCTGGACCGTCACGACACGGCCGTCGGCGACGACGACGGAGTCCGTGCCGAAGATGAGCTCCTTCATCGACGCCACGTACGCGGGCATGCCGTCGATCGGCAGGTAGCTGCGGGGCTTCTCGGCCTTGGCGAGCGCGTGCTCGGCCACCTTGACGCACTCGAGCAGCGGGACCTTCCCCGTCGCGTCCAGGTAGACCCCGACGCCCAGGTTCACCTTGGTCGGGCGGGTATCGGCGACGAAAGCCTCAGTGAGACCGAGGATCGGGTCAGCAGGAGCCTGCTCGACGGAGGAGAACAGCGACATCACGGGGTCCTTTCGCGTGGTGTACGGCAGCATATCCGCGCCCGTCGGGTGGGGTCCTGGAGTTTCCGACAGGGACTGACCTGTCGGCAACCGGCCGCGACATGGGACCGGCGTTGGCGCAGACTCGCCAGCAAGGCCAGACTGAAGGGGTGCCTCTCAGCCAGCAGCCCCGCGCGCGCCGCGGCCGGATCCGGATGGCCGGGGCCCAGCGTCGGGACCAGCTGATCGGGGTCGCACGCTCCGCGTTCGCCGAGAAGGGCTTCGACGGTACGAGCGTTGAGGACATCGCCGCGAGGGCCGAGGTCTCCAAACCCGTCGTGTACGAGCACTTCGGCGGCAAGGAAGGCCTGTACGCGGTCGTCGTGGATCGGGAGGTCCAGACGCTCCACACCGCGATCCGCGAGGCCCTCATGACGCCGCACGCCGGGTCGCGACGCCTCATCGAGCTGGGGACCATGGCACTGCTGGACTACGTCGAGTCGTGCCCCGAGGGTTTCCGCATCCTGGTCCGGGACCGTACCGGCGGCGAGACCGGCGGGTCGTACGGCAGCATCCTCGCCGACATCGTCACGCGGGTCCAGGGCCTGCTCGGAGCCGTGTTCCTGCATCGAGGGCTCGACCCGAAGGCTGCACCGCTGTACGCCCAGGCGCTGACGGGGATGGTCTCGATGACCGGTCAGTGGTGGCTCGACAACCCGCAGCTGAGCAAGGCTGATGTCGCCACCCACCTCGTGAACCTTGCCTGGAACGGCATGCACAACCTCGGCAAGAACTTCACCCTGTCCGACGAGGCGGGCCACCTGGCCGACCCGGAGCAGACCCTCTAGCTCACGTGCGCTTCAGCTCCTGGTCGCTCAGAACAGCCACGGTGATGGGGTGGGTGGTGAGCACCGCCAGCGAGGCGACCTGTCCAGGGCCGAGGTCCACGTTCGTCATCTGGTACCCCGGGCGCGGCCGCCCCCGCCACGCCACCACCGCAGGAGGCAGGCCCGGCGGGGTCACCACGACATCGACGGGCGGCACTCGCAAACCCTCACCCGAGGCCTTCAGCAGAGCCTCCTTGCGTGTCCAGTAGACGAGGAAATCCCGAAGGCTCCCCACGTGAGGGCGCTCGGTGGGATCGCAGACCCGCATCGCGAGCTCGGTGTGATCGAAAGGGCCTCGTGCTGCGATGTCCTCGACATCCACTCCGATCGGTGCCCCATCCGACACCGCAACGAGGACCAGATCGCCCGAGTGGGAGACCGAGAGCTCGAGGCCGGACCCGACCACCCTTGGGCGTCCGTGCATCTCCCCGCACCTGTTGCACGTCCGATCCACCACGACGTCCCTGGCCGGTATCCCGAGTGCACGCGCGGCGCACCGGCGCACCATGGACGCGCCCAGCTCGAACCTCTCCCGCGCCGTCACGTCCCGATACCGACCGGCGCGTGCACGCTCGTCCTCGTTCAGCAGTCCGCGGGCGTCGGCGAGGTCGGCCTCGTCGAGGCGTCCCACCCAGATCGTGCAGGCGGTGGTGTGGCCGTCCGATGCGCACTGGACGTCTGCCGGTCGGGACCCGACCGGTGACGTGGCGACGGGAGGCGGGGTCATTGTGCTGCCGACAGATACTCGTTGATCCGCGTTGCGGTCTGCTCCACCCACGGATGCTCGAGCATGTCGAGGTGAGAGCCTGGAGTCTCGATGACCACCAGCCCCCGCCCGGCGACGCCCTGCCAGGTCAACCCCAGGGGACCGGTCTCAGCTGCCTCGAAGCAGACGACGGCCACATCCACCGGCTGCGGGTGGTACGCGAGCGCGCACCGGATAGCGACTCCCAAGGTCTCCGCCATCTCCGCACTCTGTCTGTCCGTGGGCGCGGGTGTCGCGCCGGTCGTTTCCGCACGTCCGACACCTGGCAGGGACACGTCGAGGCCCACCTTCCCTGCGAGTCTCGACATGCGCCGACGCAGCGCGCGCAACGCCCGTCGGGAGGCGGCCCGCGAGATATGGGCGGCGCCCGGGAGGACCCCGAGCTCTCGTGCCTCGCCCAGCCTGCGCGAGAACGCCTGCCTCAGATCCAGCAGTCGAGGCATCGGGTAGAGGCCCGCGGCTCGGAGGATTCTTCGGTCGGCGGCGCTCACGTGATCATTGTTCGAGAGGACCGAGTCGAACACGATGACCGGGCCGGCCAGTTCGCGCCCGCGAGACTCGAGCTGGCGCGCCATCTCGAAGGCGATGAGGCCACCGGCGCAGGCTCCACCGAGCAGGTACGGTCCTTCCGGCTGCACCGCCTGGATCTCCGCGAGGTATCGGGTCGCGACGCTCTCGATGTCGGACTCCTCGGCGAAGGGCCTTCCCGAGCCGTCGCTGCGGCTCTCGGCCCTGATCGCGTACAGGGGACGGCCACTCAGCTGGCTGGCGAGCGCACGGTAGAAGAACGCGTAGCCTCCCCCCGCGTGGATGAGGAACAGCGGCGAGCCCTGGCCCTCTCGCCTCAGTGGGACGATGAGCGACGTGGTCCGCTGCGCGTTGCTCGCGACCATCGCAGCCAGCCCACCAACGGTGGGCGTCCGGCGGAACTCGACCTCCGAGAGGCCCTCAGCCATCACCCCGAGCGATTGCCGGGTCCGGACCAGCATCTCGGTGAGCAAGGACGAGTCGCCGTGGAGAGCGAAGAAGTCGTCGTCCGGACCGACATCGGACACGTCGAGAACCTCGCACCAGATCTTGATGAGCGCCGGTAGGTACTCTTCCGTCTCTGAGCTCTCGGCAGGCAGGTCTCCTCCAGCCTCGACCAGGGCGGCCACGGCCTCGATCGTCGTGGCCTCGAACAAGCGCTGGAGGGGCAGGTCCACGCCGAAGGTCTCCATGATCCGGGTCAGCATCTGCAACGCCAGGAGGGAATGGCCTCCCAGGTCGAAGAAGTCGTCCCGGATGCCGATCTGCTCCACGCCCAACAGCTCCGACCAGATCTGGGTCAGCTGTTTTTCCACAGGGGTACGCGGGGCGACCGCGGATGTCGCGACGAGCCTCTGGGCGTGGTCGGGATCGGGGAGCGCCGACCGGTCGACCTTGCCGTTGGGGGTGAGGGGCACGCGATCGAGCAGGACGTAGTGGGTCGGCACCATGTAGTCGGGAAGCGACCTGCGGAGGGTCTCTCGCAGCTCGTGGGCGTCGGGCAGGGCCCCGTCCTTGGTCTGGCAGTAGCCGACCAGCGTCTTGGCCCCCGTGCTGTCCGATCGCACGTCGACGACGGCACGCACCACCGAAGGGTGCTCGGCGAGGACCGACTCGATCTCCCCCAGCTCGATACGGAAGCCACGGACCTTGACCTGGCTGTCCAGGCGACCGAGGTGCGTCACACGTCCGTCGGCCAGATGTCGAACGAGGTCGCCGGTGCGGTACAGGCGCACGCCGGGCTCGCCGTCGAGCGACGCGACCAGGAAGCGCTCGCTCGTCAGCTCGGGGCGGTCGTGATACCCGATCGCCAGGCCGTCCCCGCCGATGTACAGCTCGCCCGCGACCCCGACAGGGACGCGCATGCCGTAACGGTCGAGGACGTGGAACGTCGTGTTCGCGATGGGTCGTCCGACGGTGATGGGTTGGTCCGCGTCCACGATGTGCTCCACCGAGGACCAGATCGTGGTCTCCGTGGGGCCGTACATGTTCCACAACGACCTCGTCCGCTCCACGAGAGGTCCGACGAGATCGGGCGGCAGCGGCTCGCCACCGATCAGCGCCGTCAGCCCGGCGGTGCCCTCCCAGCCGGCCTCCAGCAGCATGCGCCACGTCGCAGGTGTCGCCTGGAGCATCGTGATGCCGCCGCGGTCGAGGCGTTCGCGCAGCCGCCGACCGTCCGCCACCAGCGAACGCGGAGCGATCTCCACCTGCCCACCGCAGACCAGGGGAAGGTAGAGCTCGAGTCCTGAGATGTCGAACGACAGCGTGGTCACCGCGAGGGCGACGTCGTCCTCGGTACAGCCAGGGTTCTCCCGCATCGACCACAGGAAGTTGGACAGCGCACCGTGAGGTATCTCCACGCCTTTGGGTCGCCCCGTGGACCCGGACGTGTACAGAACGTACGCCAGGTCGTCGGGTCCTGCGCGACGGACCGGTGGCGATCCGGCGGGTGTCCGGTTGTAGTGCAGCTCATCGATCTCGAGGACGGCACAGCCGCTCGCGTCCACGGTTCCCTGGAGCGATCTCTGGGTGATGAGGACCGATGACCCCGAGTCCTGGAGCATGAAGGCGAGCCGGTCCGACGGGAAGGCAGGGTCCAGGGGCACGTAGGCCGCCCCCGACTTCATCACTCCCAGCACCGCGACCAGCATCTCCAGCGACCGCTCGAGACAGATCCCGACGAGCTCCCCCGGCCCCGCGCCCATCTCCCGTAGCCGTAGACCGAGGGCCTCCGCACGCCGGTCCAGGTCCGCGTAGCTCAGGCTGGAGTCCCCGCACCGTGCGGCGATCGCGGTGGGCCGGGTGACGGCCTGGGACTCGATCAGGTCGATGGTCGTCGCATCGCGTGGGTAGGTGCGGGACGTCTCGTTCCATGTCTGTAGCCGCAGCCGCTCCGACTCGGACAGGATCTCGACGCCGGTGATCGGCTGGTCGGGGTCGGCGATGAACCGGTCGATGATCCGGAGCAGCTGACCGATCGTCGCCTCGCGCTGCTCCTCGGTGAACAGCGTCTCGTTGAAGTCGAACCCGATCTTCAGTTCGCCCGATCCCGCGAGGTCGAACACGTTCACCAGCAAGCTGCCCTCGCCGTGGCTGGGCCGATACCACCGCGGCTCGGCCGGCATCCCGGCGAACGGTCCCACGGAGACCTTGACGAAGTTCAGGGCCACGTCGTACAGGCGGCCCCCGGGGTTGCCAGCGGCGTACGGCAGGTGCCGCATGACGCTCAACGCCTCCACGTGGGTCTTGCGGGCCACCGAGGCGAAGGAGTCGTCGTCCGCGATCTCGACGGTGAAAGGATCTTGCTCCATCAACAGGCCGACGACGTCCGCGGCGTCGAGGGTGCGGTTCTGCCACGCGGCGCCGATGGTGCGGCGGGCCTGTCCGCCCATCCGGAACAGCATCACCAGCAACGATGTCGCGAACACACCGAACAGCGACATGTCCTCGGAGAGGAATCGCAGACCGCGGCGCGAGGCGAGCTGCCTCAGTGTCTGAGACCGCTCGACTCCGAGCGTGACCTCCTGATGAATGCGCACATGGCCCATGCTCGACGTCAACGATCGACCGTCGTAGAAGACCATCGGCTCCGCAGGGTCAGCCATCCGATCCTGCCAGAATCTCTCGTTCTGCTCGTACTGCTCAGAGGAACGGAGGGCGTCCTGGCGTGCCAGATAGTCCGCGAAGCTCGGCTGAGGAGGCGGTTCGGTTGCTTCGCCGCTCGCGAGCCGGGAGTACTCCTGGCTCACCTGCTCGAAGACGATGGTCAGCGAGGTCGCGTCGGTCGCGATGTGGTGCTGCAGGAAAGCCCAGGCCCAGCGGGACGGGGAGAGCGTGACCAGGGTCGAGCTGAACAGCTGGTGAGAGATGTCGAGCACCGTGTCGACGTAGCCCTGCGCCCAGCGGTCGAGCGCGGCCTCCGGATCGGCCGCATCCGACAGGTCGAGGCAGCGTGACCGGACGTCCAGCTGGTCCAGCACCGTCAGCACGAGGGCGGGGCCAGCGTTCGTCACGACCATCCGCAACGCGTCGACGCGGGCAACCACGTGCTGCAGCGCGCGATCGAACCGGTCCGCGTCGAACTGGCCCTCCATCACGAAGACGGCCAGCTCGTTGAATACTGCGAGGTCCGGCGAGGCCTGTTGGCCGAGCCAGATGTTCACCTGGTTCCGGGTCGGCGGAGGCGCTTCTGTCCGGGGGGCGCCGGTTGGGCTGGTCTGCCCCATCCGGGATGCAGCCGACACCGTCTCAGGCCTTGGCGAGCGCGGTCGCGCAGTCGTCGAGGGACAGATGGGCGACATCCGACCAGACCTCGAACGGCACCTCTTCTCCAAGGTCCTGCTCGACCGCCGTGAGGAAACGCACCAGTGCCAGCGAGTCCAGGCCGAAACCTTCCTCGCCCAGAGGCGCGCCGGAGGGGAGGTCGCTCACGCGACCGCCGAGCACCATCCCATCGAGCACAGCGCGGAGTCGGACCTTGATCTCAGCCTCGGATGTCACGACGTCTCTCCCAACAGGTTGGCCATCTTCTGCGCCTCGGGGCTCGCGATCGACTCCACGATGTCGATCACCCGCGGGACCTTGTAATCGGCGAGGTTTCGTCGGCAGAACGCCAGGATGTCCTGCTCCGGCGTCGGTTGCGCCAAGGTGATCGTTGCCTGCACGAACTCCTCTCCTCCCCGGTCGCGGCCGGAGTACACGCGTGCCCCGCTGACGCCGGGGCACCGCTCGAGCACCTGGACGACTTCGCGCGGATAGACCTTGAGCCCTCCCACATTGATCATCCGGTCGAGACGACCGTGCAGGAAGAGGAAGCCTTCGTCATCGATGACGCCGAGGTCCCCGCTCAGGTACTCCACCGCGCCGTCCTCGCCGGGGAGGAACGACTCTCTGGCCGCCGGTTCGTCCGTCACGTAACCGCGCGACACGGCATGGCTGCGGATCGCGACCTCACCTTCGGCCCCAGACGGGAGGGACCGACCCTGGTCATCGAGGATGCGCAGCTCGACCCCGTCCAAGGCCCGACCGACCGAGTCGGGTCGTTCGACGACGCGTGCCGGAACATGGGCGGTGGCCGCCCCTGCCTCGGACGACCCGTAGAACGGGCACACGGGCACACCGAGCCGCTCGTGGCACAGCAGCGCGAGGCTTGCCGGCAGCTGTGCCGAGCCGGACAGGAGATAGCGGATGTGCGTCAGATCCGGGAGCGCTGACGGTTCCGTATCGGCGAGGAAGCTGTACATGCTCGGCGTCCCCAGAAGCAGGGACGTGTCGGGGTGAGCAAGGTCGCGAAGGAGCTCCCGAGGGATGAACGATCGGCGCAGCACAGCCCGGGCGCCGACGAGGATGACCGGCAGCAGACCGAGGTCGAACCCGTAAGCGTGCGAGGCCGAAATCGGCACCAGAATTCGGTCGGACTCCTCGATACTCAGCGACTTCACCACGTTGCGTGCCTCTGCGAGCAGGGTCTGCTCAAGATAGCCGACACCCTTCGGTTCGCCCGATGAGCCGGACGTGAACTTGACCATCGCGAGACCCTCGGGACCGGTGTGACGAACCGCGGAGTTCGCGGGGACCACGAGCGCCAGCGAGGGCTCACCCTTACGAGCAGCAATCGGGTGGACCTCGGCAACGTCGATCGCCCGCTCGAGGAACTCGACCATCTCGCTCGCGACGACGAAGGCCTGAGGTGGCATGCGGGTTGTCACCGACTGGAACTCCGAGTCCCTGTAGCGCGAAGACACCAGGCCGACCGCGACGTCCATGGAGCGCAGCGCGAGAACCACCGGGAGAAACTCCCAGCCGTTGGGCAGTGCCACGTGCACCACCGACCCGGACACGATGCCAAGACCTCGGAACGTCTCCGCCAGTCTCTCGGCGGCCGCCAGGACCTCTGCGAAGGTCAGGTCGCCATCGGAGGTCTCGACGGCCACCCGCGACGGCACCCTGGCCGCAGTTGCTCGAAAGACCGACCAGAGGTCCTCTGCCTGTGCTTCCGTGATCGTCGTCATCTCACGCTCCCCCCTCTAGCCCAGCTGGTTCCACAGATCACAACACAGGACGCTCCGCTGCCGCAGGTGAGCAACGACAATGGGTCCAGGCACCCGACAGTGCGGAAACCCGCACCTCCTACAGAAACGGTTGGTGCTCACCCGTTTTCCCCCCGCCGGATCAGCAGCAACAGTGCATCCACGCAATCCCCAAGAAGCCACCGAGCACGTTCCTTACTGTCCTAACTCCTACTTAAGTCAATTGTCAAGATGCAAGAGTGTTCAACCACAGGTGATACGTGGCAATTGTCATTGATCACGAAATCCGTGCACGCCCACTTCGGCTCCTGCTCGAGCTCGCGGCGAGGACGCTCCTGTACGAGGTCGAGTCGTGCCCTAACCGCGTCCGCCGCTGTAGGCGCAGGCGCTGACCGGCATGGTCCAGATGATCTGAAGTGCACGTGAGCATCATGTGAGCGCTCTCACTTTGCGCTGGGCAGCGACGATCCCCGGGTTACCGTCCCAGCATGCCCATGCCGACCAGGTTCCAGCCTGTCGCTGAGGCGCCCACTCATGGCAAGAGCCTCGTGCGGCGGCTGCTACCACCGACGTCGACCGTGGTCGTGTGGGCATGGCTGGTGGCCATGGCCGCCGTAAGGGCCGGGTCGCCAGAGGCGAGGGACCCGTACTGGGAAACCCGAGCGGGCATCGAGAACCTCCAAGGGCTGGCGCTGGCTAGGCCCGACACGTGGTCCTGGGCACCTGCCGACGGCGACTGGTACCAGAACTCTCCGGCCTGGAACTACCTGCTGGCTCTGTCTTGGCAGGGAGGCGGTTACTGGGGACTGTTCCTCTTCACATTCGTCGTACTGCTCGCGTACTTCGGCATGGCGTACGTTCTCGCGCGACGTCTCGGCGCGCACCCCTTGGGCGCTCTCGCGGGAGTGACGATCGGTTTCGGCCTCGCTCTTCCGATGTTGTCGGCGCGGGCCACCATCGGCGTCCAGCTTCTTGTCTGGGTCGGAATCTTCGTGCCGCTCTGGTGGCAGCGCCGGCTGCCGCGCACGTCACCGATCGGCAACGCTCTTGCGCTGTTCGCCATCGGCGCTGGGCTCTCTGCTGTGGGCAACTGGGTCCATCTGTCGTTCGCCGCGATGGCGGTCGCGCTGGCCGCGAGCTGGGGCGTCTTCTGGCTGGTGTCCGACTGGCCGGAGGGCGGGTGGAAGACACGCCTTGCTGATCCTCGGCGTTGGGCCGCGGCCGTGGGCGGCGGTCTCGGGTTGGGTGTCGGGATCCTTGCGACGCCGTACGGGATCTCCATGACGCTCGAGCGTTCGCGGATCACTGCAGCGGCATGCTCGGGCGCCATCATCGAGTGGGTTCCTCCGTTCACCGCCGGCCTGCCAGCTCAATGGCCCCTCGTCGGCGTCAGCATGCTGATCGTCCTGATCGGCGTCGGAGCGTGGTTCCTCCGCCGACTCCGTCGTGGCCCGATCGACCAGACGTTCGCCTTGGCGTCGGCGATCTGCATCGTGGCCGTCCCGTTCGCGGTCGCCGGCATGTGGGCACTTCGCTTCCTCGGGGTGTCCGCGCTCATACTCGTGCCGATCCTCGGGATGTGGGTGACCAGCTTCGGACGCCGAGCCCTGAAGTGGGCACAGGATCTGCCTGACACATCGGCCCTGAAGGAGTCTGCGCTGCGCTGGACCCATAGCCGGAGCTGGCGGATCGTCTTGACGGCCGTCGTCGCGTTACTGCTCCCGTTCGTCGTCTGGCTGGGCCCAATGAGCCACGCAGTACCGGAGGAGCTCCAGGCCATCAAGGCGCTGCCGTCGGGCTGCCGCTTGTTCACGACCGCCTTCATCGCCGGGCCGACCATCCTCCTCCGACCGGATGTCCCCGTGTGGTACGACGGCCGCGCCGACTACTTCGGCCATGCCCGACTGCTGGAGTCCCACATGTATTTCTACGAGAAAGTGTCGCCCTCAACGCCTCCCGGCGCTACGTGTGTGGTGCTCCCGGTCATCGGTCAGTCCACGTCGGTCCCGCTGGCCACCGCCCGCCTCAACACCGACCCGGCGTGGACCCCCCTCGGTTCGTACAACGGATTCGACGTGTGGGTACGTACTGCCTGAGGTGAGAAGATGCTCGGCATGCCCGTCACCGTGAACTGTCGGCAGCACGCCCTGTGACCCAGCTCTCACGCAATCGGTCCGTTGTCGGGGTCGCGTTGCTGTTCATGGTCAACGGCGCGACCGTCGCGACGTATGCAGCCTCGCTTCCCGGGTTGCGCCTGCGGCACGACCTCACCGACGCGACCGTCACGTACGCGCTGCTCACCCTCGGACTGAGTGCCATCGTCGGCCAGCAGCTCGCGGGACGGATCAGCGACAGGCTCGGGCTGCGACGGGTGTGTCTCGGGGCCATCCCCGTACTCGCCGTGGGGTCGCTCGTCGTCGGAGTCGCGCCGTCGTACCCCCTCCTCCTCTGCGGGGTCGCTGTCATCGGCCTCGGCAACGGCTTCCTGGACGTGGCGATGAACGCCCTCGCGGTGGAGGTCGAGCGGGTCCGCATGTTCCCGGTGATGAGCCGCATCCACGGGACCTGGTCGCTCGGACAGCTCGTCGGCAGCGGCGTCGTGTTCGTCGCGGCGCTCATCACCCCCGGCGCCTCGCTCGTTCTCACCGCCGGCCTCACCACAGCGTCGCTCGGGATCGTCGCGCTGCTTGTCGGGCTGCGGATCGTCCCGTCGGCCGTCGGTCACCACGAGCAGGGCCAGCGTCCGGTGAAGGCCAAG
Source organism: Propionibacteriales bacterium (assembly GCA_038317635.1). GTDB lineage: Bacteria > Actinomycetota > Actinomycetes > Propionibacteriales > Propionibacteriaceae > Fen-668. Next base: position 12,021 of record JBBQBP010000013.1, read on the forward strand.
CTGCCGCGCGCGATCTACCTGTTGGGCGTCATGAGCATGGGCTTCGGGCTGAGCGAGGGTACGGGGATCGACTGGTCGGCCCTGCACGTGACAGACGTGGCGCACGTGTCGCCCGGTGTCGGAGCGCTCGGCGTGACGATGGTGTCCGGCTGCATGATGATCATCCGCTTCGCCGGCGACGCGATCGTCGCGAAGGTCGGCCGGGTCTGGGTCGTACGTGTCGGCGCCGTCACGGCGGCCATCGGGTTCGTCCTCACCGCGACGCTGTCGGCATTGCCGCTCGTGCTCCTCGGCTGGGCGCTCGTGGGGCTGGGCATCGGCATCATCGCACCCCAGGTGTACGCAGCGGCCGGCTACCTCGCGGGCGCCCGGGGCCTCGCGGTCACCGTGTCGTTCGGCTTCACGTCGATCCTCGCGGGGCCGGCGATCATCGGCGGTCTCGTGCATGCGGTCGGCATCCAGCACACGATGTTCGTCCCGGCCGCTCTGGCGATCGTCATCGTGTTCGGTGCGCAGATCATGCGGGCCGGCGAACGGCCCACCGTCACCCCGACCTGACCGCTCCGCACCGGACGTACTCAGCCAGGACGGCTTCACGGCCCAGGATTGTCAGATCGGTGCCGTCGAGGGAAGTCTCAGGCGGGCGGGTCCTGCTCGTCGGTGACCGACAGCAGCAGTGCGCGCAGCAGCGTGGCCAGCTGCTCGCGATCTCGTCCAGGCAGGTCAGCCAGGAGTCGTTCTTCGGAGACCAGCAGGTCCGAGAGGGCGGCGTCGACCACCGTGAGCCCGGTCGGCGTCAGTGACACGATCGCGGCCCGGCCGTCGCTGGGGTGGTTGTCGCGGGTGACGAGCTCGCGCTCGACCAGACGTGCGATGCGGTGCGTCATGGTGCCGCTGGTCACGTGGGTCGACCGGGACAGCTCCCCTGGCGTCAGCTGATAGGGCTTGCCCGCTCGCCGGAGCGCCGCCAGCACGTCGAACTCGAACGCGCCCAGCCCGTGGGCGGCGAAGGCTGCGTCGCGGGTCGTGGCGTGACGGCTCGCGAGCCGGCTCACCCGGCTGAGCACCTGCATGACGTCGACCTGGAGATCCGGTCGTTCCCGGTGCCACGCGGTGACGATGTCGTCGACCTCGTCGCGTCGCGCCGCTGGCTGCCTCATGCCCGACATATTGCCACCCGGCATCCGTGGGCACACGAGAGGCCCCATGGTTGGGCGGCCGAGAAGCCGAACCATGTCACAGGTTGTTGAGCACTCGGGCGCCCGGTACCGGACCCTTGGCGCGCAGTACGGAGCGTACCGAGGTGAACGACGAGAGGCCCACGGCCAGGTTCACGGCGTCCTCGTCGTCGGCGCACAGGAACGCGACGGTGGGACCTGAGCCGCTCACGATGGAGCTGATGCCGCCGATGTGCAGGCCCTCCTCGAGCGTCTCGCGGATCGGCGGGTGCAGCCTGATCGCCGAGTGCTCCAGGTCGTTGCACATCCCCACCCGGACAGCGTTCAGGTCATGCGAGGCGAGACCCGTCATCAACCCGTCGACGATCATCCGCGGCGTGGTCTGAGCCGCGCTGTACAGGTCGTAGTCGGCGAACACCTTCGCCGTCGACAGGCCGCCGTGCGCGAGCGCGAACACCCACTCGTACGAACCCTTGCACAGGGTCGGCGCGAGCTGTTCGCCGCGACCGGTCCCCAGCGCACACCCACCCATGAGCGAGAACGGCACATCGCTGCCCAGCTCCGCCGCGAGCTCGAGCAGCTCCGGCTGGTCGACATCCAGCCCCCACAGCACCGAGCACGCGAGCAGCGCACCTGCCGCGTCGGCCGATCCCCCAGCCATCCCACCCGCGACCGGGATCCGCTTCTCGATCGACAGATGGACCCCGAGCTCCGCTGAGCCGTACCGCGTCCGGAGCAGGTCCGCCGCCTTCAGCGCCAGGTTCGACATGTCGTGGGGCACCTCGTCGGCACCCTCCCCCGTGACCTCGACGCTGAGGCGTCCCCGACGCGCGGGCGTCGCCGTGACGATGTCGTACAGCGACACAGCCATGAACAGCGTGGTGAGGTCGTGATAGCCGTCGGGTCTCTTCGGCGAGACGGACAGGGCGAGGTTCACCTTGCCGGGCACCTGGACCCGTACGGCTGCATCTACATCGCTCGACTCCACCCGAAAGAACCTACCTTCCGACCTCAGGCCGTCGAAGGCAAGTACGGGACGATCGCCGCGAACTGTTGGATCGTGAGCGTCTCGCCGCGCAGGGTGGGGTCGATGCCTGCGGCTTCGAGCGCCTCCGCTGCGGCAGCCGACGAGCCGAAGACTCCGGACAGCGCCGCCCGCAGCATCTTGCGCCGCTGCCCGAACGCCGCGTCGACCACGTCGAAGACGGTCTGCCTGTCGGCGGTCGACGGCGCCTCGCGGCGCGTGAACGCCACCAGGCCGGACTCGACGTTGGGCATGGGCCAGAAGACGCTGGCTGGTACGGTCCCGACGCGAGCCGCCGACGCGTACCAGGCGAGCTTCGCCGACGGCGTCCCGTACACCTTGTTGCCGGGCGGAGCGACCAGCCGGTCCGCGACTTCCAGCTGAACCATGACAAGGCCGGACGCGATGCTGGGGAACCTCGCCAGGAGATGCAGGATCACCGGGACGGAGATGTTGTACGGGAGGTTCGCGACCACCCGTGTCGGAGCCGGGTCCAACTCGGTCATGCGGAGCGCGTCGGCCTCGATGACCGTGAGCCGGTCGACCCCAGCCGGGAGCCGCTCGGCGACCGTGCGTTCCAGCCGCATCGCCAACGACGGCTCGATCTCGACCGCCGTCACGTGCGCACCGGCCTCCAGCAGGCCGAGCGTCAGGGACCCGAGCCCTGGACCGACCTCGAGCACGACCTCGCCGGGCTGCACTCCGGACAGGGCGACGATCCGCCGCACGGTGTTGGGGTCGATGACGAAGTTCTGACCTCGCTGCTTGCTGGGGTGCAGGTTGAGCTCGGCGGCGAGGTTGCGGATGGTTCGTGGATCGAGGAGGCCCGATCGGGCAGGGGCGTCAGCCATCATTGCCCCACGGCCCGCCGAACGCCTCGAACGTGTTGGCGGTGAGCTGCCGGCATAGGTCGGTCAGCTGCCAGCCGTGCTGGTCGGCCACGAACCGTACGGTGTGGGCGACCAGGTACGACGCATTCGGCTTGCCACGCGCCGGCACTGGCGTGAGGTACGGCGCGTCGGTCTCCACCAGCACCTTCTCGCGGGGCGTCACCGCCAGGGCTTCGCGCAGATGGGTGTTCGCCTTGTACGTGATGACGCCCGGGAACGACAGCCAGAATCCACGCTCGACGCACCGGCGCGCGAAGTCGGCATCCCCGGAGAAGCAGTGCATGACGACACGATCGGGCAGTGGCCCGGCGTCGAGAACGTCGAGAACGTCGTCATGGGCGTCCCTGTCATGGATGACCAGCGTCACCCCGGCCGAGCGTGCGATCGCGATGTGCGCCGCGAACGCGTCGCGCTGCCGGGCCTGGTCGGCGGGATCGGTCGTCCGGAAGTAGTCCAGGCCCGTCTCCCCCACGCCCAGTACGTGCGGGCCGAGATTCGCCAGCCGCTCGATCTCGGTGAGCCCCGCCTCGACCAGCTCGGGATACCGGGCCACGTCGTTCGGGTGCAGAGCGACGTTCGCGACGACCTGCGGATGATGCGTCGCGTTCTCGACGCACTGGCGCGAGCTGGCCGCGTCCCAGCCGACGTCCACGACCCTCTCGACGCCGACCTGTCGCGCCAGCTCGAGGTTCGCTTCTGTCGGCATCCCCACACGCTGGGTCACCGATGCCAGGTGGGTGTGGGCGTCGATGACCGAGGACGGAAGCGGCTCGGGCAGGTCCGGCATGCCCCACGTCTCGGGATGGATCACCGTCTCAGTCTGGCAGAGCCGCGCGCCCCCGGCTCAGCCCTGCTGCTACACGTCGAGCTTGTAGCCGAGACCTCGTACCGTCACGAACAGCACCGGGTTGGCCGGGTCGGCCTCGAGCTTGGCGCGCAGCCGCTTCACATGGACGTCGAGCGTCTTGGTGTCGCCGAAGTAGTCGGATCCCCACACCCGATCGATGAGCTGGCCACGGGTGAGTACCCGGCCCGGGTTGCGGAGGAACATCTCGAGGAGCTCGAACTCCTTGAGCGCGAGGCGGATGTGCTCGCCGTGGAGCGTGACCTCGTGGCGTTCGACGTTCATCCGTACGTCACCGGCCTCGATGACGTCCGAGATCGGCTCGTTGTCCTGGCCCCGGCGCAGCACCGCCCGGATCCGCGCGACGAGCTCGCGGTGGCTGAAGGGCTTCGTCACGTAGTCGTCGGCGCCGATCTCCAGGCCGACCACCTTGTCGATCTCCGAGTCGCGGGCCGTGACCATGATCACGGGCACACTCGAGATCTGCCGCAGCTGGCGGCACACCTCGACGCCGGACAGACCGGGCAGCATGAGGTCGAGCAGCACGATGTCCGCACCTACACGAGCGAACTCGTCCAGGCCGGTACGACCGTCGGCCGTAGCCACCACGTCGTACCCCTCGCGGCGAAGCATGTAGCTCGTCGCCTCGCGGTAGCTCTCCTCGTCCTCAACGAGCAGCACACGGGTCATGAGGCGACCTCCTGGTCGATGTTCGGTGAAGCGGGATGGTCCGGCGTGATCCACGCCGGCAGTCGAAGGGTGAAGGTGGACCCGCTGCCCACCTTGCTCCAGACAGAGACCGAGCCGCCATGCGCCTCGGCGACGAGCTGGACGATCGACAGGCCGAGGCCCGTACCGCCGGACGCCCTGCTCCGGTCGGGGTCGACCCGGAAGAAGCGGTCGAAGATTCGCTCCTGGTCGGTCTCGGCGATGCCTATGCCGTTGTCGGTGACCGCGATCTCGATCACCTCGTCCTCGCCGTTCCTCCGGCGCGCACACGTCACGGCGACACGGGCCCCGTCGTGGCTGTACGCGATGGCGTTGGCGATGAGGTTGGCTACCGCGTCGATGAGCTGGGGGCCGTCGCCGACCACGTCGCCGGGGTCTCGGTCGGACACGGTGAGCGTCACGTGACGCGCACGCGCCGTGGATGCCAGCCGGTCGACGGCGCGACGTACGACGGAGCTCACATCGACAGCTCTGGCCTCGCGCAGCGGGTCGTCGGACTGCAGCCTCGAGAGGGTGATGATCTGCTGGACCAGTTCCGTGAGCCGCGCTGACTCCCGCTGCATGCGGGTCGCGAAGCGGATGACCATCTCGGGATCGTCGGACGCCTTCTCGACGGCCTCGCTGAGCAGCCCGATCGCGCCGATCGGCGTCTTCAGCTCGTGGCTGATGTTCGTCACGAAGTCGCGGCGCGACAGGTCCATGCGGTGTTCCTCCGAGATGTCGCGGGCCAGGACGACGACCACCCCGTCCCGCAGCGGAGCGACGGCGACAGCAAGGTTGGCCGGCACCGAGCTCGTACTTCCCGGACGCTCGATCGTCGCGTGATCGGCGAGACCGGAGCGGCGCACTGACCGTACGAGTTCGAGCATCCGTTGCGACGCCACCCGCGACCCGCGCGCGAGCCCCATCGCCCGGGCTGGTTCGGTCGCGTCCAGCACGTCGTCCTCGTTGCCGACGAACAGCGCCGCGACGCCGCTCTCGATCGCCACGATCAGGGCGTCGGGGGGTACAGCCGGGCCGGCGGGCTCGAGCGGTACGGGGTCGCGCCGCGAGTAGCGCCCCACGAGAAGGCCGATGCCAAGGGCGATCGAGCAGAACAGCACGACCAGCCAGGAGCTCACGGCCTGATCCTATGCAGATCCCACGGGTGGATGGCCGCCCGGGCCCTCCGCATGGGTCTCGTCAACCAAGGGTTCGGCCGTCGTTTACCTGCGCGTCGCTCAACATCACCCAGGTCGCACGGCCACGGCACGTACCGTGAGCGACCGCAGGGACAGACATCTATGCTGAGCACGCGGCGTCCTGGCGGCGCAGGCTTCAGAGGACAGGCAGGATATGCGAGAGACCTACCACGGGCAGCTGGACGCCATCGTCGTGTCCCTCGTCGGGCTCACAGAGACCGTTGCCGACGCGGTGAACCGCGCGACGCGCTCTCTGCTGGACGCCAACCTGCCCTTGGCTGAGCAGGTGATCAGCGACGACAGGATCGTCGACGCCGCGCACGACGACATCGAGCAGCGTGCGTTCGCGCTCCTGGCCCGTCAGTCGCCGGTCGCCGGTGAGCTGCGTACGATCGTCGCCGCCCTGCGCATGACGAACGCGCTCGGCCGCATGGGTGACCTCGCCGCGCACGTGGCGAAGGTGGCCCGGCTGCGCTACCCCGACTCGGCGGTACCCGATGCTCTGCGCGAGAACTTCCGCTCCATGGCGACGTTGGCCGAGTCGATGGTGCGTACGGCCGCTGCGACGCTGCGCGACCGCAACGTCCTGAACGCCGCACAGCTCGCCGAGGACGACGAGGAGATGGACGAGCTGCGTGCGTCGCAGTTCCGCGTCCTGCTCAGCGACGACTGGAGCGAGGGCGTCGAGAAGGCCGTGGACGCGGCCCTGCTCGGTCGCTACTACGAGCGCATCGCGGACCACGCCGTGAACATCGGCAGCCGCGTCATCTACCTGACGACCGGGAGCGCCCCCGAGGGCGACCAGTGGCCGAAGGCCTGACCCACGCGCACAACCTTTGTGGTGCGCAAACCTGGTCACAGTGGTTGTGCGGGAACCCGAAGGGTTGTGCGCGCGGGGCCTGACGGGTCGGCGACACGGAACGACCCGCGCGGGGGCTGCCAACCGGGACGCCGGGTCCTCTCGCCGGCATCGTGGAATCGCCGCACGAGCTGCTGCGGTGACCCGAGGTCGGAGTTGATGACGCGGATCACGAGCCACCCCAGCTCCACGAACCGGCCCTCGCGTCGCTTCTCAGCGAGTACAGCGTCGAGGATGGCCTGGCCGGGTTTCAGCAGGGTGTCGTACTTCGCCACTCCGTCGTACTCCCACAGCACTCCCCATTGGGGGATCCCTCCGTCCGCGCACCCCACGAAAAGGCCGGACTCGTCGAAGATCGAGATCTGCAGATCCGTCGAGGGGAGACCCGCTTCACGGAGGAGGAGTCGGGTCCACGTCTCGCCTGGGCTCTCCGATCGCGGGTCGCACAGCGCGAGCGACCATCGCGCCCGGTCCGCACCGGGACGGCCCCGGACGACCTCAAGGGCTTGCGCCAGATCGTCTGTCGTACACAGCATGTGGTGCAGTGCCGCGTCGCCAGCAGAGACCGCCGTGCGCCTGCCGACGGTACGTGCCAGATCGACGAGACTGCGCGCCACCGTGGTGACGGGAACGCCCTCGACCGTCGTACAGAACTCCGGTTCCAGGCGCGCGACGTGAACCTGCCGACCTGCGCGGTGGCGATCCCCTCCCCGCCCGGGGCCGAGGCGAGAGACATGTACTTCGCGGATGTCGGCGTCACCGATCGACAAGCCATGCAGTACGACAGCGCTGGCATGGCTGACCACGTAGCCGGACAGCTTCGTGCTCGCGAGGATCTGGCGCCGGTGCTGCGCCTCGGGATTGGATGGAGGAGGCGTGCGCTGCTCGTACACACCACGTCGAAGTCTCACGAGATCGCCGTCCCTGACACTCTTCTTGAGCAGAGCCGGTGTGTACCCATCGGCAAGAAGACTCTTCCTGGTGCTGATCACGTACCCAGCCTCGAGCACCTACGACAACGGGCGCCAGCACGAGTTCCGCGATCTGTGGATAACACATCGGTGCTGTGGACAACTCGATCCACCCGACGCGCACAACCATTGCGGTGCACAAATGGGGTCACACGGGTTGTGCGCGAGCCCCAATGGTTGTGCGGACTGTCAGGGGACTTCGTAGTCCACGGGATCGGTCAGCTCGAGGCCGTTCTCGCCGATCCGGCACTGGCTACCGGCGGGCTGACGCAGCGCGACGATGCTGTACGCGATGTCCATCTTGCACGCCGTGAGGTGGAACGCCGCCGGCACGATCAGCCACCCCGCCAACGGGCCCGTGGCGACACCCACGACCAGGGCCGCGGTCAAGAGGACAGCGGGCGCCAGCTCGACGAGCACGAACTTGCCCCGTCCGTAGGGGGCTTCCTGACGGTCGAGGCTGAGCAGCGGGTACGGGGTCGTCTCGAAGTGGAGGCGTGGCTTGTGACCGACGAGCAGCATCGCGAGCGCATGGATCGCCTCGTGAACGATCGCGGTCACCGCGCATGCGGCGAGCAGGACGGCCACGAGGAGCAATATCCCGACCGAACCGGAGAATCCGATGTGGCCGGGACTCGCATGCGTCGACAGATACAGCCAGCCGAGGAGCAGAGCGGTGACCGGAAAGGCCAGGAGCCCGGCGAGGCCAAGCAGGACCTCGGCGGCCCTGCTGCGCTCCCACAGCTGGACCACAGAGCCCGCGCCTACTTCTTGCCCTGGTTCTTGACAGCTTCGATGGCTGCCGCTGCCGCGTCGGGGTCGAGGTAACGACCGCCGGGCGAGACCGGGCGAAGGTCGTCGTCGAGCTCGTACAGCAGCGGGATGCCGGTGGGGATGTTGAGGCCGGCGATGTCGGCGTCCGAGATGCCGTCGAGGTGCTTGACGAGCGCCCGCAGCGAGTTGCCGTGAGCCACGACCAGGGTGACCTGGCCGAGACGGAGGTCGGGCACGATCGCGTCGTACCAGTACGGCAGCATCCGGACGACGACGTCGGCGAGGCACTCGGTCGCGGGCCGGGCCTCGCTCGGCAGGTCGGCGTAGCGCGGATCGCTGAACTGCGAGAACTCGGCGTCCTGGGCGATGGGGGGCGGCGGGGTGTCGTACGAACGGCGCCAGAGCATGAACTGCTCCTCGCCGTACTCGGCGAGCGTCTGTGCCTTGTTCTTGCCCTGCAGGTCACCATAGTGACGCTCGTTGAGTCGCCAGGAGCGCTTCACCGGGATCCAGTGGCGGTCGCAACCGTCGAGCGAGAGATAGGCGGTGTGGATGGCCCGCCGCAGCACGGACGTGTGGACCACGTCAGGCAGCAGGTTCTCGGTCTTGAGCAGCTCCGCGCCGCGCCTGGCCTCGCGGATGCCCTTCTCGTTGATGTCGACGTCCACCCAGCCGGTGAACTGGTTGGTCGCGTTCCATTCGCTCTCACCGTGGCGGAGCAGAATCAGCGTCGAAGTCATGGCGCCAGCCTATCGGTGCGGCAGCATCACGGACGTCCGGGTTGGGCCTGCCACGCAAGATGAACCCATGACTTTGCCGATCGAGGACTACGCACTGATCAGCGACTGCCACACCGGGGCGATGGTCGGCCGGAACGGCAGCATCGACTGGCTCTGCCTGCCACGATACGACTCCCCGTCCGTCTTCGGAGCCCTGCTCGGCGACGAGGAGCACGGGCACTGGTCGATCGCCCCGTCAGACGGTTTAGCCACCGCGACCCGGCGCTATCTGACCGGCACGTTCGTGCTGGTCACGCACTGGGTGACGGACACCGGGGAGCTGGAGGTCATCGACTTCATGCCCCGAGGCGACCACCTTTCCAACATCGTGCGGCGTCTCCGCTGCGTACGAGGACAGGTCGAGGTGGTCGAGGAGCTCCGGATGCGCTTCGGGTACGCCAGCGCCCTCCCCTGGGTCCGGCGCATCGAGGAGGGTCCGTCCGTCGCCCTCGTGGCGATCGCCGGCCCGGACGGTCTCGTGCGACGCGGACCAGAGCTCGAAGCGGGCGAGCGACATCACGCGGCGACGTATGTCATCCACGACGGCGAGACCGTCGACGTGTCCCTGACCTGGTTCCGGTCCCATCGGGACGCACCGGGCCCGATCGACGTCGACGCCGCGTACCAAGAGACCATCGACTGGTGGCGGGACTGGGCCTCGCGGTACAGCCACGAGGGTCCGTACTACGACCACGTCATACGATCGCTGCTCGTCCTGCGCGCCCTCACCGACGAGGAGACGGGCGGGATCGTGGCTGCGGCGACGACCAGCCTGCCGGAGCAGTTCGGAGGTCAGCGCAACTGGGACTACCGCTACGTCTGGCTGCGCGACGCGGCACTGACGCTCAGCGCCTTCCTCACCCACTCGTACCTCGACGAAGCCCAGAACTGGCGCAACTGGCTGTTGCGCGCCATCGCCGGCGATCCCGCGGACATCCAGATCATGTACGGACTCGGCGGCGAGCGGTACCTCCCCGAGCGCGAGCTGACCTCGCTACCGGGTTACCAGGGCGCCTCACCGGTGCGCGTGGGGAACGCCGCGGTCGACCAGTTCCAAGGCGATGTCATCGGTGAGGTCATGGTCGCGCTCCACGAGGCCCGGGAGGCCGGCGTCACCGAGGACGCTTTCTCGTGGCCGCTGCAAGAGGCACTCATGAGCTTCGTCGAGGAGCACTGGGACGACGCCGACCACGGCATCTGGGAGATCCGCGGCGAGCCCCGGGCGTTCACCCACTCGCGCGCCATGATGTGGGCCGCGGTGGACCGTGCGATCCTGGCCGTACGTGAGCACGGTCTCGAGGGCCCCGTCGAACGCTGGGAGACGTTGCGCGACCGGATCCGCGACGAGATCGAGGCGAAGGGATTCGACACCGACCGCAACTCGTACGTGCAGTCCTACGGCTCCACCGCGGTCGACGCCTCGCTCCTCCAGTTGGCCGAGGTCGGTTACTGCGAGCCTGACGACCCCCGGATGCTGGGCACCGTCGCAGCCATCGAGCACGACCTGCTCCAGGACGGGCTGCTCATGCGGTACCGGATCGACGGCGGCTCGGCGCTCGACGACTTCCCGCCCGGCGAGCACCCGTTCCTCGCGTGCTCCTTCTGGCTGACCTCTCAGTACGCACGCTCCGGCCGCCTCGACGAGGCTCGCACGCTCATGGACCGTCTCGTGGCCCTGACGAACGATGTGGGGCTGCTCTCCGAGGAGTACGACATGAAGACGAGCCGGCATGTGGGCAACACTCCTCAGGCGCTCACCCATCTCGCGATGGTGCAGGCGGCTGACTGGATCACTCGCGCGTGAGGCAGAATCGCCTCATGACCCGACCTATTGCCCTCGTCACCGGCGCGTCCTCCGGCATCGGCGCCGCCACAGCACGCCACCTCGCCGCCGACTACGAGGTGGTCGTCGCGGCTCGACGGACAGAGCGGATCCAGGCTCTGGCCGACGAGATCGGCGGACGTGCCGTCGCCTGCGACATCACCGATGCGGCACAGGTGACCGCGCTCGCGGAAGCGGTCGGCGACCGGCTCGACCTGCTGGTCAACAATGCGGGCGGCGCGCTGGGCCAGGAGCCCGTGGCCGACGCGGACATCGAGGCGTGGATCGGGATGTACGACAAGAACGTCGTCGGCACCGTACGCGTCACCAAGGCGCTGCTGCCCGCCCTGCGCGCGGCCGAGGGCACCATCATCTTCGTGACGAGCGTCGCTGCCGACGGCCCGTACGAGGGTGGTGCCGGGTACTGCGGCGCGAAGGCCGCGGAGCGGATGATCGCCGGGACGATGCGGCTGGAGCTGAACGGGGAACCGATCAGGATCTGCGAGGTCGTGCCGGGCATGGTGATGACCGAGGAGTTCTCGCTCACTCGCTACGCCGGCGACGCAGAACGCGCAGCCAAGGTCTATGCAGGCGTGCCGGGCCCGCTGGTCGCCGACGACATCGCCGAGACGATCGCCTGGGTCGCCAGCCGTCCCCACCACGTCAACATCGACCGCATCGTCGTCCGTCCCCTCGCCCAGGCCGCCCAGCACAAGGTCTACCGAGTCTCCTGAGTGGACACGTGTCAGTCGACGTCTCGGGTCCCTGACAGGATGGCTCTGTGCGTTTCGTCGTGATCCGTCATGGACAGTCCACCAACAACCTCCTCTGGGAGACGACCGGCAGCGAGACCGGCCGCCACCCCGACACCCCGCTGACCGAGGTCGGTCACCGGCAGGCCGCGCTGCTCGCCGAGCAGTTCCGGGCCGTACTGCCGTGGCGCGTCGACGCCATCTACACCAGCCTCATGGCCCGCGCTGTACAGACGGGTGCTCCTCTTGCTGCCTCGCTGGACCTGCCCCTCATCGGGCGGACGGACATGTTCGAGGTCGGGGGCCCGTTCGACCTGGACCCGGCGAACCACGAGCGCGTCCCGCACCCGGGCGGTTCGGCCGCTGAGCTGCGCGCGATCTCGGACCGTCTCGTGCTTCCCGATGGCGCCACGGGGTCCGGATGGTGGAAGGGACCGGTCGAGAACGAGGCGGACGGTCCGATGAGGCGGGCACGCAAGCTCGTCGCCGACATCCGCGCGAAGCACCGCGACAACACGACCGTGGCGTTCGTCAGCCACGGCTACTTCTCCCAGTTCCTCTTCCGAGAGTTCCTGGGCATCGACCAGATGCCCGGCTGGATCGAGATCCACAACACCAGCCTGACCGTGTACGAGGACGCGCCCGAGTTCCAGAGCTGCCGCGCCCTGCGCATCGACTGGACCCCGCACCTGCCGGACTCGCTGGTCACCAACTGAGCGGGCCCAGCCCCGCGGGCATGGCACGGCCCGCACCGGATTGCTCCGGTGCGGGCCGTCTGCCTCACTCGAACTCGATGAGCCCCTGGCCGCCCTGGACCGACTCGCCCTGGGCCACGAGCACTGCCTTCACCTTGGCGTCGGCCGGAGCCGTGATCTCGGTCTCCATCTTCATGGCCTCGAGCACCACGAGGACCTGACCGGCCTTGATCTCGTCGCCCTCGTCCACGAGGATCTTCCACACCGACCCCGACAGGGGTGCGGTCACACCGTTCACGACCGAAGCCGGCATGGACGCGGTCTGCGGAGTCGAGACGCCGGTACCTCCGATGACGATGGTCCCGAGCTGCTGCTTCTCGGTCTCGTCGACCTCCACCTCGATGTCGTACACGACACCGTTGACGGTCACCTTGAGTATCATTGTCTGTCCTTATCGCAGGTGGATGGGTGCGTGGTTCAACTGGCTGCGCCGGGTCGCCGCCTGCCACACGGCGGTGTTCCGCGCGAAGGAGGCCTGGCGCTTGCGGGCTCGATGACCGAGGTAGGCCGCGACGGCGGCCGCGATCGCGACCATCGTGTCTTCCGGGATCTCCGTGTCGCAGTGCAGCTGGAGGATCTTGACGCTGCCCTCCAACGACTCGACTCGCTCGGTGAGGCTGCGGACCAGCTCCAGGAGCTGGTCATTGTTTTCGTCGCTCATCTGGATTCCCATCACACCGGGCCGAGGCCGTGCTTCTTGGCCGGACGCAGCTCGCGCTTGTTCACGAGCAGCTCGAGCGCCATCGCGACCTTCCGACGGGTGTCGGCAGGGTTGATGATGTCGTCGACCAGGCCACGCGACGCGGCGACGAACGGCGTGGAGAACGTCTCGCGGTACTCGTCCACGAGCTCCTGCCGCCGGGCATCCGGATCGTCGGCCGCATCGATCTCGCGCCTGAACACGACAGATGCCGCACCTTCGGCACCCATGACGGCGATCTCCGCGGTCGGCCAGGCGAACACCTGGTCGGCGCCGAGGTCCTTGCAGGCCATGGCGATGTACGCGCCGCCGTACGCCTTGCGGAGGACCACGGTCACCTTCGGGACGGTCGCCGCTGCGTAGGCGTACAGCATCTTCGCGCCGTGGCGGATGATGCCACCGTGCTCCTGTGCGACACCGGGCAGGAAGCCGGGGACGTCGACGAGCGTGACGATCGGGATGTTGAACGCGTTGCAGAAGCGGATGAACTTCGAGCCCTTGTCGGATGCGTTGATGTCGAGCACACCCGCCATGACGTTGGGCTGGCTCGCCACGACGCCGACGGATCGGCCGTTGATCCGCGCGAAACCCACGACGATGTTCATCGCGTAGCCGGCCTGCACCTCGAGGAAGTCCGAGCGGTCGACGAGCCGTCCAATGACGGTACGGACGTCGTAGCCCTTCGTGCCCTCCGGCGGAACGAGAGTCGCCATCTCGCGGTCCGGCTCCACGTAGGGGTCGGAGTCGATGATCGGGGCATCCTCGGTGTTGTTGCTCGGGAGGAAGCTCAGCAGCTTCTTGGCGATGAGGATCGCCTGGGCGTCGTCGTCGGCCACGAAGTGGTTGACGCCGGAGATGGCCATGTGGGCATCGGCACCTCCGAGCGCGTCCTGGGTGACCTTCTCGCCCGTGACCTGCTCGATGACGTTCGGGCCCGTGATGAACATGTGGGCCTTGCGGGTCTGGATGACGAAGTCGGTCAGGGCCGGCGAGTACGCCGCACCGCCCGCGCACGGACCGCAGATGATCGAGACCTGGGGCACGGCACCGGAGAGCTTGACGTTGGCGTAGAAGACCTTGCCGTAGCCGGACAACGAGTCGATGCCCTCCTGGACACGAGCGCCGCCGGAGTCGTTGATGAAGACGAACGGGGTGCCGCACTTCAGCGCGGACTCCATCATCTCGACGACCTTGATGGAGTGGGTCTCGCCCGCGGAGCCGCCCATGACCGTGAAGTCCTGGCTGGCCACATGGACCGGACGGCCGAGGACCGCGCCGGTGCCGGTGACCACACCGTCGGCGGGCATGTCAGCCTTGTCCATCCCGAAGGTGACCGTACGGTTCTTGCGGAACAGCCCGATCTCTTGGAACGTGCCCTCGTCGAGCAGGGCGTCGACACGCTCGCGCGCCGTCATCTTGCCCTTGTCGCGCTGCTTCTGGAGCTTGTCCTCGCCACCCCCAGCGCGGTTCTTGAGCCGTGCCTGGTGCATCTCCTCGATGCGGTCTTCCATCGTCCTCGTCTTGGCCTTCTTCACCATGCTCATGCCCTTTCGACGGTGACGCTGTGATCGCGCCCACCCATTGAGACCTTGTAGGTGATCGGCCCGGTGACCGCCTGGGAGGCATTGCTTGCGGCGGTATTCTCCTGCTCCATCTGCTCGGGCGTCTTCCCGACGTTCTTCGGGCCCTCGTCACGAGTCTTGAAGAACCCGGCAGCGACGCCCGGGAACATCGCGTACGTCAGGACGTCCTCGTCGGATCCGTTGTTGCCTTCGAGCTTGGCAGCGTCCGCGACCAGCGTGTCCCACTCGGGCGTGAGGAGGTCGGCCGGACGCTGGGTGATCGGCTCCTTCTTCGCCTGCAGGTGAGCGATCTCGACCACCTCGGGGTTCCGCTCGCCGATGCACTCGCCGTAGTAGCCGAGCATGAGGTCGGCGAACTCGCCGGTCATGACCTTGTAGCGGCCCATCAGCACGTTGAACACGGCCTGCGTGCCGACGATCTGGCTCGACGGCGTGACCAGCGGCGGGTGGCCGGCGTCGGCCTTGACGAGGGGAACCTCCTCCATGACCTCCTTGATCCGGTCGCCGGCGCCCTGCTGCTTGAGCTGCGACTCCATGTTGCTCAACATGCCGCCGGGGATCTGGCTGGAGAAGATGTCGGTGTCGACCAGAGTGGCGGACTCGAACGCCTTGTACTTCGGGCGTACGGCCGCGAAGTGGTCGCGGATCTTGATGAGACGCTCGGGGTCGAGGTCCGTCGTGTACTCCGTGCCCTCGAGCATGGCGACGAGGGACTCGGTGGGGTTGTGGCCCGGGCCGAGCGACATCGACGAGATCGACGTGTCGACGACATCGGCACCGGCCTCGATCGCCTTCATGAGGCTGACCAGCGTGACGCCCGTGGTCGCGTGGCAGTGGACGTTGATCTGCACGTCGCCGTACGTGTCCTTGATGCCCTTGACGATGTCGTACGCAGGCTGCGGCTGGAGCAGGGCTGCCATGTCCTTGAGCGCGATCGACTCGGCGCCCATGTCGAGCAGCTGGCCGGCGAGCTTGATGTAGCCCTCCGTGGTGTGCAGCGGGCTCATCGTGTAGCAGATCGTGCCTTGGGCGTGCTTGCCGGCCTTCTTCACGGCTGCCATCGCCTGAGCCATGTTGCGCGGGTCGTTGAGTGCGTCGAACACCCGGAAGACGTCCATGCCGTTCTCGGCGGACTTCTCGACGAACTTGTCGACGACCATGTCCTCGTAGTGGCGGTACCCGAGCAGGTTCTGCCCACGCAGCAGCATCTGGAGCCGCGAGTTTGGCATCAGCTCGCGGAAGGTCCTCAGACGCTCCCACGGGTCTTCGTTGAGGTAGCGGATGCAGGCGTCGTACGTCGCCCCACCCCAGCACTCCACACTCCAGTAGCCAGCCTGGTCGATGTCTTCACAAGCACCGACCATGTCCTCCATCGCCATACGGATGGCGATGAGGCTCTGGTGGGCGTCGCGGAGCACGACCTCGGTCACACCGATCGTTCGCGTCATATACCCATCCCACCAGGCTGCCCTCTGTGTGCCCATACCCCACTGGGGTTACGAGCGCTCGACATCAGGCCTTCAAAGCGGCGGGTGGATGAGAATGCCGCCGGCGACGTCCTCGATCAACGACCCTTGTGGCTCCCGCAAGGCGCGGACCGCCACGACCCAGTCGTTCACGCACACGCCGAGATGGATGCCGAACGGGATGACGAACAGCCCACCGGCGGACGAACGCAGGCCGACGACGAGGGCCAGGCTGACGAACAGGCTGGGGGCGAGAGTGACGATGACGTACCGGTATCGGGAGAACCGCTGTCCGGGCGCGGTGCAGTAGAGAGATGGCACGACCCGGGCCACGAAGGACCAGCCGAACCGGGGCTTCCCGCCGTACGTGAAGATCGACAGCCCATGGATCCCCTGATGTGCGAGCAGTGCGACGCCCAGGATCACGAGCATGAGGACGACGTCAACGATCGTGACCGTCAGCCGCTGTGGCTCGCGCTCTGCGAACGCGATCAGGATCGCCGCGTACGCCGCGGCCAACGCCACGATCGTGCTCACGAGGCTCAGCCCGAGGCTGGTCGGCCGAGAAGGCCGCCAGACCACGGGACGTGAATCGTGTGGGCCGGTCTCCACGGCTGAAACCTACCCCGACCACACCTCAGCACGGCACGGATCGCTGGGGAAACACCTAGCCGTTCGGCACAAGGATGTGGATGATGAGGCCGTCCTTCATGTCCTCCACGAGGGAGCCTCTGGGCGCCCGCAGGGCACGGAACACGAGGAACCAGTCCCCGATGCAGCCTGCCATGTGGACCGCGAACGGGACGACGAACCAGGTGGCGGCCGACGAGCACAGCGCGGCGACCAGGGCGCCGTTGACGAGGATGGTGGGCGCAAGGGCGACCACGAGGTACCGGGCGACGGAGAACCGCTGGCCGACAGAGGTGCAGTAGAAGTACGGCAGGGCCTTGCCCGCGATCCCTGCCCCGAACGTCGGCCGGCCCCCGTACGCGAGGAAGGCCAGGCCATGGATCCCCTCATGTACGACGAGGATGACGGCGATGATGCCGAGGGTGATCGCGAGACCGACGAGGTCGAAGGTGATCGCCCCCGACTCACCGCTGAAGGCGATGACGAAGGTGAGGTACCCGGCAACCACTGCGACGAGCGTGCTGAGGACGTTCATCCAGACGCCGGTGGAGCGAGAAGGCTTCCAGGGGACGGCGATGAAGGTGGGGGTGGCTTCCATTCCTCCAACGTAGGGGCACTGTCCCCAGGGCCGGCCTCCGGCCCCGCGGGGGAAAGGATCGCGAGATGGGTGCCGAGGTTCTCGGGCTAGGTTGGGTGGCGTGAGCACGTTCGCCGTCATCGGCTCCGGTTTCCGGTCCGCGATCTACTGGGAGGTCGCCGCGGGACTCGACGGGGTCGACTGCGTCGGCGTTGTCACGCGACGGCCCAGACCCTTGCCCGTCGCTGCCTACGACTCGGTGACTGCGCTGCTGCGCGAGCATCCCGTCGACTTCGTGGTCACCTCGACGCCGACCTCTATCACGCCCGGCGTGATCGTCGACTGCGTGAGTCGCGGCCTGCCGGTACTTGCGGAGACACCACCGGCCGGTTCCGCCGACGAGATCGCTGCCTTGTGGCGCGCTGTCGGCACAGCCGGTCTCGTACAGGTCGCCGAGCAGTACCACCTCATGCCTCTGCACGCGGCGCGGCTGGCGGCCGTACGGGCCGGTCTCGTCGGCAGCGTCGGGCAGGTGCACGTGTCGAGCACGCAGCTGTACCACGCGGTGTCGCTGCTTCGGCGCTTCCTCGACGTCGGGATCGAGGGGGCAGGGGTCCGGGCGAGCCGCTTCGTCGCGCCCCTTGTCAACCCGCTCAACCGTGGCGGCTGGACCGACGACCTCGAGCCCCACGACGCGACGACCACGCTGGCGACGCTCGACTTCGGGAACGGGCGGAGCGGGCTGTACGACTTCACCGACAACCAGACCCGCAACCTGCTCCGGACGCGACGGCTGCTCGTACGTGGCAGCCACGGCGAGCTGTCCGACGAGACCGTGGTACGCCTCGTCGACGCGACCACCATCACGCGCTCGGCCTTCAACCGGCGCCAGACGGGCCACGACCTCGACCAGAACGGGTATGCGACGGACCACATCGCGCTCGGCGACGAGGTGTACTGGCGCAACCCCTGGCCGGCTCAGCGCTGGTCTGACGACGAGCTCGCGATCGCGGAGATCCTCACGCGGACAGCCGCCTGGGTCCATGGCGAGGGGCCTGAGCCGTACCCGCTCGTCGAGGCCTGTACGGACCAGCTTCTGGCGCTCGCGATCACCGAGTCCGCCGAGACCGACAGGGCTGTCCGGGTGATGCCCGCGGATGTTCTGGGGCGTTGAGTCAGCGCGGACAGTCGTCGCGCCGCCGGACACGGTCGAGCACAGGATCGTCCAGCCGACGGCTGAGCGACGGGTTGAGCCGCAGCGCTCCTCGCAGGGCAGTGACGGCGTCGCCATCCTCGCCGCGCGCCGCGTACGCCTCGGCGAGTGTCAGCCAGTACAGCCCTGACCGCCGTTCCTCGGCCACGGCCTCGCGGGCGTCGTCCAGCGCGCCACGGAGGTCGCCGACGAGCCGACGGCAGACGGAGCGGTTGTTCCTGTACGCGGGGTGCGACGGCGCCCACTCGATCGCCGCGTCGTAGTCGACCAGAGCGGCCTGGTGGTCGCCCGTCACCACCTTCGCCCACGCCCGCAGCCCGTGGAGCTGGGCCGCCAGGGCGGGGCGGTCGATGTGGTGAAGCAGCTCGAGCCCTGCCGTGAGATCGGTCATCGCACCGGTCGGGTCCGACTCGATCCGACGTCGAGCCCGAGAGGACAGCGTCTCGACGATCTCGCGCAGCACCTCGCTGCTGGGCCTCACGTTGTAGCCCTCGACCAGCTCCGACAACCGCGCGGAGACGTCGTCCTGCTCAGGGCAGTCGTCGAGGTCGACGACCACTCCGTCAGCGAGCGACAAGGTCACACCGGGGAGTGTTTCAGACCGACGGCGCCGCTTGGGACCGAATGCCGGGAATGCGGCGTCTGAACTCGCTCATGAACAGGTCGTGGAGCGCCTTCGAGTCGGTGACGCCTCCGAGGCTGGGCAGGGTGCCGCCAGCCGACTTCTGGCAGACCGTCAGCCAGGCCTGGCCCATGGCGAACGTGAACACCGACGCGACAGAGGCACTGATCGCCCCACCGGCGATCGTCCCAGCGCCAGGAATCAGCTTGAGCAGAGACGTGAAGCTGGCCCGGCCAGCCGTCGTCGCGACCGCCGTCGAGGCGACGGCTGCGATGCCCGCCTTGTCGACGCCCATCCCGTACAGCTGGGCGATCCTGGCCATCATCGCGAGCTGGAGCGGTACGAGCAGGGCGGCGTCCGAGAACGGGATCGGGCTGGCGGCCGCAGCGGCCGAGGCGGTCACCGTCGCGCCGATAAAGCCCTGTGCAGCATGCGACTTGGCATCGAGGTCAACGCGTTGCGCTGCCACCAAGGCGGACTGTACGGCTTCGGGAACTGCCTGAAAGGTGGCATGGACGAGTTCACTCAAGCCGTAGGGCGGCTGACCAGAGAACTGGTCCCTCAGTGCGTAGGTCATGAACGGACGGCCACCGAGGATGGGCAGCTTGAGTGCCTCGATGTGACGGGCCAGCGCCACTGCGTCGGGGTGGAACTGGTTGTCGCGGTACGGCACCTGGGTGAGGACGAGCAGTACGGGGAGGTCGAGCTCCGCCAGCGCGCGGATGAACTTGGCCTCGGAGTGCTCGAACCGGCGGTCCATGCCGCGCACGCAGTACCAGGCGCAGTGGATCTGCTCCGAGAGCGGCTTCTTGCGCAGACCTTTGACGACGTCCTTGAGCTCCCGGATGAGCACCCCGTCGTCGCGGCCGATCTCGAGGCCCTGGGTGTCGAAGATGCCGAGCGTGCCTCGGCGATCCACGTACAGGTGGCTGCCCTGCGTCACCGGCTCCCCGATGCCGGTCCTGGCCACCTCGGTGCCGAAGACGGCGTTGATGAGCGTCGACTTGCCCGTACCGGTCTTGCCGAAGACCGCGAGGTTGAACCTGCCGATCACCGCAGCCTGTCGGTCGAACTCGGCGCGGAAGGATTCTGTGAACCAGTCGGGCACGCCTCCAGGGTACGGACCGGGCAATGCCGCTGGGCGGAAACGGCACTCGCCGCTCGACTGGAATGTGTCGGGCGGAATGTGTCGAGGCCCCTGCTGCCTCTAGCCTTGAGCCATGGCGGACCAACCCCTCGTCGTCGAGGTCAAGGGCTGGCCGCAGCCTCCCCACTTGGCGTGGCGCAGCTACATCCGGCGCCGATCCGTCATCCAGCTGGTCCTGGGGTTCGGCATCCTCGGCTTCGCGTCGGCGCTGCTGTGGGGGTTCTCGATGCGCGGCGACAAGCCTTGGACGCTCTTCTCGGTTGCTTTCGTCGTCCTTGCCATCGTGGTGATCCTGTCGAACGTGCGGACACTCGGCCGGATCCACCTGGTCCCTGAGGACCGCCGCGTACCGATCACCATGCCGTACGCGTTCGCCATCGACGGTGACGAGGTGGTCTTCCCCGAGTTCGTCACCAGGCCGGAGGAACGCTGGCCGCTGCGCGAGACGCACGCATCCGCCGCGAGGGTGCTCGACATGGTGACGCTGACCTGCCCGAATCGCCGTACCCGCCGCTTCTTCGCGATGGCCATCCGCATCCCCACGACCCAGACGGCGCGCCTTGTCAACGAGCACCGGCTCTCGCTCGAGAAGCGGTCCGTCTGACCGCGTCCACACTTCGGCAAGTCTTTGCTTTCTGACGTGTAAGTCAGTGGAACGGCGGTAATCTTGCACCAGATCCCAAACGCGAGGAGGCGTTCTTTTTGATGCCCATGATCAGCATCCAGCTCTACACACTCCGAGAGGCCCTTGAGTCCGACCGAGACGGCACGCTGACAGCGGTCGCCGCGATGGGCGTCGACGAGGTGGAGCCTTTCGGCATCGAGAACTTCGACTGGCTCCCCGAGGCGCTCGCCGCCGTCGGGCTGCGGGCTGGAAGCGCTCACGCCAACCTCGTCGAGGACCCCGAGAAGGTCCTTGCCGCAGCCAAGAAGCTCGGCGTGACGACGGTGTTCCAGCCCGGCCCACGGCCGCGCGACGCGTTCAGCACCCGGGAAGGCATCGAGACGTTCGCCGCCGACATCAATGCGGCCGTCGACATGTTCGCCGCCGAAGGCATCTCCATCGGCTTCCACAACCACGACTGGGAGTTCACCGCTCCGCAGGTCGACGGGGAGGTCGCGTACGACTACTTCGTGTCCCGGCTCGATCCGCGTGTCGTGCTCGAGCTCGACACGTACTGGGCGGCCGCCGGCGGCGTCGACCCGCTGAGTCTGTTCGAGAAGTACGGCGACCGGATCACCCACATCCACGTCAAGGACGGCCCCGTCGAGGGTGGCCACGGCGTCATCAACGTCGTGCTCGGTACCGGCGCGATGGACATCCCCCCGATCCTGGCCGCGAGCCCGAACCGTATGTGGGTCCTCGAGTTCGACGCCGCCGCTGACGCGGTGCCCGAGTCGGCCGCCAGCATCGTCTACCTCAAGGAGAAGAAGTGACTGCGAAGGTTGGCGTCGTCGGCGCCGGAGTCATCTCGAAGCAGTACCTGGAGAACACCGCAACGTACCCCGATCTCGAGATCGTGTCCGTCTCCGACCTCATCGGCGAGCTCTCCGAGATCGCGTCCGAGACGTACGGCATCCCCACCCACGGCACCCCGGGTCCGGATGGTCAGGACATCATCTACGACAACGACGACGTCGAGTACGTGATCAACATCACGAACCCGCAGGCACACATCGACGTCACGCTGCAGGCCGTCCGCGCAGGCAAGCACGTGTGGAGCGAGAAGCCGCTGGGGCTGAACCTCGAGGGCGCCAAGATGATCCTCGACGAGGCGAAGGCTCACAACGTGTACGTGTGCTGCGCGCCCGACACCGTGTTCGGCCCCGGTTTCCAGACGACGCTCCGCAAGATCCGGGACGGCGAGATCGGTCGGCCGATGGGCGGCCTCGCGATCATGCAGCAGCCCGGACCGGACCTGTGGCACCCGAACCCCGAGTTCCTGTTCCAGGTCGGCGCCGGCCCGACGCTCGACATCGGCCCGTACTACTTCACGGCGCTCGTGCTCGGCCTCGGCCCAGTCGTGAGCGTGACGGCCGGCGGCGGCAAGGCCCGCGACGTCCGTACCGTGATGGCCGGCCCCAAGGCGGGGACGGAGTTCGAGGTCGAGGTACCGACGACGGTTCGCGTGCTGCTGCAGCACGCTTCAGGGGCGACATCGATCGTGCTGCTGACGTTCGACTCCGGTCTCAGCCGTCACGGCATGCTGGAGTTCCAGGGCTCAGACGGCGTCATCGTGGCGCCGGATCCGAACAACTTCCACGGCAAGACCGTCATCCACAAGGGCGGCAAGGTTGTCGAGGAGATCGAGGTCGAGGCCGCAGGCATGGGCCGCGGCATCGGCCTGGTCGACCTGGTGCGCTCGGTCAAGGCCGGTGTGCGGCCCCGCGCGCATGCGGACCTGGCCTATCACGTGCTGGAGATCATGCTGTCGGTCGAGAAGGCCGTCGAGTCCGGGAAGACCGTCGAGCTCACCTCGACGCCTCCCGAAGTCGATCCGATTCCGGCAGACTGGTCACCGCTCAAGTCGGTCTGACACAACACATATCGATCGGTGGCGCCGAGGCCTGGTCTCGGCGCCACTGGTCTGCCCAGGGGGGAACATGAAGCTCGGAATGTTCACGGCAGCTCTGCCGATGTGGTCGCTCGACAAGATCGCCGACTACGCGTCGGGGCAGGGGTACCAATGCGTGGAAGTCGCGTGCTGGCCCGCCGCCGAGGGTCGCCCGTTACAGTCGGCGCACCTGCCGATAGCCACATGGTCCGGCGCCGACGCCGACGCCACGTTGGCGCTCCTGGAGCGCACCGGCCTCGAGATCTCGTCGTTGGCGTACTACGAGAACAACCTCGTCGGCGACCTGGAGCAGCGACAGGGGATCCGTACGCACCTCAAGGGTGTCATCGACGCTGCCCAGTCGCTCGAGGTCCCGTACGTGGGCACCTTCCTCGGACGGGACATGAGGAAGTCGGTCGTGGAGAACATGGCGGAGGCGGAGCGCATCTTTCCTGAGCTGGTCGACTACGCCGGCGAGCGTGGGGTCAAGCTCATGATCGAGAACTGCGTCATGGAGGGCTGGCACCCCGATGGCTACCCCGGCAACATCGCGTACTCCCCGGAGCTGTGGGAGTGGATGACGACCAGTCTCGGCCTGTACCTCAACTGGGACCCGTCCCATCTCCAGTGGATCGGCATCGACCCCATCGAGACGATCCGTCCGTTCGCGCAGTACATCGTCCATGCGCAGGCGAAGGACATCGAGCTGTTCCATGACGTCCGGAACCAGTACGGCTTCTACGGCCTGGTCCAGAAGGGCGACAGCCCCTGGGACATGGGCTGGTGGCGCTACCGCGTTCCCGGCCGCGGCGCCGTCGACTGGGCGAACATCATCGACCGGCTGGACGAGGTCGGGTTCACCGGCACCCTGTCCGTCGAGCACGAGGACCCCGTGTGGAGCGGCACACCGGACAAGATCGTCGAGGGACTCCGGATCGCCCACGAGACCCTGAACCCGCTCGTCAGCGACGCGGGCAGCCATCTCAGCGCCGCGACCATCTGAGCGACCACCACCAAAGGACACCCTCACATGACCACGCTCCGGATCGGCATCGTCGGCCTCGGTTTCATCGCCACCGGGAAGCACCTGCCGGGCCTCGCGGCGCACTCGGACCTCTGCGAGGTCGTGGGCTTCTGCGACTTCGAGATCGACAAGGCCGAGAAGGCGAAGCAGCAGTACGGATCCGCCGATGCCTACACCACGACCGATTACACCCAGCTGCTCGCTGATCCCAGCATCGACGTCATCCACGTGTGTACGTGGAACGTCAGCCACGCCGAGATCGCGTGCGCGGCCCTGGAGGCCGGCAAGCACGTGCTGTGCGAGAAGCCGATGGCGATCACCGGTCCGGACGCTCGCCGGATGGTCGAGACCGCGGAACGTACGGACAAGAAGCTGTCCGTCGGGTTCCAGAACCGCTTCCGCCCCGAGAACCAGTTCCTCCACAAGGCGATCGGCGAAGGCCGGCTCGGCGAGATCTACGCCGCCCAGGCACACGCCGTACGCCGTCGTGGTGTGCCGACGTGGGGCGTGTTCACCGACAAGGAGAAGCAGGGCGGCGGCCCGCTCATCGACCTCGGCGGCCACGCGATCGACCTGGCCCTGTGGTACATGGACAACTACGACGTGGCTTCCGTCACCGGCGTCGTGAACCACAAGCTCGCTGACAAGCCCGAGGGCAACATGATGGGCCCCTGGGACCCCGCGACCTACACCGTCGAGGACTCGGCGTTCGGCTTCGTCAGGTTCACCAACGGTGCATCGCTGTACGTGGAGTCGTCCTGGGCGCTCAACGTCGCGGACTCGCGCGAGGCGTGCGTCACGCTGTGCGGCACCGAGGGCGGCGCGGACACCGTCCAGGTCACCGGATCGCCGAACCTCAAGGTGACGCTCAACAGCGTCCAGGGCGGCGGGCTCGTGAAGACATCGCCGGAGGTGGGAGCGGTCGTCTTCAGCCCGGGCCGCGTCCCGTTGTCGGGCATGGACCAGGCAGCGGTCGACGAGGCGGGGTCGTGGCTCAACGCCATCCTCACCGATGGCGAGCCACTCGTCACCGCGCGCCAGGCGGCCGTCGTCACCGAGATCCTCGACGCGATCTACACCTCCGGGGCGACGGGGAAGCCCGTGTACTTCAACGTGGTCTGAGAACACGCACGCACCGCGGCCCGCAGACATGTCGTCTGCGGGCCGCGGTGCGTTCTGGTTGCGTCGTCGGCCTCAGTGGTCGAGGTAGGTGTCGATGCCCGACAGGTCGACGACGGTGTCGGTCTCGTGTGACGTCCTGGCGGCCTCGAGGACGCGCATGCACCGTACGACGGACTCGTTCGTGACCGCCTTCGCCTCGGCGCCCTCCATGACCCTCAACGCGTTGCGGTAGAAGTCGTTGACGTCGGTCTCGAGCCGGGGTACCGGGAGCACCTCGACGTTGTCCTGCACCTTGAGCATCTTCGAGTAGTCGACGAGCCGCGGGGCCATCGTCTTGGTCATGCCCTGACCGGCGACGACCGGCGCGGCGTCGGGCTCGACGTCCTCCACGCGCCGAACGATCTTGCCGTTCATCGCCCAGTCGTCGATCATGGCGGTCCCCCGGGCGCCGTTGATCCGGAACTTGGGGCCGGGCGCGTAGTTGTCGGTGGTGCACGCGATCAGTGACTCGACGCCGTTGGCGAAGGTCAGATAGATCATGAAGCCGTCCTCGACCGGAGAACCCATGGTGTAGCTGAGGCGGCCGTACACGCTCTTCACCGGTGAAGGGACCATGAGCAGGATGCGGTCGACGAGATGGACGCCCCAGTCGAGCACCATGCCGCCGCCACGTGAGGGGTCGCGGCGCCAGTCACCCGGGATGCCGCGGGATCCGTCGATCCGGCTCTCGATGTAGGTGACCTTGCCGACGGTCATGCCGTCGTACATCTGCTTCATCACCAGGTAGTCCTCGTCCCAGCGACGGTTCTGATGGACGATGAACGCCTTGCCCGACGCGGTCTCCGCGGCAAGGACCTCGTCGATCTCCGCGCAGCTCAGCATCGCCGGCTTCTCGGCGAGGACGTGCTTGCCGGCAGCCAGAGCAGCGAGAGCGATCGGCTTGTGGACTTCGTTCGGGGTGCAGATGAAGACCGCGTCGGCGGACTCGTCAGCGAGTGCGTGGTCCAGGTCCTGGTACACGTGGAGGCCCGCCTCCGCGGCTTCCTCGCGAGCCACCGGGTCGATGTCGACGACTCCGGCGATCTCGACGCCCAACGCCGTGAGCCTCCTGATGTGCGTCAGACCCATCGTGCCGTAGCCGATGATGACGAACCTGTGCTGCATGGATCCCCTCGAACGTCGTAGTCCCGGACCGCGCCGCGCGGGCCAGGGACAAGCCTAGAGGGCTCCAGGCGGGAGCCGCTGAAGGGGTCGACGTATCAGGACGAGCTGCGCCTCCTCTGGACAGGGCGAAGACGTTCGCCCTCACCAGCTGACATCGAAGGAGACTGGAATGAGCAACCTGATGACCGTCGCCAGCCACCGCATCGCCCGGCTCGTCCGTCATCCCGAACCGTCCGTCCCGGCGCAACCGGCGACCTTCATCGGCGTCGCCACACTCCGGACGAGCCGTCCCGATCTGCGCGGCCCGTACGCGAGGCCCGTGAGCGCGGACCTGCTCATCGACGCTCGTGGCGCCGTGACCATGACAGCGCTGTACGTGGGGCCGGTGAAGCTGGGGTCGGTGACGTGCACGATCACCAAGCTGCCGCGTACCGGAGTCGGGACGTACGTGGCCGGAGAGCTTCGGCTGACGCTCGGGCTGCATCTCGGCATCGATGTCCTGAGGGGCGCCCAGAACTCGGAGATCATGCTGACCCTGACCACCGACTCCCCCGGCGCCCGCGCCACCGCCGACGGTCAGCTGACCCTGGTGGGTACCGCGACGTTCCAGAACGGCTATCTCGGGGGACGCCTGGCGAGCTTGGTCGTGACAGGAACGATCTCCCCGGTCGCTGGGGACGACCGGGGAGATCATGGCTCAGATGTGGCCAGTGATGGTCAGGCGGCCTGGAGCTCCTTCTCACGGGCGAGGCCGTAGAAGAAGAGCGACACGGGCCGGTACATGGCGTGGGCGAACTTGCTGAACGGCAGGAACAGGACGAGCTCCATCGCGACGGCCACATGGATCAGGAAGACCCAGTAGCCCCACATCGGCGCCGGGCCCGCGTACAGCGCGATCTCGATGAGGAAGCCGGTGAAGCCGGTCACCCACAGCAGCGACAGGAACAGCCAGTCGGTCGGCAGGCTGTGCTGAGAGCTCTCGGCCCGCTTCTGCCAGCGCGTGATCATGAACCACGTCACCCCGTACATGAGGGACAGTCCGGCGATCGTGCCGAGCAGGCGCACGGGGTACCAGAGCGGCACCCACGTACCCGTCGGCTTGAGGCCGAAGATGTCCATGCCGTAGTCGATCGCAGTCGCCAGGAGCAGCCCGAGGAAGCCCCAGATCGTCAGCGCGTGGATCAACCAGCGCCGCCGGTACAGCGGGACGACCGGCTCGTCGTCGGCGCAGTCCTCGCGGTAGCGCTTCTGGCCGAGCGACTCGATCCCGAGCGCGTACCACAGGGCCTTGCCGGTGCGCTTCCACGCCGCCTTCGACCCGAACAGCGACTTCCAGGTGACCCCGTCGTGCTTGGCGATGTCACGCGCCAGCAGGATCACGCCGATGGCGCTGAACAGGACGACGACCGCCATCAGGACGATGCCGACCGTGTGGATGATCGGGTACGAGATGAAGTCGAACAGCTTCAGCGACTGCGAGCTCCGCTCGCCACTGACGGCCGCGAAGAACAGAGCGAAGAAGAGCCCTGCCGCGAGCGCGATCGCGGCGCCGATGACCGGCTTGGTGTACATGATCCGCGCGATGCCGGACTTGTCGTAGTGCGCGATCGCGTACCGACGGGCGGTCGCCATGAACTCGGCCGGGTCTGCCTCTTGCGGGCAGCGGTCCGTGCACATGCCGCACTGGTAGCAGGTCCACAGCTCCTTGCTTCCCACCAGGTCGTCGGTGAGGCCGACCTGCGCCAGCCGGATGAAGCGGCGGGGGAAGGTGGCGTCGTTGTCGGCCAGCGGGCAGATCGCGGTGCAGTTGCCGCAGCTCATGCACGAGTTGATCTCAGCGGCGCCGAACTTCTGCAGGTCCGTGATCAGGTTGAGATTGACCAGGGTTGTCATTCGTACTCACACTCCTCCAGGACGGCAGCGGCATCGCCCTGGCCGACCACGCTGTAGCTGAAGTACCCGTCGTCGTCCGCATCGAGGTTTTCGACGAGCAACCCGTACCGGCGCATCCCCATGACCCAGTAGACGACCTCATGGGTCGGGTGACCGATCCGCTCGGCGATCTCGGGGACCGTCGCCGGACCACTGGCGAGGGCCTCGATGATCACCTTGTGCATCACAGGCTCCTCGCGGATCACCTCGCGCGGGTCTCGCAGTGTCGTACTCATGCCACCGGCTCCTTGACTGGCTCTGGGCTCACGATGAGCTCCTCGATCGCCGAACGCATCTGAGCGTCGGTGTAGCCGAGCAGGTCGATCGCGTCCTGCCCGCAGACAGGCACGCACCCGCCGCAGCCCTTGCAGGTGGCGGGATCGACCATGGCGACCTTGCGGCCGTCCCACTCGATGCTGGTGATGCACTCGTACGGGCAGGCCGTGAGGCACTCGCCGCTGCCCGTGCACTTCTCGGGATCGATCCGAGCCACGAGCGGGTCGAGCTCGGCGAACCCCTTCTTCAGCAGGGCCGCGCTCTGCGCGACTGCGGCCAGTCCGGCAGCAACGCTCTCCCCCACCGTGCGGGGGCTCTGGCAGCAGCCGGCGATCATCACGCCGTCAACCACCGTCTCCACCGGACGAAGCTTGGGATGGATCTCGTTGAAGAAGCCGTCCGTACCGATCGGCAGCTTCAGAACATCCACGAGCGACTTGCTCTCCCGCGGCACCATGCCGGTGACGAGCACGACGAGGTCGACCGGAAGGGTCAGCGCCCGGCGGTCGGTGAGCAAGTCGGTCACCGACACGGCGAGACCGCCGGACGGCAGCTTCGCCACGGAGGGCGCGTCGTCATCGGCGAACTTCATGTACGTCGAGCCGCCGTCGCGCGACTCGTTGTAGAGCAGCTCGTTGCGCCCGTACGTGCGGATGTCGCGGTACAGGTGGAACTGGCGGATGGATGGGTCGAGCTTGTCCACCTGAAGCGACGCGTGGCTGGTGGCGGTGCAGCAGAACTTCGAGCAGTACTCGTTGCCGCCAGCCTCCTGACGCGAGCCGACGCAGTAGATGTAGGCGATCGAGCGGACCTTGCGGCCGTTGTACGTCAGGGCGCCGGTCGAGCTGTCGACGAGCTTCTTGAAGTCGGGCAGCGTGACCACGCCGTCGATGCCGTAGCCGAACTCACCCTCGTCGGGTGCGTACGAGTCGAAGCCGGTCGCCACGATGATCGAGCCGACACGTACCTCGAAGACCTTGTCGGAGTCCGTACGGTGCGCTGTGAGCTGGACGTCGTAGTTGCCGAAGCTTCCCGACTTCCCGGTGAGCTCGGCGCGGGTGTACACCGTGATGTCGCGGCGCGTCTTGATCTGAGCGACCAACCCGGCGACCTCTTCGGCGCCTGACACGTTGTTCGGGAACGTCGGGCCGAAGGTGCCGACCCAACCGCCCAGCTCGGCCTCGCGCTCGACGAGGACGACCTCGATGCCGACATCGGCGAGTCCGATCGCTGCCCGCAGGCCCGCGATGCCGCCGCCGATGACGAGCGTCCTCGGCTCGGTCTGTACGACGAGGGCCTCCAGCGGGTCCGACAGACGCGTCTTGGCCACGCCGGCCCGGACGAGTCCGATGGCCTTCTCCGTGGCGCCCGCGTGATCGTGCGGGTGCGCCCAGGAGTCCTGCTCCCTGACGTTCACCTGCGTGTACGCGTACTGGTTCATGTCGGCCCGCTTGGCGACGTTGCGGAACGTCACCTGGTGCAGCTTCGGCGAGCAGGACGCCACGACGAGCCCGTCGAGGTTCTGGTCCTTGATCGCGTCGATCATGTCGTGCTGCGTACCGTCGGAGCAGGCGAAGACCGGTGACTCGGAGACCACGACGTCAGGCTCGTCCTTGAGTGCCTCACGTACGGCCTCGACGTCGACGTAGTCGGAGATGTTGCCGCCGCAGTGGCAGATGTACACCCCGATCCGACGCTGGGGACGGCCCTCAGGCTCGTCGCCGGCGCCGGCCATCTCGGCAGGCTTCTGGCTCATACCATGACCTCCTCGGTGAAGTGGTGGTGCTCTAGGTGGGCGGCGACCTGAGCGACCGCAGCCCCCGCGTGCAGGATCGTGTCGACGATGTCCTTCGCGCCTGAAGCCGTACCGGCCACGAAGACGCCAGGGATGTTCGTCTCACCGGGGTTGAGCTCGGCGCTCGGCTCGGCGACGTAGTAGTACTCGTCGAGGCCCAGCGGCGTCCCGGCGAACAGCTTGTCCACCTCGCGGTTGGGTTGGATCCCGACGGCCAGCACGACGAGGTCGTAGCTGGCCTCGACGATGTTCCCGCCGTTCTCGATGTTCTCGTAGCGCACGAGCAGGTCGCCGTTGGGCTCCTCGGTGATCTTGGAGACCTTGCCCTTGATGTACTCGGCGCCCATGTCCTGGGCTTGCACGTAGAACTCCTCGTACCTCTTGCCGGCGGCTCGCATGTCGATGTAGTGCATGCTCACGTCGGCCAGCGGGAGCGCACCCATGATCAGCTGGTTCTGCTTGATCGAGTACATGCAGCAGAACTTCGAGCACAGCGGGTTGCCGACCGTCTTGTCGCGCGAGCCCGTGCAGGAGATGTAGCCGATCCGCTCCGGCACCTTCCCGTCACCGGGCCGCAGCACGTTGTTGAACGGGCGGGTCGGGGCGAGCAGGCGGTCCATCTGCATACCCGTGATGACATTCGGGAACTGCCCGAACCCGTACTCGGGCTTCAAGTCGGCCGCGAACAGCTTGTGACCCGTCGAGACGACCACCGCTCCGACCTCGAAGTCCGAGATCTTGTCACGCTGGTCCATGCGGATGGCGAAGGCCGGGCACACCGAGACACACTGCTGGCACTCGGAACAGACGCCGCAGTCCATGCAGGACCCCGCACCGGCGCGAGCCTGCTCCTCGGTCAGCGGGAGCTCGATCTCGCTGAAGTCGGTCGGGTTCGGCAGCAGGACGACTTCTCCCGTCACCGGGTCACGGTGACCGTAGGTGGCCTGGCGAGCGAGGACAGCCTCGTGGTCGATGACCGGGAGCCGGTCGTCGAGAGCGGCGAATCCGTCCAGAGGCTCGTGGTTGATCCAGCGATCGACCATGTGGGCGGCACGCCGACCAGCGCCGATGGCGCGGGTGATGTCCGAAGCGCCGGTCGACACGTCGCCGGCGGCGAAGAGCCACTCCTGCTCGGTCTGCAGCGTCTTCGCGTCGACCTTGATCCGGTTGCCGGCGGCGGTGCCGACGAGCGAGTTGTACGGATCAGCGTCAGGCCCCATGCCGATGGTCGTCACGACCATGTCGCACTCGACGGTGTACTCGCTGTTCGGTACGGGCTCGGGACGGCGGCGCCCGGAGGCGTCCGGCTCGCCGAGCCGCATCTTCTGCAGCGTGACGCCGGTGACCTTGCCGTTCTCGGAGACGACGGCCGTCGGGTTGACGAGGAACTCGAAGACCGTGCCCTCGGCCTCGGCGTCCTTCGCCTCGACGTGGTGGGCCGGCATCTCCTCGCGACCACGGCGGTAGACGACGCGTGCCTCCGCGGCGCCCAGACGCCGAGACACCCGTGCGGCGTCCATCGCGACGTTGCCGCCGCCGACGATGACCACGCGCTTGCCGGTGAGGTCCGGCGCACGGTCGTTGTTCACATCGTTGAGGAAGTCCAGTCCGGTGATGACACCCTCGGCGTCCTCACCCGGGACCTCCATGGAGGTCGCCAGCTGGGTGCCCGTGGCGACCACGACGGCCTCGTACCCCTGCGCCTTGAGCCCGGCGAGGTCGTTGACCTTGCTGTCGCACTCGATCTCGACACCCAGAGCGGTGAGGTTGGCGATGTCGGCATCCACGACCTCGTGCGGGAGCCGGTAGGTCGGGATCGCGTGGCGCAGGAAGCCACCCGCGTGGGAGCGCTTCTCGAAGATCTTCACCGTGTAGCCCTTGCGAGCCAGCTGCCAGGCGGCCGTGAGGCCCGCCGGGCCGGAGCCCACCACGGCGACGGAGATGCCGTTGGGCGAGTCGATCTCGATGCCGGGTCCCTCGTGGGACTCGTAGTGCTTGTCGGCCGCGAACCGCTTGATGAGCCGGATCGGGACGGCGCCCTCGAGCTTGGTGCGGGTGCACTCGCCCTCACAGGGTGCGTAGCAGGCGCGACCCAGGGTGCCGACGAGCGGCGTCGCGTCGAGGACGAGCTGGAACGCCTCTTCGTACTTCCCGCTGCGGACCAGCGAGACGTACCCATGGGCCTTGATGCCGGCCGGGCAGGCATCGATACATGGTGAGGTGCCTTCGCGCTGCAGCACGGCCTTCTTCGGGACCGCCTGGGGGAACGCGATGTAGGCGGCGCGGCGCGCGGCCAGGTTCGCGTTGAACTGGTCAGGCACGGCAACGGTGCAGGCGTTCTGGCACGCGTCACAGCCGGTGCAGGCTGCCCAGTCGACGAACTTCGCCTTCTCCTTGACGCTCGCGAGGAACCGGCCATCCTCGTGGCGCACGATGGACTGCACTTCGCTGTACGCCATCGTCGTGATGTTGGGATGGTTGATCGTCGAGCTCATCTTCGGACCCGAGATGCACGAGGCGCAGTCGAGAGTCGGGAAGACCTTGCTCAGCAGGATCATCCGGCCACCAACGCTCGCCTCCTTCTCGACGAGCAGCACCTTGTAGCCCATATCGGCCAGCTTGATCGATGACTCCATGCCACCGATGCCACTACCCACGACCAGGACGTCGTAGTCCATGGGACACTCCCTTTTTCTCAGCGACGCAGTGAAAAGTGATCAGACGAAGAGGTTGACGTTGGCGTCCTCGGCCTCGCCGAGGTACGTCGCGACACCCGCGTACTCGATGCCGTCGATCAGCTCTTCCTTGCTGATGCCCAGCACATCCATGCTCATGGTGCAGGCGATCATCTTGATCCCCTGCTCCTTTGCGGTTTCGATGAGTTCCGAAACGGTCATGACATTCTCGGCCTTCATGACTTTCTTCATCATGGTCTGGCCGGCGCCACCGAAATTGAACTTCGAGATTCCCAGCTTCTCGGGGCTCTTGGGCAGCATCGCCCCGAATGCCTTCTGCAGGAAGCTCTTGCTCTTGCTCGGGGTTTCGGTCACGTTCTCTTTGCGCAGAGCAGACAAGCCCCAGAATGTGAAGAACATCACTACTTCGTCATCCATGGCGGCGGCGCCGTTGGCGATGATGAAGGCAGCCATCACGCGGTCGTACTCACCGCTGAAGACGATGAGAGTCTTTTTAGACATAGCAATCCCAGCTTTCGTTGGCCGCGCTGAATCTCAGGCGGCGGAGGAATCGGCGCGCAACTGCTCGAGCGACGCCGCAAATTCACGCATGTACTTCGCAAAAGGCTCGGCGCACACCGAGCAGACAGCAGCCATCTTGAGTCGAGACGCCGGGATCCCACGCTCAGTCATCATTGCCTGAGCCTTCGCGATGATCCCGGAGGTTCGCTCCGCACAGTCCGGCAGGTACGCGCACTCCTCGCCGTCGGAGGCGACGAAGACTCCGTCGAAGCCGTTCTCGAGCGCGTGGATCAGCCAGCTAGGCTTGAGCCCACTGCTGCACGGGACGGCCATCGTCTGCACGCTGGCGGGGTACTCCAGGTGACGGCTGCCGGCCAGGTCGATTCCCGGATCCGAGATGTTGATGGTCGAAAAGACCAAGATCCTGGGCATATCCTGCGCAGCGCCCGAATCGCCCGACATCGAGGGTTACTTCGCCTTGCGGAGGAACAGGTGGATTGACCCGGCTTCGTCGAAGGAGCCGAGGTAATCGTGGCCCATCTTCTTGCACCAGGCGGGGATATCCTTCAGTGTTCCAGAATCCGTCGCCATGACCTCCATGACATTTCCAACGGCCACGCCGCCGATCTGCTTCTTGGCAGCGAGGATCGGACCGGGGCAGGAGACGCCGCGGGCGTCAACCACGACCGGAGACACAATGGCCTTCAGTTCTTCCACAGATACAGACATCGCCTTCAACACTCCCTTGTCGGCTGAGCGACCTCGCCCAGGCACCACCGACAGTACACCCCGGGGGGCATGCCTCCTTAGGGGGGGTGGGGGTATAGGGACGGCCCGTGGGAGATACCCCAGGAGGTGCTAATTGAATTCTTTACAATCCCTCCTCGTTGCGTATTTGGCTAAGCCAAGATGCGCCTTTGGGGTCGATCTGGAAGGGATCGGGCTTATACCCCTACGGGGTACATGAGGTACCATCTGGGCATGTCCGCCAGCACCTCCTCGTCCGTGACCGACGTCTTCGACGCACCGGGGGTGGCGTCCCTTCGGCGGCGTTCCATCGTGCTGCTGTCGACCGCGCAGATCCTCAGCGGCCTGGCGGCTGGTTCAGTGGTCTCGGTCGGATCCCTGATGGCGGTGAAGCTGGCCGGCTCCGATGCCTGGGCCGGGTCGGTGACCACAGCCTCGACGTTGGGCGCAGCATTGTCGTCGCTGGCGCTGGCGCGGCTCGCGGCGTCGCGAGGGCGCCGCATCTCACTGGTGACCGGGCTGGCGCTGGCATCGTTGGGCGCCACCTCCATCATCTTCTCGGCGGTGCTCTCGAGCTTCCTCCTCCTACTGGTGGGCGGTGCCCTGATGGGCGTAGGCAGTGCCGCCAACCTGCAGGCGCGGTTTGCCGCGACGGATCTCTCGACCACACGCACCCGCGCCCGCGACCTCGCGCTCGTCGTGTGGATGAGTACGGCCGGGGCGGTCACCGGCCCGAACCTCATCCGGCTGGGTGCCCCGATGTCGCGGCTGACGGGACTGCCGGAGCTCGGCGCCGTCTTCTTGTTCCCCGTCGCGGGCATGTTCGCGGCCATGTTCGTGATGTGGTTCGGGCTGCGGCCCGATCCGCTGCTCATGAGCCGCTCGATCGTGGGCGACGACGCCTTGGGGCAGACGCGCACCCACGTACCGATCTCCGTCGCCTTCACGACCCTTCGCCGTCACCCGGCGGCGCTCGCGGCCCTCAGCGGGATCCTTGTCGCGCACGCGGTGATGGTCGCCGTCATGTCGATGACACCGGTGCACATGGCCGGATACGGCGCATCGATCACGCTCGTGGGCCTCACTGTCAGCCTCCATATCGCCGGCATGTACGCGCTGTCGCCCGTCATGGGCATCCTCGCCGACAGGCTGGGCGCTCCGACCGTGCTGGTCGGAGGCCTCGGGATCGTCATCGTGTCCACGGTGCTGACGGCCGCGAGCGGCGGTTCGACGATGGTCGTGACGATCGGACTGATCCTGCTGGGGCTCGGCTGGTCAGCCAGCACGGTCGCGGGCTCGAGCATCGTCGCCGCCACCGTCACTGGCGTGGAGCGCGTCGCCGTCCAGGGTCTCTCCGACTCGTTGATGTCGCTGGCGGGCGCGGGCGGCGGCGCCCTCGCAGGTGTCGTGCTCGCCACTGTGGGCTACTCGGGCCTCAGCGTGGCGGGCGGCCTCCTTGCCCTGACTGGCATCCTCGCGTTCTGGCTGATCTCCCGCGTACCGATCCCCTCGCCCGAGGCTGCGGCGTAGATGTACTGACCGGGCGCCTTCCAGAGTTATCCACAGGGTCGCTTGCGGTCGGTCTCGTACAGCCTCGAGGCTCTACGCATGCGCCCACCCCGGCCGTGGATCCTTCCGACCCAACCAGCCACGACAGCGCTGCTCCTGGCGTCCGGGGTGACGCGAAGCATGCTCAAGACCCAGGTCCAGGCCGGGCGATTGATGCCCCTGCGACACGGCGTGTACCTCGCCACCGATGCGTGGCCGGACGATCCCAGGGCAAGACATCTGGTTCTCGGACATGCGGAGCAGGTGGCGAATCCTGGCGCAGTCCTGAGTCATCAGTCCGCCGCGGCGAGCTGGGGGCTTCCGAGTCCTGGCTTCCAGGACTGGCACGAGCTGGAAGTGTGCGTCACACTGCTGGCTGGACAGGGTCATGGCTCGCAGAAGCGATCCGCTCGGCACCGCGTCCTCGCGCTTCCCAGCGACCATGTGACCCGAGACGGAGAGGGGTACGAGGTCACGAGCCTCGCCCGGACTGCGACCGACCTGGCGAGCGGTCGCCCCCTCCCGGAGTCGTTGGTGCTCGTCGATGCAGCGTCCAGACAACTCGTCGGGCGCTACGTCAGCCACGCCCGCCGATCGGACTATGCGAATCCGCGACTCGCCCAGGCGGCGCGAGATCAGTTCACCGCTGCCTGCGACCGACCGGGTCTGGCCTCCACGATCGCCCGGGCCGACCCGCTTCGTGAGTCCGCGGCGGAGTCGCTGTCGGCAGGGCACTTCATGTTGGCCAACCTGCCGGTTCCTCAATACCAAGCGCGCCTCGCGACTCCTCACGGGACCTTCTACCCCGACTTCTTCTGGGCCGAGCTGGGAGTGGTCGGCGAGGTCGACGGTGCGATCAAGTACGAGAAGGCCGATGCATACGTCGAGGAGAAGCGACGCGAGCAGATCCTGCGTGACATCGGCTACATCGTGGTCCGTTGGTTGGCTCGCGAGATCATGCTGACCCCCTGGGTCGTGATCGAGAGGGTCTCGCGGGCTCTCGGTCGCCAGCGAGCATCCATCAAAGTGCTGGATATCCAGAGGCTTTCAGCGCTCGTACAGAGCCAATCCATCGAACTGCTGGTTATGCGAGTCGCCAGCGGATCTCACAACCTGCACTTTGATTGATCGAGCCGCAGCAGCACGTGAGACGGGCCCACAACCACCATTTCGATGGAAGCGCCGCGTTGTGGAGTCCCAGGATCACAGATGTGCGGTCGTAGGCTCTGGGAATGGAGTTCGCCTGGGCTGAGTCTCGCGAGGCTTTCGAGGCCGCCTCGCAATGGTTCGTCTCGACCGCAGCCGAGACCCGTGATCGCTGGCAGGTGCCCGCCCTGGGTGAGTGGGACGTCCGCGCCCTGGTCGGGCACACCAGTCGCGCCCTGCTGACGGTCGAGGCCTACCTGTCGAAGCCGGCCGAGCGGGTCGAGGTCGAGTCGCCATCTCACTACTACCGGGGGGCGAGGTCGATGGTCGACGGAGCCGCGGTGGCGCAGAGGGGAAGGGACGCGGGGCACGCTTTGGGCAGCGACCCGACCGCTTCAGTGGCCGAGATCGCCGAGCGCGTTGTTCGCCTCGTACAGAGCTGTACCGGTGACGAGCTGTTGACCACGATCGCCGGCGGCATGCGCCTGGGCGACTACCTTCCGACCCGCACGTTCGAGCTGGCGATCCACACGTGCGACCTTGCCGCGGTGCTCGGCCTGCCCCTTGCCGTACCGACAGCAGCGTCACATCAGACCATGCAGATCCTCGCGGACCTCGCCGCCGACGACCCCCGCGCAGGCGCGGTGATGTCGGCGCTGACCGGCCGGGGCCCCCTGCCCGGAGACTTCTCGGTGATCTGAGCCGGGCCCCTGATCGGGGCTACGCTCTCGCCATGTCCGAACTGCGCCGACGCCGGGGGCGCCCGCCCCAGGACGAGGCGGGCAAGCGCCGGGAGGCCATCCTCGAGGCGGCGATCGCGGAGTTCGGGGACAAGGGGTACGACGCGGCGACGATCCGCGCGATCGCCGAGCGCGCCGGCGTCGACCCGGCGCTCGTCCACCACTACTTCGACTCCAAGGCCCAGCTCTTCGTCGACGCAGTAAGGCTGCCGCTCCGGCCACGGGCAGCGATCGACGCGATCCTCGACGGCGACATGAACCAGCTCGGCGAGAGAGCGGTCCGGTATGTGCTCACCATCTGGGAGGACCCAGATCTCCAACGCAGAGCCGTCCCGCTGATGCGCGCGGCGATGGGATCGAAGTTCACGACGCCCGTCGTCATGCAGTTCCTGAACCGCGAGATCGCCTCCAAGGTGGCCGAGCGGATCGCGGCTGAGCGCCGGGCCAGCGAGCCGGACGCCCAGTACCGAGCCGCCCTCATTCTCAGCCAGATCTTCGGGATGCTGGCCGGTCGTTACGTGATGCGCATCCCGGGCCTCGTCGACGCGCCGGTCGACGACCTTGTCAGTGCGGTGGGCGCGACGGTCCAGCGCTACGTCGACATGCCCTGATCGTTGACTCGGGACTCGGAGGGGAGTGTAATTCCGTACATGATGAATTCCTCCCCCGCGGTCTCCATCGCGGGACTACGGGTCAAGCGGGGCAAGGTGCAGGTCTTCGACGGTCTCGACCTCGATCTCGCGCCCGGCCGCATCACCGGACTCATGGGCCCGTCGGGCTGCGGCAAGTCGACGTTGATCCGCTGCGTCGTGGGCATCCAGAAGGTACAGGGCGGCACCGTGACCGTGCTCGGTCAGCCCGCCGGAACGCCAGACCTGCGTCGGCGGGTCTCGTACTCGTCGCAGCAGGCCTCCGTCTACACCGATCTCAGCGTGGCCGAGAACGTCGTCTACTTCACCCACCTGTTCGGGCTGGCGGCATCCGAGGCCGATCGCGTCATCACCGCTGTTGGCCTCGCCGACCAGCGCGGCCAGCGTGCCGACGACCTGTCCGGCGGACAGCTCACCCGTACGTCCCTGGCGATCGCGCTGCTCGGCTCCCCCGAGCTGGTCGTGCTGGACGAGCCGACCGTCGGCCTGGACCCCTTGCTTCGCGCCGAGCTGTGGGGCATCTTCCGCGGCCTCGCCGACCAGGGCATCTCGCTCATCGTGTCCAGCCACGTCATGGACGAGGCGAACCGCTGCGACGACCTGCTGCTGATGCGACAAGGACGGATCATCGCCCACACCACGCCTGAGAACCTGCTCGTACAGTCCGGCAAGTCGGATCCGGACGAGGCCTTCCTCGAGCTGATCCGGCGCGATGCCGCTGAGCCGCGTCACCTTCTCGACACTCCCGACGAGGCCCCCGACACCGCGCCCCGTCACGCACAGGAGGACGCACGATGAGGCTCCTCGCCACGGCGGGACGGGTGCTCAGCCAGCTCCGGCGTGACCCGCGTACGGTCGCCCTGATGGCCTTCCTGCCCATGCTGCTAGTCGGGCTGTTCGCGTGGATCATGCCGTCACGGCAGTTCGACTCGGTCGGCCCGATGCTCATCGCGCTGTTCCCGTTCACCGTCATGTTCATCGTGACGAGCGTCGCCACGCTGCGCGAACGCACGTCCGGCACGCTCGAGCGGCTGCTCACCACGCCGCTGCGCAAGGCGGAGCTGCTGTTCGGGTACGAGATCGCGTTCGGGCTGGTCGCCGTACTTCAGGCGGTCCTCGTTGTGACGTTCGCCGTGTACGTGTGCGGTCTGGACGTCGACGGCAGCCTCTGGGTGATCGGCGGGATGACTGTGATGAACGCCTTGATGGGTACGGCACTCGGCCTGCTCGCGAGTGCGTTCGCCAGAACCGAGTTCCAGGCCGTGCAGTTCATGCCGCTGTTCGTGTTCCCCCAGATGGCGCTCGGAGGTGTCTTCATGCCGCGCTCGCAGATGCCCGACGTGCTGTCGGCCGTCTCGGACTGGTTGCCCCTGTCGTACTCGATCGAGGCCGTACAACGCGCCACCACGGGGATCACCGGCTGGGAGCTCAACCGCCCGCTGTTGATCCTCGTCGGCATCACGCTGCTCGCCCTGCTTCTCGGCTCGCTCACCCTCCCGAGGCGCACCCCCTAGCCCACCCTGCGAGACACTCCGTACCCCTCCGCGAGAGCACCTGTACCCCTTGAGGAGAGGACCTATCCGCTCGAGGAGAGGGGCTGTGCCCTACAGGGTCTGCTCCGTACGGGCGATGATGTCGTCCTGGGTCGCCTTGGACAGCACGTTGAAGAAGGCGCTGTAGCCGGCCACTCGTACGATCAGGTCGCGATGCCGCTCCGGGTGCGCCTGGGCGTCGAGGAGGGTGGCGCGGTCGACCACGTTGTACTGGACGTGGAAGCCGTCGAGGCGGTTGAAGAACGTACGCAGCAGGAGGATGAGCTTCTTGCGGTCCTCCTCGCGTCGCAGCATCTGCGGCGACACCTTCTGGTTGAGCAGCACGCCACCGGTGATACGGGATGTGTCGAGCTTGGACACCGACTTGAAGACGGCGGTCGGCCCGTGGGTGTCGGCGCCGTGGCTCGGCGAGCAGCCCTCTGCGAGCGGCTCGCCCGCGTGGCGGCCGTCCGGGGTCGCCATCGTCGAAGCGCCTTGGGGCACGTTCGCGGAGATCGAGCTCGTACCGGCGTAGTATCCCCCACCGATCGGCCCTCGCCCGTACCGCGTGTTGTGGTGAGCGAAGATCTCGTCGATGCACGAGTCGTACGCCTCGACGAGCAGCTCGTCGACGTAGTCCTCGTCGTTGCCGTACTTCGGGGCGGCGTCGAGCAGCGCCTGGATCTCGATGCCGCGCTCGCCGGCGAAGTCGGTCGCCAGCGCGTCCCAGAGCTCCGCGGCCGTGACCGTGCGATCCTCGAAGACGCACTTCTTGATCGCCGCGAGCGAGTCGCCGAGGTTGGCGATGCCGACCTGGAGACCGGAGATGAAGTCGTACACCGCACCCCCCTCCTTGATCGGCTTGCCGCGGCCGAGGCAGTCCTCGACCAGCGTCGAGCAGAGGATGTCGGCGACGCTCTCCTCGAGCGCGATGTCGCAGGCCGAGTCGAGGATGACGCAGTGGCGCTGGAACTCGCGCACGGTCACGTCCCACGCCTGCATCAGCTCGTCGAAGCTGGTCATCTCCGTGAAGTGCGGGAACGGTGTCGCGAGCGGCGTGCCCGACTTGGGGTCGGCGCCGCTGTTCATGGCGACCAGCAGCGTCTTGGGGAAGTTGAGGAAGCTCATCCCCGTACAGCGGTAGCCCCACTTGCCCGGCACCGCGACCTCGACGCAGCCGATCGCGGAGTAGTTGTGGGCGTCCTCGGGCGTCACTCCCTTCGCGATGAGCGAACCGATGATGACCTCGTCGGAGTTCATCGCCGGCATGCCGAACCCGAGCCGCATCACCTCGATGCACTCCATCATGAAGTCGTCCGCGAGCCCCTTGTGGTAGCGGACCGTCAGGTTCGGCTGCGGCAGCTTGGTCTGGGCGACGGAGCGCAGGACCAGGTACGAGCACGGGTTGACCGCGTCGCGCCCGTCGGGCGTCTGCCCGGCGACGGTGACGTTCTGGTAGAGCGGGCCGCCCGCACTGAACCGCGTGTGCGACCAGCTGCGGATCTTGGCGATCGTGATCGTCTTGATCCACAGGTTGGTGAGCAGCTCCGTGGCCTGATCCTCCGTGATGCGGTCGGCGGCCAGATCGGCGACGTAGTAGGGGTTGAGGTACTGGTCGAAACGGCCGTACGAGAGGGAGTGGCCGTTCGACTCGATCTGCAGGCAGAGCTGTACGAGCCACACGGCCTGGATCGCTTCGTGGAAGGTCTCGGCCGGTTCCTCGGGAACCTTCGTGAGGATCCGGCTCATCTCGAGCAGCTCGGAGCGACGGGTCTCGTCGAGCTCGGTGGTCGCCAGCTCGGCGGCCAGGGCTGCGTAGCGGTGGGCGAACGTGACGACGGCGTCGAGCGTGACGAGCACGGAGCGGTAGAAGAAGGACTTCTTGAGCTGGTCGGCGTCGGTCAGGTCGAGGCCTGCGAGGAGCGTCTCGGTGCGGGCCCGGTAGCCGGCCAGGCCCTCGCGGAGGACCCGCCCGTAGTCGACGGCGATGTGCGCATCGCCCGAGGTGATGTTGCCCTCGGGGTGGATGATGCCGAGGTCGTAGAACGTACGGCTCGCGGGCGGCATGAGGCTGAGGCCGCGGTCCTTGAGGGTGTTGTGCTCCCAGTACGGGGCGATGTCGCGCAACGTCTGCTTCGCGTCCTCGGTGATGGCGAACCGGTCGCCTGGGCGCTTGTCGAACTCGTCCAGCTCGTTGATGACCCAGTCCATCGCGTACTCGGGCATGATCGGCGCCGCCCTGTTCGCCGAGGCCTGGTTGCCCGCGATGAGGGTG
This sequence comes from Propionibacteriales bacterium, assembly GCA_038317635.1. Lineage (GTDB taxonomy): Bacteria > Actinomycetota > Actinomycetes > Propionibacteriales > Propionibacteriaceae > Fen-668. The sequence goes on from JBBQBP010000013.1 coordinate 54,220, forward strand.
GCGGGCTCGATGAAGATGCTCATGTGCTCGAGGACGTTCTTCACCATGTACGCGCGCAGGAGCACCATCGGCTCGTTCTGATGGAGCCTGTACGTCTCGGTCGTGAGCATCGCGCGCTCCACGCAGACCGACTGCGGCGTGTCGAGGAGCTCCTCACGCCAGGCGGCCATCCTCGGGGTGAGTCGCCCGAAATGCGGCCACTCCACTGTCACCGTCGGCTCGACCAACGTGCTCATGGGTTCCTCTCAAGGGTTGCATACGCATCCTATCCATGTTTCGAATGAAAGTCGATCGGGAAGCCGGGGTAGAAGGGCATGGAGGGTGGACGGGAGACTTGAGGAGAGCACCTGTACCCGTCGAGGAGAGCACCTGTACCGCCCGTGGAGAGGACCTGTACCCGTCGGGGAGAGGACCTGTAGCGCCCGGCGAATGGGTCGCTCTGGAAGTAGATAGGCTCCAAGTGAGGTAGGTGACCCATGGAGATCCTGTTCGACACCGCAAATCTGGCCGACCTGGAGGCGATGACGCCGATCTATCCGGTGTCGGGAGTGACGACGAACCCCACGATCATCCGCGCGGAGGGCCCGATCGACTTCTATCCCCACTTCCGGCGGATCCGAGAGCTGATCGGCCCGGACCGTACCCTCCACGTTCAGGTCCTCGCTCAAGACGCCGAGGGGATCATCCGCGACGCCCACCGGCTGCGGGAGATGATCGACGGTCAGGTGTACATCAAGATCCCGACCACGGAGCAGGGCATCAAGGCGATGCGGGAGCTGTACACACAAGGCATCGGCGTCACCGCGACCGCGATCTACTCGAAGACCCAGGGCATCCTCGCGATCGCGGCAGGCGCTGACTATATCGCCCCGTACTTCAACCGCATGGAGAGCCTCGACATCGACACGGTCGCCACGATCAAGTCGCTGGCCAAGTTCATCGACAAGCACGGCGCCGACTGCAAGATCATGGCCGCGAGCTTCAAGAATGTCGCGCAGGTCTCGGCGGCGTTCGAGGCCGGCGCCCAAGCCGTGACGCTTCCTCCGCAGCTGCTGCGGGCTGCCCTGTCGACCCCCGACGTCGCACAGGCCGTCAGTGCGTTCGCGAACGACTGGTACGAGACCTTCGGGACCACCTCGCTCCCCTGATTCCCTGCCTCGACAGGGCTTATCCACAAGGCCGCTTGCATTCTGTGTCTGTTGCGGACTAGGAATGCTCCAACGCAAAGACCCACCCCTTCGTCGCGCGTCGTTCCAGCACCTCCTCGGGGTGGACCGTCGGCGACGCGAGGAGGAGACCTTGCCGCACTGTCGAGCACCACTCGTCGTGCTTCTCATGGCCGCTGCGCTTGCTGGCTGTACGGGCTCAACCAGCGCCCCGTCCCCCACGCCCACCGCTGTCGTCTCCTCTGCCTCGCCAACTCCCACACTGTCCGAGGGCCAGAAGGCCGCCAACGACACGGTCATCAAGTACCGCGCTCTCATCGACGAACTGCGAGCCCAATACAAGCCGGACATCAGCCAACTTCTGACGGTCTCGCGAGGGGCCGCTTATGACAAGTGGGGCTACACACTCCAGGAAGACTTCGTCAACGGCTATCACCAGACCGGAGTGGCCGTCGTGAATATCACATCCACAGATCCAGGCACGTCTGCTAAGCAGTGGGTTGTCTCAGGCTGCCTCGACGTCACAAGGCTCGACATCGTGGACAAGAACGGCAACATGGCCATGACTCATCCGGGCGGGATCAACAGAGTCGCGTACACCGTCGATCAGGATGCAACAAGCCTCAAGTGGTACGTCACGAACGAGACGGGAGGAGGGGCGTGCTGAGGCTAGCCGTCAGCCTCCTGAGTGGAGTCATGACGCTGGGCACTTTCCTTTACGCCGAGCCCGCTACTGCCCGACCGCCCTTCCCTTCGGCCTGCGTCAACGGATTCGACGAGAACTGGAACCCATGTGGTGTCGCAGACAACTCCACAATCGTCCCCGGAACGACCGACTCCGCAAGCGCCAAGAACACAGCTCCAGCCAGAGTCTGCCGCCAGCGCGTCGGTACAGGCTCGGACACACAGGTCATTCCATGCACCTTCCAGGGCGGCTGGTGGATCGACAAGGTGCAGTGCTACGTCAAGGCACTCAACCCCCAACCGCCGAGGTCGGACCCCAGATGGGAGAACAATTCTGTCGGCGCTGTCTACATGTGTGTGGCGCTTGGGGCGGACGCGACCTATCTGACCAGCTTCTTCTGGGCGCTCAATCAGCCTCCCGAGATCCCAGCTGTCGACCCGACCGTCCTTGCCGAGCAGGCCGTGGCGGCCCTACAGCTGAGGCCGATCAGGATGGGGATGGTGCCGGAGGACAAGCCCGGATACGTGGGCCTGGTGGGGATGCCGGTGTGGATGTGGGTGGATACGCCGGATCCGCATACGTTCGGACCCGCCACGAACAGCGCATCGGACGGATCCGTGACGGTCACGATCACCGCCAAGGTCGCCAGGACCCTCTGGGAGATGGGAGACGGCAGGTCCGTCACCTGCACGACTGCCGGCACCGCGTACCAGGACAGGTACGGCAAGCAGATGTCACCCGACTGCGGCTACTCGTACAGCAAGCAAGGCACGTACACGATCCGCGCCACGACGACGTGGGACATCGCGTGGACCGCCAACACCGGACAGTCCGGCACGATCCCGCTGACGCTGACCGCGATCCGCACCGTCGTGATCGGCGAGGTCCAGGTCATCGTCCACTAGCGGTCTGGGCGCCACGATCCTCATTTTGGTACCGCAGAAGCGCCGAAACCCCACGACAGACGACTTCAGGGTCGACTGGCGTATCAGAACGAGGATTTGTCCGGCCCCCTACAGGTACGCGCGCACCCCGTGCTCGCAGAAGGTCGCGATGTAGGAGACCAGGTCCTCCTCGTGAAGCGCCGGGATGCCGGCCATGCGGTAGTCCCAGCCGAGCAGTTCGTACTTGCGCTCGCCGAACTGGTGGAACGGCAGCAGCTGGACCTCCCGCACACCCATGGGCGCCAGCAGCCGACAGAACTCGACGGCGTCGTCCACCGACGCGTTCACGCCCGGGATCACCGGGATCCGTACCGCCATGGGCCCTCCGGCCCTGATCGCCGTCGCCAGGTTCCGCAGCGGCAGATCGTTGTCCACCCCGGTCCATCGCTGGTGCTCGGCGCGATCCCAGTGCTTCACGTCGATGATCGCCAGATCGACCTCGCCGAGGATGCGGTCGAAGACGGCCGGCGACGCGTACCCCGTGGTCTCGATCGCGGTATGCACCCCGCGCTCCCGCAGCTCGCCCAGCAGCCGGCTCGTGAAGCGGTGCTGCACCATGGCCTCGCCGCCGGACAGGGTGACGCCGCCACCCGACTCCTCGTAGAACGGAAGGTCCGCCAGACACGTCTGTACGACCTCGTCGACGGTGTAGTCGCGACTGTCCGCCACCAATACGTGCGGGTGCACACCGTCCGCGACCTCGAGAACCTGCAGCTTCCGCGACCCCGGGTTCGAGCACCACGCGCAGCTCATGGGACAGCCTTTGAGGAACACGACGGTACGGATCCCTGGCCCGTCATGGAGCGAGAACTTCTGGATGTCGAAGATCCGCCCGACATCCTCCGTCACGTCCCGACCTTTCGATATGATGCTCACGAGCTTTCGTACGTAACTCTACAGCCCCGATCAGGAAGGATCTCCCGTGGTCGCTGATCGGCGCTCGAAGATCCTCGAGTACGTCATCGACGTCGAGCGTGTGGACGTCAACGAGCTGGCCGAGCGGTTCGGCGTCTCGCAGGTGACCATCCGCAAGGATCTCGACCACCTCGAGCGGAACGGGCTGGTCACGAGGCAGCACGGGTATGCCGTGGCGATCGCGCCGGACAACCTCCGTAGTCGCCTCGCGTTCCACCACGGCATCAAGCGCCGGATCGCGACGGCGGCCGCCGAGCTCGTACCGAACGGCTCCACCGTCATGATCGAGTCCGGCTCCTGCTGCGCGCTGCTCGCTGACGAGCTCGCGAAGACCAAGCGAGGGGTCACGATCATCACGAACTCGGCGTTCATCGCGGACTTCGTACGGGGTGGGCAGGCGGCCGTCGTGCTCCTCGGCGGCGACTACCAGCCCGAGTCGCAGGTGACCGTGGGGCCGCTGGTCGAGCAGAGCCTCGCCGGGTTCCACGTCGAGCAGCTTTTCGTGGGCGTCGACGGGTACACGCCAGAGGCCGGCTTCACCGCCCGCAACCACCTCCGCGCCGCGGTCGTGAAGCAGATGGCGACCCGCGCCGACCACGTCGTCGTGCTCACCGAGTCCCTCAAGTTCCCCCGCCACGGCGCGGTTCCCCTGCTGCCAGCCTCTGGGGTGACCCGGGTGATCACCGACGCCAACCTGCCTGCAACGATGCAGGAGCACCTCACGGGTGCGGGGGTCATGGTGGCAACGGTGCCAGCGAGCTAGGTACGGAAGGACTCCAGCGATGACGATGATGTCGGCTGGTTCGGTGGCCCTGGGCATCGACATCGGCGGTACGGGGATCAAGGGCGGCCTGGTCGACCTATCCAGCGGAACGCTGGTCGGCGAGCGGCACTACCTCGCGACGCCGCAGCCGGCGACGCCGGGTGCGATCGCCGTGGCTGTCCGGGAGATGCGCGACCACTTCGCCGTACCCCAAACCACCCCTGTGGGCGTGGCGTTCCCGGCGATCGTGCGGCACGGCATCGTTCGCAACGCGACCAATATCGACCCGACCTGGATCGGGATGAACGCGGAAGACCTGTTCGCCGAGGCGCTGGACGTGCCTGTGACGGTGCTCAACGATGCCGACGCGGCGGGTCTGGCGGAGATGACGCTCGGGGCCGGGCTCGACGCGGACGGTGTCGTCCTGGTCATCACGTTGGGTACGGGGATCGGCTCGGCCCTGTTCCTCAACGGACAGCTGCTCCCGAACACCGAGTTCGGCCACCTCAGCATCAACGGCATCGACTGCTGCCCCTGGGCATCCGGCGCCGCGCGGGTGCGGGAGGGCCTCAGCTGGGCGCAGTGGATCTCGAGGCTCCAGGACTACCTCAGCTACGCCGAGTTCCTCATGTGGCCGGACCTCATCATCATCGGCGGCGGCATCAGCCACGACGCCGAGCAGTTCCTGCCGCTGCTCCAGCTGGATGCCCGGGTCGTACGCGCCCAGCTGGAGAACGACGCCGGAATCATCGGGGTCGCGAGGGCGTGCGCGGAGCGCGTCCAGAGCTGAGCACCCTCCCGCAGCGATGGGGCCCCTCCACCCGGATCAGGTCCCGACGACGAGCCCTCCGTCGACGCGCAGCACCGTGCCCGTCACGAACGAGGCCTCGTCGCTCGCAAGGAACAGGTAGGCGTTCGCGATGTCAGAGGGTGCTCCGAGACGCCCCAGCGGCGTGTGGGCACGCATCGTCTCCTGGACCTTCTCGGGCATCGCCGCGACCATCTCCGTGGCGGTGAAGCCCGGCGCGACGGCGTTGACCCGGATCCCGTACCGCCCCAGCTCCCGCGCCCAGACCTTCGTCATCCCGATGACACCAGCCTTGGTCGCGACGTAGTTCGTCTGGCCGAAGTTCCCGTCGAAGGCGACCACCGAGCTCGCGTTGACGATCGCGCCGGAGGCCTGCTTCATCATCACCGGGACGACTGCCTGGGTACATGTGAAGACACCCTTGAGGTTGATGGCGATGACCAGGTCGAAGTCGGCCTCGGGCATCTGCGCGACGACCTCGCCCTCCTTCATCTTGACCAGCTGCGCGTCCCGCGTGATGCCGGCGTTGTTGACGAGCACGTCGATCCGTCCGTGGCGAGCGACCACGTCAGCCACCCACGCCTGCACGCTGTCCCGGTCGGAGACGTCGACCTTGGTGAAGCTCGCCCCCTCGCCGAGCGCGTCGACGGTCTGACGACCCGCTTCCTCGTTCACGTCGCAGATCGCAACGATCGCGCCCTCGTCCGCGAACCTCTGCGCTGTCGCCCTGCCGATGCCCGCGGCACCGCCTGTGACCAGGACCACCTTGTCCTGCATTCGCATCGCACTCATCCCTCGGCTCCTTGCCCATTCGAGTGACACCCATGTCACTTGGGATGATAGATCCAAAGCGCCGCGGCGTGTCAAAAGCCCACGTGTTTCGTGCAACAGCGAATGACACCTAGGTCACAACAACAGCGCGATCGCGGCGCGGAACTGCGATGCAACCGAGCCAGGTGGAACCGTATTACTGCTTTCACTAGGGATGATGCATGTCGGAGATGCTCGACTCGGGCAGTGATGAGGACTACCGGTGGGGGTACTTGCGGGAATGACGATGGCGTCATATTGTTCGAACGTCACATACACCGCCCGGGCCAGTGACGACCCGACGAACGGCGGCCCAGTGTGTGCCACGAGCGTCAGGATCACCTCCAACGAAGGAGTGTTGTCAGTGGAGCTGCTTCAGCCCCTCTTGCGTAGCCTGGAGACCGGCAGCGTGTACGCGCTGGCCGCGCTGGGCATCGTCCTCGTCTGGCGGACCAGCCTGGTCATGCACTTCGCCCAGGGATCCATGGGGATGTTCAGCGGGACTGCGGTCGCGTTCGTCCTCAACCGGACCGGATCGCCGTTGTGGCTCAGCGTCCTGTTCGGGGCCTTCGTCGCCGTCGTCCTCGGCTTCGCCGTCGACTTCGCTGTCATCCGGCGGCTGAAGCGAGCGACCGCTGTGGGGAAAGAGATCGTCACGCTCGGCCTGATCATGGTCTTCCTGGGGCTGGCACCGATCGTGTTCGGCACTGACCCGATGCTCCTGCCGAAAGCCATCCCCAACGGCGACTTCGTCGTCGGGGGGGCGAACCTCTCGTTCAACGCCCTGTTCAACATCGTCGTCGGCGTCGTGATCGCGGCCGGACTGTTCGTCGTCCTGCAGAAGACGAAGATCGGGCTCGCCGTCCGCGCCACGGCCTCCAACGAGTCGACCGCACGGCTGATGGGGATCCCGACCCGGACCGTGACGCTGCTCGCCTGGGCCGTCGCCGGAGTGCTCGGCATGCTCGCCGCCGTGATGATCGCCCCGACCACGACCGTCACGCCGACGTTCATGAACACGGTCCAGGTGTCGGCGCTCTTCGCCTGCGTGCTGGGTGGCTTCCAGACGTTCTACGGGCCGGTGCTCGGGGCGTACCTGATCGCTGTCGCCAGCAACTTCCTCAAGTTGTACGGCAGCTCGGTCTGGGGGGATCAGATCCTCTACCTGCTCATCCTCGTGTTCCTGCTCGTCCGCCCCAACGGCCTGGTCGGCAAGACCTACCTGAAGAAGGTGTAGGCGATGAGGTCACGCTCCGCAGCCCTCACCCGAGCGCTCGCGAACGCCCACGTACAGTTCGTGATCTTCGGCGCGGCGCTCCTGCTGCTGCCCGTCCTGAGCGCGAACGGCCTCATGCAGACGAGCACGCTGTCCACGCTCGGCTTCGTCCTCATCTACGCCATCGTGGCCATGGGCCTGAACCTGCTGCTCGGCTACTCCGGGCTCATCTCGCTGGGTACCGCCGGCTTCATGGGACTGGGCGCCTATCTCGCGGCGTACGTCCAGGACGACCTGCACCTGGGTTTCTGGGTCGCGCTGCTCGCGGCCCTCGTGATCCCGACGTTCATCGGTCTCCTCGTCGGCGTGGTGTCCCTGCGCGTACGCAGCATCTACCTGGCCATCGCCACGTTGTGCATCTCCGAGATCCTGCTCAAGACCTTCGAACAGGCCGAGTGGTTCACCCGAGGGACGGCGGGCAAGCAGTCCTCGTTCCCGGTCATCTTCGGCGTCCAGACCGATCGTCGCCTCGTGTTCTGCGTGATCGTGGTCGCGCTGGTCCTCGTCATGATGCTCACCCACAACATCGTCCATGGTCATCTAGGACGCGCGCTGCACGCGATGCGGTCGAGCGAGGTGGCTGCTCAGGCCATGGGGGTCAGCGTCCTGAAGTACAAGCTGTTCGCCTTCTCCATGGCCACGTTGTACGCAGGGCTGGGCGGCGCCCTCTACCTGTTCTTCCTCCGCAGCTCCTACCCATCCAGCTGGAACCTGTTCCTGTCGCTGAACGTGATCGCCATGGTCGTGGTCGGCGGCCTCCGCTCGATCTTCGGGACGGTCGCCGGCGCCTTCGTGATCTTCGCCGTCCCCGAGCTCGTCCTCAAGGAGCTGCCGGTCGTCGGCGACATCCCCGGGCTGCCATACATCTTCAGCGGCGTCCTGATCATCGTCGTCATCATGTTCTTCCCCCAGGGGCTCAAGGGCCTCGCCGACCTCGTCCGTGGCGCACTGCCTCGCGGCCCGCGGGCCGCGACCGCCGACCTCGCGACACCCGACCTCGACGACGTCCCTGAGGAGGCCGTCCGATGAGCGAGGTTCTGCGCGTCGAGAACCTGTCGATCAGCTTCGGGGGGCTGACAGCCGTCGACGACCTGTCCTTCTCCGTGGAGGACCAGGAGATCTTCGGGCTCATCGGCCCCAACGGGGCGGGCAAGACCACGGTCTTCAACTGCATCACGCAGTTCTACAAGCCCGACACGGGCTCCGTGTGGTTCAGCGTCGACGCCGACCGGCTCGCCGCGCGACGCCAGAAGCCGGACAACGCGGCGGGCCAGATCAACCTCGTCGGGCGCCCGGTGCACACGATCATCAGCTACGGGCTCGTCCGCACGTTCCAGAACGTCGAGATCATCGCCGAGCTGTCGCTGGTCGACAATGTCCTCATCGGCGGTCACGTCGACTTCCGCGCCAGCATGATCTCGCAGATGCTGCGGCTGCCGAGCGCACGCGCCGAGGAGAACGCGTACCGGGCGAAAGCTCTGGAGGCGCTCGAGTTCCTGGGGATCGGACACCTCGCGGACCAGCTGGCCGGCGGTCAGCCGTACGGCGTGCGCAAGCGGCTGGAGATGGCCCGCACGCTGATGGCCGAGCCGAAGCTCATCATCCTCGACGAGCCGGCCGCGGGCCTCAACGAGGCGGAGACCGAAGGGCTGGCCGACACGATCCGCGAGATCCGGACCCGCTACCAGTGCGCGGTCCTCCTCGTCGAGCACGACATGGGCCTCGTCATGAACGTGTGCGACCGGATCTGCGCGATCTCGTTCGGCAAGTTCCTGGCACAGGGCACGCCGGCGGAGATTCAGCATAACCCGCTGGTCCACGAGGCCTACCTCGGGGAGCGCGACGATGACTGAGCTCGCACTGCAGATCCGGGGCCTGGTCATCCGCTACGGCGCGATCGAGGCGGTCAAGGGCATCGACCTCGACGTCGAGCAGGGTCAGGTCGTTGCGCTGCTCGGTGCGAACGGCGCAGGGAAGACCTCGACGCTGCAGGCCATCTCAGGCCTCACCGCCGTGTCCGCCGGCACCATCACCTCCTTCGGACAGGACATCACCGGACAGGATGCCGAGAAGATCACCAGGCTCGGCATCGTCCAGTCCCCCGAGGGGCGGCAGATCTTCCGCGACCTGACCGTCGAGGAGAACCTGCGCACCGGAGCGTTCACCGTCCGCAACCGGGCGCAGATCGCCGCGAACTTCGAGCGGTGCTACCGCTACTTCCCCAGGCTCGAAGAGCGCCGCACGCAGCTGGGTTACACGCTGTCGGGTGGCGAGCTGCAGATGCTCGCCATCGCTCGTGCGCTGATGGCGAGCCCCAAGGTCCTGTTGCTGGACGAGCCGTCCCTGGGTCTGGCGCCTTTGGTCGTCCGAGACATCTTCCGCATCATCTCCGAGATCAAGGCCGAAGGAACGACGGTGCTCATCGTCGAGCAGAACGCGCTCCAGACGCTCAAGATCGCGGACTACGGATACGTGCTCGCGACAGGGCGCAACAACATCCACGGGCCGGCCGCGGATCTGATCCAGGACAACACCCTCGTCGAGGCCTACCTCGGCACGGCAACGCACACACCACCACCACAGGAGAAGGAATCATCGTGAAGAGACCACGAATCATCGCGACCACCCTGGCAACGCTGATGGCGCTGTCGATGGCCGCCTGCGGGCAGAGCACCGACTCCGGTACGGCGAGCGGCGGCAAGGTCCAGGGCATCACGGCCGACAAGGTCATCGTCGCCAACAGCGCTGCCACGTCAGGCGCCTACGCACCCGTCGGTGTGCCCTTCCTCGCCGGCATGCAGGGCTACTTCGACATGGTCAACAAGGCCGGCGGCATCGACGGCCGCCAGATCGAGTTCCGCCACGTCGATGACGAGTTCGACCCTGCCAAGGGCAGCGCCGCACTGACCAAGTTCATCGAGGACGACAAGGTGTTCGCCATCGTCGGGCACTTCGGCACCCCCGTGGTCGCCGCCACCATCGGCACCCTCAAGGAGAGCGGCATCCCGGCGGTCTACTTCGCCACCGGCATCGGCCAGCTGTACGCCGAGTCCGCCAAGACCGACGCTGAGGGCGCGAACCTGTTCCCCGTGCAGCCGATCTACCGCAACGAGGGCGGCATCATGGCCGCGTACGCGACGGGCAAGTTCAGCGCCAAGAAGATCGGCATCATCTACACCAACGACGACGCCGGGATGGACCTCGAGAAGGGGGCCGTCGCGCAGATCAAGACGATGTCGGGGATCGAGTACGTCGAGCAGCAGGTCGCTGCCGGTGCGCCTGACGTGTCGAGCGCCGTGACCGCGATCAAGAACGCAAACGTCGACTTCGTCATCATCGCCGCCATCCAGGCGACCATGCCGACGATCGTCAAGGAGCTCGCCGCACAGGGTGTGAACAAGGACGCGATCACCACCTACGTCAACGTGTCCAGCGCCATGAGCAAGGCAGTCATCGCCGACATCGACGGCAAGTTCAACCTGTACGGACCGGGCTGGGTCGACTACTCGAGCGACATCGCGAAGGCATCTCTCAAGGAGTACCAGGCAAACGTCGACGCCAAGTACGCGACCAACGCGTACGCGCAGACCGGCTGGATCGCCGCCACGTTCTTCGTCGAGGGCCTCAAGCGGCTCGAGGGCAAGACCGTGACGTGGGACTCGTACAAGAAGGCGCTCGAGCAGGCACCGATCCAGAACCCGTTCGGTGGTTCGATCGACTTCAGCAACGGCCAGCGCAAGGGCACCCAGGAGATGAACCTCGCCAAGGTCGTCCCGACCGATACGGCGCACCCGTCCGGCTGGGAGCAGGTCGAGCCGCTGCAGAGCATCAGCAAGCTCCTCGGCAAGTAGCACCATCAGCGGTCGGGGGTCGCCTGGTGCGGCCCCCGACCCATCCAACACCACCGCGTCGAGTCCCACTGAGGCGAGAGTCATGAAGAGCACGCAGGAGAACATCGGCATCCTCGGCTACGGCCTGTACCTGCCGGACACCTACATGTCGGCGGCCGACATCTCGAAGGCCACGCAGGGCGTCTGGTCGGAGCAGGCAGTGGTCGACAAGCTCGGCGTCGTCCGCAAACCAGTGCCGGGTCCCGGCGACGGCACCCAGGAGATGGGGGCGCTCGCCGCACTGGACGCGTTGGCCCGCACGGGAGTGGAGGCCAAGGACATCGACGTCATCCTGTGTGTCGGCGAGGAGTGGAAGGAGTACGGGCTCACCACGTCCGCGCTGTACATCCAGGACCGCATCGGCGCGACGAACGCGTGGGGCATCGACGTCGCCAACCGGTGCTGCACCACGCTCACGGCCCTCAAGATGGCCAAGGACCTGCTGCTGGCCGACGACGACATCGACACCGTGCTGATCGCCGGCGGCTACCGCAACGGCGACTTCGTCGACTACACCGACTCCTCGGTGTCGATGTTCTTCAACCTCGGCGCGGGGGGCGGCGCGTTCATCGTCCGCAAGGGCATGGACTCCAACCTCATCCTCGGCACCCACATCATCGCCGACGGCTCGCTCGCCCACACCGCGGGCGTCGAGATCGGCGGCACGGCGAGGCCGTTCACCCCCGACACCGTCGAGGAGGGGTACCGCTCGCTGCGGCTGATGGACGCGGTCCGGATGAAGGACAAGCTCAACCAGACCAGCATCGCGAACTGGTACACGTGCATCGACGAGAGCCTCCGCAAGAGCGGTGGGCTCACCCGTTCCGACATCGACTACCTCGCGATCCTCCACTTCAAGCGCAGCCAGCACGTCGCGATGATCGCCGACCTCGGGCTGACGCCCGAGCAGACGACGTACCTGGAGAACTACGGCCACATCGGCCAGATCGACCAGATGCTCTCGCTCCACCTCGGGCTGGAGTCGGGCCGGATCACCGACGGCAGCCTCGTCACGTTCATCGCCGCGGGCATCGGCTACGTCTGGGCCTCCACCTGCGTGCGCTGGGGAAAGGCCGCATGATGTTCGACTACCGCTCCAAGCTCATCAGCGTCGACCAGGCGCTCGACCTCGTCGCGGACGGCGACAACATCACCGTCGGGCTCGGCGCCAACGAGCCGCCGGCGTTCCTCGGCAACCTCCACCGCATCGCCGACCGGGTGAACGACGTCACGATCACGAACTGCCTGCCGACGGCTGCCGGGGAGTACCTGTCGGAGGAGAACATCCGCAAGGCGTTCCGGATCGACTGCTGGTTCTCCACGCCGCCGCTACGCAAGCTCTGGTCGACGGGCCGGGTGAGCTACATCCCCAACCATCTGCACCTCGCCGGTACGAAGCGGAGCTACCACAAGCGCTCGAAGATCATGATCTCGCTGGCGTCGATGCCGGAGGCCGGCGGGCGGACCCGGTTCGCCTGCGGCAACACGTACGAGGAGAAGATCGGGGCCGACGCGGACCTGCGGATCCTCGAGATCAGTCCGAACGCCCCCCACTGCTTCGGCCAGAACTACCTCGACTGGGACGCCATCGACTACGTCATCGAGTCCGACGGACGCCCCGGCACGATCCCCGCCGCCGCACCGAACGCGAAGGACCTGGCGATCGGTCGTACGATCGCCGACCTCGTCGACGATGGCGACTGCATCCAGGTCGGCATCGGCGGCATCCCGAACGCGGTGTGCGGCTACCTGTACGAGAAGAAGGACCTCGGCATCCACACCGAGATGATGACGACCGGGATCATGGACCTCATGAAGGCCGGCATCGTCACCGGTGCTCGCAAGCAGGTCGACGTCGGCAAGACGGTGTTCACGTTCGCGCTCGGCAGCGCGGAGATGTACGACTTCATCAACGAGAACCCCGACTGTCTCACCGGACGCGGAGACGAGGTCAACAACCCGTACCTCATCGCCCGCAACGACAACCAGGTCAGCATCAACACGACCGTCGAGGTCGACCTCACCGGCCAGTGCTGCTCGGAGAGCATCGGCACCCAGCAGATCTCGGGCACCGGCGGCCAGTCCGACACCGCGACCGGCGCCCAGCGGTCCCGCAACGGGCGATCGTTCATCGCGCTGTACAGCACGATCGAGAAGGCCAACAAGGTCACCGGCGAGCTCGAGGTCCTCTCGAAGATCGTCCCAATCCTCAAGCCGGGCGCCGCGGTGTCGCTGTCGCGCAACGACGTCGACTGGGTGGTCACCGAGTACGGGGCAGTCAACCTGCGGGGGACGACGATCGCCGAGAGGGTCGAACGGTTGATCTCCATCGCCCATCCGGACTTCCGCGACAGCCTGCACGCCGACGCGGTGACGTACGGCTTCATCTCCGTGGCGCCATCGGTCGCCCCGGCGGGGAGGTGAGTGGCATGGCCACGTTCGACTACGACGGGGTGCCGATCTACTACGAGGACCACGGCACCGGCGAACCCCTGCTGATCCTCAACGGGATCTTCATGTCGTGCGCCTCGTGGAAGGCGTTCCTGCCGGCGTTCACCGCACAGAACCGCCTGCTGCTGCTCGACCTCGTCGACCAGGGCCAGAGCGGGAAGGTCGACCACGAGTACACGCAGGAGCTCCAGGAGGAGCTCGTGTGCGCGTTCCTCGACCACCTCGGCCTCGATCGGGTGAGTATCTGCGGGGTCAGCTACGGCGGCGAGGTCGCGATGCGCGTGGCCGCGCGTCGCCCGAAGCGGGTCACGAAGCTGGTCCTGTCCAACACCACCGCGTACACCTCGAGCTGGTTGCGCGACATCGGGAAGGCGTGGGAGTTCGCGATGAACACCCACGACGGGCACGTCTTCTTCAAGACCTGCATCCCGACCGTCTATTCGCCAGGGTTCTACGAGGCCAACTACTCGTGGATCTCGGCCCGGGAGGACCTGTTCGTCCAGGTCTTCACTCCCCCGGTGTACGACGCGTTCGCGCGGCTGACGCGCAGCGCCGAGACCCACGACGAGCGGGAGCGGCTCGGACAGATCTCCGCACCGACGCTCGTGATCTCCTCGGAGTACGACTACGTGACGCCGCTGCCCAACCAGACCGAGCTGGTCGCGGCGATCCCCGGCGCCGGACACGTCATCATCCTGGGCGCGGGGCACGCCGCCATGTACGAGAAGCCCGCCGAGTTCACCGCGCTGGTGCTCGGCTTCGTCAACCACCAGACCACGGGCATCACCATCGTCTGAAAGGACGCAGTTCATGACTGATCTGTACGTCGTCTCCGCTTGCCGGACAGCTATCGGCGCCTTCGGCGGGAGCCTCAAGGACGTGCCGGCGGCGACGCTGGGCACCATCGTGATCGCCGAGGCGCTGAAACGTGCCGGCGTCGCCCCCGACCAGGTCGACGAGGTGTTCCTCGGCTGCATCCTCACTGCGGGCTCCGGACAGAACGTCGCCCGTCAGGCGGCTATCGGTGCCGGCATCCCTGTCGGCGTGACCGCGACCACGGTGAACATGCTGTGCGGGTCGGGCATGAAGACGCTCGTCGAAGGTGCTCGCGCCATCCTCGCCGGCGACGCCCGGGTCGTTGTCGTCGGGGGAACCGAGAACATGTCGGCGGCCCCGTACATCGCCCCGACCGCGCGGTGGGGGGCCCGCATGGGCGACGCGTCGCTGAAGGACACGATGCTCGTCGACGGCCTCACCGACGTGTTCAGCGGCGCCCACATGGGGATCACGGCCGAGAACGTGGCCGAGCAGTGGGGCGTCACCCGCGACGAGATGGACGCCTTCGCTGTCGAGTCGCAGACCAAGGCCGCCGCAGCGATCGCGGCCGGTCGCTTCGCTGACGAGATCGTGCCCGTTCCGGTCACCGTGAAGCGGGAGACGGTCGAGTTCGCGACCGACGAGTACCCGCGGGCGACGTCGGTCGAGGCGCTGGCCCGGCTCCGGCCCGCGTTCAAGCCTGACGGTACGGTCACCGCCGGTACGGCGTCGGGCATCAACGACGGCGCCGCGGCCATCGTCCTCGCGAGCGGCGAGGCGGTCGCCGAGCTCGGTCTCACGCCGATGGCGAAGCTCGTGGGATGGGGCCAGGCGGGTGTGGACCCCTCGATCATGGGGGTGGGGCCCATCGAGGCGACGCGGAAGGCGCTCGCGAAGGCCGGCCTGTCGATCGACCAGATGGACCTCATCGAGGCCAACGAGGCGTTCGCCGCCCAGGCGCTCGCGGTCGGCAAGGATCTTGACTGGGACTGGTCGAAGGTGAACGTCAACGGCGGAGCGATCGCGCTGGGCCACCCCATCGGCGCCTCGGGGGCACGGATCATCGTCACGCTGCTGCACGAGATGGCGAAGCAGGGGGCGCAGCGGGGGCTCGCGACGCTGTGCATCGGCGGCGGCATGGGGATCGCCTCGGTGTACGAGGCATGCTGATGAGCACCCGTACGAAATACTGTCGCCTGCGACCAGCGAACTCATGACATCGAGCCTGAAGCAAGGACCGTACGATGCCCACACAGACCTTCCTGAACCTCCCTGCGGCGAAGCAGGCGTCGGTGATGGCTGCGGCGATCGACGAGTTCAGCAAGCGCAACGTCGAGGAGGCGAAGCTCTCCAACATCGTCCGGGCGGCCGGGATCCCGAGGGGGAGCATCTACCAGTACTTCGCGAACAAGGACGACCTGTACGTCTACGTCTTCGAGCGGCTGCGCGAGGAGCGGCGGGAGTACACCAAAGCGGCGTTCGACGACTACCTCACCAGCCCGTTCCTGACGTTCTTCGAGCGCTTCTATGCCCTCGACACGGAGTTCCTGGCGCGACACCCGCTCCACATCCAGATGGGCAAGGTCATGTACAGCCATGCCAGCGGTGTCTCCCTGAGCCTCATCCGCGCCATCAAGAACCGCTACCGAGAGCTGTTCGTGCTCGCGATCGAGCGCGACCAGGACAGCGGCGTGATCAGGGCCGACGTGGACCGTTCGGTGCTGGCCGACCTGTGTGTCCACTTCATGACCGACATCTTCATCTTCCAGAACCTCAGCGACCGCATGACGCTCACTGACATGCGCGATCACCTGCGGGGAACCATCGACCTGATCCGCCGCGGGGTGGAGTAGAAACCGACAACAAGGGGGGGCAATGACGCTCTTGGACGGCATCACGTCGCGAGTGGTACAGACGACGCGCCTGGCTGTGAACATCCTCGAGAGGGTGGGCGACGACCAGGCCGCTCCGGGTGAGAAGACGATCGGCCTGATCCACGGCAACGCCTCGTCGGCGCTGTTCTGGCAGGAGATCATGCTGGCCCTGCCCCGCGACCTGCGGGTGGTCGCGATCGACCTCCGGGGCTTCGGTGACACCGAGACACTCCCGGTCGACGGGAGCAGGGCCTGTCGGGACTTCAGCGACGACGTCCACGCGACGCTGGAGGCTCTCGGGCTCGGACCCATCCATCTGGTCGGCTGGTCGATGGGCGGCGGGGTCGTCATGCAGTACGCCCTGGACCATCCCGTCCTCAGCCTCACGCTGCAGGCTCCCGTGTCGCCGTACGGTTTCGGGGGAACCCGCCGGGACGGGTCGATGCTGACGCCGGACAACGCCGGCGCTGGCGGCGGCGGAGCGAACCCTGACTTCGTACAGCGGATCCTGGACCACGACATGTCCGACGAGGCGCCGACGTCCCCTCGTAACGTGTTCCGTGGCGGGTATGTCTCGGCCGGCTACACCAGCGAGCACGAGGACATCTGGGTGGAGTCCATCCTCACCACGGCCACGGGTGTCGACAACTACCCCGGCGACTCCGTCCCCAGCGAGAGCTGGCCCGGGTTCGCGGCCGGGACCAAGGGCGTGCTCAACACGCTGGTCCCGAAGTACTTCAACACCTCCGGGCTGGTGGACCTCGCTGTGAAGCCTCCGATCCTGTGGATCCACGGCTCGGTCGACGCGATCGTGTCGGACGCGTCCTACTACGACCTCAACATGCTCGGCAAGGTCGGTCTGGTGCCAGGCTGGCCCGGCGACGAGGTCGCCCCGCCGCAGCCCATGGTCAGCCAGACCCGCGATGTGCTCCAGGCGTACGAGGCGGCAGGCGGCTCGTTCACCGAGGTGCTCGTGGACGGCGCCGGCCACAGCCCGCACCTGGAGCAGCCGGAGGTGTTCGTCGACGCGCTGCTCGCCCTGATCGCCGACTGACCGCACAGCCCTCCCGACGCGCACAGCCTTCGGAGCTTCCGCACAACCAGTGTGACCAGGATCTCGCGCCACAAAGGCTGTGCGCGTCGTGGTTCCTGCCCACCAACCCATCGCAGCGACCTCAGCAAAAGTGCTCCCCTGCCGCTCGCAGCACCCCGGACAGCGCGAGAATGTCGGCATGACCAGCACAGCACAGGTCCTACCGGAGATCGCACAGGTCGGTGCGGGCAAGCGCATCGGGATCCTGACAAGCGGCGGTGACGCGCAGGGGATGAACGCGGCGGTCCGCGCGGTCGTACGGACAGCTCTGACCCTGGGCGCGCAGGTGTACGCCATCTACGAGGGCTACCAGGGCATGGTCGACGGGGGTGTCGGCATCCGGGAGCTCTGCTGGGACGACGTCGGGAGCATCCTGCACCGCGGCGGTACGGTCATCGGCACGTTCCGCTCCCAGGACTTTCGCGAGCGCACCGGGCGCAAGCGGGCGGCCGCGAACCTCATCGCCCAAGGCATCGACCGGCTGGTCGTCATCGGCGGCGACGGCTCCCTGTCCGGCCTGGACCAGTTCCGCGCCGAGTGGAGCGAGCTGCTGGCCGAGCTCGTGGCCGAGGGCGTGGTTGCCCAGGACGTGGCCGACGCGCACCCGGCACTGATGTTCGCCGGACTGGTCGGCTCGATCGACAACGACCTCGTCGGTACGGACATGACGATCGGCGCCGACACCGCCCTTCATCGCATCGTCGACGCGATCGATGCCCTCGCGAGTACGGCCGCGAGCCACCAGCGCAGCTTCGTGGTCGAGGTGATGGGCCGCCACTGCGGCTACCTCGCCCTGATGAGCGCCATCGCGGGTGGCTGTGACTACGTCATCATCCCCGAGCAGCCGCCGGCAGAGGGCTGGGAGGAGCGGATGTGTACGGCGCTGCGGCGGGGCCGTGAGGAGGGGCGGCGCGACTCCATGGTGGTCGTCGCCGAAGGGGCGTGCGACCGTACAGGTCAGCCGATCACGTCCGAGTACGTCCGGCAGGTGCTCGAGGAGACCCTCCACGAGGACGCGCGGGTGACGATCCTCGGCCACGTTCAGAGAGGCGGGACGCCGAGCGCGTACGACCGGTGGGCGTCGACCTGGTTGGGGTACGAGGCGGCCGTCGAGGTCCTCACCGCGACGCCCGGCACCACCGGGCCCGTCCTGGGGTTCCGCGGCAACCGCGTCACCCGCGTACCGCTCGTGGAGGCCGTCGCCAAGACCCGGCAGGTGCCGGAGCTCATCGCGGCCGGCGACTACGAGGGCGCCATGGACCTGCGCGGCGGCTCGTTCAAGGAGGCCGCCCGCATCCTCGCGGAGCTCGTCGAGCCGAGCCGGATCGACGCGCCCGAGCAGAGCAAGCGGATCGGGATCATGCACGCCGGCGGCCTCGCACCCGGCATGAACGCGGCCGCACGTGCCGCAGTACGGCTCGGCATCAGCCGGGGCCACACGATGCTCGGCATCCGTAATGGCTTCCCGGGCCTGCGCGACGGCGAGGTCAGCGAGCTCGGGTGGAGCGATGTGGAGAGCTGGCTGCCCGAGGGCGGCGCCGAGCTGGGCGTGCGCCGTACGGTCCCGTCGGTCGACGAGCTGTACCGGATCAGCCGCTCCCTCGAGGACCACGAGATCGACGCATTGCTCATGATCGGCGGCTGGAGCGGGTACGAGGCCGCCGAGCTGCTGCATCGCGAGCGGGACCGGTTCCCGACGTTCGGGATGCCGATCGTGTGCGTGCCGGCAACCCTGGACAACAACCTGCCGGGATCGGAGCTGTCGATCGGTGCGGACACGGCGCTGAACGTCATCACCGAGGCCGTCGATCGGATCAAGACCTCCGGCAGCGCAGCCAAGCGGGCCTTCGTCGTGGAGACGATGGGTCGCTACTGCGGCTACCTGACCCTGATGGGCGGCATCGCCACCGGGGCCGAGCGGATCTACCTGCACGAGGAGGGGATCAGCCTGGACGCCCTGTCGGCCGACGTGCGGTGGTTGCGGCAGAGCTTCGCTGCAGGGCGGAAGCTGTTCCTCGCGATCCGCAACGAGAACGCCAACCCGCTCTACACGACCGACTTCCTGGCACGCCTGCTCGAGCAGGAGAGCCAGGGGACCTACGACGTCCGGCAGAACATCCTCGGCCACATGCAGCAGGGAGCGGCCCCGACCCCGTTCGACCGGCTCCTGGCCGTACGGCTGGTGTCCCGGGCACTCGAC
This sequence comes from Propionibacteriales bacterium, assembly GCA_038317635.1. Classification (GTDB taxonomy): domain Bacteria; phylum Actinomycetota; class Actinomycetes; order Propionibacteriales; family Propionibacteriaceae; genus Fen-668. The sequence continues at coordinate 73,911 of JBBQBP010000013.1, forward strand.
CTGATCGGTACGGAGTTCGACGCCGGGACGACGAACAGCTACTACCTCGGACTCGTACAGTCCAAGGTCTCGGCCGTCAGCCTGGACCAGGTGATGGCCGAGATGGACCTCCACCTCCATCGCCCCAAGAACCAGTGGTGGATCGCCCTGCGCCCCATCCTCCGAGCCGTCGCCGACGAGCCGCACTGACGGTACGAGTGGCGGCGCGCCATCAGCTGTGGCTGCCCCCGGTGATGGGGTTGAGCCCCCCGTGCGTGGCGAGGTGACCGACGCCGTTCCTGCTCGTCACGATGATGCGACCGCGCTTCTGCTGGACGAGGCCCCGAGCAGCGAGCTCGCCGAGCACCTTGGTGACGGTCTCCCGCGTCGTACCGACGAGGTCGGCGAGCTGTTCGTGGGTGAGCCTGATGCTGGCCCCGTCGCGGTCAGCGAGTCGAGTGAGGGTGCTGGCGATGCGGTCCGGAGCGGTCTTGAGGACCGTGTCGCTGAGGCGTGTCTCCAGCTCCGCGACGCGTCGTCCGAGGATCTCGGCGATCCGTGCCGCGATGCGTGGGTCGGAGAGCAGGAGCCGGTCGACATCCGTACGGCTCATGAGGCACACGACGCTGGGGTCGATGGTCTCGGCGTAGGTGTCGGTGAGCGACTGACCGAGCGGCACCATCTCGCCGAACAGCTGGCCGGGTTCGACGATGGCCGTGGTGAGGGTGCGGCCGTCGGCGCCGATCGTGTAGAGCCGGACCCGACCACCCTTGAGGATGAACAACACCTCGGTGGGTCTGCCCGGCGAGTACAGCACCTGGCCGGCCGCGATCGTCCGCATCGGGGCGGCGGCACCGATGGCGTCGATCTCGGCGTCGCTCAGGTCGCGGAACAGGTCGAGCTCGCGCAGGATGAAGCCGCGGACCTGGCCGACCGTCATCGGTCAGTCCCGTAGTGGCGAGCCAGCTCGGCCGGCGCGGGGTTGCCCAGGGAGAGAACGGTGGGCTCCGTGGTGTCGTCGATGTACATGGGCGTGCCCACCAGTATCACCCCGTCAGGCACGGGCTCGTGGGTGATGTCGACGACACGGACGTCGACGTGCGGTGCCTGCTCGCCGAACTCGGCGGCGATCCGCGTCGCCCGCCTGCACTCGGTGCACTCCGCGGAGACAACGACGAGCAGGCGGGACCGGCGGGAGTCGGTCGGGGTCACGAACGGCTGCGGCCGAGCAGGTACGCGACGAGGCCGAGCACTGCGCCGTACACCATGTGTCCCATCAGCGAGAGCCAGGCTGTGGTGGTGAAGGCGAAGACGGGCATGCCCAGCGCAAGCGGCATCGCGATGAGGGCGCCCAGGACCCACCAGACCATGCCGTAGGCGGCGCCGAGCCCGAGGCTCACACCGATCGACCTCAGCCGCGTGCCGACGACAAGGGCGAAGCCGAAGCCCAGGGCCGCCGAGATGGCGAGGTGGACGAGCCAGCCGACGACGAGCGAGTCGCTGCCGACGAGCTTGGCGATCATCGGGATGGCACCCATCATCTGCATCATCATCCCGAAGACCATGCCGCCGACGAGTCCGCCGACGATGCCACGGATGAGGCGTGTCGTCACTGCGGGTCGTGCGGCGCTGCGGGTGGACAGTGGGGTGCTGGCGGTACGAGTGGTGCTCATGGTGATGTCCTTCCGATCTGTACGGGCGCCGGTCCAGCGCCGTACAGCCACTCTCTCCACCAAGTCCCACCCCGTTCCGTGGGCCAGCACACACTGCGGAGAATCCGCCTCACTGCCTCAGCCGAAGGCTGCGACCTCGATCTTCTTCATGTTCATCAATTTCTCGTACGAACCCGGCTTGCTCATGAGCTCGGCCATGTTCGCCGGTACGAGCTGCCAGCTCACGCCGAACTTGTCCGCGCACCAGCCGCACTGCTCGGCGTCGGGTACGGAGCTGAGCTGCGACCAGTACCGGTCGAGCTCGGCCTGATCCGCGCACTCCACCATCAGGGAGACGCCGAAGCTGAACGTGAAGCCGTGGGTGACGCCCGAGTCCATCGCGGCGAACCACTGGTCGAGCAGCGTGAAGTCGCCGAACATCACGCCTCCGGCTGCCGCCGAGTCGGCCTCCTCGGGGTAGTGCATGACGGTGCCGACCTGACCGCCGAACACGGAGGTGTAGTAGTCGATCGCCTCGCCGGCGCGGTTCTGCACCGCCTCGGTGAACATCAGGCTGGGGACGAGGAACGGCGGTGGCTCGCTGCCGGGGTTGGTGAGCATGAGCTGCCAGGTGACCCCGTACTTGTCCTTGATCCACCCGTAGTGGCTGCTGAAGTCGTAGTCTCCCAGCGGCATCAGCGCCTCCCCGCCCTCGGACAGATCGGCCCACAGGGCGTCGATGTGAGCGCGGGCGTCCGGGTCCACCCCCGGGTCGAAGTTCAGCATGAACGAGATCGACGGGTTCACCGACCCCTCGGGACCGGCGTTGATCGCGATGAAGCGGTAGCCGCGGATCTCGAACTCCACGGTGAGCACGTCTCCCGCGAACTCCTTCTGGAAGTCCAGCAGGCCCTCGGTCGGGTAGTGGATGGTCTCCGTGATCCAGGCGTCCGGAAATGCGTTCGTGTAGAACGCGGCTGCCTCCGCGGCTTGGTGGTCGAACCACAGGTTGGGCACGATCCGCTGCATGACGGGTCTCCTCTCTGAGGCCGTCGGGCCAGTTCAGTGCACCCTACGTGCGAGATCTGACAGAAGGAAAGGGGAAATGCGGGCCGTACGAGGTCGAGCGAGCGCGTCGCGCTGGCTGCGGGGCTCGGTGCCGGGTGCGCGAGCGTCATTTCGGTACAGCGGTCGGGCTCAAACCCCCGATCCTGGGGTTTCGGGGCCACGACGGTACCGATCTGACGATCGCGAGGGCCGCTACCTGGTCAGCCGGGGGTGCCCTCAGACCCAGAGCCTCAACCCGAGGACGGCGACGACCACGGCGAGGATGATGAGTGGAACATTGGCGGTGAGCATCTTGAACTCGCGGCGCCGTATGTGCGTGGTTGCGGCGCCGGCCTGAAGCACAGCGAGCCCGATCGCGGCGATGGGAGCGAGCACGGGCGCGATGTGGGTGAGCGGCGGCAGGATGATGCCGATGCCCCCGAGCAGCTCGGCGACCCCGATGCCCTTGATGGCGTTCGGCGAGAAGTCCTCGACCCATGCCTGTCCCATCGAGTGGAGCTGTTCCTTAGTCCTCGCGAACTTCAGCCCTCCAGCGAAGAGGTTCGAGAGCGCCAGCGCGCCCGCCAAGATCCAGTACCCGGTCAGCATCGTCGTTGATCCTTCCAGCTCAGTCGTTTGTGAACAGTGATCTATGCCTCACGACTCCCGCAACTTAGTGAACAACCCAATCTTCGGGCTATTCCGAACCGCCCAGGTGCTTGAGAGCCTCGCGACGGGACAGTCCGGACAGCCGTGGCCCCAGCAGGTCCACCTCGCTGCGAACCCACTCCGGATCCGTGCGCGCGTACTGCCGCAGCGCCCACCCGATGGCCTTCCGCAACCAGAACGAGGTGTCGTCGATGTTGGCCTCGATCGCATACGTGAGCAGGTCGAGGTCGGTCTCGGCGCCGTGCTTGAGCTGGCAGAGGACCGCGGCGCGGCGCAGCCACAGGTCGTCGTCGATGGCCCACTCGCGCATCGTCGGGGTGGTCTTGCGCGTGTATGACAGGAGCACGGGCCCGACGAGGTCGCCCGCCACGACGTCGCCGGTGTCCCACCAGGCGCCGGTGACGATGAGGTGCCGGTAGAGGTCCAGCAGGTCCGGGTCCTGCCACTTCTTCGCGGACCGGTGCTGCGCGAACGCGATCGCCACGTACCGCTCCTCCCGATGCGTCGCGCCGTCCCACAACGCTCGTACGGTCTGTTCCCAGTCCTCACGGTTCGCCGGCTTGAACTCCGACAGGAACGGTTTGAGCAACACCCTGAGCTCCGGCGAACCGACCCCGTAGTAGGGCATCTCCGACTTCATGTATGCCTGCTGCGCCCGAGCACGGGCCGGATCACCGGCAGCAGCCAACGCGCTGTGAAGGCGCCCGCGCAGTTCGTCGATAGTCATCGATTCGCCCTGGCCAGCTGGCTGACGCGCTGTGGGCTCAGTCCGAGCGCTTGGGCAACTTCGCGCTGGTTGAGCCCAGCGGTGCGAAGGGTGGCGATGGCGTCACGGCGCAGACGCCCGGCCTGAGCGAGGGCATCGCGTCCATCGGACTCTCGTCGCTGAGCATCCGCGAGGAGATCGGCGGCGTCGGCCGGCAGCTGTACGACGAGTTCGATCGCCACGGAAGCCTCCGGGACCTCAAGAGCTGCGGCGACGATCGACTGCATCACGGGTACGGCGTCGTCGAGCCGGCGGACCTGGCCCGCGAGGTGAAGCCCGTCCGGGTCCACAGTCACGACCCAGTAGCGCCCCTCGCGGACGGCCTCTGCGCGGTACGTCCTGGCCATCGCTCCTCCTAGAGCCACTCATCGGGCGTGAATCCGAGCGCCGCGGTGAGTTGCCGCACCACCCCCGAGTCACGCCAGAGTACGTCTGCGCCTTGACCATTTCAAGCCCTCCCTAGACATCAACGTCTAGGCGGGACTTGCCAGGATGAAGGTTGCTGCCGTCTGGTCCGGGGGGTGTCGTTCATGGACCCAGCGTCGCACTCGCCTCAGACAGTCCTGTGCTGTTCAGCGAGCGCACACCCTGAGCGTCGCGCGCAGAACGCTGCGGTCGCCATCCGTCACTGCGAGCCCGTACGCGGAGATGACGCCGACCCAGCGAATGGCGTACTGGCAGCGGTACGAGACGTTGCTCGGCATCCAGGTCCCGGGCCCGTGGTCGCTCTTGGACGCGTTGGCCGCCTTCGAGACGGCCAGGAGGTTGAGAGCCTCATCATTGGCGAAGGCCTTCCGCTGGTCGAGGGTCCACGTCGAGGCGCCCATGTCCCACGCGTACGCCAACGGCACCACATGGTCGATCTCCACCTGATCGGCCTGGGCCTTGCGGAACACGATGCGTGCGCCGCTGTACGGGTCGTCGAGGGTGCCCGCCTGCACGACGCAGCGGCTCTTGCCCTTGTCCACGTCCTGCATCTGACCGGCCAGCACGTCGTTGCGCGTGTCGCACCCGTTGTGCCCACCGGCAGCCTTCGTGTCGTCCGACCACGCCGGCCCGAACACGCAGCCATGGCCCGGCGAGCACGACCGGTCGTACCCAGCCACCTTGGTACGAGTGCGCACCGTCACGGACTCGAGAGAGGTCAGGGCTCGTACGGAGGCGTCACGGTCCTGTGAGGACGTCGGCGTCGCCACTGGCGCGGAGGGCGGGAACAGCGCGCCTCGGATCATCGGGCCGACGTAGCCCACGACCACGATCGCGATGCATGCGAGCAACGCGAGAACGGCCTTCGCCTTGGCGCTCATGCGCTCATCGTGTCGCTCAGCCGACCTATGCCGGGCCCCAGCGCAGAAGTCCATCCGAGGCAACCTCGCAGACCTGCCTCGTGCCTGTGGTGGAGGAGACACCGACTGCACCTTCGGTGGCACACAACGCACCCGACCTCACGAGGGCGATGCCAGAGAGGCGGACGTATGGACTACCGACAGCTGTAGGTGTCGCCGGCGTAATGGTGGTCGCGCTGCTGGTCGTGCGCGCCGCGGGCACGGTGGATGCGGGCGCGGTGCCCCTTGGAAGGACCGGGACGGACGAGGTCGTGGCAGGTGCCGTCGTCGAGGCCTTGGAGGTCACCGTCGCACTCGTCGTCTGGGCAGCAGAACTCGCACGTGCGAACGAAACCTTTGGCGTCGACGGGCCGGTGGTCAACGGGCTCGCGATGGCGCCGACGGCACCCAGGCTCAGGAGCCCGCCTGCGATCACGCCGATCTTCACCTTGGTGCTGAGCAATCTCCACCGCCCGACAACTCCACGAATCTCGCGTTTGCTGGGACTTCCGCACGGTCTGGACGACTCAGGAGCTCCACGGCGAGGGAGGTGTGCCATGCATTTCCTTTCGCATGCGACCGAGCGTGAGGAACGACGGTGGCGCACGACCGATCCAGCCGATGCAACTCACGCTAGCCCGCGCGCCGAGACGCAGCACGGCATATGGCTAGACCCTCAGAACACCAATGCTGACTGAAGCAATTGTCGGCGCGGTCCCCGACCGGATTCCCCTTCTGTCCTCACGCGGGCACTGACGGAAGCACATCCGTGTCACCCCGAACTCGACGGGAGTTGCGATAAGGCTGGCCGATCCCGGCCGGGGTCTTCGACCCCAACCACCTCACGTAGGTCAGCAGCACACCATCGAAGCTGCTAAGAAGGGTTCTGTGGCAACCTCCGAGTTCCGAGCCGGAAGGCTGACAAGCCTGATCGCGAAAGGCTCGCGGCGCGGTACTCGCAGTTCCTGCTGCACGCATCCTGACCGCGGCCCAGCTGCAGTTGCATGACCAGCTGCTTGCGCCAGCTACCCCTGCGGAGCTGTCGGCGTACGGCTCGGGGGACGTACAGGCGCCATGGGCGTGCTGGGGTAGCGACGGGGGCCGGTCCACAGGGCCGGCGGGGCGTCGACGGCGTTCGCGATGGAGAGCGCCGCACGGTCGTAGTTCACGCGCCAGCCGCGATAGTGCGCCCAGGCTTCGTCGTCGGTGCGCTCGATGGGGTAGCCGATGCTGCGCAGCATGGTCATCGCTTCCCCGAACTCCTCCCTGGTGACCGAGATCGGCTGCTCGGGGCTCGGGTCGCGCTCGTACGGCACCCTCATCGTCTCGGCGATCTGGTTGAGGGCGTTGAAGCCCATGCGCAGACACAGGCGCGCCGAGATCCCCGGGGAGCTGGAGGGCGCGACGGCCAGGTGGATCGCAGCGGCGTCCATCACCGCGATCAGCGACGTGACCCAGTGGGACAACGGGCGCGGTGACCGGAACCGGACGAGCGTCACGTACGTGGTGTGAGACTCCCCCACCTCAGCCGCCCACCGCTCCCACCTCTGGAAGAGGTCGTCCAGGTACGCACCGGGGTCGGCGTCGTAGATGCCCCACCGGGTGCGCAGCAGCAGCTCCGGTCCCCACGCCGGTGAGCCCGCACGCGAGGTGAGCATCGTCACCTCGGTCTCGCGCCGGTTGAACGCGGCGTAGATCGTGGGCAGGTAGCCGACCTGCAGGCCGACGACGATCACTCCGGTGAACGCCGCCATGTACTCGATGAGGGTGGTGACTTCGTTCGTGGGCGGCGCATAGCCCAGCGTGAACATGGACGACCCCGCCTCACTGAAGCCGGCCGCCCCCGCGAAGGGCAGCAGGACGAGCGAGAACCCGACCCACAGCAGGACGATCCAGACGCTCAGGCGTGTCAGGAGGGAGATCGGCCCTTGCCAGGCGACGATCGCCTCACGCCTCGGCAGGTGCCGTACCCGCGAGGTCGCGAGTCGGAACGCCGTGTCGACGGCATCATCGGTCCAGCGCGAGATGACCGAGTCGATGCCGCGCGGCACCACCAGAGTCCCGACGACGCTCCCGAGGGTGACGACCAGCAGCGCAAGGCCGACGACGAACCCCAGCCATTGCATGAGCGGGGTCACTACGACGCCACCGGGTCTGCCGAGCCGTCGTTGCCGCGGTCGCAGGCCGCGGTGACGATATCTCTGCGCATGGAACCTCCTCGCACGGTGCGCGCGAGTCTAGACGCACGGCGCTGCCAGGACTTCGAAGGCTCGCAGAGCAGGCCGCCCGCTCAGGGCGGTCGACCGGTCAGTAGCGCAGGATTGCTCCCACGGGCGTGTACGGCAAGGCGTCGTCGCCGAACAGGTGGATCCGGCCGCCGTGCTGCAGCGTCTGCCTCACTGCGGCGTCCATCTGATCCCCGCCAGCGTCGTCGAGCGTCTGGTCAGTGGGCTCGGTCAGCAGCAACGTGTCCACACGCCCGAGCTGAGCCGCACTGAGCACCGCCTCGACACCGATCACGGCGCGCGCGTCACCGCTGCGGCGCAGCCCTTGGAACTGGTCGAGCACCTTCTGGCGAACCGCGTCCAGCTGCGGCTGCAGGACGGCATAGGCAGCGTCATGCAGCTGCGCAGTGGTCATGGCCTGAGGGTTGGCGCCCACGACGCCTGCGAGCAACGGACCCAGCCTGCTGAACTTCTGGAAGTGCCCACTGATCTCGGCGCCGGCCACGAGGACGAGTGGCACCGGGTGGGCGGCAGAGCGCTCGTCGACCGCAGCCGCGACCCTGCGTACGAAATCCACCAGCCGGTCCTTCTTCCAGTCCTCCGGGCTGTCTCCGTAGGCCTGGGCGTTGCTGATGTCGATCGTGCCGGTGTGAGGACGAGCGACAGGGCTGGCCTGCACCGACTTCTCGTGGTCCAGCTCCCCCAGCTCCTCGCTGACGCCGCTCGGCAGGTCAGCGGTCTCGTCCTCGACCAGGGCGAACCGTGAGGCGTGGAACAGACGTACCTTCTCCGTGGAGATCGTCAGCACGCCGAAAGCACCGTCCGCAGCGAGAAGAGGCAGCAGTGGGCGTACGTGGAATGCCGTGCCGACGACGACTCGTTCGGTGAGCGGCAACGCCACGTTGAGGACGCGGGCTTCGCCGCCGTCGAGGAACAGGGCCAGGCCTTGCTCCTGATGCCGCCAGAACGACGAGTCGTCCACAAGCGTCGTCGCCGGCGCGAGGAAGGCGTCGGCGTCCACGGGCGTCAACCCGGCAGAGAGCAACTCTGTACGGGCGTGGCGGACAAGATTCTTCAGCCGGATCGGGTCCTGGAGGATTTCACTACCCCGGACATGTGTCGGCATGAAGATCGACACTGCCAGCGGCGGGGCCGCGGCCAACAGGTCGGTCAGATCAACTCGCGTGAGCACTGCGTCTCCCATCAACGACTTCGACGGCTGGTCGACGCGGCTCGTGGTTGAGGTAGCCACTCAGATCAGCCCTTCATCCACCGGCAAGTGGCGGATGGAGTCCCCGCCCTTGCGATGGTCCGTCTTTCCGTACTTGCTGTCGAGCAGACTCCTGAGCTTCTGTACGGCCCCGCTGCACGCTTCCTCTGCCGTGCCGGCCTGGTCTCTCGCTACCACGGGAGGCTGCCCGGCAGGGCGGGCCTCGATCACGCAGCGGATGTCCATCCCGTCGGACCTGCCGGCAGCCTCGTCGCCGACATGGACCTCCACCCGGGTGATCTGCTCGCTGAAGCGCGACAACTCCGACTCGAGCTCAGCGTTGATGCGTCCCACCAGCTTGTCGCTGGCCGCGACGTTGGAATCTGTATTGACCAAGATCTGCATGACTGATCTCCCTCGAGAAGTGCGCTGACTGGGGCAGTGGTGGCGCCGAGCCGGGTCAGCAAAGCGTGAGGACGTGAACTGTTGGCTCCGACAGGCCATCCGCGAGGTTCACTCGCCCCACCGGCTTCGCGGCCGTCATCGATGACGCGTCGCCGACCGGGTGGCCACCAACTTCTGGTTCTTCATTCGAATCTACACCGCGGCCTAACATCCGCTGCCAAGCCGCAGTGATGCCGCCACGCCGTCGCGATGCAGTCGTTACCCGGCTCAGCGCGGCGGCAGAAGGACCTGCATCCGCCCGAGGAAGTTGCGGATGTGGGCCTCGACTGTGTCGCTGGCCTTGGATCCGTCGCCGCTGGCGATGCATTCGTAGATGGCGCGGTGCTGGGCCCGGAACCCATCCGCCAGCTTTTCCCACTCGGCGGTCTCGCTGAAGGCTGAGAGCAGGGAGTGGCGTACCGCTTCACGCATGGCGCCGGTGAGGTCGGCGACCAGGCGGTTCCCGCTGGCGTCGGCGATGGCCACGTGGAAGGCGGTGTCGAGGTCGTTGAACGTCGCGCGGCTGATGCCCTCCTCGTCCATCTCGTCCAGGAGCTTGCGCAGCGCAGCGAGGTCCGTCGTACTGGCGTTTACGGCTGCGAGCCGAACGCTCCATCGCTCGAGCATGACCCGCGCCTCGACAACCTGGTCGATCGGGAAGTTGGTCAGGGCCACGTGCAGTCGGAGGAGGCGGTTGAGCGCATCGGAGGACGAGCCGGTGATCACGGTCCCTGAGTCGGGCCCGTTACCCACCGTCGAAGCCAGCACCCCTCGAGCTTGGAGGACGCGGATCGCCTCGCGTACCGCAGAGCGGCTGACCTCGAGCATCGACGCCAGGTCGCGTTCGGCCGGGAGGCGGTCGCCCACCCGGAGTTTCCCCGACATGATCTGGGCCTCGATGCGGTCCACGACGAGCTCATAGGTCTTGGCCCTCGGGATCGTCCGCCAGGCCCCGGGGTCGTCCGCCTTCGCCTGGTCATTCCCGTGGTCCATCCGAATCGAGCCTTCCCTGTTGACGTCGTTCTCAATGGTACGACCAAAACCCTTGCGCGCCGACGTTGGATGGTCATATGGTCGTCCACACGTAGGTAGGACCAAACTGGAGGACAATGATGTTCCACCAATTCCCCGCCCCAGTGGGCGGCAGTCTCTTGCTCTCAGCTCTGATCGCCCTCATCCCGCTGGTCACGTTCTTCGTGATGCTCGGCGTCTTCAAGACCCCGGCGTGGGTAGCGGCTCTGTCTTCCCTCGTCGTCGCGCTCGTCGTGAGCGTGACCGCGTTCAAGATGCCCACGGATCTCGCGCTTCTCTCGGCGACCGAGGGAATCGCCAACGGGGTGTTCCCCATCATGTGGATCGTCTTGACGGCGGTGTGGCTCTATCAGCTGACTGTGGTCAGCAACCGGTTCGAGGATCTTCACACCGCGTTCGGGCTGATCTCGAAGGACCCACGCGTACAGGCGATCATCATCGCCTTCTCCTTCGGCGCGCTGCTCGAGGCGTTGGCGGGGTTCGGGGCACCGGTGGCGATCACCGCGGTGATGCTCATGGCGATGGGG
>JBBQBP010000014.1:0-79551 GCA_038317635.1 Propionibacteriales bacterium
GTCAGCTCGGCGTAGCCGCGGATCGCGGCCAGCGGGTTGCGGAGCTCATGTGAGGCGTCGGCGACGAACTGGCGGACCTTCGTCTCGGACGCTTGCCGGGCGGCCAGGGCGCTCTCGACGTTGGTCAGCATGGTGTTGAGCGCCAGGCCCACCCGGCCGACCTCGTTCGAGGGGTCGGCGTTGGACTCCGGAACGCGCAGGCTGAGGTCGACCTCGCCCCGGTCGAGCTCACGGCGCGACACCTCGGCCGCAACCCTGGCGACCTCGTGGAGGGGGCGGAGGTTCCGGGTCACGACCACCCGAGTGACGACGATGGCAACTCCGATGGCCAGCACGGCGAGGGCGAGCTCGATCCAGAGCACGGTCGACACGAGGTTGTCGGCGTCGGTCAGTGGCAGCCCCACAAGGAACATCGTGCCGTTCACGTTGGTCGCCGCGAAGCGGTACTTTCCGATCGAGCTGACGTCGATCGTCGTGATGTGCGGTTCGCTGCCCGCGAGGATGTGGTCGATGACAGCCTCGTCCAGAAAGACCCACCCAGCGCGCGTCAGGATGGCGCCCGTTTCGGTGCTTGCTGAGGACTCGACCAGGATCCCCCCGACCGGCATTCCGGGGAGCCCACCGGAGCCGCGCGGGCCACGTGAGCCGGACGAGTCGGTCGAGTCGTACGGGGCGCTGGGCTGGCGGGAGAGGATGTCCGCGAGCTGTGAGTCGGTGCGTTGCACCACGATCTCGCGCATCGCTGCGAACGAGACCATGGCGATGAGACCCGCGAGGATCGCCACCGTGGTGGCCACCTGGATGACGAGGCGCCGGCCCAGAGTTCCTGGGCCGATCGGGCTTGGCGCGTCGCCGACGAGCTGTACGGTCATTCGACCGCCGGGCGGAGCACGTACCCCGCTCCTCGAAGGGTGTGGATCATCGGGGGACGGCCGGCGTCGACCTTCTTGCGCAGATACGAGATGTACAGCTCGACCACGTTCGCCTGACCGCCGAAGTCGTAGTTCCAGACGCGGTCGAGGATCTGAGCCTTGCTCAGGACCCGGCGGGGGTTGCGCATGAGATAGCGCAGCAGCTCGAACTCGGTGGCCGTGAGGTTGATCTCCTCGCCGCCACGAGCCACTTCGTGGGAGTCCTCGTCCAGAGTGAGGTCGCCGACGATGAGTCGCGCATCGGGACGTGCGATGGAGGCACCCGTACGGCGCAGCAGGCCACGCATCCGGGCGATGACCTCCTCCAGGGAGAACGGCTTCGTGACGTAGTCGTCGCCGCCGGCGGTGAGTCCGCCGATGCGGTCCTCGACGCCGTCCTTGGCAGTGAGGAAGAGGATCGGTACGTCGGGCAGGTCGGCACGGATGCGCCGCATGACCTCCATGCCGTCGAAGTCGGGGAGCATCATGTCGAGCACCAGAGCGTCGGGACGGACATCGCGGGCAACCCGTACGGCATCCGTACCGGAAGCCGCGGTCGACACGTCCCACCCCTCGTAGCGCATCGCCATGGAGAGGAGTTCGGTCAGGCTGGTCTCGTCGTCGACGGCGAGGACGCGGATCGGGCTACCGTCCGCTCGCGTGAGCGATTCGGTTTGGGTTGTCAGTCGAGGCATGTCACAAGACTGGCAACAAACTGTGAAAGCCGCCAATGAACTTGCTGTGGGTTGTCTGTGAATGCAGGTCAGGCGGGGTTCGAGTCATACACCGACGTGCCATCAGCGGGCTTCTTGCCCCGACGGAAGAGGACGTCCACGCCTGTACGGCCGGCGCCGAACACGACGAGGACCAGGGCGAGGGTGGCGAGCGCAATGGGGTACTCCATGCCGTTCGTCTCCTGCCACAGCCCGTTCTGCCATCTGAGCCAGGCGATGACCATGACCTGCTCGGCGACGACGAACGCGGCGACGATCGGGGTGAGGAGGCCGAAGATCAGGAGCACTCCGCCAATCACCTCGAGCACGGTGGCTCCCCAGGCGAACAGCTGTGGCTCGGGGAGCCCGTTCTGGGTCAGCGTCGTGACCGTCGCGCCGATTCCCGTGGTGAAACGATGCCAGCCGTGGCCTACGAGGATGAGACCCAGGACTACACGCGCCACGAGCAGGCCGATGTCCTGCACCACCTTGATGATCGCTTTCACGGCACTCTCCTTCGTCCCTCACCACCGTACTGGGCGGAGGTACCGCTGGGGCACTCGTCAGTCGTTGATGAGTACCGACTCGCTGATGGCCCGGCGGATACGGGGCGCTGACTCGCGAGTGCGGACCTCGTCGGACGCGTCGTCGAGCGAACCCATGGCGCCGACCGCGATGACGGTGAGGGGCGCGATGCGCTCGGGGAGGTTGAACGCGGCGCGCACAGCTGCACGGTCGAAGCCGCCCATCTGGTGCGTGGCGAGACCCCTGGCGTGAGCCTGGACGGTGAAGTGCGCGACCGCCTGGCCCGCGTCGTACTGGGCGAAGTGCATCGGCGAACCGTCCTCCGTCGTGATGGTCGCTGCAGCGACCACAAGCACGGATGCGTCGCCGGCCCATGCCTTGTTGAAGTCCCGGAGGCTGTCGTAGATCGTGGCGAACGAGTCCGTACCGCGACGGGTCACGATGAAGCGCCAGGGCTGGGTGTTGTTCGCCGACGGCGACCAGCGGGCGGCTTCGAGGGCGCTTGCGAGTGCTCCCTCGTCGATCGTGGCTTCGGGATCGAACACGCGGGTACTGAAGCGCTCTGCGAGCACATCGAGGATGGGGGCGTCCGTAGTGGCCGTACGGTCGATGGCGATGGTCATATGGAATGTCCTCTCAGAGGGTCTGGTGGGACATCATCGGCCCTAGGTGAAACTTCAATCATCTCGGTAACCCGATACGGACGGTAGGTATTCCGCCCTACCAGGACAGCCCTCCGCGCCACCAGTGCTTGTCTGCCACGAGAACACGGCGGGTGCCGGGCTGGGAGAGCTTCTGGAGGATGATCTGGGCCCAACTGTCCTCGTAGCCGCGGCACCACGCGAGCCACTGGCCGTCCGGTGAGAACACCGGAGACCCGTCACTGAGCCCGTCCTCGTACAACCTGGCCGAGTCATCGGTGATGAGCCGGGGCCTACGCGGGGGATGTGCTCAGGATCGCGATCTCTGGCTGCTCGACACGGGCTCCGGCCTCGATGCTCGCACACGGCCGCAAGGTGGTGCAGGCGATGGTCCTGCCGTCCGGTGACCAGGATGGGAAGCCATTCCAGGTGTCCGCAGCGCCGATGTGGCTCATGGAGGTCACCGGGATGGGCATCCCCGTCGTCACCGCTGTCGTCGCCGCGGAGGCAGTGGCCCGTACGAGCTGGCTGCCGAGAGACTCATGGGTGACCGGGTCCACGCGCGCGAGCGTTGCGACGAGTCCCGCGGTCGGGTGCAAGTCCGGTGCGCTGAGGAACTCCCCGGGATGGGCAGCCGCGACATACCGGATCAGGCCGGTCATCCCGATGACCACGATGTCGGCACGGTTTGCCTCACCGCCGGAGGCGACCTCCCCGAGGCCCGCGAGGATCCTCGACCGGTTCATCCAGACCGGCTCGGTACCGGCGACGGCGAGATGCGTACGAGGTGCTTGGGATCCTAGGACGCACCGCGCCGTTCGGGGCCAGGCCGCGGATGTTGGCCCTGAGCGGATGACATGGAAGGCCTGAGCCGACGTTGCCCGAAGCGCCCCTGTCTTGTTGGCGTGACGACGGGACTCGCGCAGTGATAGCGGCAGATCATAGGTAGTTGGCATCCCGACCCACTAGCTGGCGCCCAGATCGCGCCAGATAGGCTGAGACCGATGGCTGGACGGTGGAGAACCCGCCGAGGCCCCACACATCAGGAGCAGCCGATGACTGACACCACGACCGTCTTGGCAGGCGACTTCGCAACTCCCACCCGCGAGCAGTGGGACAACGAAGTTCTCAAGGTCCTCAACCGCAGACGCCCGCCAGGCACAGAACTCACCCTCGACAAGGCGATGGCACGGCTTCGTACGACCACCGTCGACGGCCTTGTCATCGAACCGCTCTACACCGAGACCGACGCTCCGGCGCTCGGCGTGCCGGGCTCCAGCCCGTACACGCGTGGCACGACCGTGAAGCACGGCGAGGCTCTCGCATGGGACGTCCGCCAGCTGCACGAGGACCCATCGGTCTCGGCGAGCAACACCGCCGTGCTCGAGGACCTGCGCGTCGGCGGCACCTCGGTGTGGCTCCGCGTGGGTGAGGGCGGCATCGCCGCACACGACGTCGCGGCGGTACTGGCCGGCGTGATCGCCGACGTCGCTCCCGTCGCCGTCTCGTCCACCTCCGACCAGGTCGCAGCCGCTGACGCGCTGCTCGCCTGGTGGGGCGACGCGGGAGACGTCGCCGGCAACCTCGGCATCGACCCCCTCGGCCTCGCGGCACTGCAGGGCACGACGCCCGACCTCGGCATCCTCGCCACGTACGTCGCCAAGGCCGCTCACCTTCCGAAGGTGAAGCCGGTCGTCGTGGACGTCCGCGTGTACGACGATGCGGGCGCGGGCGACGTCGACCAGCTGGCGTACGCGGTTGCGACCGGCATCGAGTACGTGCGCGCGCTGGTCGCTGCGGGTGTCAGCGCCGCCGACGCGTTCGACGCGATCGACTTCCGCGTCACCGTGAACGCCGACCAGTTCCTCGGCATCGCCCGCCTCCGTGCGCTACGGCGCCTGTGGTCCCGGGTCGGCGAGGTGCTGGATGTGCCCGTCACGAAGCGCGGCGCCACCCAGCACGCTGTCACCTCGTGGCGCATGTTCACTCGCGACGACCCGTGGGTGAACCTCCTCCGCGGCACGATCGCCAACTTCGCGGCCGCCGTCGGCGGTGCGGACATCGTCACCACGCTCCCGCTCGACACGGCTCAGGGACTTCCCAACACCTTCTCGCGACGCATGGCGCGCAACACGCAGCTGGTCGCCGCCGAGGAGTCGAACGTCGGCCGGGTCGAGGATCCGGCCGGTGGCTCCTGGTACGTGGAGACGCTCACCGACGACGTGGCCAAGGCCGCGTGGGCTCGCGTTCAGGAGCTCGAGGCAGCGGGCGGCATGGCTGCCGCACTCGCCGCCGGCACGATCGCTGCGCAGATCAGCGTCACCCTCACCGAGCGCCGCAAGCGGCTCGCCACGCGCCAGCAGCCGGTCACCGGGGTGAGCATGTTCCCGCCCGAGCAGGAGACACCGATCGAGAACCTCACGGTGCGCCCGCCCGTTCCCGTACCCGCCGGGTTGCGACCGCTACGGGACTCGGAGATCTTCGAGGGCCTCCGCGATCGCGTCTCGACACACACGCGCCTCACGGGCAGCAAGCCAGGCGTCTTCCTCGCCTGCCTGGGCGTGCGCCGCGACTTCGGACCGCGCGAGCAGTTCACGTCCAACGTCCTGCTCGTCGCCGGGCTGGCGCATCCGACCCGCGAGGGCGGCACCTCGGACGAGGTCGTCGCTGCGGCGAAGGCCGCTGGCGTCAACACGGTCATCCTCTGCTCGTCGGCGAAGGTGTACGCGACGCAGGCGATAGAGGTCGCCACCGCTCTCAAGAAGTCCGGCATCGCCCACGTGTGGATCGCCGGTCGAAAGAAGGAGACGGGGTCCGAGGACGTGGACTCCGTCATCGACGGCGAGGTGTTCGACGGCATGGACGTTGCCGCCTTCCTCTCCGACACGCTCGACCGACTGGGGGTTGCGAAGTGAGTTTCCCGACATTCGACAGCATCGACCTGGGCACGGCCGTTCCGGCTACCGACACCGTCGACACCGGCTCAGCACTGTGGGAGACGCCCGAGCACATCGCCGTACCGCCGCTGTTCACGGATGCCGACCTCAAGGGCCTCGACTTCCTCGATACCTACCCCGGCATGCCGCCGTTCCTGCGCGGACCGTACGCCACCATGTACGTGAACCAGCCGTGGACGATCCGCCAGTACGCGGGCTTCTCGACCGCTGAGGAGTCGAACGCGTTCTACCGCCGCAACCTCGCGGCCGGTCAGAAGGGACTCTCGATCGCGTTCGACCTCGCGACGCACCGCGGGTACGACTCCGACCACCCGCGTGTCACCGGTGACGTTGGCATGGCCGGTGTGGCCGTCGACTCGATCCTCGACATGCGTCAGCTGTTCGACGGCATCCCCCTCGACTCGATGTCGGTCTCGATGACGATGAACGGCGCGGTGCTGCCGATCCTCGCTCTCTACATCGTGGCGGCGGAGGAGCAGGGCGTCGAGCTGGCGCACCTCGCGGGGACGATCCAGAACGACATCCTCAAAGAGTTCATGGTCCGCAACACCTACATCTACCCGCCGATCCCGAGCATGCGGATCATCTCCGACATCTTCGCGTTCACCAGCGCGAACATGCCCAAGTTCAACTCGATCTCGATCTCCGGCTACCACATGCAGGAGGCGGGCGCGACCGCAGACATCGAGATGGCGTACACGCTGGCCGACGGTATCGAGTACATCCGGGCCGGCCAGGCCGTCGGTCTCGATGTCGACCTGTTCGCCCCGCGGCTCAGCTTCTTCTGGGCGATCGGCATGAACTTCTTCATGGAGGTCGCCAAGCTGCGCGCTGCTCGCCTGCTGTGGGCGCGGTTGGTGCGCGACTCGGGCGCGAAGAACGCCAAGTCGATGAGCCTGCGTACGCATTCGCAGACGTCGGGCTGGTCGCTGACGGCGCAGGACGTGTTCAACAACGTCACGCGTACCTGCCTCGAGGCCATGGCCGCGACCCAGGGCCACACGCAGTCGCTGCACACCAACGCGCTCGACGAGGCGATCGCCCTGCCGACCGACTTCGCCGCCCGCATCGCCCGCAACACCCAGCTGTTCATCCAGCAGGAGTCGGGCACCTGCCGGGTCGTCGACCCGTGGGGCGGTTCGGCGTACGTCGAGAAGCTGACGAGCGAGCTCGCGCAGAAGGCGTGGGCGCGCATCAGCGAGGTCGAGGCGGCCGGCGGAATGGCTAAGGCCATCGAGGCCGGCATCCCCAAGATGCGCATCGAGGAGGCCGCGGCCCGTACCCAGGCCCGCATCGACTCCGGCCGGCAGCCGCTGATCGGCGTCAACAAGTACCTGGTGAGCGACGACACGCCGCCCGAGGTGCTGAAGATCGACAACGGCTCCGTACGTGACCAGCAGATCGCCAAGCTCACCAAGCTGCGCGCCGAGCGTGACCAGGCGGCGACCGACGCGGCACTCGAGAAGCTGACGTGGGCCGCGGGCAACCCCGACTCGACCGATCCGGAGCGCAACCTGCTCAAGCTGGCGGTCGACGCGGGACGCGCCAAGGCGACCGTCGGCGAGATCAGCGATGCGCTGGAGAAGGTGTTCGGGCGCTACACGGCCCAGATCCGTACGATCTCTGGTGTGTACTCATCCGAATCCGGTTCCACGGAATCCACCTCCCAGGCGCGCGCGCTCGTCGAGGCGTTCGCCGAGAAGGCCGGACGCCGTCCGCGCATCCTCGTCGCGAAGATGGGCCAGGACGGCCACGACCGCGGCCAGAAGGTCATCTCCACTGCGTTCGCCGACCTCGGCATGGACGTCGACGTCGGCCCGCTGTTCCAGACGCCGGAGGAGGTCGCCCGGCAGGCGATCGACGCCGACGTACACGTCGTGGGCGTGTCCTCGCTGGCTGCTGGTCACCTCACGTTGGTGCCGGCGTTGCGGGCCGAGCTCGACAAGGCCGGCGCCAAGGACATCCTCATCGTCGTCGGCGGGGTGATTCCGTCGCAGGACTTCGATGAGCTGTACGCGAAGGGCGCCGACGCGATCTACCCGCCGGGGACGGTCATCCCGGAGGCGGCGATCGGCCTTCTCGAGAAGCTGACGGCGAGCTTGGTCTAGTGGCTGATCTGGACCGGCTCGTCGAGGGCGTGCTCTCGGGTGACCGGCGGTTGCTGGCGCGGGCGATCACGCTCATCGAGTCGAGACGGCCTGACGACCACCGGCGCTCGCGGGAGCTGTTGCGGGCGCTGCGCCCGCACACCGGCAAGTCCGTACGGGTCGGCATCACCGGCGTGCCCGGTTCCGGCAAGTCGACGCTCATCGACGCGCTCGGGGTCAAGCTGATCGACGCCGGCCACAAGGTGGCGGTGCTGGCGGTGGACCCGTCCAGCAGTCGTACGGGCGGGTCGATCCTCGGCGACCGGACGCGGATGGCTGCGCTCGCCGTGAGCGACCAGGCGTTCATCAGGCCTTCTCCCAGCGGCGGCCACCTCGGTGGTGTCGCGCGGGCGACCCGCGAGTCGATGCTGTTGGTCGAGGCGGGCGGGTACGACGTGGTGATCGTCGAGACCGTCGGCGTCGGCCAGTCTGAGGTCGCCGTCGCGGGGATGGTGGACACGTTCCTGATGCTGACGTTGGCGCGTGCCGGCGACCAGCTGCAGGGCATCAAGCGCGGCATCCTCGAAATGGCTGACGTCATCACGGTCAACAAGGCCGACGGTGACGGACTCGGACCGGCACGCGTCGCCGCCCGGGACCTTGCCACGGCGATGAAGATGATCACATCCGACCCGCACGCGAGGCGGCCACCCGTGCTGACGTGCAGCGCCCAGACCGGCGACGGCTTGGACGAGCTGTGGCAGGCGGTACTGGACCACCGTGACTACGTCGACGAGCACGGCGGCCTCGACGCCCGTCGCAACGCTCAGCAACTCGAGTGGCTGTGGGCGCTCGTGAACGGCGAGCTCGAGGACGCGCTGCGCAAGTCTCCGGCTGTACGGGGGATCAAGAAGGACCTCGAGCGCCACGTCGGCTCCGGCGATCTCTCGGCGTTGGAGGCATCCACGGAGATCCTTCAGGCCTTCGCCCGGGATGCGGCCGACCTGTTCTGCTCGCGCTGACGGACGTTGGCAAGGACCAAGGGTCTGCAACCGGTGGTTCCGCGCACCTGATCGGGGCAGGCTGAGACTCGTACCCGAGCAGTGAGGAGTCGGTCATGGCCAGCGTGGGCGTGCAGATGATGATGGTGCGCGATCGCGTGGCGACCGACGGCATGTTGTCGGTGCTGGAGCGGGTTGCGGGGCTCGGCTACAACTCGGTCGAGGTATCGCAGGTGCCGACGGATGAGGTGAACGTCGCGGCGCTGGAGAAGGGCCGTACGGAGCTGGGGGTTGCGGTGGCAGCCTTGTCTGTGGCCCTCCAGAAAGGCCCGACGGCTACGGGTGACGCGCTCGACTCGGACTTCGACAAGGTGGTTGACGACTGCCACCGCCTCGAGTGCTCGTACGTGCGGATCGGCATGATGCCCGTCACCGCGATGGTCACCAAGCCGGCCGTGGAGGAGTTCGCCCGGCAGTGCGAGGAGGCGTCGCAGCGGCTACGTGCGGAGGGGATCCAGCTCGCGTACCACAACCACCACGTCGACTTCGGGAAGCACGATGGTGAGACGTTGTTCGACATCGTGCGGCGGTTGTCGCCCAGCCTGCACTTCGAGATCGACGTCCACTGGGTGCAGCGCGGCGGCAAGAACCCCGTCGACGTGCTGCGTGACTTCGCCGGACAGGTCGAGCTCGTACATCTCAAGGACTACCGCATCGGGCTCCTCCCCGCCTCGGCGCTCGACCTGCGCGCCGCGGGAGACCTCGCGGGTTTCAGCCGCGAGTTCGCCGGCCTCGTGCAGTTCGCCGAAGTCGGCGCCGGCACCCTCGACTTCGGCGCGATCATCCCGCAGGCCCTGGCCAGCGGCGCCGAGCACCTGCTCGTGGAGCAGGACGAGCTGTACGGACGCGACGTCTACGACTGCCTAGCCGACTCCATCGCGCACGTGCACTCCCTCGGCTACTGAGTGGTTGGGTCTGGCGCTGGGGTCTTCGGTTCACCATGTTAAGTGGGCGAACTGCAGGTTCACATGGCCGATTGGCCATGAGAAGCACCAACTCACCCACTTAACATGATGAACCGGGGACGCCCCGCGGCGTAGGGGGCTACAGCCCGTACAGGTCGGTCAGTACGCGGGCGACGCCGTCCTCGTCGTTGGCTGGAGCGATGTGGGTGGCGGCGGCGCGTACGGATTCGTGGCCGTTCGCCATCGCGTACGAGGTCCCTGCCCAGCCCATCATGTCCAGGTCGTTAGGCATGTCGCCGAACGCGACGACGTCGGCCGCGGCGATCCCCAACGACCCGCAGACCTCTCGTAACCGCCAGCCCTTCGTGATGCCCAGCGCGCTGATCTCGACGAGCCCCGGTACCGACCAGGTCGGGGTGGCCCGCATCCCCACAGTCTCCGCCGTCACCGTCCGCAGCTCTTCCGGCGGGATCGAGTAGTCCTTGACCAGGATCTTCGCGACCGGTCCGGGCCATGGGGCGCCCAGGTCGCAGACAGTGCTCAGATCGGGGACCTCGTCGGACCTGTACAACGCCGTCCGGTGGAGACCCGATACGTACTCCAGACCCAGCCCGGCCCGCGGCAGAGCAGCGGAGAGGTCCTCCAGCAACGGGCTCCCGACCTCCGGTTCGATGCCGTGGATGTCGACGACCCGACCGGCGCCCGCGTCGTACAGGATCGCTCCGTTGGACACGATCGCCAGGCTGTGGCTCCCGACGTAGGGCCAGATGTCGACCATCCAGCGCAGTGGTCGCGCGGTGACGAAGACCACCGGGACGCCCAACGCGTCCACACCGGCCAACACCTCAGCCGTACGAGCGCTCACGCGCCCATCCGCGCCGACCAGCGTCCCATCGAGGTCGGTGGCTACGAGGCGTGGCGGCATAGCCTCACGCTACAGACACGCCGATCGCGTGGCGGAGGACCGCGCACACAAGAGGTCCACCAGTTAGGCACTCGCAACACCGCCGGGGACGGGCCCGAGCATCGAGCCGCACTCAGACTGTCGATCCGGCCGATATCGGCTCGACGGTCGGTGGCTTGCGCACCGCGAAGCTCGCGGCCGCGACCATGAGCACCGTGACGCCGAGGATGATCGCGAACGGCGTTGCCCAGCCGCCGGTGTGCTGGTGGATCCACCCGGTGATCACGGGGCCCACAGCCGCCACGGAGTAGCCCACCGTCTGCATCACCGTCGTCGTCCGCCGGTTCTCGTCCACGTTGCGTGATCGCCGGATCACCACCGACATCACCGAGGTGAAGAACCCGGCTTGTGCGAGCCCTCCGAAGACGGACCAGACGGCCCACCACTGCGGAGCGACGAGCATGCCCGCCGGCATCAGCACCCACGCTGCGCCGATGACGACCACGGTCCGTACGGACGACCAGCGGAGCGCGGCAAGGACTGGTACGAGGAGGGGGCCCGCCAATCCCGCGGCCTGGAACAGGCTGGCCGCCACCCCGGCCTCGGCAGTCGTCATGCCCCGTAGATCGACCAGAGCTGTTGGCAGCCAGGCGGTCACGGCGTAGTACGCGAAGGTGTGGCCGGCGAACGCGATGCTGAGCAGCCCGGTGACGCGCCACAGCGGCCCGCGGGTCGTCGTCGTCGGCGCGCTGCTCCGGCTCTCCGGCGCCACAGGGTCAGGCTGCCCCGCCCACCGCCGGATGTTGGCCCGTACGCCCTGGATGCCGGGCGGGTAGACGAGCACCCATGCCGCGAGGCCGGCGAGACCCAGCAGCAGACCGCTCCCGGCCGCCGTCCAACGCCAGCCCAGCAGGGCCGCGGTCGGTACCGCCAACGCCGTCGTCGCGGTGACGGTGAGGTTCGTCGTGATCACGTACGCACCGGTGAGCATCTCCGCGCGATGCCGGAACTGGCGACCGATGAGCATGGGGACCGCGAGGTTGCCGATCGCCATCGCGACCCCGAGCAGGACCGTACCGGCGAACGCCGCGGTGACGCCCCCCGCCGATCGGACGAGCGATCCGACGATGATCCCCAGCAGGCAGTACACGCCGCCGAGGTTCACCCCGATCGTGCGCAGGATCCGCGACGCGACGGGCGTGAGCAGGCCGAAGCAGAGCACGGGGATGCTGGTGAGCAGGCCGGCCGTCGCGGCATCGACCCCGAGGTCGGCACGGATCGGACCGAGCAGAGGCGGGATCACGGTGATGGGTGCGCGCAGAACCAGCGCGAAGCACAGCAGGGCGGCCACAGGTATGAGCCGCCACCACCGTGCCCGTCGCGTCAGGGGGTCGGTCGTCACCAGACCACCAGATGGTCCGGACGACTTCGGTCGCCGAGTGTGACGTGCACGTACGTCATCGTGTCACCCCCACAAGCCAGCGGTGCGCCGAGACCACGGGAGCCGGGCATGGGGCCAGCCCGGTCATGCTGCGTGGAATGACCGGGGCGCCCGGGTGGTTATACCCATACGGGGTATACTTTGCATCAACCAACACAAGGAGCACCCACATGGCCACTGTGAACCTCACGGCGGAGACGTTCGAGCAGACCATCGCCGCCGAGGGCCTCGTCCTCATCGACTTCTGGGCGGCGTGGTGCGCACCATGCCGACGATTCGCTCCGATCTTCGAGGAGTCTTCGCAGACGCACCCGGACGCGGTGTTCGCCAAGGTGGACACCGAGGCTGAGCAGCAGCTCGCTGGGAGCCTGGGCATCACGTCGATCCCGACCCTCATGATCTTCCGCGACGGCATCCCGCTGTACGGGGAGCCGGGGGCGCTGCCGGCGGCCGCGCTCGAGGAGCTCATCGGCCAGGCGGAGCAGCTCGACATGGACGACGTACGCCATCAGATCGCCGAGCACGACCACGACCACGACCACACCCACGCGTGACCGAACTCGCCGACAGCGTCTCGCGCCTGGAGCGTGAGGCACTGTCGCAGCTGGAGGGCGTCCTCGCAGGTGCGGCGATGTGCCGTGTCGATGGGGAACGCGCTCGACCGGCCAAGCGCTGGGAGGGCCGCTCCGCCGCGCTCGCCCAGGTCAGCCGGGCGCTCAGGCGCCAGGATGCGGGCGTGGAGGCCGACCTCGTGGCAGGGATCCGTTCGTCGTGGGAGGGACGGCTAGTCACCCAGCACGGCGAGGCGTGGGACGTGTACAACCGGGCAGGGCTCGAGGCACTGGCCGAGCTGCAGGCCTGAGCTCGGCGCGTCGACGCCCGCTCGGTGGACCCGGTGAACGGGGTTGCTGTCCGGGGCTGGAAGGATGCCGCCATGGCTGACTCAGACGTTCGCGAGATTCTCACCTGGGACATGTTCGGCAGCGCGAGCCGCGAGCTCGCGCAGCAGGTGGTCGACTCGGGGTTCCAGGCGGATCTCATCCTCTCGATCGCTCGCGGGGGACTGTTCGCGGCCGGCGCCGTCTCGTACGCGCTGGGCATCAAGAACCTCCACGTGATGAACGTCGAGTTCTACACCGACGTCGAGGAACGCCTTCCGATGCCGGTCGTGCTGCCGCCCGTACCGCGCCAGATCGACCTGTCCGAGAAGAGCGTGCTGGTCGTCGACGACGTCGCCGACACAGGGGGCACGCTCGCGCTGGTGCGCGACTTCTGCGCCGAGCACGTGCGCGAGATCCGGACCGCCGTGATCTATGAGAAGAGCCACAGCATCGTGAAGTGCGACTACGTCTGGCGCATGACCGACAAGTGGATCAACTTCCCTTGGTCGACGCTTCCTCCGCTCGTCAGCGACGTTCAGGCGCAGTGAGCACGGCAGACGTACAGGTTCACTGCGACATGCCCCGCCTCCCAGCGGAGGGGGCCGGTTCTACTGGCTGATGTACGCCTCGTAGAGGTCGCGCTCGCTGGCGAGCTGGTCCATGCGGGCCTTGACGATGTCGCCGATGCTGACGATCGCGGCCAGGTGGCCGTCGATGACGACCGGCAGGTGGCGGATGCGGTTCTCGGTCATCAGGGCGCCGATCTCGGCGAGCTCGTCCTCGGGGGAGCACATGAGGACCCTGGTCGTCATGATCGACGACACCGAGGCGTCGAGGAGAGCTGTTCCGCGCGCGTTCAGCTGCCGCACCACGTCGCGTTCGCTGACGATGCCGTCGACCGCCGCGCCGTCGGAGCTGACGACGACCGCGCCGATGTTGTGCTGGGCCAGTAGCTCGAGCAGGCTGGCGATGGTCTCGTGGGGTGTCACGGTGATGACCGCGGACCCCTTCGTCCGGAGTACGTCGGAGATCTTCATTCTTGGACGATACGCATTTCAACTGGTTCTGGCGAGGGTCTCGGACGAATCCATGTGCCACCTCTCGGGACCGCTCCGGCCCACACCCCTGTCCCCGTTAGCCTTCGTGCGACGAAGGAGAACGATGGCCGACAGGAGAACCCGGATCACCCGGGCGACACGTGCTGGGCTGGCGTGGGACCAGCAGCACCACGCCGTCGTACCACCGATCTACCTCTCCACGACCTATGCGTGGCCGAAGCCGGGTGAGTCGCCCGGCCACGAGTACAGCCGGTCGTCCAACCCGACGCGGTCCCTGCTCGCCGACACCATCGCCGACCTCGAGGCCGGTGCCGGTGCGGAGATCACGGCCTCGGGCATGGCTGCGCTGACCACGCTGGTCGCCGCGTTCGCACCGGCCGGTTCGCTCGTCGCGATTCCGCACGACTGCTACGGCGGTACGTGGCGGCTGTTCAACGCTCTCGCGGGCAAGGGGCAGTTCGAGCTCGCTTCCGTCGACTTCACCGATCCCTTGTCGATGGCGGCGCTGTGGCCTCGCAAGCCCGCTCTCGTACTGCTGGAGTCGCCCTCGAACCCGCTCCTCCGGATCACGGACCTGCCGGCTGTCATCGACGCAGCGCATGCAGCGGGAGCCATGGTCGCCGTCGACAACACGTTCCTGTCGCCGGCCCTGCAGCGGCCGATCGAGCTCGGAGCCGATGTCGTCGTCCATTCGACGACCAAGTTCCTCAACGGCCACTCGGACGTCGTCGGCGGTGCCGTGATCGGGGCGACGCCTGAGATCGTCCAGGAGCTGCGCTGGTGGGCGAACTGCCTCGGTACGCCTGGGGGAGCGCTCGACTCGTACCTCACGCTCCGCGGTCTGCGGACCCTCGGCGTACGGATGAAGGCGCACTGCTCCAATGCTCAGGCGCTCGCCGAGCTCCTGGCGCAGCACCCGGCCGTCACCGCGACCCACTACCCAGGGTTGTCCGACGATCCGGGCCACGACGTCGCCCGGCAGCAGCAGGACGGCTTCGGCGGCATGCTGTCGTTCGAGCTTGCCGACCTGGCTGCGGCCAAGCGGTGCCTCACCGGGCTCAGCTGCTTCTCGCTCGCGGAGTCGCTCGGCGGCGTCGAGAGCCTCATCTGCCACCCGGCGAGCATGACGCACGCGGCGATGCCCCCGGACGTACAACAGGCCGCCGGCATCTCCGGCGGCCTGCTGCGGATCGCGGTCGGGATCGAGGAGATCGACGATCTCGTCGATGATCTCCGGTCGGGCCTCGACCGGGCTCGCCGCTCGTAGGGATCAGGCGGTCGGGCCCGCCTTGCGGGCCTCGTCCACGGCGCCCAGGGCCTCCCGGAGGGAGGCGATCCAGGACTCCTCGTTCGAGCCCACGAGCCGGACGGACCAGGCCAGCGCGTCGGAACGGGACCGAGCAACGCCCGCAGCAACGAGCGTGTCGAGGACCATGCGTTCCCGCTGACGTAGGCGCGTCATCACGGGGATGGCGAGCGAGGTGAAGACGACACGGATCTCTCCGTACTCCGCGCCCCACGCGACCTTGCGGCCGAAGCGCATCTCGGCCTCATCGGCGATCTTCATACGCTCCCGGCGGGTTTCCTCGCGCCAGCGGGCGATACGTCCCTCCGCGGCCGAGTCGCTACCGGCGCTGCCGTCGTCCGGCTCGGGGACACGGAGCCGACCCACGACGAGGATCTCCTCACGGTCGACCGTGACCTCCGGCGATCCGGTGAACCATTCGGGCAACCGCCCGACGAACCATTCTGCGATGTTCATGATTACATGATTACTCGGTAATCGTTATAACACAACAGAGGCTAGGTACGGATCGCGTCGATCTCGAGCCGTACGTAGTCGATGACCGGCTCAACCATCGCCTCCCGGACAGCGCGTACGAACGGGCGATGCTCGTCGGCGGGCATCGCAGCGAGGTAGGCACCGAGCATGACCGTGGCCAGGTAGGTCTCGAGGAGATCAGGATCGTCGAGGCGCACGGGATGGGGCCGCAGCCGTACGGACTCGACCTCCCAGCCACCGGCGCGCAGCGCCGCCTCGGTGTCGTCGACACCGGCGAACCGGATGTACTGCTTCGGCTTGCCAGTGACCTTGACCAGTGCCTCGTCGAGGATCGCCACCTGGCCCTGGCCGCCGCAGTCTGAGGTGAGTCGGCCCCCCGGGCGAACGGACGCCGCGAGGTTGCGGAACAGCAGGTCGTGGTCGGTGACCCAGTGGAACGCGGCCACGCTCATCACGGCATCGACAGGCTCGATCGGTAGCGGCTCGGTCAGATCGGCGACCACGAGCGTGGCCCGGTCTCCCAGTCGCTCGCGGGCGGCCTCGATCATCTTGGCCGACGCGTCCACGCCCACGAGGTCGATGTCCGGCAGCCGATCCAGCAGAGCAGCCGCGTCCCGGCCGGTACCGCAACCTGCATCGAGCACGCGTTCCGTACCCGTCAGCCGCATCCTCGTCAGGACCCGCTGTCCCCAGGCGACGTGGGGGAGAGGCAGGGCGTCGTACGTGCTGGCGTTCCACTCGAAAGGCATGACGCCACGCTAGCCAGTCGGCAAGACCTCGCCGCTCAAGAGCACCTGTCACGGACTGCTGGGGGCCCTCGTCGACTCAGGTCCTCAGGTCCCCATCCGCTCGCAGGTGGGCGACGCGGCCCTGTGCACAGCTCAGAGCGGTTGCAGCCCCAGCGTCCCGACCAGGCCGACACGGTACGCGTCCTGCTTCACGTGGCCGAGCTCGGCATAAGCCTCGCCGAGACGCTGCTGTACGTGGAGCCGTTCGACGGGATCGGCGTTCGCGTCCTCGGACTGGAACAGCTCTAGCCGTCCGGCGGCCGCCTCGTAGTGGCAGATGTCGGCCTTCTGCTTGGCCACCAGACGCGCCGCATACCAGTCGCTCGCGAGCACGTTGTCCCGACTGAACAGCTCGCGCAGCTCGGGCGAGCGCAGCGTCCAGCCCTCGCTGGACTTGCCCAGCGCCATGAACTCGAGGAGTGCCCGCAGCGGGGGGATCGCCATGGCGATGGTGTTGTCGTCGATGTACGACTGTGCCACGCGGCGGTGCGTCTCGACGATCACCTCGACGGAGTCCGCGTACACGTCGGCGTCCTGCAGCTCGGGCTTGAGCATCTCGGGTGTGAAGACGGTCGCCGGGTGGAGGAAGATCCGGCCGAAGAACGCGGTGGCGAAGCGCTGGTTGATCCGGTACCCGAGACGGCTCGCCTCGATGGTCTTCCCGTCGCGCTCGACATCCTGGACCGGGTCCAGGAAGCCGTTCGCCGCCAGCCACGCCGCGTCGCGCTCGGCGGGAGACATCCGGCTGAACAGCTCGGGCACGAGCAGGCTGAAGTCGTGGTCGACCCGAACCTTCGGACCGATGTAGCCCGCCGAGGAGATCCAGCCGTCGTAACCGGTCAGCGCGTAGCTGAGGAACGCCGCGTTGAGGTCGATGATGCTCGGCAGCATGTTGAACGGGCCCTTGGTGAGCGCGCCCTCCGAGCCGGCCCCGGTCGTCGATGGCGACTTGCCGGTCATCGAGCTGATGAACTCCATGAACAGCTCGGGCAGCTCCATGTAGTGGAGCGGGTTGTACGAGCAGAGCGCGGGCGCGTCGGCCTCGGGCGGGTTGTTGCGCCGCCCCGCAGCGACGACGTCGACCGGCAGCGGCGCGAACTCGGACAGCGGCCGATGGTGCAGCAGGTGGCCGGCGATGTCCGCCATGGCCGTCGCGACCGGGTTGGACCGGTCGGGCCGCTGCTGCAGGTAGCGCGGGTTCTTGCTCGGTGCGCCACCGACGAGACGAGGGTTGGCGGAGCTGACGACGTACGACGGCCCTTCAGTGCCCGTGGCGAACTCGCTGAGCAGGTTCTTCATCGGATCGGTGAACTGGCTGAAGCCGACGGCGTCCTGAACCATCGCGGCCGCATCGGTCCTGGTGAGTGGCTGGAAGTTCGACAGGAACGTGCCGGGCGAGGCGATGTCTCGTTCCGACTGCTTGTCGTACCCGCGGTGGATCGCGTCGTCCGGCCGCTGGAACAGCAGCTCCTCGCAGTTCTTCACGTACTTTCGGGATACGGCGGGCCGGTTGAGGGCGTCCGCGCGCGCCTCCTTGAGACCTCGGCGCTTGCTGAAGTCGAGAGGGGCTTCGGTGGACGCCAGAACGGTGCTGGCCGTGATGTCGTCCTCGGTCTGCACCTTCACGGCGGGGCTGAAGTCGGGGCGCAAGCTGAACAATCGCCACGAGCCGTCGGCTTCGAAGCCGACGCGGAGCATGTTGATGACCACCTTGTCGCCGTCGAGCCGGACCATGTTGCCCAGACGGCCGTTGATGATGCCCACCGAGAAGTGGCTGCGCCAGTCACTTCCCCACTCGGGCCGGTGGTAGCGCTTGACGAGGTAGAGCAGCTCTTTGATGTGCGCCGGGATCGCAGCGATCCTGGCGTTGTACTCGTCGGTGTAGTCGTCGCTCCGCGTCATCAGCTTGATCACGCTGCCGAGGCTGCGTTCGTCCGACAGCAGCGGTCGGTGGTCGGTGTTCAAGCTGGGGTTGGCGTGCCGGTCGGCGAAGTCTGTGGCGATGAGGTCGGCCACTGTCTCGATGTCGGTGTCGAAGTTCGCCGTCCAGGCGTTGGCGAAGATGAACGCATCGAGCAGCGACTTGCTGATCTCGCTCTTGCCGCCGCCGGAGACCGTCGCGGGCTTGTGGCACTGGGTGGCGATCGGGGAGATGCCGAGCAGGTGCCACTGGGTCTTGTCGGCCTCGCGAGGCTTCGAGTGCACGCGGTAGCCGTTGGGCGACATGTAGACGTGACCCGCGGTCAGCGGGATCTCGTACTTCTCACCCCTCTTGCCCGTCCAGCTCACGGTCTGGGTACGCAAGCTGTAGCTGGTGAAGGACGGGACAAGCGTCAGGCCGGGCAGCACGGTGTCGATCGCGTGGCCCTCAGGCTGGAGCAGGAAGCGTCCCGGGTTCGTCGAGACGACCTCTGCGACCGTGTACTCGGACGGCGTGAACGTGTCGGTGAATTCTTGGCCCAGGTTGTACGCGGGGTAGCAGATCGCACCACCCGAGTGCTCCTCCTCGCAGATGCCGAACAGGTTGGCCGCATAGCTGATCTGGGACTTCACCTCCTTCTTGCAGTAGCCGAAGTAGTTGTCCGCGATGATGGACACGACCACGCCACGCTCGTCGCGGGCACAGGCCTTGAACGCGTGGCCGCCGTTGTACAGCTCCTCCGGCGTGGCCCAGCACATGCCGTCCCGCTTCTGCCGCTCGGTCGCCTTGTCGACGTGCGGCAGCCCGAGCTCCTTCTTCGTGAGCTTGATGAGGTGCGGCGCGAGGATGATGCAACCGGTGTGGCCGGTCCAGGTCTTCGGATCGAGGGACGCGTCGTTCTCCGGCAGATAAGGGTCACCGGCGTTGCCGAAGATCCCCTCGAGGAAGTCGAGGTTCGCGACGAGGCCACCCGGCACGATCACGCGCGTTTCCATCGTCCGGTCGCTCGGGTAGCCGGGTGTCGCCGGTACGACGAGGGGCCGGAGCAGCAGCGACACCCAGGTGCGTGCGGGCTCGTCGAAGGTCGAGGTCCACGGCAGTACGAGTGCGTCTGCGGGCGGCTGCAGCGCCGCTTCCAGCAGCTTCGCGAAGGTGGCCTTCGGTACGGCCATCTTGTCGTCCTGGATCGGCAGGCCGCCCTCGGCGATGTGGAACACGCCCGCAGTCGTCCGGCGGTCGTTGGCCGGGTTGTGCAGCACACCGTTGGCCAGCCGGTAGCTCGACACCAGGTTCGAGGAGAACTCGTCCGCGTCGCGCGGAAGGCTCAGCTGGCGCACCAGGCCCGGCTGGTCGAGCACGAGCGTACGACGGGGAAGCTTGGGCTGTACGGGAGCGTCGGAGAGGTACGAGTCGAGGAACTTCTGGATCCGACGGTCCGCCGGGCACGGCCGGTCGGCGAGTCGGCGGCTCTGCTCCCGGTTCCTGGCAAGAATCGGGGACACGAGCCGGAACGCTTCGTCCGCTTCAGCCCCCGCGGGTAACGGCAGCCCCTGCAGCGCTAGTCGAAGGATCAGAGCCTCAGTCAAGTTCCCGGCAGCCATACTTCCATTGTTGCCCCCTCGTCTCGCGCACGTGCGACTGCCCATAGTCCGGGCATCGTCACGGGGCAGTACGGACTGTGACCAGACGCTCCGCGAGAGGACTTGTACTGCCCGACCCGTACAGGGTCTCTCGCCGAGGAGTATGAGGTCTCTCGCGGAGGGTTACTGGGTCTCTCGACGAGACGGGATGGGCGCTCCTTACGGTGGGGCGTGAGAGGGCGCCGACAGCGTTGCCTACAGTGGAAGCAACCACCAGCGAGAGGAGACGGCGTGACGCTGCCCAGGGTTCAGCGTGCTGGCGTGCTGGCGATCTGTGCCGTCCTCGCTGTCGCCGGAGTCGTGAGCGCCTGCGCGGGGCCCTCGTCCGGGACGAGCCCTACCAGCGATCCGACTCCGGCTTTGGTGGCGCCCAGCATCAGCCCGTACACGACGGGCGTGAAGCGAGATGTCGCATACGGGCCCAACAAGGCTCAGACCATGGACATCTGCTACCCGCCGACGCCGTCGAAGAGCACTGGCGCCTTCCTCCTGATCCACGGGGGAGCATGGTCGTCGGGCGACAAGTCCGACTTCGAGAGTCTGTGCGGAGTCGTCGCACGTCTGGGGTACGTGGGCGCGACGATGAACTATCGGATGTTCGATCAGCACGCGACGTACGCGGACATGCTCGCCGACATCGACCTGGCCCTCGCCACGTACACCGACACCGCCCGAGCGGACGGCTGGCCCATCTCGAAGGTCGCGCTCATGGGAGTGTCCGCCGGCGCATACCTCGCCCTCATGTACGCCTACACGCGTCAGCCCCCCGTTCCGATCGGGTTCGTCGTCGGGATGTCGACCCCTACGGACTTCCTCGACCCCGCGCTGATCGACTCGGCGGACGCCGGCAAGTACGCCGAGCTGAGCAACCTGGTGGGTGTCGACCTGACCAAGGAGTCGCTCGCCGCGCGCCAGGAGACGCTGAGGGCGGCGTCGCCCGCGTACCGGGTCGAGAAGGGGGCGCCACCGACGATCCTTGCCCAAGGGGCGAAAGACAGTGTCGTCCCGTACTCGAACGCGCTGAGCATGGCGGCGCGCCTCGCGATCGCAGGGGTACCGTACGACCTGCTCACGTATCCGAACTCCGGCCACAACCTCGCCGACGACCCCGCCGTGAGCAACCGGTTCCTCAACCTCTTCCTCGCGTACGCAGCCCGCTACCTGGCGTGAGCTGGGCCGATTGCGACGCTCCTCGTCGATGACTGGAGGGGCAACTCGTGGTCAGGGTCCCGGATTCCCCTAGAGTGACGCCCACGACCTGGACGGGGGCCAAGTGACAATCCTCATGCCGACGGAGATCGATCGCGACTCGTGGGAGAACGCGACGTGGGCCCTCGGCGCACACATCGTCTCGGACACCGAGGTGACGTTCGCGATCTATGCGCAGCCAGCAAGCCGAGTCGAGCTCGAGCTGTACGAGGAGGCGGTCGGCTGCGACGCCTACGCCTGCGTCGAGCTGGCCCGCGGCACCGACGGGATCTGGCGCGGCAAGCTGGCGGACGTCGGAGCTGGTGTCCTGTACGCGTACCGCTGCTGGGGCGGGAGCTGGCCGTACGATCCGGCCTGGACACGTGGCGGTTCCAACGCGGGATTCCTCGCGGACCTGGACGATCACGGCAACCGCTTCAACCCGAACAAGGCACTGTTCGACCCCTACGCCCGTGAGGTCACGCATTCGATGTACAGCGACCGCATCACCGACGCGGGCGGCGATCCCGGCGTTTTCGGGACCGGCCATGACGACTACAAGGGCATGCTGCGGCGCGAGGCCGACTCAGGCCCGTACGTGCCGAAGGGCATCGTCGTCGCCGAGGATGCCTGGTCGACGCCCAAGCCCGAGCTGCCGGGCGAGCTGGCGGCGATCTACGAGGCGCACGTCAAGGGCCTCACGAAGCACCCCACCTCGTCGAGCCTGTCCCAGCTGCTCAGCGAGACGCCCGGTTTCGGCAACGTCGGGGACGTACCGGCTGAGCTCAGGGGGACGTACGCGGGCGCGGCATGCATGGCCCCCTATCTCAAGGCACTCGGCATGACGGCGATCGAGCTGCTGCCGGTGCACGAGACGAACACGTCCGAGTCGGGCGATCCGACCACGACCAACTGGTGGGGATACCAGACGCTCGCCTACTTCGCGCCGAACCGTGACTATGCGCACGACCGCTCCCCGGGGGGACCGACACGGGAGTTCAAGGAGATGGTGCAGGCGTTCCACGACGCGGGCATCGAGGTCTACCTGGACGTCGTGTTCAACCACACCGCCGAAGGCGGCAACTGGGGCGGGCAGGTCGACACCACCGGATTCGTGACGATGGGCGGCTTCGCCACGCCGAAGTACTACGCGCTGAGTGAGCAGCTCACCCTCGTCGACGGTGCCACCGGCTGCTCGAACCAGCTCAACTTCTCGTCCGATGTGACGCAGCGGATGGTGCTCGACTCGCTGGCGTACTGGTGCGACATCATGGGCGTCGACGGCTTCCGGTTCGACCTGGCGCCTGTGCTCGGGCGGACGCCGAACGCATTCGAGCGTGACGACTGGAGCAAGCAGCGCCAGTTCTTCTCGTCCCACCCGCTTCTCGGCGCGATCCGCGACTTCGCCGTCGACCGCGGCATCGAGGTCGTCGCGGAGGCGTGGGACCTGTGGGGGTACGAGGTCGGCAACTTCCCCAGCGGCTGGGGCGAGTGGAACGGGAGGTACCGCGACACGATGCGTGCCTTCTGCAAAGGGGACGCGAACACGCAGGCGTTCATCGACCAGTTCAACGGTGACTACTCCCACTTCTCCGATCAGGGCGGCCCGCAGCACTCGGTGGACTTCGTCACGGCTCACGACGGCTTCACCATGGCCGACCTGGTGAGCTACAACACCAAGCTCAACGACCAGCCGTACCCATTCGGGCCGTCGGACGGTGGCACGGACAACAACCTGAGCTGGGACTCAGGGGGCGACCACGCGTTCCGGCGCCAGCGGATCAGGAACTTCATGACGCTGATGTTCCTCTCACGCGGAGTACCGATGTTCGTCTCGGGTGACGAGTACGGGCGCACTCAGAACGGCAACAACAACCCGTGGTGCCTCGACATGATCGGGATCTGGAACAACTGGGCAGCGGTCGGCTCGAATGCACCTCAACAGGTCCCGGTCGACCCCGAGCATCTCGAGCTCAAGAGCCACGACAACCTCGGCGTCGGCACGACGCCCGAGAAGGTGAACCCGCTGCTGCTGTTCACCGCGTTTCTCGCGTGGTTGCGTCAGGATCACCCCGGGCTGCATCAGCGCACGTACGCGGACACCAAGGTCGGTTCGGGCGACGACGTCACCTACATGTTCAGCGGGATCTCGTACGACAAGTCACCCGGCTACGCCGACCGCAGCTTGAGCGTGCTGATCGACTGCCGCGAAGTGGGCGAAGCAGGTGACCTGCTGGTGCTGGTGAACATGGCCGATGCCGAGGTGACGTACCAGCTGCCGCCCGTCGACGCCCTGCATCCCTGGAGGCTGCTGATCAACACCGGTGCTGAGCACGAGGAGCACTTCAACCACTGGCCGGATCTCGAAGGACCGCTGGTGGCTGGGCCGTACGAGGTGGGCGGCTGGTCGATCGCCGTACTGGCGAACCCGGAGCTGGAGCGGTAGAGGGCTGCTCAGGCCTCAGGCCGGTTCGACGCCCAGCGGGTGACGAGGGCACGGGCGCGGACAAGGTCGGCGCCGCGCTCGTCGAGGATCCGAAGCAGCGCGTCGGCGGGCGAACGCCGTACGGGCGGCTGGCCGTCGACCGGGTTGATGTGGTCGCGGATGTCCTTGAGCGACATCCCGGCCTGACGCAGCGCCTGAATGACCTCGAGCTCGCTGATGTCGGCCTCGGCGTAGCGGCGATGGCCGCTGCGATCGCGCTGCGGAGTCAACAGCCCCGATGTCTCGTAGAACCGGATCGTCTCGACGGGCAGGCCCGTTCGGTCGGCGACCGCACCTATCGAGTTCACTCCTGCTGACCTGCTCACGTTCCTGAGGATAGGGAACCCGGAGCTCAAGTCGGAGCCAGGTTGGAAGACTTACATCTTCGCTTGTCGCAGCCGCTTCCCACCGGCGCCCGCGTTGACCGGGGGTGCGCCGAATTCAGTGTGACGAGGGCAGGCTCCGGGAGAGGCCGCTTCGAGAGCGTCAGATCGGTACCGCGGTGAGCCTCGAACCCCTACGGGAGGGGTCTTGTGCCGACTGCGGTACCGGAATGAACGATCACTGAGCTCAGCTGTGGCCAGGAAAGTTGAGGCTGGCGGAGACGCTGCGCTGGGCCTGGTGGGGCCAGCGGGTGGTGATCGCCTTGGCGCGGGTGTAGAACCGCACCCCCTCGGGGCCGTGGACGTGGTGGTCGCCGAAGAGCGAGTTCTTCCAGCCGCCGAAGGAGTAGTAGCCGACCGGTACGGGGATGGGCACGTTGACGCCGATCATGCCGACCTCGACCTGCTCGGTGAAGACTCGGGCCGCTTCGCCGCTCCCGGTGAAGATGGCCGTGCCGTTGCCGTACGGACCCGAGTTGATCAACGCGATGGCGTCCTCGAGCGTGTCGACCTCCATGACCACCAACAGGGGGCCGAAGACCTCGTCGCAGTACGCGCGCATCGAGGCCGCGACGCCGCGGAGCACGGTGGGGCCGACGAAGAAGCCCTCCTCGTGCCCGGACACGACCAGCCCGCGCCCGTCGACGACGGCCTCCGCCCCACCGGCCACGGCCTCGTCGACGAAGTCGACGACCCGCTGCTTGGATGCGGCCGTGATGACGGGGCCCATCGTGGTCGCCGCCTGGTCGCCGGGGCCGACGACGACCGCCTCGGCCTCCCTGCGTAGCTCGGCGAGGAGCGCGTCGCCCGCACCGCCCACTGCGACCGCCACTGGTACGGCCATGCAGCGTTCACCGGCGGAGCCGAACGCACCGGCCGCGATCTGGGACGCGGCGAACGCCATGTCCGCGTCGGGCATGACGACGGCGTGGTTGTTGGCGCCGCCGAGGGCCTGGACGCGCTTGCCGGCACCGATGGCCGTCTGCTGTACATAGCGAGCGATCGGAGTCGACCCCACGAACGAGACCGCCGCCACCAGCGGGTGGGTCAGCAGCGCATCGACCGCAACCTTGCCGCCATGGACGACCTGGAACACGCCGTCGGGCAGCCCGGCCCGCTGGTACAGCTCGGCCACGACGTTCGACGCCGACGGGTCGCGCTCGCTGGGCTTGAGGATGAACGCGTTCCCCGTCGCGATGGCAATCGGGTGCATCCACATCGGCACCATCGCCGGGAAGTTGAACGGCGTGATGCCGGCGACCACGCCGAGCGGCTGCCGGATGCTGTGCACGTCGACGCCGGTGGACACGTTCGACGAGTAGTCGCCCTTCAGGTGCGCGGCGATGCTGCACGCGAACTCCACGGACTCGCGGCCTCGGGCGATCTCGCCGGCCGCGTCCGGCACCGTCTTGCCGTGCTCGCGGCTGATGATCCGCGCAAGCTCGTCGGTGTTGTCGACGAGGAGCTGCCGGAACGCGTACATCACCTCCATCCGCTTTGCCAGGCTCGCGGCACCCCAGCCGCGCTGGGCGTCGACAGCGCTCGTCACGGCAGAGTCGACCACGGCAGCGTCCGCCAGCGCGACCTCCCCGATCTGCCGTCCGGTGGACGGGTCGAGGATGGGCTGGCTGGCGCCTTCGGAGGGCACCTGGGCGCCACCGATCCAGTGGGAGACGGTCATAGAGAGACTCCTTGCATGAGTTGTACGACACGGCCGACAGCACCGGCCACGTCGTCGTCTTCCGGATAGAGCAGGGACCGGCCGATGACCAGGCCCCGTACGTTCGGCTGTGCCAGCGCGTCGGCCCAGCGCTCCTCGCTGCGTTCCGCGACCTCGCCGCCCAGGACGAGCAGCGGCAGGGTCGTCGCCGCGGCCACGGCACGCATGTCGTCGGCTGCGGGGATCTTGAGCCATGTGTACCCGCTCGTCGACCCGAGGCCCGACGCGATGTGGATCGAGCGCACGACGGCCTCGGTCGACAGGTCGTTCCGGAGCCCCTCGCTCGTGCGCTCGCTGAAGAACGGCTCCACCATCGCGATCCTGGCCTGCGCCGCGAGCGCCGAGACAGCGGCTCCGCAGGCCTCGAGGGTACGGACGGTCGCAGGGTCGTCGGGGTCGATCCGGAGCAGCATCTTGCCGCCGTCGAGGGCCGCGGCTGCGATGCCCTCGGGTGTGTAGCCGGTCATCCGGTCGTCCAGCTCGAACGTCGATCGGGCGATGCCACCGCGGTTCATCGAGCCGAAGACGTACTTCCCCTCGAGCGCACCGAGTACGGCCAGGTCCTCGACGACATCCGCCGTACCGAGGAAGCCGTGCACTCCCGGCTGGCGAAGCGCCTCGACCAGACGTCGCAACATGTCCCCGCGTTCGGCCATCGCGTTGCTCCGGCGCCCTGCTGCGAGGACGCCGCGCGCGGTGTGGTCGGCAGCGACGATCAGCATCGGGCCGTTCGTCGGATCGGGACGGCGGCGCTCCCGTACCGCCTCCTGAAGCCTCTCCGGCTCGGTCCAGCGGATCTCGTTGAGATCGGCGATGTCGGTCACGCCTCCTCCGTCCAGCGCGCGCCGCCGAGGACGTCGGTGTGACCCGCCTCGAGCACCCGGTCGATGTCGTCGGCGGTGGGCATGGCGGTGGAGCACTCGAGCCGTGACGCCACGATCGCGCCGGCCGCGCTCGCGCGGCGGACCGTCGTCTCGAGGTCGCGCCCGCGCAGCAGCCCGTCGATGAGCGAGCCGCCGAAGGCGTCACCGGCGCCGAGGCCGTTGTACGGGGTGGTCGGAGTCGGCGGTACGACGATGCGTTCGTCGCGTGTCTTGGCGAGTGTCCCGAGTGGGCCCTGCTTGACGATCGCGATCCGTACGCCGCGGGCGAGGAGGGCATCGGCCGCGCGGTCCGGGTCGGTCTCGCCCACCGCGACCTCGCACTCGGCGCGGTTGCCGACCGCGACCGTCGACCGGGCCAGGCACCAGTCGTACCGATGCCTCGCCTCGTCGGCAGAGGCCCAGAACATGGGTCGCCAGTCGAGGTCGAAGATCGTGTGCTCGCGGCCGCCACGGTGGTCGAGGGCGGTGAGGTGGGCCGACCAGCTGGGCTCCTGGCACAGGCCGGTGCCGGTGAACCAGAACACCTTCGCGTCCCTGATCGCCGCAGCCGGCATGTCGTCCGGCGTGATCTGCAGGTCGGGCGCGCTCGGGCGGCGGTAGAAGTAGAGGGGGAAGTTGTCCGGGGGGAAGATCTCGCAGAACGTGATGGGGGTGAGGTACTTCTCGGACGTGATCACGTACCGGTCGTCGACCCCGAGCCGCGCCATCTCCATCCGCGCCCAGCGCCCGAACGGGTCGTCGCCCACTCCGGTGATCGTGGCGACGCCCTCGTTGCCGAGCTGCGCGGACGCGACGGCGATGTTGGTCGAGCTTCCGCCGAGGAACTTGCCGAAGCTGGTGACGTGCTCGAGGCCTACGCCGACCTGCAGCGGGTACAGGTCCACGCCGCAGCGACCCATGGTGATCACGGGTGGTGTGCTGGGCGGGATGACGCTCACGGAACGATCATATGTCAGGACATTTGACACGTCTAGTCTCCTGTCGCCCTCTTCTTGGTCCTGCCTGCCTCAGTCGCCGACGGGATGGTCCCGGTGGCCTTGCGAGACGAGCATGTGTCATAGACTGTTGCTTTCGCTAGTTGGCGGGGATAAATGTGCTCACAAGCGGTGCCATCCCATGTCAGGTGGCAGTCGGATCGGGAGGGTCGTCCGTGACGGAGATAGACATCGTCATCGACCGTACGTCCGACGTGCCCCTGCACCAACAGATCTCCGATGCACTTCGCTCGGCCATCGCGTCCGGCCACCTGCGACCCGGGTCCCGGGTCGAGAACGAGATCGACCTGGCTGCGCGTCTCGGCCTGTCCCGCCCGACCGTGCGGCGCGCCATGGAGGACCTCGTCCACTCAGGCCTCGTCACCCGCCGCCGCGGCAGCGGCACGGTCGTCGCACCGAGCCAGGTACGGCGCCAGCTCAAGCTGACGTCGTTGTTCGACGACCTCGAGGCGGAGGGACGGCGGCCCACGACCACGGTGCTCGAGTTCTCGATCGCCGTCGGTACGACCGAGACGACGAGCATCCTCGGACTGGAGCCGAAGTCGGGCGTCCTGACGATCCGGCGGCTTCGGTTCGCGGGTGGCGAGCCGCTCGCGATCATGACGAACGAGCTGCCCGCCGACATCGCGCCGGACTACTCCGCGCTCGGTGCGTCCGGGTTGTACGCGAGCCTGCGCGAGAAGGGCATCACGATCGCCGGCGCCACCCAGCGGATCGGCGCTCGGGTTGCCACACCCGCCGAGGCCGAGCTGCTCGGCGAGAAGGCGGGCGCGCCGCTGCTCACGCTCGACCGCGTGGCGTACAGCGACTCCGGCCGCATCGTCGAGCACGGCCACCACGTGTACCGAGCGAGCCTGTACTCGTTCGACATGTCCATCCGCCAGTAGCGGCCGCCCCCGCCGCACCCCACGCACCGGACGCCGCCCCCACATACCGGACATCACAACGACCTGTTCAACGTCACACCGGCGACACGCGGTGTGACGTCGAACAGGCGGTGTGACGTCGGTCCTTGGGGCGGATTCAGCCGACGACCATGCGGGTGGTCACGAAGTCCGCGCTCGACGCCGTGATCGTCAGTGTCCCGTCAGCGGCGAAGCCCTGGGGCAGCTGGACCCGACCGGCCTCGTCGGTCACCAGCTCGATGCTCTCCTCGCCCGCCTGTACGTGGACGAGGATGTCGCGCATCACCGGCGGGTCGGGCCACGGGTCTCCAGGCAGCGGCTGTACGGGGACGGGGTGCAGCTCGATCACCCGATCGGGCCCCCGGACGACGATGCGGATGCCGGGCAACGGTGCTCGGTAGACCTGGAGCTCGGGGTCGCCGAGGAGGTTGAGGGTGAAGATCGCCCACCGCTCGTAGCCCTGCCAGTAGCCGGTCGTCCCGAACACCGACACCCTGCTGTCGTTGAGCAGGCCCAGGTGCCGTGTCGTCGTGAGGCGGTGGAAGAAGGCGCGCTGGAAGTTGTCACCCACCCCGATCCACGAGAAGCGGGTGTTGCCGACGTAGCCGACGGCCCCGCCGCTCGGATTGGTGACGAGCGCTTCGCTGAAGGCGTCCTCGGTGTCGAACTGGTTCGTCAGGCACGAGTCGGCGTACCCGATGAAGCCGCGGTCGCCGTTGGTCAGCGCACCCGCGAGCGCGACCGAGCCGCCGCAGCAGCCGTTGCTGTTGCCGTGCCCCGAGAGCGACATGAAGTGCGGCTGGGTGTCGAGAGCCGCCTCGAGCCGAGTGGCCGTGAGGTACTCCACCGGGGCGGCGAACCGTTCGGCGAGGGTGAGGTCGACCTCGTCCTCGTAGAGGCGCTGGAACGAGCTGATCGCCGGTAGCTCGGAGAGGATCTGCTTGCGGAGAGTCTCCTGGTCGGCCATCGAGCCGTCCTCGCCGGTCGGGTCGAACTCGTACGCGGCGGGCGTGCGCTCGGCGAGCGAGCCGTGGACGACGATCCACTCGCTGGTCAGCGGAATGCGGAAGGTCATCCACGGCAGGGAGAAGACCAGCTCGTTGACGCGGAGGTCGGTCGCCGAGCGGGCGAAGTACCAGCCTCGGACGGCTGCGTTGTCCGTGTTCTTGTAGGGCATGACGCGCCGGTCGGTGTCAGTGACGTGGGCGATGAGCTCGAACGCGAAGGAGCTCGGGAAGTCCTTCATCTTGAGCAGCGAGTGCGCCGTGGCGGCATCGTGGTGGTACTGGCCGTCGGACGGGACCGTACTTGCCGTGGAGCTGAACCACGACCGACCGCCCCAGTCGGAGGAGGCGATGACCATCCGGGTCGGCCACTCACGGTCCTGTGTCGTCCAGACCCCACCTCCTGCGGCCTCGTAGGCGAGGACCTTGTCGACGAAGGTGGTCGCCTGGGCGGCCGAGTCGACGGGGGCGCGACCGACGCTGAGGTCGGTCTGGAGATGTACGCCGTCGAGGTCGGTGCCGTCAGGTCGGTGCTGGCCGTAGATCGCGTTGCCGACGGCGTCCCAGTCGTGGTCCGGCTCGTAGACGTAGGGGATCTGGAAGTGGAACCAACCGAGGTCGATGCTCTCGTAGGCGATGACCCAGCTGGCGAGGCTCGCGTAGTAGAAGTCCGTGGGCAGCGTGTTCCAGGGGTAGAGGAACATCAGGTCGGCGTTGACGAGCGACGCCGGGCCGTTGACCCGGACATACTGGGTCGGGGTGGCGCTGCGAGTGGTCCAGTTGGAGGCGGTGAAGAACCAACCCGGCGACGTGGCGCTGGACGTGCCCATGCTGTCGTACGGGATGAACGCGCCGTTGTCGATCCGGACGAGCTGGTTCGCCGTGCTCGCGGACCACCAGTCGCCGGGGTTGACGACCTTCATCTTCAGGTAGGAGCCGGTCCAGTACGAGCGGTTGTCGTCGGGGGATGACTTCGACTCGACAGGGATCCCGCCGAGCATCGACCCGGCGACCTCACGCACAGGGACGACCGAGGTGTCGCCGCCGAGGAGGAGCCAGGACACACCCCAGCGCCGCTTGGCGATCTTGATGAAGCGGCGCAGGACCTCCTGGAGATCCCGGGCACCGCTACGGACGTCGCCGTAGCGGCCGGCCACGATGTCGGTGATCGTCACGATGCGGGTCGAGATGCCGCGAGCACGCTTGGCCGCGGCCAGACGCCCGAACGCCGCCACGATGCCCGGGATGGCGGTACCGGGCCGGATGGTGACAGCGTCCCACTGACAATCATCCGTGATGATCAGGTACTCGCTCGGGAGGTCCAGCTGAGGCCAGGAGCGGTCGATCGGGCCGACGATGTCCTTGTTGAGGACGAGGTCCGAGGCGAGATCGCGGAGACGGAGGGCCTCGCGCTCGCTCTGGATCGCCGGGCTCGGGAGGGGGATGACGCGCTCGGGGTTGACATCCTTGCCCAGGCGTCGGGAGAGCTCGGCGAGGGCCGCCTCCTTGTGTCCGAGGGGTGCGTCGGCCGCGTACTCGATGCTGATCGTCAACTGGGTGCAGAGCTCGAGGCCGCCCTTGGCGGTGAGCCGGACCGGAGCGATCTCGACAACGGCGACATGGGTCGTGCCGATCGTCTCGATGCGTACCGCGCGCGCCGCCGGCGGCGGGTTGGTCGCGGCGTCGGCGTAGGCGTCAACGTCCGGCGGGACGACAGGGGGAGTCGGGAAGCCCTGGGTGAGCGGGGGCTTGGCGTAGGCCCGCGGGGCACGGCACGAGCAGTCGTCGGCACAGTGGAGGCCGGTGTGCTCGCCGCGTTCCTCGTCGGAGTCCGACACCTCGACGGCCTGGGTGGCAATCGGGGCCGGAGGCGTCTGCGCCGTCCGAGTCGTGGTGCGCTTCGTCTTGGCTTGCCGCGTCGACGGTGCGTCCTCGCTGCCTCGGGCACCCGGCCGCAAGGGCTGTGAAGCGGCGACGAAGGTCTCTGACTCGACCACGGTCTCCCACGACTCGTCGTCGATGTGCAGCTCGTGCGGCCAGAACGGTGCGGGGACGGCGATCCTGACCTGTGTACGGGGGAGGGCGGGCGAGCCCGGCTCGCCCCCGCTCTTCATCCCCGGCAGGCCGAGCACCACCCCGAAGGGCGTGCTCTGCAGGCTGAGCTCTTCGCGGTCGAGGTACACGGTGACCCCGGTGCGGTTGTCGTCATGGTCATGGGTGTCGCAGCGCATGATTCCTCCTTGGTCAATGCGATGACACCCA
The DNA here is from genome assembly GCA_038317635.1 of Propionibacteriales bacterium. Lineage (GTDB taxonomy): Bacteria > Actinomycetota > Actinomycetes > Propionibacteriales > Propionibacteriaceae > Fen-668. Next base: position 32,043 of record JBBQBP010000014.1, read on the forward strand.
GGAGGAGGTGCGGTTGCGCGACGCTGATACGTCGAAGCACTGACATCCGACCGCTCCGCCGCCTCCGGACAGAACAGGACCGGGCCGCGAACCTTGGGGTGGTTGCGACCCGGTCCTTACCGGAAGGTGCCTCAGCCCGCGCTGCGCCCGAGTACCGCGAGAAGCTCGGTGGCGTCGATGATGAGGTACTCGTGGCCGCCCAGGTTGATCTCGGTGCCCGAGTACATGGGGAAGAGAACCTTCTCCCCGACCTTCACGGTGATCGTGTCCTCGTCGTCTCCGACGGAGACGATGATGCCCTTCTGCTGCTTCTCCTTGGCAGTGTCGGGGATCACGAGGCCGCTGGCGGTGACGCCCTCCTCCTCGATGATCTCGATGAGGACGCGGGAACCGAGGGGCTGGATGGAGTCGTTCACTGTCTGCCTTTCTGGCGTACGTATCGGTCTGCGGTCAGCGCGATGTGAGGCCGAGCATCCGGTCGATCCGTGGCTTGTCGAACCCGATCACCGGGCGGCCGTCGATCTCCACGACGGGAACGCCCATCTGGCCGGTCCGCCGGACGAGGTCCTTCGCCGCGGCCTGATCGCGTGAGACGTCGACCTCACGGAACGTGATCTTCTGCTCGGTGAGGTAGCGCTTCACCCGTACGCACCAGGGGCAGGTCGGTGTCGTGAACACCAGCACCTTCTGCTGGCGCTTCGTTGTGTCGTGCGTGGACATGGTCCTCCTCGTCTCGAACACGAAGAAGATACCCCAAGGGGGTATCTTGATCAAGCGAGCGTTCCCCCGCGACTCCGTGGGAGGAGGTAGGTCAGGCCGACCGCTGCTGGCGCACGAACTCGCCCCGGCGCTCCCAGAGCTCGGGGTCGTTGCGGACGAGGTACACGAGCCCGCAGTCGGCAGGTCCGGTGGCGCCCTGCCAGCACAGCGTGCACGGCTCGCCCACCCGTACGGGGCATTTCGCGTCGTGGGGCTTGCTGGCTGGCATGGATCCCACTGTACGTGGGCGCCTCCTCGGCCCTGGACGCCGGTCCGGGCGCGGTGCGGACAGCGACAGAATGGTCCCAACAACGTGAGGAGGCAGCCGTGGCACGGCCGGTGATCGGGATGTCGACGGGTCGGATGGCGGTGGACTACGGGCAGGTGCAGCAGTACCCGCTGACGTACATACCGGTGGACTACGTGGAGGCCGTCCTCGAGGCCGGCGGGCTGCCGATGCCGCTGGCGTTGCATGACGTAGGGCTGTACGAGGAGGCCGTGGCCGAGCAGCTCGCCCACTGCGACGGACTGCTGCTGTCGGGCGGCGTGGACATCAACCCCGCGACGTACGGCGAGCAGCCCCACCCGGGACTCAACGCCACCACGCCGGACCGGGACGCCCACGAGCTCGCGCTGCTCGCCGAAGCCAAGCGCCGCGGGATCCCGATCCTCGCGATCTGCCGCGGCATCCAGCTCGTCAACGTTGCGTACGGCGGCACGCTGTACCAGGACATCCCGAGCCAGGTGCCCGACGCGATCCAGCACGTGCAGCGATCCGCACGACACCTGCCGACCCACGAGGTGACTGTCACCCCAGGCAGCAGGCTGTACCGGATGGTCGGAGCATCGATCGCCGTCGCGAGCTTCCACCACCAGGCGGTCAAGGACCTGGCCACAGGGCTGCAGCTCGTCGCCACCGCGCCCGACGGGATCGTCGAGGCCGTCGAGGCGACCGACCACCCCTGGCTCGTGGCGGTCCAGTGGCACCCTGAGATGAGCCACGCGGCCGATGTACCGTCGCAGGCGATCTTCGCCGCCTTCGTGGCCCGGTGCGCCACCGGTTAACGTAAAGACATATCCGTCACAACCGGAGGTGTCGATGAACGAGTACGTCGTACGTGGCGAAGCAGGACCCATCCGCCTCGCCGTGGATCCCGGCACGATGAGCGACTGGGCGTACACCGGGCTGTACGTGGTGGACCTGGGCACTGGTGGGACGCGAACCCTGACCCTCGACGGCCAGGAGGCGCTCGTCATCCCGCTCTCCGCTGTGGTCGACGTCACGGTCGCCGACCAGACCCACCACCTGGAGCGCACCGACGTGTTCGCCGGCGTCGCCGACAGTGTGTACGCGCCGCTGGGCGAGCCGATCACGCTTGCCGGGACCGGCCGGGTCGCGCTCGCCACCGCCGTCGCGACCACCCCGTACCCCGCCGCGTTCCTTCCGGCGACAGAGGTTCCCATCGCCCCTCGTGGCGCCGGGAACATGACACGGCTCGTCCGCAACATCGCGATGCCCGGCTCGTTCTCGGGCTGCGAGAAGCTCCTCGTCTGCGAAGTGATCACGCCCGGCGGCAACTGGTCGAGCTACCCGGCGCACAAGCACGACGAGCACACCGAGACCGAGCGTGAACTCGAGGAGATCTACTACTACGAGATTGCCGACTCGCCGTCGGGGACGCCGGGCTTCGGCTACCACCAGACGACCTCGACCGATCCGGATCGTCCGATCGACATGCTCGTCGAAGTCCGTACCGGCGACGCCGTCCTCGTACCGCACGGCTGGCACGGACCCGTCGTCGCCGCACCCGGCCACGACATGTACTACCTCAACGTCATGGCCGGCCCGGCCGCAGATCGGCAGTGGCTCATCAGCGATCATCCCGACCAGACGTGGGTACGGGACCTGTGGCCGGACCTTCCGGTCGACCCTCGTGTCCGGAGCTGAGGACACACCTCGGGTCAAACCCTTTGCATAGACTTGACCTGGACGTAAAGTGGTTCAACCAGGTGGGGCTGGTCCATTCCCGGGTCCACCAGGTAGCGCAACCGGAGGCCCTGTGTTCGGCGCCTCAGTGAGGGCGACAGGGTTCCTTGGTCTCTCTCTGCTCATCTCGTGACAACAGACGACCTCACCATCGCTTGGGGATGGAGGGATATCGCTCGTGAGTACCGCCGCGACACCGCTGGCCGTCGAGACCGGGGAACTGGAGAACGCGACGGACCTTCTTGAGCGCCGTCTCCGTAGCGCCCCTGATCACGTCGCGTTCCTACGTCGGACGAGTCATGGCCTCGAGACGGTCACCACCAGTGCGTTCTGCCGGGAAGTACGGCGGCTCGCCGCGGGTCTCGTCGCCGAGGGCGTTGCGGTCGGCGAAGCCGTCGTGATCATGGCGCCCACCCGGTACGAGTGGGCGGTTGCTGAGATGGCCGTCTGGTACGCGGGCGGCGTCGTGGTACCCGTGTACGAGACGTCCGCACCCGCTCAGATCGCCGTGACCTTCGACCGGGTGAAGCCCGTTCTCGTCCTCGCGGCGGGTGCGGCCCAGCTTGTCGCGCTCAAAGCGGCCGGCATCACCGTCCCCATCTGGACCATGGACTCCTCCGCAGATGATCTGGGCAGCCTCGCGGAGAAGGGAACGGTCGTGCGGGACGACGTGGTCGAGGGGCGCCGACAGGTGGCCACCCTCGACGACCTCGCCTCGATCATGTTCACGTCCGGCACAGCGGCCGAGCACAAGGGCGTGCACATCACGCACGGCAACCTCGTGCGGCAGACGCTCAACATCGGTCACGAGTACAACGAGATCCTCCACGAGGGCGACCTCACGATCGTCGCGCTGCCGCTCGCACATGTCCTTGCGCGCGGGTTGCAGCTCATCTCACTCGCCTCAGGGGTGACGGTCCTTCACGAGGGCGACCCGGCTCACGTCCTCACGACGTTCGGGGAGGTGCGGCCGACGGTGCTCGTGGTGGTGCCCAGGCTCCTGCAGAAGGTACGGGACGTGGAGCGGGAGGCCGCCGCCAGGTCGGGCATGTCAGGGCTCTTCGCGCGCGCTGAGGGGGTCGCCATCGAGTGGGGACGCCTTCTCGAGTCACGCCAGGACGACTCCTTCGCACAACCCAACGTGTGGCTGCGTCTGCGGCACGCCGTGTTCGACTGGTTGTTCTATCGGCGGCTGCGCGCTCACCTGGGCGGACGCTTGCGTTGGCTGCTCTGTGGTGCCGCGCCCCTCGACCCGTCCCTCGTCCGGTTCTTCTGGGGCCAGGGGATCCCCGTGCTGGAGGGGTACGGGCTCACGGAGGCGACAGTCTCGGTCACCGGCAACCGGCCCGGGGACATCCGCCCGGGCACGGTCGGCCGCCCGATGCCGGGCACGACCGTACGGATCAGCGACGATGGAGAGGTGCTCGTCTCAGGGATCGGCGTCACGAAGGGCTACCTGGAGCCGGTCGAGGGCGCCTGGGCGGACGGGTACCTGCGCACCGGCGACCTCGGGTCGCTCGACAGCAGTGGACGGCTCACGGTGCACGGTCGGCTCGGAACGGCACTGGTGACGACCTGGGGCAAGAAGGTCGCGCCGGAGCGGTGGGAGCTCCAGGTCGAGAGGTCGAGCCTCGTCACGCGGGCGCTCATGGTGGGAGACGGCCGTCCCTACCTCTCGGCCCTCCTGCTCCTCGACCAGGAGGCGGTCGTCGACTGGGCTCGTCGCCACGGACGCCCGAACCTCGCATCTCAGCTCAAGCGGATCACCGGTACGCCAGAAGGCGCGATCGTCACCGACCCGGCGTTGCTCAACCGGCTCGCCAGGGACGTCGACCGTGCCAACGCGGGCGTTTCGCGGGCGGAGCAGGTGCGCAAGATCCTTCCGTTGATCGCCGACCCGTCGCCGGGCGGAAGTGGCATCCCCTCCGCGCTCAAGCTGCATCGAGAGACGTTCCTCGCGGCGGTAGCCCAGCACATCGACGAGCTGTACGCGAGCGACTGGCGAGCACACGAGGGGAGCTATGGCCGAGATCGATGACTATCTCGCCGGGCTCGATGCCGAGGACGCGACGATCATCGGCGACGCGTACGCGCGTGCCCGCTCGCTGGTTCCTGACGTGGAGGACGGGATCTCGTACGGGATGCCGGCGCTCATCTACCAAGGCAGGCCGCTGCTCTCGGTGATGCGTGCCAAGGCCCACTTCGGCGTCTATCCGTACAGTGGGGTCGTCGTGGCCAAGGTTCTCGAGACGCTCGGTCCGATGGACGGCCTGACCTCGGCCAAGGGCACGTTGCGGCTCCCGCTCGGTGCGCCGATCCCGGAGGTCGTGATCCGTCAGCTCGTGCTCACCCGCCACGACGAGATCCTCGAGACGAACGCCAAGAAGCCGAAACCGCGTCGCCGGGCGGTCACGCGAGCGGACTAGTGCTGCACTAGCGGTGCGGGATCACCGATTCGACGCCTTTGATGTGGCAATGTGTGACCTATGGCACCCCGCACTGTGCACTACGCCTTCGCTCACCGCATCCTGCGCGATCTGGCACTCGACGACAGCGTCGACCTCGTCGGTGAGGCGATCGCCGTCGACCTCGGCCCGAAGTTCGCCACCATGTGGGACGACGCCAATGCCTCGGTCGCCGAGAGCGACTGGATCGCCCCCGCCGGACTGGCCACCTACGTCGTCCAGCGCCCCGACTATGCCGGCGTGCTCGTCACCCTGCCCGCACCCGTCGAGCCTGCCGAGGCGCACGCGGTGATGGTGGTGCGTGGCGCGACCCCCGCCGACACCTCGTACTTCACGTGGGAGCACGGGATCGACCCCACGACAGGCGCACCGACGGTGTACCTCTGTGGCTGGAACCATGGTGGCAGCCACGTCAACTACGGCACGCGGCAGGACCAGTCCATCGACGCGTTCGTCAACGAGGTCGGTTCGAACCTCGCCAACGGCTGATCTCAGACCGGCCAGCGGTCCTGCGAGAACACAAGCAGCGAGTACGGCCCGATCGACACCTCTGCCGACGCCGGCTGCGCGTCGACCGGCCTGAACTCGGCAACGACGTCAGTTGAGGGATGACCACCGAACAGCGAGCAGTACGCCGCGCTGTCGCTCGAGAACCGGAGCCGCCACAGCCCGTCGTCGGGGAAGCCGAGGCGGTACGCGGGATACGCGTTCGGGGACAGGTTCGCCACCACGATCACGTCGTCACCGGGCCCGATGTCAGTCCAGCGGTGCCATGCCGTGACCCGGCTCTCCTCGTCGCAATGGAAGACCTCCAGCCCGTGGCCCGACAGGCCTCGCGTGGTGTCGTACCAGTTCCTCCTGAGCCGTACGAGGTCCCGCACCAGCTCCGAGAACCCGGTCTGGGCCTGGTTCGGACCATCGGGGTCACCCACCTGACCGCCATGGGCCGCCTCTTGCCCCTGGAAGAGCAAGGGGATCCCCGGAGAGGTGAGGACCATGCTGACCCCCAGCGTGACCCGCTTCGCGGACTCCCAGTCGAGGGGTTCCTCCTGCGGGGAGGGTTCCCGTCCGATGAGCTCGTGACAGTGCGCGTAGACGACGCGGCTGAACGTGTCGCCGAAGCTCGACCCGATGGCGTCACGGACGTCGGACATGGGCCCGTGCCCGTCGAGCGCGGCGTTGATCTGGTGGACGAACTGCACGTCCCACTGCGTGTGGAACAGGGCGCCCGACTCGTCCATGGAGGTGACCTGCGCGTGGCCGCCACGGTCGAGGGCGATGAGGACGACGTTGCTGTACTCCTCGCGGATCGAGGCGTTCATCTCGCGGATGAGCTGCCAGCCGGCAGTGCGAGCGACCGACGAGGCGTCCACCATGTCGGTGTACGCAGCCATGTCGTGCCGGATACCGTCGACGTGCGTGTCGCGCAGCCAGCGGAGGGCCTCGCGGACGATGACGCTCCGTACGGAGTCCTGCGAGATGTCCAGCACGAGGTCCCCGGCCGGGTCCGGCCGCTGGTACGCGATGTTGACGATCACGGCGAGTCCGCGATGGTGAGCCTCGGCGACGAGGTCACGCAGGGCGGCCGCCCCCCCGAAGGCGCGCTCCACCGCGACGTGCGCGGGAACGTACTGCTCCCGTGTCTCCGGCACGTCGGACGCGGGCATCAGCTCGATCGCCGTCACCCCGAGCGCCGAGATGCTGTCGAGGGTCGCCGCGCGGACGTCGGAGGCCATGGCCGGGTCGAGCGTCACCTGGTAGATGACCAGTCCGGCGAGGAGTGGTGGGACGAAGGAGTCGTCACGAGGCGATGCTCCGTCGTAGCGAGTGCCGACCGGCAAGGCCATGACCAACACCTCCTCGATGGGCACGTTCCCGTGGTCCTCGATGGGCACGTCCCGGTGGTCCGATACCCGCTTTCGGCTCTCAGCAACGTAGCACGCGCATGGAGGGTGGATTCGGTGGCCCGTCACGCAGTGCGACAGGATGGGAGCCGTGACGATGCGTACGCTCTTCCTGCTCCACGGCGCAGGCCAGAACCCGCCCCTGTGGCAGGACGTGGTGACGGCGATCGGCCCCGACCGTCCGCTCCATGCGCCATGGCTGCGCGGTCTCAAGCCCACGGACTCCCGAGGCTTCGACGTGGCAGGTGCCGTCGGCGACCTCGTCGACACGATGGAGCTGCGCGACCTCGACGTCGTCGACGTGTGCGGCACTGGTCTCGGCGGCATGGTGGCACTGCGGTTCGCCGCCGACGAGCCTGCCCGCGTCGGGCGGCTCATCCTGGTCGACACGCCTGTGGTGCCGCCGAGGGCCGCGCTGAGGGTGCAGCGGGCGATGCTCAAGATGGCCCCGGCGAGGTCGTTCGCGGCGGGAGTCTCGAAGGAGACGATGCTCGAGGGTCTGGAGGCGATGATGGCCCTGGACCTTTCGACCGACCTGCGCCGGATCGACACGGCGACCACTGTGGTCGCTGCAGCCGGAAACAAGATGTCGCTCGCAGCAGCCGATCTGTTGGTCAAGGGCATCGCTGGAGCTCAGAGGTTCACGGTCGAGGGTGCCGGCACAGACGTCGTCCGCGAGCGTCCGCAGGAGCTGGCTGACATCCTCACACAGGTGCTCGGTACGGAATCGGCGTAGTCAGAGAGGACGACGGACATGCAACGGGTTGGATTCGTGACGCGGGTCGCGCAGGAGCACATCGAGGAGTACAAGGAGCGACACCGTGCGGTGTGGTCCGAGATGCAGGAGGCCCTGCAGCGCACGGGCTGGAACAACTACTCCCTGTTCATCGCCGAGGACGGCACGCTGTTCGGCTACGTCGAGACTCCCGACGGCCTGACGGCGGCTCAGCAGGCGATGGCCGCCGAGGAGGTCAACGCCCGCTGGCAGGCGTCCGTACAGCACCTCTTCCCCGACATCGGCGACAAGACCGCCGACGAGTCGTTCGTAGAGCTCGAAGAGGTCTTCCACATCGAGTGAGCGGCGCCGCGGGCTCTTGCGCGTCGACCGTCAGCCGACGGGCAGGAGATCCACGATGAGCTCCTCGATGCGGCGCCGGATCTCGTCGCGGATCGGCCGGACGGCCTCGATCCCTTGGCCTGCGGGATCGTCCAGCACCCAGTCCTCATACCTCTTGCCCGGGTAGAACGGGCAGGTGTCGCCGCACCCCATCGTCACGACCACATCTGACGCTTTGACGGCGTCCGGGGTGAGGATCTTGGGCTGCTCGGCGCTGATGTCGATGCCCTCCTCGGCCATGGCGAGGACGGCGATCGGGTTGATCGTCGCGCCTGGCGCGGAGCCGGCTGAGAGCACGTCGATCCGGTCACCGGCGAGATGGCGCAGGTAGCCGGAGGCCATCTGGGAGCGTCCGGCGTTGTGGATGCAGACGAACAGCACCGTGGGCTTGTCGGTCATGGGTCTTCCTTTCGGTTCAGTCGATGCCGAGATCGGCGAGGAGCTGGCGGACCCTGTGCTCGATGAGATCGGCGACCTCGCGCACGACCTCGATGGGCTGCTGGTCCGGGTCGGGCAGGTCCCAGTCGAGGTATCGCTTGCCCGGGTAGACGGGGCAGGTGTCACCGCAGCCCATCGTGACCACCACGTCCGCCGCGCGCACCACATCGTCGGTCAGCGGCTTGGGGAACTCCTGTTCCAGATCGAGGCCGCGCTCGGTCATCAGGGCGATCACTGCGGGGTTGATGCTCTCGCCCGGCGCCGATCCGGCGGAACGGGCGTGCACACGGCCCTTGCCCCACAGCGCGAGCAGCGCGGCGGCCAGCTGGGAGCGGCCGGCGTTCTGGGTGCAGACGAACAGGACCTCAGGGACCGGCTTGGCGATCCGGCCCGTGGACTGGGCCAACGCCTTGAGCCTCTCCCCGGCGAAGCGCATGGCCAGGACCGGAAGGTGGGTCTTGACGTGTGAGCAGCGGTAGAGGGTCTGGTACGACTCGTGGACGTAGCTGTCGACCAGCTCGCGGCCGAAGGACCCGGCGAACTGGAAGCTGAGCTCGTCCACGCCGCGCTGCAGCACACGTTCGACGGAGTCGCCGACGAGCGACACCTGTCTGGTGCCGACGGCGGGTGCCGCGAAGTGGGTGGCTGAAGGCCTGTTCGCCGTCACCGTGGCGGCCGCCTCTTCGAGCGCCTGAGGATTGATCCTGTAGTAGACCCATGCCCCCTCCTTGTGACGCATCACGAGACCGGCGTTGAACAGGACCTTCAGGTGGTGGCTCACGGTCGGCTGGGAGAGGTCGAAGGCCTCGCTGAGATCGTAGACGCAGGCCTGACCCTCGGCATGGGCGGCGATGAGGGACATCAGCCGAATGCGTACGGGATCGGCCAGGGCCTTGAGCACGCGGGCCGTCGCCTCAGCCTGTTCGACAGACAGTGGCGCGCCGATCACTTCGGTCCCACAACTAGACATACATCTATATTGACACACATCAATATACTGGGCCAATGGCACCTCTCACCATGAGCGAGGAAGCGGTCAGCCCGCGATGTCGTACGCGGCGAGGCGACGACGGTCGGCCCTCGAGGCCGACGCCTGCAGCGCGAGCAGCTCGCTGTAGATGCCGCCGCTGACGGCGAGCTCGTCCGGTGTGCCGATCTCATCGATCCGGCCCTCGCGCAGCGTGATGATCCGGTCGACCGACGAGATCGTCGAGAGCCGGTGGGCGATGATCAAGGTCGTACGGCCCGTCATGAGCTCGTCGAGCCCCGCCTGTACCTGCCGCTCGGCCTTCGTGTCCAGCGAGCTCGTCGCCTCGTCGAGCACGAGGATGGGAGCGTCCTTGTGCAACGCCCGCGCGATCGCGACCCGCTGCTTCTGGCCGCCGGAGAGCTTGAGGCCGCGCTCACCGATCTCGGTGTCGCACCGCTGAGGGAGCTTGTCGACGAACGGCTGTACGTGTGCGCGTCGGGCAGCGTCCTCGACGGACTGCTCGTCGGCACGGCTGGGATCGCCGTACGAGATGTTCTCCCTGATCGTGCCCGAGAACAGCGACGGGTCCTGGAAGACGACACCGACATGGTTCCGGACAGCTCCGTGCGAGACCTCGGCGATGTCGAGTCCGTCGATGAGGATCTGGCCGCAGCGCGGTTCGTACAGACGCAGCAGCAGGCTCACAAGCGTCGTCTTGCCGCCTCCGGACTCGCCGACGAACGCGATCCGCTCGCCGGGCTCGATGTCGAAGTTCACGTCCTCGAGGACGGGCGGCCCGTCCGCGTAGCCGAACGTGAGGTTGCGGAACGACACGGCTGGAGCGCCGGCCACCGCCGACCACGCCGCAGCATCGGACGTCGGCAGGACGTGGGTCTCGACGGGCTCCGCCATCACAGCGAAGTAGTCACGGCTGCCCGCCACTGCGCGCTGCGCCGTGTCGACGAGGTAGCTCATGCTCGTCACGGGCATCCTGGCCATCGTCACCATCTGGACGAGCAGGACCATCGTGCCGACCGTGTACGAGCCGGACGCGGTCTGGACGAAGATCACCACGTAGATCGCGAAGAAGATCACGTTGAGCGCGACCTGACGGGCGATGTCCATCAGGTGCCAGAACTGCGACTGACGAGTCGTGAGGCCGATCGTCGCGTCGTACCGGCTGCTGAAGTGGCGTAGCTCGCGCACTTCGGCGACGAAGCTCTTGACCACCCGGAGCTGTGTGACGGCCTCGGCGAACCGGCCGTTCGCGACGTCGATCTCTGAGTTCTTCGCCTTCTCGAGGACCTGCCACCTCTTCGAGGTGAGCGCTGTGAGCCACGTGAACACGGGGTACATGAGCACGACGAGCACGGCGATCGGCCACGAGTACCACGCCATCACCGCGAGCGACGCGACCAGGGTCAGGAGCATGGGGAACATGTTGTTCGCGAAGACGTTGAGGAACTGCGCGACCTCGGTGATCGAGCGGTTGAGACGGCCGATGACGGTGCCGGTCTGCTCGTTGTCGAGGTAGCTCTGGGGAAGACGCAGCAGATGGTTGAAGTACCGCGTGGACAGCGTCGCACGTAGCCGCGCTGACATCACGTCGCCGAGGTAGCCGGCGATGTTGGAGATCACGCTGCGGGTGGCCTCGACGACGAGCAGGCCGACCGCGATCCACACCAGGGGAGTGATGAGGCGGGGGCCGCCGTCGGAGATGGCGACGAGACGGTCCGTGGCCGCCTTGATGAGGAAGGGACTGACGAGGGCGGCGCCCGCGCCGAGGACCGAGCAGACCGTGATGGCCAGGTAGTGCGGCCACAGTTCCCGAGCGGTGGCGAGGAGCCGTGTGACGAAGCGCATGCGTCCCTTCCTGCCGATGCGATGGTGAGGCCCGGCGAGTCTACGGTGACGCCGGCCGACCGCTCAGTGCAGGATCGAGAAGGACGGCTTGCCGTCGGAGCAGCTCACCCAGACCGTGAGCTCCGTCGGCCCGTCGAAGGTGACCGAGGTACGGGAACCCGAGGTCCGCTGGGTCGACTGGTAGTCATCGCTGGGCTTCGGCTCGACGAACGTCAGCGCCGTCTCGTTGCATCCCGCCCGGATCGCACCTTCCGAGAGACGCACCGTGGAGAACGACTCGGTCGCGACGAGCAGGCTGTCGGAGGCCTTGGTCGCCGTGCCGTCCGACGGATGGTTCGGGGTGAGGTCCTGGCTGAGCTTGGTCGTGGCCGGCTTCATCGGTTGCACCCCATCGGCCGTATCCAGCGCATCGTTGTCCGGGATCACGACGACCGGAGCCTCGACCAGCGGAGCCTTGACGACCGGAGCCTTGACGACCGGAGCCGTGGGGGTATCGCTCGGCGGTGAAGGCTGAGGCTCTGCTGAGGAGGCCATCGAACCGGCTGCTGCGACTGTCGTACGCGCTGGGGTGACGGGTGTCGTGAGCTCAACGAGTGACACGGTACCGACGTCGGCCTGGGTCCGTGCCGAGATCGTGATCCAGTCGCCGCTGGCCGGGGCCAGCACGGAGTCCGACTGGCCTGCGCTCGTGGATCTCGAAACCGTGATCTGGGCCTGGGGTCCGGAGGTGCTCAAGCCGACACGGGCGAGTGACGCCGTGCCGATCGCTGCCATCGACAGCGCGACGGCCAGCCAGCCGACAGCGAGTCCGAAGACCTGAGAACCTCTCACAGGAATCAAGACTAGGTCAGATTTCCCCGCGGCGCGTCATCGAGGAGGCTTTGAAGCGTCAATCGATCCCACTAGGGTTCCATGCATGACACGGATCCTCCTCGTAGAGGACGACGCAGCGATCCGTCGTGCGCTCAGACGCTCTCTCGAAGACCAGGGGGACGCGGTCGCCGTGGCTCCCGATGGGATGACCGGACTACGCCTCGTGCTGTCCGAGCAACCCGATGTCGTCCTGCTGGACCTGGGTCTGCCGGACGTCGACGGCCTGCGCATGCTCGGCATGCTTCGCGGCGTGAGCGACGTGCCGGTGATCGTCGTCACGGCTCAGGACGATGACCGTACGGTCGTCAAGGCGCTGGATGCCGGCGCGGACGACTACGTGGTCAAGCCGTTCGGCACCGAGCAGGTGCAGGCGCGGATCCGGGCTGTCCTGCGACGGGTGAGCCGTCCGGCGGGTGGCGACGGACCCGTGGTGGTCGCCGGCCTGTCCATCGACCCTCGCTCGCGGGCGGCGTCGCTCGACGGGGAACGGCTGGAGCTCTCCCGCAAGGAGTTCGACCTGTTGTTCCTCCTCGCATCACGCGCCGGTGAGGTGGTCACCAAGAGGGAGCTTCTCGCGGAGGTGCGGCAGCAGCCGTACGGTGGCGCGGAGCGCACCGTCGACGTCCACCTGTCCTGGTTGCGGCGCAAGCTCGGTGAGACCGCTGCGGAGCCGCGATACCTGCACAGCGTGCGAGGGGTGGGTGTTCGGCTGGCGGATCCCGGTGACGAGTGAGACGGCAGATCATCTGGCTGGTCGCTGCCACCACGTCCGTGGTGGTCCTCGCGTTCGTCATCCCGCTGGCGCTGCTGGTCCAGAGCTTCGCGCGGATCGACGCCATGGCCGCAGCGGAGCAGGAGGCCCAGGGCGCCGAGCTGTTCATCACGAGTCTGCACGGAGATCCTCGCCTGCCTGACCTCATCGCCAGCCTGGACAACCGCACCGCCCACACCGCCACCAGCGTCGTCACGCCCGACGGTCTGGTGTACGGGTCGCCGATCGACGTCAACGACCCCGACGTGGTCCGCGGCCGGACGGGCCCGCCGTACGAGGATGCCAACCGCGCCACGGGAGGAGTCGTCGTACGATCCGTGCTCGTTGAGGGCGTTGGCACCTACGTCGTGGTGGCGAAGGTCAGCCGCGCGGATCTCACCAAGGGTGTCTGGGAGGCCTGGCTCACCGCATTGGCGATCGGCGTGGGCCTGACATTGATCTCGGTGGTCGCGGCCTCGATGGTCGTCAGACGCATGAGCGGCCCTCTGAGAGAGGTCGCCTCGGTGGCGCACCAGCTCCGCAGCGGCAACCTGAACGCGCGGGCGGAGCTGGCCGGAGCCGCAGAGACCCGGGAGCTCGCGGAGGCGCTCAACGGCCTCGCCGACCGCATCACTGAGCTCCTCGCCGCGGAGCGGGCCGCGATCGGTGAGATGGCTCACCGCCTCCGTACCCCCATCACCGCGCTCCGGCTCGACGCCGAAGCGGTGACCGATCCTGAGCTGTCCGCGCGTCTCAGCGACCACCTCAGCGAGGTCCAGCGCGCGGTCGACACGATCGTCAAGGAGGCCCGCCGTGGCGTCCGGGACGACCTGGTCGTCGACTGTGACGCCACGCAGGTCATCCGCGAACGGGTCGCGTTCTGGAGCGCGCTCGCGGAGGACCAGAACAGGCCGTTCCACGAGGAGCTGCCCGAGGAACCGCTTCGCGTCCAGATGCCCGCGAGCGATCTCGTGGACCTCATCGACATCTGCATCGACAACGTCTTCGCCCACACGGCGGAGGGCGTGGCGTTCGGCGTCACGTTGTCCAAGAGCGGAGACGGTGCCGTGCTCGTCATCGCCGACCAGGGGCCAGGCTTCCAAGAAGGTGCGCCGCACGGAGGACACGAGGTCATCGGTCGTACGGGCGTGGGCCTGGAGATCGTCGAGAAGCTCGTCCGAGGCCTCGGCGGGACGTTCCGGACGAGCCCGCCGGGACTTCCCGGAGCCACCGTCGCGGTGTCGCTGCCGTTGGCGCAGTGACTCAGCCCCGGAACGTACCCATGAGCTCGCCGTGCGAGATCACGTGGCCGGAGGCCGCATCGATCGCCCGCGACAGGGTGTCGCCCGACGGCACCTGGTCGAGCGCGAACATGTGGAAGACGTAGTGATGCTCCCCATGACCGGGGAGAGCGGCGGGGCCTTGGTAGCCGCGAGGGTCGAGGAGCTTCACGCCCGGCGCCGTCTTCCGCCGGTTCAGCTCGCCCTCGGAGACCGTACGCAGCGTGGGGTCGAGCAGCGCCGCGAGATGGATCAGGGGGTCCTTCATCGGGACGTCGATGTCCTCCACCACGACGAGGAGCGACTTCGTCCGTACGGGGGGACGCGTCCAGGCCAGCTGCGGGGAGACGCTGTCGCCGTACCAGCGGCCGGCGTGACGTGGCGGGATGCGTCCGTCGGGGCGGAACGACGTGCTCGTGAGCGTGATCGTGGCGTCACCGAACGGTGCCAGCTCCGGCCGGTTGGCGATGCTGCGCTCCATGCCCGCGCGGCGTCCGCGAAGCGCGATGCCCACCGGGGTGATGAGCATCTGAACGATCGTCACGAGAGGGTTCACTGAGTGGCTCCGTGGTGCTCGGCCCAGGCCGCGGCCATCTTGACGACGGTGTCGTGGTCGGGGGACATGCCCACGAACGTCGTGAGCGACATGAGCGGGAAGTTGCCGATGACGTGGACGAGGTCGCCGTACGACCTCAGGTCCGGCTGACCCGCTGCCACCGCCTCGTCGAGAAGCGCACGGCCCTCGTCGTCGGCCAGCCACTCCTCGTACGAGGACCACTCCGTCAGCGGCGCTGCGACCGGCGGGGAGTCGATCGTGACCGTACGGGTGAGGGGCAGGTCGCGGGAGTCGTTGCCGACCGCGACGACGAAGTCGCCGGCCTCGACGACCCAGCGGTGCAGCGGCTCCAGCCAGAACGAGAAGGCGCGCTGGTCGAGGTCCATGCTGACGCGGGTCGACGCGCCCGGGTCCAGCGTCACCTTCGTGAAGCCCTTGAGCTCGCGCGGCGGGCGGGCGATCGACGAGACCGGGTCGCTCACGTACACCTGGACGACATGGCTTCCCGCCACATCGCCGGTGTTGGTGACGGTGACGGATACCGACGCGGCAAGGTCGTTCGCGGCGACGGAGCCGGTGGTGGAGACGTCGAGGTCACTCGTCTCGAAGGACGTGTACGAGAGGCCGTACCCGAACGGGAACGCGACCTCCGTGCGGCTGGCGTCGTAGCCGCGGTAGCCGACGAACACGTCCTCGCCGTACAGGACCTTCTGCCAGCCGCCGGGGAAGTTGAGGTAGGACGAGTTGTCCTCGAGGCGGTGCGGGAGTGTCTCCGCGAGCCGGCCGGACGGGTTCACCGCGCCTGAGACCACATCGGCGATCGCGCCTCCGCCGGCCTGACCACCGAGCCAGACCTCGAGCAGCGCGCCGGCGTGGGGGGTGACGTCGCCGAGCAGCACGGATGAGCCGTTGACGAGGACCACGGCCACTCTCGGGTTCGCTGCCGCGACCGCTGCGAGAGCGGCGAGCTGGTTCGCCGGAAGGTTCATGTGCGTACGGTCGAAGCCCTCGGACTCCTCCGGGCCGGGAAGGCCGAGCAGCATGATCACCGTGTCGGCGGCAGCCGCGGCCACGACGGCCTCAGCGACCAGTGCCTCGTCGGGTGCGTACGAGTCGACCGTGTACGCGGGGGCGAACGTGGTCTCGTACACCTCGCGCAGAGCGTCGAGCGGCGCCACGACGCGGGTCGGGTTCACCTGGGACGAGCCGGCGCCCTGGTAGCGGGGGGTACGGGCGAACTCCCCGATGACGGCGACCTTCGTGCCCGGTGCGATCGGGAGCAGGCCGTCGTTGGTGAGCAGCACCGCCGACTCGCCGGCCACGCGGCGGGCGAGGGCGTGGTGTGCGTCCTGGTCGTACGACTCGTCGACATCGAGCACGGCCGCTCCCTGCTCGGCCAGCCTCAGCACTGCGCGTACGCGGTCGTCGAGCACCGACTCCGGAAGGGTTCCGTCGTTCACCGCGGCCACGATCGCGTCCGGGCTGTACGGGAGGGCCGGGGGCATCTCGAGGTCGAGGCCGGCGGCGACAGCGGCCACGCGGTCGTACACGGCGCCCCAGTCGGACATGACGAGCCCCTCGAAGCCCCACTCGTCGCGGAGGACCTCGGTGAGCAGCCAGTGGTTCTCGCTGGAGGAGACGCCGTTGATCTTGTTGTACGAGCACATGACGGTCCACGGCTGCGACTTCGCGACCACCCGCTCGAATGCCGGCAGGTAGATCTCTCGCAGGGCACGCTCGCTGACCTCGGCCGAGACACGGAGCCGGTCGGTCTCCTGGTTGTTGGCCGCGAAGTGCTTGAGCGACGTGCCGACACCCATGGACTGGATGCCGTCGACGATGCCGACGCCGAGCTCGCCCGCGAGGTACGGATCCTCGGACAGGTACTCGAAGTTTCGCCCGCACAAGGGCGAACGCTTGATGTTGACGCCCGGGCCGAGGACGACGGAGAGGTTGATCGCGCGTGCTTCCTGGCCGATCGCCTGGCCGACCTCGTACAGCAGCGACGGGTCCCAGCTCGACGCCACGGTTGCAGCGGGCGGGAAACAGGTGGCCGGTACGGAGCCGGTGAGGCCGATGTGATCCCCGCCCTGGGGCTGTGCGCGCAGGCCGTGAGGACCGTCAGAGACCATCACGCGTCGGATGCCCAGCCGGTCCACGCCGACCGTGTACCAGAACTCGGAACCGCTTGTCAGTGCGGACTTCTCCTCCAGCGTGAGCTGGGCAAGCAGGGCGTCAACGGTCATCAGGACCTTCCTCGGTCGTAGAGGCCAACGCTAGTCCCCCGCACTCATCCCGGGTATCTGGGCCAGCGCGCAAGCAGGTACGCACGCGGGGGTTCGCGGTGAGTCGCCGGTTCATCATGTTAAGTGGGTGACTACTTCTGCGAGGCTCGGCGCTCGGCGGCTTCGACGGTGTTGCGGAAGAGCATCGCGATCGTGGTGGGACCGACGCCGCCGACGCGGGGGGTGATCCAGCCGGCGACCTCTTCGCACCGTACGTCGACATCGGGGAGGAGCTTCTTGCCCTCGTACCGGACGCCGCCGCCGACGACGACCGCGCCGGGGGAGATGTGCTCGGGCTGGAGGATGCCGGGCACGCCAGCGGCCGCGACCACGATCGGTGCCCGGCGTGTGTACCGGTCCCAGTCCGGCACGCCGGTGTGGACGACCGTGACGGCCGCGTTCGCCGTCGGGCGCTTGAGCGACAGCAGCATCGACAGGGGCCGTCCGAGAGTGAAGCCGCGGCCGAGCACGACGACCTCGCGTCCCGCGATCGGGATCTCGTAGAACGCCAGCAGCGCCTCGATGCCCGCCGGCGTACACGGCAGCGGACCCGGCATCCCCAGCGCGAGCCGGCCCATGTTCATCGGGTGCGCGCCATCGGCGTCCTTGTCGGGATCGAGCTCGGCCAGCGCCGCCTCGTAGTCGAGGTTGGCCGGGATCGGGTGCTGGATCAGGACAGCGTCGATGTCGCGATCGGTGTTGTAGTCGCGGATCACCGCGAGCAGGTCCGCCTGGGTCGCGTCGTCGCCGAGGTGTACGTGGCGGTTGGTGAAGCCCAGCTGCGCCGCGCGCTCCTGCTTCATCCGGATGTACCCGGCGGACGCCGAGTCACCACCGACCAGGATCGTCCCGAGACCTGGGTTGTGCCCCGCGGCCCGCAGCGCGGCCACCCTCGGTTCGAGATCGGCGAACACGGCATCGGCGACCGGCTTGCCCGGCATCATCACAGCAACCACAGCCCGTACCGTACCGTCCGCCGCCGAGCCGCCGATGCTGAGTCCGTATGCGCCAGCCCGCGCTACTCCCTACGTCCCAGCCCGTGGCAGAAGATGTCGAGGAGGTCGTCGACGGTGCTGCTGTCGGCGGTCGCGTGGCTACCGCGCGACGGCGCGAAGAACGGGTAGACCATGCCGAGCAGCATCCAGACGACGAGCTCGGGGTCCTTGGGGACGAACTCTCCCCGCGCCACCCCCTCGGCAACGATCTGTTGCAGAGGCCCGATGAACTTCTCCCGGTACGTCTGCGCGAACGAGGCTCGCTGCTCCGCCTCGAGGCTGCCCACATCGTGCATGGCGAGCCGCAGGATCGCCCGGCGCTCGACCGGGACCGCGAACATCCCTCGGACGACCCGTCGCAGCTGGTCCTCCGACGAGCCGCCGTCTTTCACACCCGCCGAGATCACCACCGCGATCTCGGCGAGGTACGCAGTGAAGATCTCGCTCAGCAGTTCGGCCTTGCCGGTGAAGTGGTAGTACAGGGCGGCCTTTGTGATGCCGCAGGCGTCGGAGATCTCGCGCATGGCCACCCCGTCGTAGCCGCGCTCGACGAACATCGACGTCGCCGTGTCGAGGATGCGCTCACGCATGAGCGGACTCCTGCGGCGCTGGCGCCGGCGCCTGGGACTCCACGGAGCGCTTCTTGAGCAGCAGCGCGGCCACGAGGAGTCCGACACCGAGGATGCCGACCAGGGCGAATGCGTCGGAGTAGCCCGCAGCACCCGGCGAGGATGCCGCGATCGCACCGACCACCGCGGCGCTCAGCAGCTGGCCGATGCTGGTGAACGTGGTGACGAGCCCTTGGGCTGCCGAGCGCTCCTCGGCGGTGGTCTCGTTGAGCGTGACGTAGCGGATCGGTGCGCCCAGGAGTGAGGACAACCCGAAACCGACCAGGACGCTGGCGATGCAGTAGACGAGCAGCGACGACCCCGTACGGCTGAGCAGGAACATGCCAGCAGTCATCACGGCCACGCCGGTCACGATGACCGGCTTCGAGCCCACCTTGTCGAGCATGCGACCGGCCAGCGGCGAGCCGACAGCCATCGCTGCGACGACCACCAGCAACAGGTAGCTGGCCACGTGCGCGCTGACGCCCAGGGCGGCGACGGCGAGCGACGGCATGAAGACGAGGCTGGCCTCGCCGACGCCGGCGCCGGCGGTGAGCGTGTAGCCGAGCGCGAGCTGGCGGCGCGAGAAGAGGACGACCGGGAAGACGGGGTTCGCGACGCGGCGCTCGAGGAGTACGAGGACGACCCACGCCGCGACCGAGAGCGCCAGCCACGGCCACACGGACACGCTCGACACGGAGCCCCAGAACCGGCCGGTGTCGATCGCACCGAGTCCCAGCGCAAGGCTCGTCAGCGCGACGCCGAGGACACCCATGCCGGGCCAGTCGAACGAGCCCGTACCGATGCGGTGGTGGGGGAGGAGCGCCCACGCGAGGGCGATGACGACCGCGGCCATCGGCAGGTTGATGACGAACAGCCACTGCCAGCCCAACGGGAGAAGGATGCCGCCGAGCACCGGGCCGATCATGAACGCGATGCCGAACACGGCGCCGATCATGCCGAGTGCGGCGCCGCGCTTCTCGGGCGGGAACGTGTCCCCGATGACCGCGCTGGCGACGGGGAAGATGCCGCCGGCGCCGAAGCCCTGTACAGCGCGGCCCGCGAGGAGCACGGCGAACAGGCCGGTGCCGTGCGACAGGATCACGACGATCGAGCCGAGAGCGAACAGCGCCACGTCCAGGATGTAGATGGCGCGCCGGCCGAAGCGGTCCGAGAGCTTCGCCATCAGCGGCGTGCTGATGAGGTTCGTCAGGACGTACACGCTGAAGATCCACGACCCGGCGCGCGAGTCCAGCCCGAACTCGGCCTCGATGGCCGGCAGCGCCGGACCGACGATCGCGATGTCCAGGGCCCCCATGAGCACTCCCACGAAGAGCACGGCCACCGTGCGATTGCGCGTCTTGTCGTCCACACACATCTCCTAACCGAGCGGTTAGTTAGGAGTTTAGGTCGTGACGATGCTGAACCGAAATCCTGATTTCGGCCGTCCAGATCGTGCTCCGGCCTCCTCCTGGCACGTGAGGGGCGGCTGGACAGCGAAAACCGCGCTCCGGGCTCAGTGACCGAGGTAGCGGCCTGGGCGGTGGTTGAGCGCGAGGACGAGGCTGAGCACCACAGCGCCGACGGCGGAGAGAGCGACGATCCGTGGTGCGACGATCGAGAGCGACGCAACGATGATGGTCCCGTCGAGCGCGAGCTGTACGAAGCCGGCGCGCCACCCGAACCGCTCCTGCGCGAGCAGCGCGAGGGTGTTGAGGCCGCCGAGGCTCGACTTGTGGCGGAACAGGATCAGCATCCCGACGCCCGCCAGGAGGTTGCCGACTCCGATGGCGTACGGGTCGTTGAGGTGCACGATCGGCATCGCCAGCGGGTGGAGCAGCGCGAACGACGAGACCAGCACGATCGACAGCAGTGTGCGGATCGTGAACGAGAGCCCCTTGCGGCGCAGCGCGAGCGCGAGGAACGGCAGGTTGACGAGCACGTAGATGACCGAGAACGACCAGCCGGTGCCGTACGAGATCAGCAGGCTCAGACCAGCCGTACCGCCCGTCACAGCGTGCGCGCTGTGCAGCAGGTAGATGCCGAGCGAGGCCACGAACGTGCCGCTGAGCAGGCCGAAGACGTCCTCGACGCGCCCATGGGCGAGAGTGTCGATGGTGGTCGTCGGTGCGGTGACTGTGCTGATCGCCATGCGGGCATCGTGTCGAGCGAGTGGCAGCCTGCGCAACTGGGACCAACTATCCTGCGCACATTGCTCGCTATTTGCCCGCCGTGCCTGCATGATGCTCATCATGAACGCCATCGACCCCCTCGATGCCCGGATCCTGCTCGCACTGGACGATGATCCCGAGGCAACGACTCTGGCGCTGTCCCGTCTGCTCGGGATCGCGCGCAACACCGTCCACGCGAGACTGCGCCGCCTGAGCGCGTATGCCCTTCGATCGTTCGCTCAGCGCATCGACCCGGCAGCACTCGGCTACCCGCTGATCGCGTTCGTGTCGGTGTCGATCTCCCAGTCGGAGGGTGCCGCGGCCGCCCAGGGGTTGATGGCGCTGCCCGAGGTGATCGAGATGCACGCCACGACCGGCGACGCGGACATGCTGGCCAAGGTCGTCGCCCGCGACACCGCGCACCTCCACGAGGTGACGACCGCGATGCTCCAGCTGCCCGGCGTACAGCGCAGCAGTACGGCCATCTCGCTGGCCGAGCACCTGCCGACCCGGCTCAGACCACTTCTCGTGCGCGCCGCGCAGGGGGGTTAGCCCCCGGACGGATCCGGTGGCGCACCGGCTGCCCACGCGGACGCCCGATTTCTACGGTTGACCCATGACCATGACAATGCTCTCGGGAGGGCCCATGAACGACTCGCGGAACCGCGACGACGCGACGCCGTCCTGGCTCGCCTCGTACGCAGCCCTGTGGCGTGCGGTGCCCGGATCCCTCGCGCACCTCGTCGGCGGCTTCTGGCTCTCCATGCTGTCCCTGACCGTCCTCAGCTCACTCTTCTTCACCGGTCTCGGGATGGTGATCCTGGTGGTCGGCGTCCCGATCATGGTGGGGTCGCTGCTTGCCGCGCGCGCCATGGCGACCCTCGACCTGTCGCTTCTCAAGCTGACCGGGCTGCCGCCCATCGAGGAGCCGACGTGGCCGGTCGACGAGCCCAACGCGTCGGGTCTGCGCAGGCTGATGGCGCCCATGCGGTCAGGGCACTACTGGTCGTACCTGCTCCACCAGATGCTCGTCGCCCCGATCCTCGCGACGTTGACGTTCTCGGTGGCGATCTCGTGGGCAGCGACCGCCCTCGGCGGCCTGACGTTCTGGCTGTGGGCGTGGTTCCTGCCCAACAAGGAGCACGTGGTCGGAGGGTGGATCTCGCGCGGTCTGGGCGTCACCGCCAACGGGACTCTCGTCGAGGCGGTCATCTACCTCATCATGGGTGTCGTCTCCGGCGTGACCCTGCCGTGGGTGCTGCGGGGCCTGTCCCAGGTCCACCACGGCGTCTCGTCGGCGATGCTCGGACGCTGGCCGTCGGACGACCTCGCCACGGAGGTACGGCAGGAGTCGGCCGCCCGCGTCGCCGCGCTGCAGGCCGAGGACACCGCGATGCGTCGGCTCGAGCGCGACCTCCACGACGGACCGCAGCAACGACTCGTACGGCTCCAGATGGACCTGGCCACGGTCGAGCGTCGGGTCGCATCGGGCAACCACGAGGAAGCGGTCGCGATCACCAAGGAAGCCCAGGTGCAGGCGAAGGCCGCGCTCGAGGAGCTGCGCGCCCTGTCGCGCGGGGTGGCCCCGCCGCTCCTGCAGGACCGCGGCCTCACCGCCGCGCTCACGCAACTGGGCCAGGACAGCCCCCTCGCGGTGACGACGACGCTCGACCCGGCGATCGACGAGGTCGTACCACCCGACACGGCCCGCGCCCTCTACTTCGTGGTCGCCGAGCTGCTCACGAACGCAGCGAAGCACTCCGGCGGTCACTCGGTGGAGCTCGCCGGCAACCTCCGGTACGACGAGCCGCAACGGCTGCGCATGACCGTGACGGACGACGGCCACGGCGGGGCGACGCTACTCGACGGGCACGGGCTGGCGGGTCTGCGCGAGCGTCTCGCCGGGCTCCGCGGCCACCTCACCGTCGAGAGCCCCGAGGGTGGCCCGACGCGTGTCGAAGTAACGGTCCCGCTCCGTACGGCCCCGCTAGCCTGAGAGCGTGACCGAGCCCCTGCGCGTCGTCCTCGTCGAGGACTCGCTCCTGCTCCGTGAGGGGCTGGTGCGGCTCTTCGACGAAGCCGGGTACGTGACGGCAGGGGCACTCGGAGACGCCGCGGACATCGTGGCCAGGGTGCGTGAGGCCGCCGCGGACGTCGTCGTGATGGACGTCCGGCTGCCACCCACGTACCGCGACGAGGGGATTCGCGCCGCGCTGGAGATCCGGCGTGAGCTGCCCGGGGTCGGGGTGCTCGTCCTGAGCCAGTACGTCGAGACCGTGTACGCGCACGAGCTGCTCGCCGACGCTCGTGGCGGAGTCGGCTATCTGCTCAAGGACCGGGTCGCATCGCTCGACGAGGTCACCGATGCCGTACGGAGGGTGCATGACGGCGGGACCGTGCTCGACCCCCTCGTGGTACGCCGCCTCGTGACGGGCAATCGGTTCGCGGCCTTGACCCCCCGGGAGCGCGAGGTGCTCGAGCTCATCGCCGAGGGCCGCAGCAACGCCAACATCGCGGAGCGCCTCGTGATCGGGGTCGGCGCGGTCGAGAAGAACGTGAGCGCGATCTTCGCGAAGCTCTGCCTCGCCGAGTCGCCGAGCGACCACCGCCGCGTGCTGGCTGTGCTGGCGTACCTCCAGCGTTCCTGATCTGGGTTGTTGCCGCACAGACGCACGATCTCGCGGGGCGGCGCAGATTCTCGCCGTTTTGAGCCGCGAAAACCCGCGGATCTCCTCGGAGCCACGCCTGTGGAGAGCGGCCACGAGGGGGTTGTCCACAACTCCGGCACACGTTGACGGTTTCGGCTGTCGACGTCACATGGTCTTGGTGTGAGATTACAGACGTTCGTGGCTGGTCACGGTCCCCTCATCCGACGAGGGTCTCTCAGCCCGGCCGACCAGCGCTGCTTGGAGAGCGCGGTCGTGGCCGGGCTGGTGGTACGGCTGTTGCCGGGCGTGTACGCCGTCGCACAGGTGGCAGGCGAGTTCGCGGTTCGAGCGTCGGCCGTCTCCTTGTGGCACCCGGATGCGGTGATCACCGGTCGGGCGGCTGCGCGTCTGACGTTCTGGCCGACCGTCCAGGTATCCCAGATCGATGTCGCCCGACGCGGGCATCCGCCGAAGTCACGCGGGTACGGCTTCGAACAGCGATCGATAGATCCCGACCACGTCGTCGACAAGGGGTCCTTGCGTCTGAGCGCACCGGCTCTGACGGCGATCGATCTCGTCGAGGAGTTGGGCGGAGACGCGATCGATGTCTGTCTTCGATCTCGAGCCGCGCGGTTGGAAGACCTCTGGGCCGCGTTCGCCGCGCACCGATGGCGACCTGGAAACGCGGCCCGGCGTCGGATGCTGCTGGACTCGCGGGACGAACCGTGGTCAGCCGCCGAGCGACTGGGCCATCGCCTGCTCCGCGAGGCACACATCCTCGGCTGGACGGCGAATCATCTCGTCACTGTTTCGGGCGACTGCTACTTCATCGATATCGCCTTTCCGGCGCTGCGTTTGGCGGTGGAGATCGATGGGCGACTGCATGAGGACGACCCGAGCATCTTCGAGTCGGACCGGTACCGCCAGAACGAGCTGGTGAAGGCGGGGTGGATCGTCCTCCGCTTCACGTGGGCGATGCTCGTCAGGCGGCCCGACTACGTCCTCGCGACGATCAGGGCTGAGATCACGAAGTTGCAGCGAGCTGCTCGCCGATGACATCCGGGTTTTCGCCGCTCAAACGCCCGGAACCCAATCCGCCGAGGCTAGCCAGCTGTTTGGGCGGCGAAAACCCGACGCTCAGTCGAAGGAGATGTCCGTCGGGGCCAGCTCGAGGGGCTCGTCGAAGTCGCAGGCGATGACCGTGCAGAACGGGTCCATGTCGGCGGCGTGGCTGGCGTGGTCGACGAACACGTACTCCCAGCCGGCCGCCTTGTGGAGCCCGCCGACGCGCTGGTGCTCGAGGGGAGTGCCGGTGCCGACGACGCGGGCGCTGGCCACCGGGGTCGTGAGGCCCTTGATGACGACGAACTCCTGCGGCAGCCCGAACAGGTACAGGTACAGAGTCTTCCGATCCGGCGACAAAGCCGTGGGACCGTCGAAGTAGCCGAACCCCAGGCCGCGCTCGGTCTCATACACCGCCTCTTCGTTATCTCGGATCCACGCCCCCAGCCCCCGAAGTCGGCTCGCCGACTCCTCCGGGATCGTCCCGTCCTGGGTCGGCCCGACGTCCAGCAGTAGGTTGCCCCCGCCTGCGAAGACCTCGACGAAGAGCTGTACGAGCTGGCGAACGCTCTTGAAGTTCGTGTCGTGCGCCTTGTAGCCCCAGGAGTCGTTGACCGTGACGCACAGCTCCCATGGCCCCGCGGGTGGCGTCGCCAGCAACGCCTGTTCCTGGGTGGCGAAGTCCCCGTACCCACCCATCCGGCCGTTGAGCACAGCATGTGGCGCGTTCTCCGCCAGGAGCTCTGCCACCTGCGACATGTGCCACTGCTCCGGCGACCGCTCCCAGGCGCCGTCGAACCAGAGGATGTCCGGGTCGTACGCGCAGAGCTCGGTGAGCTGGGCACGGTGGAACGCGCGGAAGGCGTCCCAGGCGGCGTAGTCCTCGTGGCCCTCCGGGGGGTACGAGTACCTGTTCTCGCGGTCCTCGAGCATCCCTGGGTGGAACGCGTCGGCCGGCGGGCGGATCGTCGCGTAGGAGGGGTGGTGCCAGTCGAGGTGCGAGAAGTACAGCCCGAGCTCGATGCCGGCGCGCCGCATGGCCTCGGCGTAGGGCGTCACCAGATCGCGCCCGGCCGGCGTCGCGGTCACCGTCGAGTAGGTCGAGCCGTCCGGGTACGCGACGTGCGTGTCCCACAGCGCCACGCCGTCGTGGTGCTTCGTGGTGAGCACGGCGTACCTGGCACCGGCCTCCGTGAACAAGGAGGCCCAGGCGTCTGGGTCGTACGCACCGGCCGTGAAGCCGGCGGCCTGCGCGTAGTAGTCGTCCCACGAGCACTCACCCAGGTAGAACGCCCAGCTCTCGGACGTACTACCCACGGCATAGATGCCCCAGTGAAGAAAGACTCCCAGCTTCGCCCGCCCGTACCACTCCTGCATCGCCATAGAGGCATCCAAGCAGGGGCTTGCCTCAGCCGCGACGGAACGTGGCAGTCATGGGACATTCGTACGGGTCGCGAGCGGCGAGGCCGACACGGTTGAGGTACTGGATGACGATCGCGTAGGAGCGCCCCAGGCTCGTCTCCGTGTAGGGGACGTCGAGCTCGGCGCACTTGGCGCGGACGATCTTGCGGGCGCGCGACAGGTAGGGCCGGGCCATGTTCGGGAACAGGTGGTGCTCGACCTGGTAGTTGAGCCCGCCGTACATCACCGTCGCCCACCAGCCGCCCTTGATGTTGCGGGAGGTCCGGACCTGCTTGGTGAAGAAGTCGAGGCGCTCGTGGGCGCCGATGACCGGCATGCCCTTGTGGTTCGGGGCGAACGACGCGCCCATGTACACGCCGAAGACCACGAGCTGAACACCCAGGAACGCCATGGCCATGCCGAACGGGAGCAGCCAGAACAGCAGGCCGAGGAAGATCGCGAACCGTCCGGCGATCAGGCTGAGCTCGAGCCAGCGACCGCGTACGGGTCCTCGCTGCATGAGGTGCTTGAGACCTTGGTAGTGGAGGTTGATGCCCTCGAGGCTGAGCAGCGGGAAGAACAACCAGCCTTGTCGCTGTGTGATCCAGCGCTTCAGGCCCTTCGCCGTCGCCGCGTCTTCCTCGATGAACGAGATCGTGTCGGCCGCGATGTCGGGGTCCTTGCCGATCTTGTTCGGGTTGCCGTGGTGACGGGAGTGCTTGGAGTCCCACCAGGAGTAGCTGATCCCGACAACGCCGGCGGCGAGGATCCGCGCGAGGCGATCGTTCCTGGGGCCGTGCGCGAAGATCGTGCGGTGCGCGGCCTCGTGGGTGATGAACGCGATCTGGGTCATGACGATGCCCAGCGCAGCGGCGATGAGGAGCTGGAACCACGAATGACCCAGCAGCACGAAACCTGTGCCGGTGCCGAGCAGCGCTATAGCGAGCGCGGCGCCCACGATCAGGTAGAACCACGGAGCCCGCTTCAGCAGGCCCTGGTCGCGTGCCTGCGCGGAGACCTCAAGGAACGCCTTCGCCAGGTTCGGGAACGAGGACTGAGGATTCGGGCGTCGGTCTGACAACTGACGCGTAGTGCCGGGAATCGGAGTTGCGATGGACATGAGTCACCACCCAGTGGGGGGGCCCACCCTGCGGCGGACAACAAGCCAAGGGCGGACGCCGATCGCTGTCCCCACCCTACCCGCCCCGGACAAGGGAAGATACTGCTGAGCGAGCTTTCCTACGGATTCGTAGGTTTCGCTACCGTAGCCAGGACCGAGGCATTGAGGCGCGCGGCTAGGGCAAGGACCGCTCCACGAAGTTCTTCGCCGCCCTCCACAACAAAGCTCAGCGGGATCTGGGCGAGCCACTCGCCGGCGTACATCTCGGGGTTGTTCGTCGACCCGACCAGGACGCATTCGTCGCCGTCCGCCTCGAGCGTGCCCATCGCCGATCTGATCCACGGGCGCGCGGTCTCGGCCGGCGCCCGGAACCGTACCCGCGTCTGCAGCGGCCACCCCTGCCCGAGGTTCTCCTCGAGGATGCCGATCGCATCGAGGTCGTCGGGTGGCGCCGACCGTGCGGACAGCTGCTCGACGGTGAGCACCCGGTCGATGCGGTACGTACGGATGTCGCCGGAGGAGTTGCGGCACAGGAGATACCACAGCCCGTACCGCACCACGACCGCCCACGGGTCGACCTCGTTGGTCCACTCATGGCCCTGGCCGGTGCGGTAGCCGAGCCGGACGCGGTGCCCGGTGGCGACGGCCTCGACGAGGGCGCTGGTCGTCGCAGGATCCGGTCGCGGGATGGCGGCTCGGGCGGCGGCAGTGTGCTGCCACAGGAGGGCTGCCGGGCGCCCCACCGACTCTGGCAGTGCCCGCACGAGCTTCGTGACGCCCGATCCGACGAGGCTGTCGGTCTGCGGCGCGCCGGTGGGCGAGTCCAGCACCGCCATGACAAGGCCCAACGCTTCCGGTCCCGTGAAGACGACGGGAGGCAGTCGCACGCTGCGGCCGATCCGGTAGCCGCCGTACCGCCCCCGTACGGACACCACCGGGATGTCGGCGTCGCGCAGGACCTCGACGTACCGGCGGACCGCGCGCTCGGTGACCCCCAGACGCTCGGCAAGATCGGCGGCGCTCACTCCAGGGTGACTCTGGATCACATCGAGCGCCAGGAGCGCCCGCGCGGTAGGGCTGTCGGCCACGGGACAACCATATGCATAAAGCGGAACTACATCGTCCGGATAGACCTCTACGGTCCCTCCATGACCGAATTCATCCAGCAGGATCTCAGCGGCGCACGGTTCGACCAGGTGCTCCTGACGGGTGCCGATTTCCATGAGGTGCGGCTCAACGACGCCCACCTCCGCGATGTCGACCTGCGCGGCATCGACGTCCGTGGCGCGGTGATGACCGGCAAGCTCCGCGGCGTCGAGATCTGGGACGTCGAGCTGTCGGGCGAGATCGGCCGCCTGGTCGTCAACGGTGTCGAGGTCGGCCCGTACGTCCAAGCGGAGCTCGACCGCCGGATGCCCGAGCGCGTCCTCATGCGCCCGAGCGATCCGGAGGGCTTCCGTACGGGATTCGCGACCATCGACCGGCTGTGGGACGACACCGTTGCGCGCGCCCGGACGTTCCCGCCCGAGGCGCTCCACCGCAACGTCGACGGCGAGTACTCGTTCATCCAGACGCTGCGCCACCTGGGCTTCGCGACCGCCTGCTGGATGGGGATGGCGCTCGGTGACCCGAAACCGTGGCACCCGTTCGACCTGCCCTGGGACGAGGCGCCCGGCTGGGACGACGTGCCGTGGGACCGGGAGATCCAGCCGAGCCTCGACGAGGTGCTGGCGGTACGGGCGGAGCGCCGGGCGCTGATCCACCACGTGCTGGTCGGGCTCACCCAGAACGAGCTCGACCGAGTCGTCTCGCCGATCGCCAACGGTCATCCGCCCGAGACCGTACCGGTGTCGCAGTGCCTTCGCGTCGTGCTCAACGAGGAGTGGGAGCACCGGCTGTACGCCGAACGAGACCTCACGGTGATCGAGGAGGAGAGCTGATGGACATCGTGCTGCTGGGCGGACTGTGGCTTCCCCACGAGGAATGGGACGAGGTCGTCGCTGCGCTGGCTGAGGACGGTCATCGTGGTGTGCCGGTGCTGCTGCCCGGGCAGGGTGACGGGAACCCTACGGCGACGCTCGACGACCAGGTGACAGCCGCGCTGGTGGCTATCGACGAATGCGAGGGAGAGCCGCTCGTCGTGGGGCACTCCGCCTCGTCAGCCCTCGCGTGGATCGCCGCCGATGCCCGTCCCGACAAGGTCGGCGGCGTCGTCCTGATCGGCGGGTTCCCAGTGCCCGACGGCGCCACGTACGCCGACTTCTTCCCGGTGGTCGACGGCGTGATGCCGTTCCCGGGATGGGAGCCGTTCGAGGGGCCGGACAGCGCCGATCTCGACGAGGCCACACGCGAGCGCCTGGCGGCCGCGATGATCCCGGTCCCCGGGAGCGTCAGCCGCGGGGTCGTCCAGCTGACCGACGAACGACGGTACGAGGTGCCCGTGACGCTCATCTGCCCCGAGTTCTCGCCTGAGCAGGCGAGGGATTGGATGGACGCTGGACAGGTGCCTGAGCTGCCGCTGGTCAAGCACCTCGACCTCGTCGACATCGAGTCCGGACACTGGCCGATGGTCACGCAACCGGACCGGCTGGCTGACCTCCTGCTCTCTGCCCGTACGCGCTGATCAGCCCTCAGTCGAGCCGAGTTCGAACGTCAGTCTCGTCGCCTCGGGGCGTACCGCGTATCGCGGGTCCGTCCGGGGGCCACACGACGCGGTCCCGATCCCGGCGTGGGCCGCATCCAACGTCAGCCACCAGACGTCGGAGCCAGGAAGCTCTTCGACGTGGGTCGCCGCGTCCAGCTGTTGAGGCGTCCACCGGCAGAGACTGAAGCCCAGACCGTCCCTGCCTGACCGCACCTGCAACCGACCACCCGGCCTCTCGAGCAGCACGTCGCGGGTCCCCCCGCGGTGCCCCGACTCCTGCGGCCTGATCTGGGTTCCCCAGAGCTCCCCGATGCCCGCGGTGAACGTACCGAGCCACACGCCCTCGTCCAGGTCCGAGTAGTTCTCCGTCGGTCCGAGGCCGGTCCAGGAGACGCGTGCGCCATCCCAGGCCGACGCCGGCAGCGGCACCGTGAGCCCGATCCGCGGCAGGCTCGGCCAGTCGCCGGCGAAGTCGAAGGACGCCGTCACGACAAGTCCTGCCCCGCCGGGCACCCAGTCGAGCGTCGTCGTCAGCCGCCTCTGCCGCGACGGGACGCCACTCACCCACACCCGATGGCCGTCGCTGTCCTCCGTGAGCCGGTGCTCCAGCAGTCCCAGACGAGCGTCGCCCCAGGCATCGGCATCCGAGGGACGTCCCCCGCGGTCGTTGTCCGTCGGTGCGCGGAAGAGCGTCGGCCGTAGCCCGGACACGATCGAGAGGGCCCCGGCCTCCCGAGCGCTCGGCGTCGTCGGCTCCTTGATCGACACCGAGGACGGCGTACGCAGGAACTGGCGGACGCTGACCACGCGGCGTCCCAGCTCATCGGCTTCGCCGACCCCGGGCGGCAACGCCGTCCCATCGGCCGCCACCGATCGCGGCCGCCTCGGCGCGATCCCAGGCACGGCTGGGTCGAGCACCCAGGCGGTCAGCACATCGGGCGCGCCCACGCCTGGACGCACCACTACGGACGCTCCCGGAGCCAGCTCAGCCAACGCCACCTGGTCGTGTGCCTCGCCACGAACACCAACAGACCACACGACGACAAGCTCGGCCGCGGCCGCCTGCTGCAGGCGCGACGTCACGACGATGTCCCCGTCCGCTCCCGGCACAGCGATCACCGGCGCCACCGCGTTCGCCCAGGCGACCAGCCCGGCCGAGGGCTCGGAGAACGCTGACACCAATCCGTCGCAGACGAAGGTGCCGTCGTGGACGGCCTCACCGAAGTCGCCGCCGTACCCCAGCCCACGTCTCCCGTCGGGCAGCGAGCGATCCAGGGCGTGGTCGCGCCATTCCCACACGCACCCGCCGGCGTGCCGGGGGTGGGCCATGGCGTCCACATACCCGCTGATCCCCCCCGGACCCGTTCCCATGGCGTGGGCGTACTCGCACAGGAAGTAGGGCTGCGTACGGATCCGAGCGGCATCCTCCGCGGACACGGCAGCCGCCGCGTGGCCAGGGGCCGCGACCGGGCCCGACCCGTCCAGCACCATCGACACCTCGGCCACGCTCGGGTACATCCGCGAGTACACGTCCGTGTACGCGGCGTGGTGGTCGCCTTCGTAGTGGATCGGACGTGACGGGTCGCGGTGCCGCGTCCAGGCGGCCATCGCGGCCAGGTTGTCTCCCGTGTACGCCTCGTTGCCGAGGCTCCAGGCGATGACGGAGGCGTGGTTCTTGTCCCGCTCGACCGTGCGCTACATCCGGTCGAGCAGCGCGTCGCGCCAGCGCGGGTCGGTCGAGGGGCAGTCGGTCCAACCGTCCAGGGCGAAGCCGTGCGACTCGTAGTCGTTCTCGAGCATCACGTACAGCCCCAGCTCGTCGCACAGGTCGAGCAGGCGCGGGTGGGGCGGGTAGTGCGACGTACGGATCGCGTTGACGTTGAACGACTTCATCAGCGCAAGGTCCGCGCGCGCCCACTCCTCGTCGAACACGCGCCCGCGGGTGCGCTGCACCTCGTGCCGGTTGACGCCCCACCACGTGAGCCGGCGACCGTTCAGCAGCCACGTACCGTCGACGACCTGCGTCCGGCGGAACCCGACCCGCAGCGAGACCGTCTCGGTCGCGGTCGCCACCGTCGCGTCGTACAGCCGCGGTGACTCGGCGCTCCACGGCTCGACGGGTCCGGCGTCCACTGTCACGGGGGCCCCGTCCGGCTCGAGCGTCGTGTCCAGTCCCAGCTCGGGGATGCTCACACGTATGGCGCTGCCCGGCGCGACGACCTCGACCCTCAGGCTGCCGGCACCGGAGGCGGGGTCGAAGTCGGCGTCCAGCCACACGTCGTCCACACCACCGGAAGGGCGCAGGAGGATCTCGACCTCGCGGAACAGCCCGGGGAGCCACCACTGGTCCTGGTCCTCCAGGTACGAGCCGGGCGACCACTGCCGCACCGTGATCTCGATGGAGTTCACCCCGGCATGTACGACCTCGGTCACGTCGAACTCGCGTGTCAGCCGGGACCCGCGAGTCATCCCGACGGGTACGTCGTTCATGACGACGTGAGCCTCCGACTCCGCACCGAGCAGGCGCAGCAGGACGTGACCGTCGGACGTCGACCACTCGTCGGGCAGTGTGAACTCCCGCTTGTACGTTCCGGTCGGGTTGGCGTCCGGTACGTACGGCGGGTCTACGGGGAACGGGTACTGCACGTTCGTGTACGCGGGCCGGCCCCACTCGCCGTCGCCGGCCAGCACCCAGTGCGACGGCACGGCCATGCGGCCGGATCGCGTGGACTCGCCGACGGTCAGCTCGAAGTCCCACTCGCCGCAGAGGTCGAGGCGGGGGGCGTCCGAGGTGAGGTGGGCGCGAGGAAGTACGACGCGTCCGGCGCAGGGCGCATAGGCGTCCGCAACCGTCGCGCCGCTTCCGAACGGGACAGCGGACACGCGTCTCTCCTTGTCAGAGGGGGTCAGGCCTTCGTCGCCCCGAGCGTGAGCCCCGCCACGAAGTGGCGTTGCAGCAGCAGATAGACCACGAGGGTGGGGATGATCGTGATCGTCGCACCGGCGGCGATCAGGTTGTAGTTGCTCAAGAAGTCGCCCTGGAGGTTCTTGATGCCGGTCGTGATGGGCAGGCGGTCGCCGCTCTGGATGAACAGCAGGGGCCAGAAGAAGTCGTTGTAGATGAAGATGACCTCGAGCGTTCCCATCGCGGCGAGCGCAGGACGGCACAGCGGCATGATGATCTCGGCGTACTGCCGCCACACGGACGCGCCGTCCACCAGAGCCGCCTCGGTGAGCTCCTTGGGCAGGGCCTTCATGTAGTTGCTCAGCACGAACGTGCAGAAGCCGATCTGGAACGCCGTGTTCGTCATGATGACCGAGTAGTAGGTGTTCAGCAGGTTCCCGGAGTCGGAGACCGACAGCGGCAACGGCGTGAACTTGTACATCGCGTACAGCGGCGCGGCCAGCACCTGTGGCGGCAGCAGGTTGCCGGCCGTGAACATGATCAGCAGCGTCACGTTGAACTTCCAGCTGAACCGGCTCACCGCGAACGCCATCAGCGACGCGAAGAAGAGGGTCAGCAGCACGGTCGGGATCGTGATGATCGCTGAGTTGACGAGGTACTTCCCCATGCCGGCCTGGTTCCAGGCGGTGAAGAAGTTGTCGAGGCTGTAGTGACCGGCGATGCTGAAGTAGCCGAACTTGTTGGTGTCGGCGAACGGTCGCAGAGCCGTGTACACCGACCACAGCAGCGGGATCAGCCACATCACCGCCATGACAAGCAGGAACATGTGCGTGGCGTAGTGCGGGCGCCCTATCTTCTTCGAGGACGCTGCGGACGCGGCCTTGGTCTTGGGCCGGATGACCTGGGTGGTCATGATCAATCCTCCGATCCGAAGACGCGGCTGAGATAGATGGTGATGGGCACCAGCGAGACGATCAGCAGCATGACAGCCAGAGCCGAGCCGATGCCGATCACCTGCCCCTCGCCGACGAGGTTCTGGACGACCAACGCGCCGATCAGCTCGAGGCCGTTCGTGCCGCGGTTGATGATGTAGACGATGTCGAAGGCGCGCAACGCCTCGATGACCGTGATGACAACGACCACGATGTTGATCGGCTTCATCGCCGGTAAGACGACGCGGAAGAACGTCTGGCTCGCCGATGCCCCGTCCACGGCAGCGGCCTCCCGCAGCGAGGGGTCGATCCCCTTCAGGCCGGCCAGGTACAGGACCATGATGTAGCCGGCGTGCCGCCAGGTCGCCGCGACGAGGGCTGCCCAGAGGTTGATCGAGGGGTTGCCGAACCAGTCGACGGCCGCGGCCGTGTTGGCGGTGCCGACGAGATTGTTGATGAAGCCCTCGTTACGGGCGTACATGAGCTGCCAGATGATCCCGATGAGCGGCAGCGACAGCATGACGGGGACGAAGAAGATGCTCTGGTAGATGCGCGACCCACGGATCTTCTGGTCGAGCAGCACGGCGAGCAGCAGGCCGAGCGGAGTCGCCACGCAGGCCAGGAACAGCAGCCAGATGATGTTGTGGGCGACCGCAGGCCAGAACGGCGGGTAGTCCTCCACGATGAACTGGTAGTTGGTCAGTCCGGCCGACTTGATGTCGGACAGGCGCAGCCCGTTCCATCTCATGAACGACAGGATGATCGAGAGGACCATCGGCCCCCAGATCAGGACGAACTGGATCAACGTCGGGACACCCGCCATCACCCCGAGGGTGACTTTGTCAGGCGTCGTGAGCAGATGGCTGCGACGGCTCCCCCGCGCACGCTGAACGTGCGCGGGGGGATCGACAATCGTGGTCATGAGCTGGCCTCCCAGGGCCTACTGGCTCGCGTACAGCGACTTGGCCTGCGCCTCGAGGTTGGCTGTGTCGACCGTCCCGTCCTTGAGGAAGGTCTGCAGCGCGGGGATCATCACGTTGGAGGCCATGGCCGGCAGGGCATCCCGGTCGAAGAACTGGCTGATGGACTTGGCTGCGGCGATCGTGTCGGCGCACTTCTTGTTCAGCGGGGTGAGCTTCGAGAGGTCCGCACCCTTGACGACCGGCAGGTTCGACGAGTCGATCGAGTAGTACGTGTCCTCGGCCGTCGGTGTCCCCAGGAACTTCATCAGGTCCATGGCGGCGGCGTTGCCCTTGGCCTTGCTCGACAGCATGATGCCGTCGATCGGGGCCTCGACCGCGTCCATGCCCTCGGCGGCCATCGCCGGGAACGGGAAGAAGTCGATGTCGGCCAGCACGGCCGGGTCCGTGAACTGCTGGGTGACGAACGAGCCCAGCAGGTACATGCCGGACTTGCTCTGCCCCAGCGTCTGCGCTGCCTCTTGCCAGGTCGCACCGAGGGCGTTCGGGTCCTGGAACGGCAGCAGTGCCTTCCAGTTGTCGAAGACGTCCTTGACCTTCTGCTGGTCCCACGACTCCTTGTGGGCGCACAGGTCCATGTGGAACTGGTAGCCGTTGAGCCGCATGTCCAGGTAGTCGAACGTGCCCATCGCCGGCCAGCCGTCCTTGTCGGCGAAGGCGATCGGGATGAGGCCGTCGGCCTTCATCTTCGTGGCGAGGGTCTTGAGCGCGTCGAACGTCGTCGGGACGGTGTAGCCCTTGGCTGCCCAGACACTCTTGCGGAAGAAGAAGCCCCAGGGGTAGTTGTACATCGGCATCAGGTACTTCTTGCCGTCGTCGCCGGTGGACGCCTTCGCGAGACCGTCGCTGAAGCTGCTGCCGACCGTTGCCCAGGCGTCGTCCATGGACGTGGCGAGCCCCTTGGCGGCGTAGTAGCGCATCCGGTAGCCGGCGAACCAGGTGAACGCCATGTCCGGGCTGCCCTGGAGATAGCTGTTGATGTTGTTCTGGAAGTCGTTGTGAGGGACGGTGTTGACCTTCACCGTGTTGCCGGACTTCTTGCCGTAGGCATCGAAGACGGCCTGGTAGGCGCGCTTGGGAACGTCGTCCGAGGCGCCCGAGCCGAACGTGATGGTCTGCCCACCCTCAGCGGATGCGCTACCGGAGGCGGCCGGTGCGGTGGTGCCGGTGCACGCTGCGAGGCCCGCGAGGGTGACGCCCCCAGAGAGTGCGAAGAGTGAGCGGCGTGTAAGCTGACTCGGGACAAAACCCGTAGCCCGCATGGGATTAGTCATGGAACCTCCTTGTTCCTAAGTGCCTATGGCCGAGACATTATTTACGCCCTGGAGCAGTTGTCAACCACCTGGTGGAAATTGTGATCGAAGTGGGGCATGATCGTTATGCGCCAGTCACTCGCGGGGCATCATGGTCGGCGTCAGACCGCGATGAGAGGGAGGAGGAGACCATGGCGAAGGCCTCCGAAGAGGTCGGCTACGCGACCGGACGCGCGACCAAGGCCGACATCGTCGACGCTGCCTTCCATGTCTTCGCTGAGTCCGGCTACGGCGGCACCTCCGTGCGCGAGATCGCCCGCCGCGCTGGCATCAACCACGCGACCCTGCTGCACCACTTCCCCAAGAAGTCGCTGCTGCTCCAGTCCGTTCTCGAGTACCGCGACGAGCTCCAGCACATCGAACCGACCACCCTCGACGAGACGCTCTCACTGCTGCTGGGCATCGCCGTCCGCAACGAGGAGGCCCCGGGTCTGACCAAGCTCTTCACGCTGCTGGCCGCCGAGTCCGCCGATCCAGACCACCCGGCCCGCGCGTACTTCCGCGAACGGCTCGCGAGGCTGCGATACAAGATCGCCCACCACATCGAGCTGGCCCAGGCCACAGGCCAGGTGCCCGCCGATGTCGACGCGGAGGCCGTCGCGATCGACGTCGTCGCCCTCTGGGAGGGGCTCCAGCTCCAGGTGCCGCTCAGCGACCACCCGATCTCGGTCTCAGAGCACCTCGCGACGTTGTTCGCCACAGTCGCCGGCCACCCGATCGAGCCGATGTTCCTGCCCGATCAGGCAGACAGGCGACTGTCTGTCACGTAGCCCGCGAGGTGTGGGGCTCTCCTCGGTCGCCATCGCCAGCTAGGCCGGGAGACGCCCTATACGCGCCAGCAGGTGACGGCGCTCGGGGATGCTGTGGGTGATGCGCGCGGCGAGCGCGTACTCCGCCCTCGCGCCGGCCAGATCGCCGACCTCCTCGAGGAGGTACGCGCGTACGGCGTGGCTGCGGTGGTGGCCGGCGATGCTCGGATCGGTCGCAGCAGTGTCGAGCGCGAGCAGCCCGGCCGCCGGGCCGTCGACCATCGCCAGTGCCACCACCCGGTTCAGCCGCGTCATCGCACTGGGGGCCAGCGCAACCAGCAGGTCCTACAGCCCCAGGATCTGCCGCCAGTCGGTCTCGTCGGCTGTGGGGGCCTCCGCGTGGACGGCTGCGATCGCAGCCTGCAGCTGGTACGGGCCGATCGGGGCGTCCGACAGTGCGGACTCGATCAGCGCGATGCCCTCGTCGATGAGGGTCCGGTCCCAGAGGCGACGGTCCTGGTCAGCCAGAAGGACGAGGTCGCCATGGGGACCTGTCCGCGCGGCTCGCCGCGAGGACGTGAGCAGCATGAGCGAGAGCAGGCCGGCGACCTCTCCCTTCTGGCTGTCGAGCGTCGCATGGGTGCGAACCAGTGCCAGAAGCAGCCGCCCGAGTCGTACGGCTTCGTCGGCCAGGTTGGTCCGGTCCAGCGAGGCACCCGAGGATGCCGTGTGGCCCTCGGTGAAGATGAGGTAGATGACCGCCGCCACTGCAGCGACGCGCCGTCGGGTCCTCCGGCGGGCCGGTCGCCTGCCACTCGGTGGCGGCCACGAGGAGCGCCTCCTGCATCGCGTCCTCAGCGTCCTCGAAGTCGCCGCGCCGCCGGACCAGCGCGCCGAGCGCTCGCGGGGCCACACCCCGGAGCAAGCCCTCGCCGCCGTCGGTCACTGCTCAGGCCAGTCGTAGCTCATCACCGGCCGTACCTCGATAGCGGCAGCGCCGGCCGCGACCTCTGGGATCTGCTGCGCGATCTCTATCGCGCGCTCAAGGGAGGCGACGTCGACCAGGTAGAACCCGGCGAGCATCTCCTTGGTCTCGGCGAACGGGCCGTCGGTCTGGACGTAGGACCCCTGCCCCCCGCGGACGACGGTCGCGGTGGTGTCGGCATCCAGAGCCTCGGCGGACACATACTCGCCGCTGGCGACCAGATCGGCGTAGAGCTTCTGGTACGCGGCCAGACCTGCCGCCTGCACCTCGGCGGGGAACGAGGCGAACTGCTCGCGAGCGTTGCGGTTCTGGTGGATGAGGATGAGGTACTTCATGGTCGTGCCTTCCTGTCCGGCGGCCGCTCGGTAGGGCCGCTCCACCCGGTAGTCGGAGCAGTGCGAACAGTGTTCTCTGTTATTGGAGGAGGAACCATGAAGGCAGTCGTTGTGGGAGCGGGCGGAATCGGACAGTGGACGGCCCACCAGATCGGGATGGCCGGAGGTGACGTGATCCTTGCGTCCAGGTCGGGTCGCGGGGTGGGGCCGGGTGTGAGCGCGACGCCGCACCCACGCGTGACGGCTGTCCAGGTGGACGCCACCCACGCGACGGAGCTGGCCGAGCTCGCGACAGGTGCCGACGTCATCGTCAACGCAGTCAACCCGCCGTATACGGACTGGGAGGAGAAGTGGCCACCGATGGCCACGGGGTTCCTCGAGGCAGCCGAGCGGTCGGGAGCCGCGCTGCTCATCATCGGGAACCTGTACGCGTACGGGCACCCCACCACTGCGATGATCGAGGGGGCCACGCGCGAAGCGCCGAACGGGCACAAGGGTCGCGTCCGGGCGAAGATGTGGCACGACGCCGAAGCACTGCACGAGGCGGGCCGCATTCGCGCCGTCGAGCTCCGGGCTGCCGACTACTTCGGGCCGGGAGTGAGCGGCGGGATGAGCTACCTCAACCAGTACGCGATCGGTCCGGCCATGGCCGGCAAGACCGCGCGTCACATCATGGGGGTCGTCGACGCGCCGCACTCGTGGACGTACGTCCCCGACATCGGCCGCCTCGCGGCCGCGATCGCTGCGTCGGACCCGGCCGGTGATGCGTGGGGTCGCGTGTGGCACGTACCGACCTCACCAGCGAAGTCGCTCACGGACGTGGCTGGCGACACCGCAGCCATCGCCGGTGTCCCTGCCCGAACGCCCCGTCCGTACCCAGCCTTCGTCAGGGCGATGCTGAGGGTCTCGCCGCTCATCCGCGAGCTGGACGAGATGGCGCCGGCCTTCATGGCTCCGTACGTCCTCGACTCGTCCGCGGCGCAGCAACGCTTCAGCCTTGCCCCGACGCCTTGGCGCGAGGCCCTCGAGGAGACGGTGACCTGGCTGCGAGCCGGCTGACGCTCACCGCTGTCGGTGATGGATCCCTGGCTTGAGCTGAGCCAGCAGGGAGCTGACGTCGTCGACCGGTACGCCCCGCCGCACCAATCGCCTGGTGAGGCGACTGGTGGCCTTCTCCAGCCGCCGCTGGACCACCCCGAGATCAGTTCCCAGGACGGTGGCGATCTCGACAGGATCCAGGTCATCCCAGTAGGCGTGCTGCAAGATGCGCCGGTCTCCCTCGCGGAGCGAGCTCAAGGCGGTCAGGGGAGCCGGTCCAGCGACGTCCCGGCGGGGGAGGATCGTCAACCCTCGGACCGCATCCAGAGTGGACCGTCGGGAGGCGTTGCTCCGGTACGCCTGCGCGACTGCCTTGTCGACGGCATGGAACAGCACGCGGAGGTCGGCAGGTCTGCCGTGGTCCATGGAGGCGAACACCCTGGCAGCCATGAGCTCGGGCGGCTCGACCCCGTACGCGCGCCACTCGCAAGCGGTCACGACCAGCGACCAGTACCGCCGCCTGAGGTCGCTGACCACGTCGCCATCCACGACCCCACGTTAATGGGTGGGAGGCCCCGGAGAACCTCTGGAGCCGACATGTCTCCGCGAGACCTGCCGGGCGGGTGGGTCAGGGGCGGCGGAACAGGAGGACGTTGTCGGCGAGGGTCGCCCGCTGACCGTCCGGGCCGGTCGCCTCACGGGAGCGCACCTCTGCGATCTCGACGGTCCAGTCGGCAAGGCCAACCGCGGCAACGTCCTCTTCCGGCGTCGGGAACGCGTGGTGGTGCTCATGGGTCGCCCACGGCGGCATCGCGGCGTGGGCGACGACGAGCAGGTGTCCGCCCGGCACCACGTGCTGGGCAACCCGACGCAGGATGTCCCCACGCGGCAGCTCGACGGGCGACTGCAGGAAGCTGGCGGTGACGAGGTCGTACGAGTGGTTCGGCGTCCACGACGCCAGGTCAGCCGCCTCGAAGTGGATGCGGTCGTCGGGGATGCCCGCGGCCTTCGCGGTCTCGGCCGCGCGACGGGTGGCGGTGTCCGAGATGTCGACGCCGGTCGCCTCCCAGCCGTGCTGTGCGAGCCACACCACGTCGCCGCCCTCGCCGCAGCCGAGGTCGAGAGAGCGTCCCGGGGGGAGCTCCGATACGACCTGTACGAGCGCGTTGTTGACGTTGCCGGACCAGACCCGATCCGCCGACGCGTACCGGGCCTCCCAGAAGTCGGCGGGCGTGGTCACGTCATCGGTAGGCATGCCCCCAAGGGTATTGCCCAGCGAAACTCGGGAGCTGCGACGTTCAGAGCCCGCCCTGGATCCAGCGGGCGAAGCTGTCCGCCGCGGAGTCACCTGGGCTGCGGGTCTGTTCGATCTTCTCGCGGAGCCACTGCGGGACGTGGGCGTCCTTGCGCTTGTAGCGCTGCAGATCGCGGACGTACACGGATGCGTCCGGCGTCGGGTCGAACTCCGGCTCCTCGTCGAAGTCGTACGTGGCCGTAGCGGTGCGATCAGGGTCGATGTCGAGGGTCATCGAGTACCAGGCGCCGGAGCCCGCCACGTACATCCGGTGACGCAGCTCGCGCAGCAGCGCAAGGGCCTGGCCTTCCTTGATCGGTCCCGACAGCTCCTTGTCCGGTGTGCTCACCGTCACCGTGCCGGCCCACAGCTCGGCCACCATGCTGACCTCGAGATGAGCCCATTCCCAGCCCTCGGGGGC
Organism: Propionibacteriales bacterium; assembly: GCA_038317635.1. Taxonomy (GTDB): domain Bacteria; phylum Actinomycetota; class Actinomycetes; order Propionibacteriales; family Propionibacteriaceae; genus Fen-668. The sequence continues at coordinate 72,892 of JBBQBP010000014.1, forward strand.
GTGGCGCACCACGACCTCCACCAGGGCGTCGACGAGCTTCGACTGGGACTGCGCCCACGGAACCTTGGCCATGTACGGATGCTACGTCGTCCGGGCGCTTCGGTCGGCGCGGGTCGCTGGCGCTGAACGCACCATCTAGCACTCGCCCATCATGTCGGCGCTCCAGGTGCGGGCGATGATCGCTTGGACCTGGTCGGCATCGGCGAGCGTGGACCCGTAGGCGAAGTAGAAGACGATCTCGCGTGTGCCGATGTGGACGTTCGCGACGGTGAACGGACCACCGTTGCCGTTCTTGGTCTCGGTGGTGAGCTGTGCCCCGTACAGCTGCCTGAGCTGACTCATCGTCGAACCGACCCTGGCGCCCGACACCGTCGCGTACGTGGCATTGGAGAGGCCCACCTCGGCGAGCACGGCGCTGTCACCCTGTCCTGACGGGTAGAGGAAGACGCCCTTGTCCTGGAGTGCCTGAGAGGTCCAGGAGCCTGGGCAGTCGCCGGTCTCGGCGGTCACGTAGCCCAGTTGGCGCAGCGATATGTATGTCATGCCCAGCTTGAGCGGCCCCAGACCGTTGATGCTGAGCGTCCACACGACGGGGGCCGGGGTCGTCGTCTTCGGCGCAGAGGAGGCGGCGGTCGCGGACGGCGTCGTACTGGCGCTGGTCACTGCCGTCGTCGGGGCGGCGAGTGCGCTCGCCTGGGAGGCGGCTGCCGCAGGGGGGCTGGACGCGCCCGTCTGGCTGCCCGGTGCCGAGCAGCCGATCAGCAGGGTGGCGGCCACGACGGCCACGAGAGCGAAGCGCCCCTTCATGGGTCGATCCTCTCGCGGATCAGGCGGGTTCGCATCGAATCCCGATTGCCCGGCCGGTGGGATGGCTCGAATCGGCCGTCTGCGCTGGATCGAAGGTCTGTGGTCGAGGTCCTCAGCGCCAGCCGAGCCCCGGAGCGACGTGGGTGAGGATCGACTCGAGGACGTGAGCGTTGTAGTCGACGCCGAGCTGGTTCGGGACGGTCAGCAAGATGGTGTCCGCGGCAGCGATCGCCGAGTCGCCGGCCAGCTGTTCGATGAGCGTGTCGGGCTCGGCCGCGTACGAGCGACCGAACACTGCCCTGAAGTCATCGATCTCGCCGATCGAGTCCTCGGAGTCGCGGTCGTGGCCGAAGTACGCACGGTCCTCCTCCGAGACGAGCGGGAAGATGGACCGACTGACCGAGATTCGCGGCTCACGGTCGTGACCGGCTTGGGTCCAGGCCGTACGGAACGCCTCGATCTGCTCGGCCTGCTGAACGTGGAACGGCTTGCCGCTCTCGTCGGTCTTCAGCGTCGAGCTCATGAGGTTCATGCCGAGCTGCGCGGCCCACTCACCGGTCGCGTTCGAGGCCGAGCCCCACCAGATCCGGTCCCGCAGCCCTGGCGACTGCGGCTGGATCGCGAGCGGCCCTGGATTGGCGTTCGGGAACATCGGCCGCGGGTTCGGCTCGGCGAAGCGGGCACCGGAGATGACCTTGAGGTACGTCTCGGTGTTCGCACGGGCCACGTCGGCCATCGTCTGGCCGTCCGGTGCGTCGTACCCGAAGTACCGGAACCCGTCGACCACCTGCTCGGGCGATCCCCGGCTCACGCCGAGCTGGAGTCGTCCGCTAGCGATCAGGTCGGCTGCGGCGGAGTCCTCCGCCATGTACATGGGGTTCTCGTACCGCATGTCGATGACGCCGGTACCGATCTCGATCCGACTTGTCCTCGCGCCGATCGCCGCGAGCAGCGGGAACGGTGAGCCGAGCTGGTTGGCGAAGTGGTGGACGCGGAAGTACGCGCCGTCGGCACCCAGCTCCTCGGCCGCGACGGCCAGGTCGATGGACTGGTGGAGGACGTCCGCCGCTGACTGCGTCTGCGAGTGCGGGGAAGACGACCAGTGGCCGAAGGACAGGAAACCGATCTTCTTCACAGGTGGTTCAACCTTCAATGAGGATGGCTATTCCGGGTGACTGGTCGCGGGTGGCTCACGCATGGATTACTCGCCCAGAGTCTCGCACGGTAGGCTGACCTTCCAGATGCCCGTGAAGTCTTACCCCGGGCTCCTGCGCGGCCCATTGCTCGCGCCCCTCGCTCCGGTGAGGGCACACGCTGATTTTCTCCCGTCGCCGACGGGAACGGCCTGGTGAGACACCGACCGAATCGACTGACTTCCTTGACTTCTCAGAACAGCTTTGTCCTGCTCGGCGTGCCCGCGAACCTCGCGGCCATCCTCACCGACATGGATATCACCGAACCCACACCCATCCAGGCGGCCACGCTGCCCGACTCCCTCGCCGGGCGCGACGTGCTCGGCCGCGGCCGTACGGGCTCAGGCAAGACCTATGCGTTCCTCCTGCCCCTCGTCGCCCGCCTTGTCGCCTCGCAACGTTCCGTGAAGCGCGGTGCGCCGCGAGCGCTGATCCTGGCTCCGACCCGCGAGCTCGTCGGCCAGATCCACACGGCTCTGCAGCCTCTTGCCCGCGCCAACGAACTCACCACGATGACCGTCTTCGGCGGCGTGGGGCAGAACCCCCAGGTGACGGCGCTGCGTAAGGGCGCCGACATCATGGTGGCCACGCCCGGTCGCCTCGAAGACCTCATCAAGCAGGGCCACGCCCACCTCGGCAGCGTCGAGGTCACCGTGCTCGACGAGGCGGACCACATGGCCGACCTCGGGTTCCTGCCTGCCGTCAAGAGGCTCCTGGACCTCACGCCGCAGAACGGCCAGCGCATGCTCTTCAGCGCGACCCTCGACAAGGCGATCGACGTGATCGTCAAGCGCTACCTCCACGACCCGCGGACCCACCAGGCCGACTCCGCCCAGTCGCCGATCTCGACGATGCACCACCACGTGCTGCACGTCGATCGCGCCCAGCGCGTCTCCGTACTCGTCGAGCTCACCAGTGCGCCCGGACGGACCCTCGTCTTCACCCGTACGAAGCACGGCGCCAAGGCCCTCGCGCGCCAGCTCAACCATGAGGGCGTCCCCGCGGTCGACCTCCACGGCAACCTGAGCCAGAACGCCCGTACGCGCAACCTCGACGCCTTCCACAGCGGCAAGGTCGCCACGCTGGTGGCCACCGACATCGCGGCGCGCGGCATCCACGTCGACGACGTGGCGCTCGTCGTGCACGCCGACCCGCCGGTCGAGGAGAAGGCCTACCTGCACCGCTCCGGCCGTACGGCTCGCGCCGGCGCCGAGGGTACGGTCATCACGCTGATGACCGATGACCAGGTACGGGATGTACGGGCGCTCACCAGGGCCGCAGGCATCCACCCGACGATCACGAGGATCGACAGGCAGCGTCACCCCATGCTGGCCACCCTCGCTCCCGGCGAGCGGGTCCTCGTGCCCGGTGGGTACGCCGATGCCACGCCGGTTGTCGAGCAGGGCCCCGGTCGTGCACGTTCCGGTGGCGGCCGCTCGCGCAACACCAGCGGCGGCGGTCGGGGACCGGGCAAGACCCACTCGTCCGGCTTCGACAGCAACGACGGCTTGTCGCGCCGTACGTCCGGTGGAACCTCCGGCGGTACGCCAGGCAAGTCGAGCGGTGCTCGCGGCTCGGGCGGCTCTCGTGGCGGCTCCGCCGCGTCGCGTGGAGGCTCGAGCGCTCCCCGCTCGGCGTCCAGCGTGCGCAAGGTCGGCCCGTCCGGTAACGCCTCCCGCCCGCACAGCGCAGCGTCGTTCAGCTCTCGCCGCAGCGGCTGACCGCGCTCAGCCAAGGACTCGACCGCGTCGCGCAGCGCCACCCGCGCGGCGCGACGCAGTCGGTCGAAGGCCATTCTGCGCCGGGTTGTGACGGAATCCTCCCGACGTCGTGCCGGTTCCGCACGGATCACGACCCGACGCGCGGCTAGCCTGCGATCATGCGGGGTGCGACGCGGAATCGACGAGTAGTACTGCTGCTGACGCTGGCTCTTGTGCTGGCGATCGGGCTGCTCGGGCGGCTGTGGTACGTCCACGACCGCACTTGGGACTGGAGCCTGGTGATCTCAGCAGCGCCACCGAAGATCCAGTTCGCCGACCGTACGTACCTTCGCAGCACCCTCGACATCGCGGTCCCCGCTGCTGCCGTGGATGTCGGCCGCACACTCGGTGGCGGAGTGATCCTGTCCGACCAATGGCCGGCGCAGTCCATGCCGGGGGTCATCTGGGTTCGCGACGGCGTGAGGGCCTCCGCCTATGCCCTGTCCGGTGGCCCGTAGCAGCCCACCCACCCCTGCCATGGTGCCGAATCCCCGTTTCCACACCCCATCCCTCTTGAACCGGGCCATACAGTCGATTTCGGTCCGATGAGGTACGAAAACGAGGATCAGGATCTGACATTCGTACCGTCCGTCCGGCACCCTCGACGCCGCGGCGACTGATCCGCAAGGGGCGGCGGGAGAGCCCGCGCGTCGGAATACCACCGTCGTCCCCAGAGTTGAGTGGATGAGACTCAACTTCCGGGATTGAGCGTGCTACGCTCAACACTGGTTCACGAAACCTAGACCATCACAGCATCATCGGAGGAATCCCCATGGCCCGTGCAGTAGGCATCGACCTCGGCACCACAAATTCTGTCGTCGCCGTTCTTGAGGGCGGCGAGCCCACCGTCATCCCCAACGCCGAAGGCGCGCGTACGACCCCGTCGGTCGTCGCCTTCGCCAAGGGCGGAGAAGTCCTGGTCGGCGAGGTCGCCAAGCGTCAGGCGGTGACCAACGTCGATCGCACGATCCGTTCGGTCAAGCGCCACATGGGCACCACCTGGTCGGTCGACATCGACGGCAAGGACTACAAGCCCCAGCAGATCAGCGCGTTCGTGCTGCAGAAGCTGAAGCGCGACGCGGAGGCCTACCTCGGTGAGCCGGTGACCAACGCGGTCATCACAGTTCCCGCGTACTTCGGTGACGCCGAGCGTCAGGCCACGAAGGAGGCGGGCGAGATCGCCGGCCTCACCGTCGACCGCATCATCAACGAGCCCACCGCCGCGGCGCTCGCGTACGGCCTCGACAAGGGCCACGAGGAGCAGACGGTTCTCGTCTTCGACCTCGGCGGTGGCACGTTCGACGTGTCGCTGCTCGAGATCAGCGAGGGCGTCTTCGAGGTCAAGGCCACCAACGGCGACAGCCGACTCGGCGGCGACGACTGGGACCAGCGGGTCGTCGACCACCTGGTCAAGGAGTTCAAGAACGCCAACGGCATCGACCTGAGCAAGGACAAGATGGCCCGCCAGCGCCTCCAGGAGGCTGCCGAGCGCGCCAAGATCGAGCTGTCCAGCGCTCAGGAGTCGCAGATCAACCTGCCCTACATCACGGCTGGCGCTGACGGCCCGTTGCACCTCGACACCAAGCTCACGCGCGCCGAGTTCCAGCGCCTGACGCAGGACCTGCTCGACCGCTGCCGCGCCCCGTTCAACAAGGTCCTCGCCGACGCGAAGATCAGCACGGACAAGGTCCACGAGGTGATCCTCGTCGGCGGTTCGACCCGTATGCCGGCCGTCGTCGACCTGGTCAAGGAGCTGTCCGGCAAGGAGCCCCACAAGGGCGTCAACCCGGACGAGGTCGTGGCGCTGGGCGCCTCCCTGCAGGCCGGCGTGCTGCGCGGCGAGGTCAAGGACGTACTGCTGCTCGACGTCACCCCGCTGAGCCTCGGCATCGAGACCAAGGGTGGCGTGATGACGAAGATCATCGAGCGGAACACCACGATCCCGACCAAGCGCTCCGAGGTGTTCACCACGGCCGAGGACAACCAGCCGTCGGTGATGATCCAGGTCTACCAGGGCGAGCGTGACTTCGCCCGCGACAACAAGTCGCTCGGCAACTTCGAGCTGACCGGCCTGATGCCGGCGCCGCGCGGACTGCCCCAGGTCGAGGTCACCTTCGACATCGACGCCAACGGCATCGTCCACGTCCACGCGAAGGACCTGGCCACGAGCAAGGAGCAGTCGATGACCGTGACGGGCGGCTCCGCGCTGGCCCGCGACGACATCGACCGCATGGTGCGCGAGGCCGAGGCTCACGCCGAGGAGGACAAGAAGCGCCGCGAGGTCGTGGAGATGCGCAACGACGCGGACGCCCTGGCGTTCCGTACGGAGAAGCTCCTCGCCGAGCACGCCGAGACGCTGACCGACGAGCAGAAGAAGCCCGTCGCCGACGCCCTCGCCACGCTGCAGGTCGCGCTCAAGGGCACGGACAACGACGACGAGGTGCGCACCGCCATGAACGACCTCAACGAGAAGGCGTCCACGATGGGCCAGGCCGTGTACGCGGCGGCGCAGGCTGCTCAGCAGTCCGCGGGCTCCGAGACGCCGTCGAGCGAGTCGACCGGGTCCGGCTCTGACGACGACGTCGTCGACGCCGAGATCGTGGACGAGGACGACGACAAGAAGAACTGACGTACGCCTCGTGGGGCGCTCCCGTCTCGGCACGACGCCGGACAGGGGCGCCCCTCGTAGGCTTTCATCTCAGGCAAGAGGAGAGACATGAGTGATCAGTTCGTTCCGGACGGCGAAGCCGTAGGGGAAGGCGTGGAGTACTCCACGTCGGGCATCGAGGAGTCGGCCGGCCAGTCCGGTGACGGCGACCTGGCTGCCACCATCGCCGAGCTGACCGGGGACCTCCAGCGCGTACAGGCGGAGTACATCAACTACAAGCGTCGCGTCGACC
>JBBQBP010000015.1:0-76368 GCA_038317635.1 Propionibacteriales bacterium
TCGGGCACGTCGAGGTCTTTCGAGCGGAAGGCGTAGGAACCTCCATCATCGGAAGACCTCGACCCTCACCCCCGCACCGACGCGCCGCCGGCCTTCCCCACGCTCACCAACCCGCCACTACACCCTCGTTTGTGATGAGCCTGCAATCACCACGACTGCGGCGGCTCCCGCGACTAGCCACCAACGTCGCGCTCGCTGGACCTTCAATTGCTGATCCAGGTCCTTGACCGTCTTTACCACGTCAACCCTTCGCCCGGATACTTCATGATCATAGACATCTCGGTTGGGCCTTCCGCACTCGGGTGATTGTCCCGACCTGTGCCTTGGCAAACTGACGCGCTTCCTGCTGCGTGATTGTCAGAGGGTGTCCGTCTTCCGGCATCTGCCGCAATATCCGCCATCACTCGAAGGACGCCAAGCGCGAGGCCCGATCTGGATGATTTCGTCCCACTTGTCGAGGACACAGTCTGGTGATGTCCTGCTTTACAAGCAGACGGCGCTCTACAAGCTGTCATGGGCATGACCAACTGGTGATGGTGACCTGCGGCGGGCCGGTGACGATGCCCGCGGACCGGGACGGGACCAGGTCGCGTGTCTACCGCTACAACGCGATAGCGGTCTTCATCCGAGTCGTTTTCGCCTGAGCGAAGCCGAAGGTTGGCCGCACCCACGGCCAGGAGTCTCTAGCATGCGGGCGGGGACCTGGGGACTCGGTACTTCGCCGACATCTATGCGGGCAGAGGGGACGCCAGATAGGCGGACCGGATGACCGAAGGAACGAAGATGACGAGCTCGTGGATCAGCACCACGATCATCGCCGGCAAGCTGTTGCTGGTCGGCCTGGTGGGATGTTCTCTGGCGTCCCCAGTGACCGGCGAGCCGATCGCTACGGCAACCGCGACGTCGGGCTACTCGCTGGCTCCGCAGGCTCAGGACATGCCTGGTGCGCCCATCCCTTCAGTGTCTGAGACTGCGACGCCGGCGCCTGCCGATCCGGCCCCTGCGGATCCTGCTCCCGGGGTTCCCGCAGCGACGGCGAAGGCGACGACCAAGGTGCCTGCGAAGCCGGTCACCAAGGCTCTGGTGACGGTCCCTGCTCCTCCGGCACCCCCTGCTCCTCCGGCACCTCCGGTGAGCACCCCCAAGCCGCCGAGCACTGCGGGCGTCCTGACTCTCTCCTGCACCTGGGACGGGACCCATGTGATCGGCCACGCGAGTTTCAGCGGCCCCACCGGCGTCATCATCAGCGCCACGGTCCCGGGACACTCCTACACGTCCAGCGCGCCGACCAGCGGGTTCACAGTTCACGGGACGACCGGTGTTCATGGTGCTTGCACCGCGTCTGGCGGGGGCCAGTTCGAGTCCGCTTCCGCCTGAGATTCTCACACATCTAGCGATGCCGGTGACCGGGACTTCCCGTGATTCCGGGCGCAGCGAGCTTCGCGCCGGTGACACGGTCGTGCTGGCTTCGACCGGCGTTCTCAGACCGCTCGAACTTCGGCTAGCCGCTTGACTGCGTACTCGTCGTCCCAGCAGACGGCGGCTTCCCACGCGGCCGACGCTTGCGCGGCGATGTCGAACGCGCCGTCATCGAGGCCGGCGGCATTCTCGGGCAGCACCAGGTCGAGGTCGGGGACGTCGACATGCGACTCGTCCCAGTCGATCAGCGCGACCTGGTTCGGGGTCATGCGCACGTTGCCAAGATTGTTGGGATTGCCGTGCACGACACACGTCTGACGTCCAGTGAGGCGCGCCCACGCTGCTCGGCAGCGAGCAACGCTCTCCCGGGGCATCGCGCCGAGGTCAACCTTCGTCCCAGTCTCTGCCTGCAGCAGGTCGGTCGACGATCGCCAGCCAGGGCGCTGCGGCCAACCCTGCGTCAACCGGTGCAGCTCGCGGAGCGTGCCCGCCACGCGACGCCAGTCGGCCTGCGTCTCAGGCGGTCCGCCATCCAGGTAGGTCATCACCACCAGACCGTCCGCGAACAGCCGACCGTCCGTGGTCGGGATCGGCACCGGCACTGTCAGACCTTCACGGTCGAGGTATTGGATGAGCTCGGCCTCCCACGCGAGATCAGCGTCGCTCCTGGCCCCGAGACGACCAACCGCGAGGTGCCCGTTGACGCGCACGCTCCACACGTCGTTGGCGACTCCCCCAGCCAGCGGTTCGATGCGAACTGCGTCCTCGCCCCACCGCCCGAGCGACTCCCACCCCATCTGCGACATCGTACGGTCCGAGCGTGGCTCACGAGCCCATCGGCAAGGCAGACCCTGCTCAGTGCGGAGAAGCCGGACGTCGCCTCGGGCGACCGCATATGGCACTAATGTCGTTCCGGCTCTACCCTGACGCATGATCACCGACCAGGTCGTCGCCGCTCTGGCCGCTGAGGGCTACAGCCGCGACAGCATCCGGACCGCCATGGATTCGCTGGCCGAGCAGGACTGGCGAGATGAAGATGAGGAATGGACCGAGGGGGATCTCCGCATTCTCCGCAAGCACCTGGGCACTCCCGTCACAGACCCCCCGCACGAGCCTCTCGCCGATGGACCGAGCGACATCCCGGTCGGCGCACAGGACCTGCGGTATGACACCGACGTGTGGGCTGCCGACCTGGCCCGGGTCCTTGACCGGACCACAGGCGGGAAGGTCCCACTCAGTCCGGAACAGATCCGGAAGGTCGCCGACCATCTGCTTCACACGAGCGGCGGACTGTGGGATCAAGAGACTCACAACCCTCGCGTCGAGGGCAGTTCGTACCTCCCGGACTACACCGTCGACCGTTGGGCTGACGGCATCGACGAGGCGCTCCAGGCGGTGACGGACGGCCATATCGAGGTGTCCCGTGTCGAGCTTCAGGTCGCCGCGAACCTCCTCCTTCATGCACAGGAGGACGACTGGGTTCCGCAGGCCGCCCTGCTCCGGGCCGAATACCAACAGAGGGCGCTCGAAACGCCGTGAGCCGGACATCTGTCTAGGGCCCACACGTCGGCGAAGTGGTTCACCGGCGACCGGATTTGGCCGTGTGAAGCACTCGGTGAAGGGCACTGTCCGCGGCCGGGGTCTGGCACATGGCATCGGTCCGGCTCTACTTTGGGCCATGACCACGGATCAGGTCGTCGCCGCGCTAGCCGCTGAGGGCTACAACCGCGACCGTGTCCGGGCCGTGATCGACTCGTTCGCCGGCATTCACTGGCGCCATGGCGACGAGTGGAACGACCAGGAGGTCGGCGCTCTTCGCAGGCAGCTCGGCACACCTGAGAACGGACCAGACCTGAGCTTCGACTTTGACACCTGGGTCGCCGACCTCGGCTACGTCATCTGGCGAACGACCGGCGGCAGAACCAGCCTCGGCACCGACCAGCTGGTCCCCGTCACACGTGAGCTGCTCCTACACCGCGATGATGGCGATTGGGTGCCTGAGGCGACGAAGGCCAGGCTCAACGAACACGGCGAAGTCGCCGACCTGTACGACCCGATCTTCACCGTCGACCAGTGGGCCCTCGACCTCGGCGAGGCAATCCGGCGCGGTGCGGGTGGTCGGCTCCAGTTGAGTCACGCAGAGCTCCGGGTCGCGGCGAACCTGCTGCTGCATGCCTGCGAAGGTGACTGGACTCCCCAAGCCGCGCGGATCCGCAAGGAGTATGAGCCCGGCTCCCACAAGTACTACTGAAGTCATGAGGACCCAGCCCTGAGACCTCGAAGCCGTTCGCCATACCCAAGGAGGGGGCGGGCAACCGGACCGTCAGGGCAGATCCATCAGCTCCCCCAGCGTGATGGTCGGTCGCTCGACGCCCGCACGGATCGCGCGGACCATGAAGTCGTGCACGTCATCGATGTACTTCGCCGGCATGCGCGTGAGGCTGTGCTCCCAGTAGCAGCGCAACCCACCGGAGCCGTCGTCGTCCATGACGGTCAGGTAGGCGGCGATGGCCGTTGCCCCGTTGCCCCACCACATGGTCTTGAAGGTCAACCCGTCGGCGAGGGCGAAGGCGAGCGTCTGGAACGTCATCAACACCCCGGAGTAGGTGACACCCTGCTTGTGGCCGAACGCCTCCAGCGGCATGCCGAGGGCTTCGACGCTCGGGAAGTCCATGTGTCGGTAATGCTGGTTCTGCTTCTCGAGCAACGCCTCCAAGGCCTCCATGAACGTGGTCGTTTCCGGCAGGAGGCTGCGGAAGGCGAAGTGGTGGACCCGTGACCCTCCCGTGCGCTTCTCTTCGAGCGTGCCTCGTCGCGACAGCGTTGCGCCGATCGTCACGTCCATGGTCCGGTCATTCGCCTTGACCAGGTACGCCAGCAGTGCCAGCGTGAACAGCAGCTGCAGCGACGGGAAGCGCTGCTCGACGAGGAACTCCTTGCAGCGTGCCACGTCTTCCGGGCTCACGATCTTGACGATGTGTCCTTTGCTGCAGGGCGCACCGGGCTTTGGCACATGCGCTGCGGCGTTGTTCGGCCCCACGAGCACCGGATCTCGTCCGTGCCAGGCAGCCGGGCCGGGGCTAGGCTCAGGACCAGCAGGACCTCGGCGCTCAGGAGGATCACACGGCTGGGTCAAACCGTTCACTGCCCATCAGGGTTGCCGTTCCGCTCGCCCTGGGATTCGCCGCATCTGCTCTCTGGCTCGTCCGGTTGGTCTGCTCGCTGCAGGCCTTCTACCGCACCAATGGTCAGCTGTCAGTCGGAAAGACCCGGCGCCGCTACCTGTTGCACGTCCCCGAGGGGCTCGACCCCGGCCGGGCGGTGCCGTTGGTGGTGGTGATTCACGGGTTCATGCAGTCACCCGCCCATCAGGCTGAGATGAGCCGCTGGGACGAGATCGCCGACGCCGAGGGTTTCATCACCGTCTATCCGATGGGCACCGGCTTCCCGCTGCGCTGGGCCGTGCACGAACCCGCCGAGTCCTCGCAGACGACGCGAGACCACGTCGACTTCATACGCCACCTGGTCGACACGCTGTGCCAGGCAAACACCATCGATCGAGGACGGATCTACGCGTGCGGGATGTCCAACGGCGGCGGGCTGGCGTCCGTGCTCGCCTGCGAGCTCGAGGACGTCTTCGCCGCCGTCGGGTCGGTGGCCGGGCTGTACACGTATCCGCCCGACGGGCCGGCGGGCGATCGAGCGGTGCCGCTGATCGCCTTCCACGGGGCTCTGGACCGGATCGTCCCCATTGACGGCGGTGTTCGGCGGTTGAGGTACGGCGCCCCCGCCGTGGCGGACTGGATGGAGGCCTACGCCCGCCGCTGCGGGTGCACGATCAGGTCCGACGAACGGCTGAGTGAATCGCTGGACCAGGTTCGCTACTCCGGCGGGCCGGACGACGTCGAGGTGATCTGGTACACCGTCGACGACGGCGGGCACACCTGGCCGGGTGGCATCCCACTGCCCGAAGCGATCACCGGTCCGACCTCGGACGCCATCGACGCCACGCGGGTGATGTGGGAGTTCTTCACTCGTCACCAAGGCGCCTAGGGCCGGACGCTCCCGGCACCGTCACACACCGAGATTGGTCGCCGGAACGGCGTCCAGTGTGGTTGTCAGGGGCGTGCGCACTGGTGATCGAAGCGCTGGTGAAGAAAAAGGTGGTGTGGTCCGAGCCAATGCTTGGGGGACGGGCTCAAGGACCACACCAACATCTGTACCTTACGTGAACTATCGTAACGCTCCGCGCTCGGGGTACCCCTACGGCTATTCTTCCGGAAGCCGCACGTGGCTCCCGTGCGCATAAGTCGCCGGAACATGCTCGACGTCACGTTCCGCAGCCGATCCGGTCGTCGAGACTCGTTCCCCGTCGGGTGACGAGCGACAGCGTTGGCGAGGCACGATGGGACATCACACCCGAGTGAAGGAACCGACATGACCGAGCACCTCCGCACGCCCCCTGTGATCACGATCGCCAGTGGCGTCCACCTCCCGGCGGTCGGCTTCGGCACGTACCTCATCAGCGACGACGAGGCATCGGGCGCTGTCGCCGCAGCCATAGATGCCGGATACCGGCACGTGGACACCGCCGAGGTCTATGAGAACGAAGCGGGTGTCGGCAGGGCCATCAACGCTGCCCTGGGTGCCGGTCTCCGTCGCGACGACCTCTTCGTCACGACCAAGGTGTTCCCCGGCAACCCCGCGGCGGGCGTGGCGGCCAAGACGTTCGAGACGACGATCGCGTCGCTCGATGCCAGCCTCGGGCGACTGGGGCTCGACCACGTCGACCTGTACCTCATCCACGCGCCGCTGACGCCGGACGAGCGCGTCGACCAGTGGCGAGCGCTCGTCGAACTGCGTGAGCAGGGCAAGACCCGGGCCATCGGCGTGAGCAACTTCAGCCAGGTCCACATCGAGGAGCTGCTCGCAGCGGGCCTGCCCCGGCCTGACGCCAACCAGATCGAGCTGCACCCCTGGTCGCAGAAGCAGGAGCTCGTGGACTACCTCCGGGCCACCGGCATCTCGCCGATCGCGTACAGCAGCCTCGTGCCGCTCTCGACCTGGCGTGCCGAGGAAGGCCACGAGAGTGCCAAGACCAGTGAGATGCAGGCAGCCAGCGAGGCGGCGGACTCACCCTTCGCGTCGATGGCGGCGAAGTACGGCGTCACCGAGGCGCAGGTGCTTCTGCGATGGGGAGTGCAGCAGGGCTACGCCGTACTCCCTAAGAGCACCAACCCCGTGCGCATCCGGCAGAACGCCGACCTCTTCTCGTTCGTCATCGACGACGAGGACATGGCTGCCATCGCGGGAATGGACCGCGGCGCCGGCGTCGCCTGGTCAATCGGTGATCCGACGACCTTCGCATGAGGTCACGCTGATCGGTGCTCCGCAGCTGCCGGTCCCCCGCGTGTGGGCGGTCGCGGCAGATGCGTCGAGGCGCAACACAAGCTTGAGTTCATGCGTGAGGGAGCGTCCGACTGCCCCCCGACTTGCGGGACAACCCCCTTGCCTCACAAAGTTAGGTAAGGCTACGCTTCCCACGTCCACAGCGCCGGTGGTGGCACGCTTCCGACGCTCGGGTCGGAGGTGAGGGCGATGGCCCAAGGTGGCTCCGTGATCCTGAAAGGGCACGAGATCCCGTCTCGCTGCCTGGTGGGAGACTTCGAACTTCTGCTTTCCGAACTCACGGCCGGGGAGTTCGACCAGCGACGCGGCGCCTTCCGCGGCGTGGCGGGGACGGCGTGGCTGCGGCTGCCGTGCGCCCGGCCGCCGATCTTCGGTCCTCTGTTCGACCACCCTGACGTCATGCGGCTGACGCACGCGGTCGAGGTTGTCCAAGAGGTCCTGCATCCGCAGACCCAGATCACGATCGCTGATGCTCAGCGGCTCAGACCGGAGGCGAAGGTCGGCGACACCGTGTCCCTCGGCATCGACCTGGACCGGACGGACCTGGGCTCGATCGTGGCGCTCGGCCGCGGCGTGCCGGACTGGCTGGGAACTGTGCCGCACGGCGCGGGCTTCCCGGTGGAGCTGACCGACGTCACCCTCGGCGTCGAGAAGGGCGGGTCGGGGCTGTCGCGCATCCTCAAAGGCGAGGTCACCTACCCCACCGCCGGACGTCTTCGGCGCCCCATCGAGATCACCATCGACGGTTTCACGGTCACCTTCTCGTCGCTTGAGTTGTCGCCCACCAGAGCGACGGCCGCAGCGTCGGTGCGGCTTCCCGGCGGGCTCACGGACGTGGACTCCTGTCGGCCGGCCACCATGGACCTCGGCATCATCTCCCTGTCGCCGCGCTGCGAGCTCTACGTCGACGCGCCCGACCAGGCCTATGGCCCTTGGCAGCTCGCCGACACGGGGCTGGTCATCGAAGGCACGGGCTACGTGCTGGACCTCAGCTCCACCAGGAGTCCCGCGCCCTGGCCGCCCGACTGGCACGGTCTCCGGCTGGGCGCAGGTACGGCGACCGGTGAGACCACCGTGCCCGACCCGTGCAATACGGGCTATCTGCGCGGTCACTACACCTTCGACCACGCCCTCGTCGTGACGTCTGGGTTCTTCGGGAGCATCTATCTCGCGAGCCCGGTCTCGTTCAACGCGATCAACCCGCTCGGACAGTCCTTCACGTTCCAAGACGGCGCGATGGACATCTGGTACAGCAAGGTCGTTCGGGGCGAGCTCAAGAACGGCTGGACCGACCTCCCGGCCGACGCCGTCTGCGAGGGCTCGCCGGGGAGCCGAGTGCGTACACCGATCACGGTCGTCTCCATCCAGCCCGATCTCGACCTCGCCGGCGCGCTCGATCACGGTGACCGCGAGATCAGCTGGGGCGAGCTCACCCACCACGGAGACGAAGTCGTCGTGTGGACGGGCATCTTCGGACCCGGCTACCTGTACCTCCCGGCCGGAGCAGACTCGTCGTACTCCCCCGCCGCAAGCGGGACGTTCTCCGCGCCGTCCATCACCTCCGTCGTCGACGCGACCCTCGCCGAGCTCGAGGCTCACCAGATGGCCGGTGTCAGCTTCCCCTCGCTCTCGAAAGCGCTCGTGTTCTCCCCGGACCGGCCGGGGGGCCGAGGCAACCCCATCAAGCTCGGTCGGCTCCAGGGCTGGATCCGGGTCGGCATCACGGGTGTCGACGGCGTCCTGTCCACCTACGTGAAGTCGCAACGTGAGGAACTGGGCGACCCGGTGAGCACCGGCTACGAGGCACCGGGCCCGTTCATCTCGACACTGTTCGTGAACGACAGGAAGAACCTGCTGGCCGAGTTCGTGACCAGCGCCAGCTACGACTCCAACGTCTCGGGCACCCTCGCGATCCCCACCCCGTGCAACATCCCAGAACTCGACTTCGCCCAGATGAAGCTCACCTCGACCGCTTGCCTGGTCGGTGGCGACCTGGCGCTGCCCAGCACCGGCCTGCCCTTGGAGTACTGGGCCCTGCAGCTCGTGCCGACAGGCGCCCCTGGCCAGGCCGGGGTCGTCAGCGTTCGTACGGGACGGGTGCTCCTCACCGCTGCGGGCATCGCAGAGCCGGTCCATTTCACCATGCCGTTCGGGCTCACCTGGGGCGCGCTACTCGCGAGCGGCAACCTGGGCAGGCTCTTCCTCAACTTCAACAACTGGGGCCAGCGGTTCGATGGGCTCACGTTCAACCCGCACGAGCTGACGCTGTCGACGTACGACCCGGCAGTCACCGATCCGTACCTCGGAGTGTCCGGACCGATCTGCTTCCCCTTCTTCGGGCTGCACGACATCAACGTCCGCGACGCCACCGACCTGACCACTGCCTTGCCGCATCCGCGCATGGTCACCGTCCCCAAAGCGCCGATCACGCCCCACGCGCCGGTCACCCAGCTCGCCCTCTCCGGCACCTGGCACGACGTCAACTCGTCCGACCTGGCCGTGTTCGACTGCCTGGAAGCGGGCGTCGACTACAACGTCGTCGGGCAGAACGGCTTCCTCGGGACGGGCGCCGGCGAGCTCGGCTTCCTGCACTCGGACCCGCTCGACATCCAGGTCGAGATCCACAGCGACGCCACCGACATCCGGTTCACCTCGACCGTCACCCACGACCTCGACCTCGGACTCTACGCAAGGCTCGGCGGCATCAGTCAGATCGCGGGGAACGCGCGTATCGAGGGCCCCACGCTCGCTCGCATCACGTTGTACGGCATGCTCGAGCAGAGCGCGGCCGCCGGGTCGATCTTCGGCCCGAAGGCCGGCTTCGAGACTGAGATCGACATCTCGGTCACCCCCACCACGTTCGACTTCTACGCGTCGGGCGACATGCTGCTGTCGATGGCACTGGTGGACCTGGAGGTGTCGGCCACCGCCCACCTGCTGTTCGACTTCGCCACGGGTTCGGCGGAGGGCGAGCTCTATGGTCGCGTCGACTGCGACGCCGCGGTGGCGGGTCTGTCCGGCGAGGGCCAGCTGACCTGGCACATCAGCTCGGCCATGCAGTACCTGCAGGGCCGGTTGAAGGTCGGCGTGATCTCGATGATCGTCAGCGGCGGACTCGAAGGCGGCTTCTTCATCGGCAACAACGTCCCCAACGCGCTCGCCTGGGTCCTCGACCCCACCGACCCGCACTTCGGTGTGTCGAGGGCCATCCTTCCCGCGACGCTGACCGGGATCTTTGGCTACGGCCAGGCATCGATCGGCTTCAACGCCTATGTGCTCGGCGGTGGGGTCGACA
This sequence comes from Propionibacteriales bacterium, assembly GCA_038317635.1. Classification (GTDB taxonomy): domain Bacteria; phylum Actinomycetota; class Actinomycetes; order Propionibacteriales; family Propionibacteriaceae; genus Fen-668. Next base: position 10,124 of record JBBQBP010000015.1, read on the forward strand.
TCTACGCAGGCGCCGGGGCGTTCAGCGCGCCCATAGGAGCAGGCGGGCCGTTAGCGCCCTTCGCCGGCAACCCGCTGCTGCCGTACGTCATCGGGGCGTGCGGCGTGAGCGTTCACGGCGAGATCTTGGGTGGCCTGGTCAGTGCGTCGGCGTGGGCCAACCTCAGCCTGCGGGGACCGGTCCCGACGTACTTCGAGGGCACCGTCGGGCTCAAGGGCTGCGTGGCCTGGGTGTTCTGCGCGTCGGTCAGCCTCACCGCCGGCATCAACAGCTCCGGGTTCTACCTCACCTAGGGAGGACGCATGGCAGACAGAGCGGTACTCCTCCAAGCCACCTCGGCCGGGGTCGCACACGATGGCACCTCCTACGTGGTCCTGCGGTGGGAGGCTGCCGACGAGGTCGTCGGCTACAACCTCTACCGCCGCGTTGAGGGAACGCAGCCACGCGAGACACGGCCGATCAACGGCCGCACACCGATCGCCCCGCCCACGTCCGGCCGTCGCCTGCGCCAGCTCGTGGGAGACGGTTCGTCGGAGTGGCATGCCCTCGCCCAGGGCTTCGGCGAAGCGGGTCAAGGATCGCGCGAGCTCGAGAACCCGGCCGCGCACTTCGAGCGAGGGCTGTCGGCCAAGGAGCTGCAGCTCGTCCAGGCGACCGCGCAAGCCAACCTCGCGTTGGGGCAGGTGGCCGGTCTCGCGTACACGGACCGGGCTGTGAAGGTCGACCAGCACTATCTGTACGAGCTGCGAGGCGTGCTGAAGGACGGCACCGAGGTGCGACTCGCCCGCGACGTGCCGGCATGGGTCGGCCAGTTCGTCCTGCCGGACCCACCTTCGGGCGTCGCCACGCAGGCCGGAGATCGCCGTGCCCTGGTGCTCTGGAACCGCAACCCCTATGCGGCCACATTCATCGTGCAGCGAGGCACCAGCCCGGGTGGTCCGTTCGTTCGCGTGAACCCGAAGCCGGTCGCCTTCGACCTGGAGACAGGAATCGACGGCCAGCCGCTCCCGGCCCCGCAACCGGGCTTCCTCGACCTCGGCGCGTGGGAAGCCAATGGGCTGCCGACCAGCCACGAGGTCGAAGGCGCCCCCGTGTACGGCCCCGACAACGGCATCACCTACTGGTACCAGGTGGCCTCACGCGACACGCTCGACCGTGCCGGGCCCTGGTCCGCGGCGGTCGCCGGCACGCCGGTGCGATCGCTTCCGCCCATGGCGCCCGACGACCTGCAGGTCTCGCCCACGACGTCGGCGGACGGGCTCGTCGTCACCTGGCGCAAGGTGACGCGCAACATCGAGAACCACCAGCTACCAGATCTGACACAGACCAACTCCGTCTATCGGGCCGAGACGCGCGAGGCTCTCGAGGACCTCACGACCCTCTCGGGCTACCTCGTGGCCACGGTCCCGGCCAACCCGCAGGACCTCACGACTCCACTCCGGTCGTGGACGGACACCGATCCAGCCCTCGTCCCCCCGTACGGCACGAAGCCGTTCTTCTACCGGGTCCGCGTCACCGACCCGTTCGGCAACGTCAGCGCACCCTCGGCCGTGATCACGGGCGCCGTTCCCGACACCAATCCCCCAGGGCCGAGCGCACTCCTCGGCGCGACAGGGGCCGCCGACCATATCCGTGTCGACTGGAAGCCCAACCCGGAGCCCGATCTCGCGGGGTACCAGATCTACCGCGGCGTCTGCGACCGCGGCTTCCTCTACGTCCCTGGGATCACGCACGTGAAGGGCAAGGACGGCCAAGTCACCACCATCGGTGAGGGCCGGTATCGGTGCGACATGACCCTCGTGGGGGACGTCCCCCTCGGAGACGCCAACGGGATGTGGGCCGCCGACGGCAGCATCTGGTTCGACGACTTCAGCGTCCCCGAGGGGTCACCACTTTGCTACGGCTATTGGGTCCGCGCCTACGACTTGGCGGGCAACCTCTACGCCGGCAGCAACGGCTGCCCTCGTCCCGGTGAGTACCGGTGCGCACGGCTCCGTGAGAAGACACCTCCGCCGGTACCGGTCATGACCGGCTTGCTCGCTCGGAACAACGGGGTGCTCGTTGAGTGGATGAGCTCGCCGGTCCAGGACCTGCGCGCCTTCCACGTCTATCGCTCCGACACAGAGCTCGACCCGCCCCGCTTCCTCTCCTGTGTCTTCACCGATGGCACGGTCAGCTCGACACCCTGGATGGGGCTGGTCCCGTCCTGCGCCGACGTGCCCGCGGTTCGCGACCCGCTCGCGGCTCGGGGTTCCTACCTGGACCCGACGGCCGAGCCGCACCACATCTACTGGTACCGCGTCTCTGCGCTCGACTGGCTCGGCAACGAAAGCGACGGCTCAGCGATCGACAAGATCCCGGCGAGCAGCACATTCACCTACACGAGCGGCCTGCCACCGACACCCGCCGTCCAGCCCCCGGCGGCACCGGTCGGCGTGGGATGCGGGCTCGACGTCGCTTGGGGCCCCACCTTCGACCCAGCCGCGACGCAGGGCTTCGTCGTCTTCCGCGCCGCCTCCGGAGACGCGTACCGACAGGTGTCCGGCATCGTGGCGGGGAACTCCTTCACCGACGCAACGGCCAGAAGAGGTGTCGACTACCTCTACTGCGTCCAGTCGATCGACCCCGTCGGCTTGTTGTCCCAACCCTCGCTACCGGTCCTGCATCGGTACTGACGCACCGTTAGGCGGACGCTATGGGCATCCTCGACGAGTTCAACCCCAGACGGGACGGCTGGTTCTTCGAGAACTGGGGCGAGGCCACGGACTTCGACTGGGATCTCTACCGGCGGACCTACCTCGCCATCAACCCGACCAACGATCCGGTGTCGGCGCCGCTGGACGTGGCCTTCTTCCAGATCTTCAAGGGCTGTGCGGCAAACGGGAACTGCGGTGGAATGTCCATGCTGGGGCTCGCCCTGTTCAAGTACGGCGGCTACTTCGGCTACGGCTCGCCCGCGAACTTCTACACGGGTGCGGGCAACGGCCCCGATCGATCCGACCTGCACCAGGCGGTCAACATCATGCAGGCGCGGCAGTTCAGCGCCGCCGGCATCCGCAACTTCCTCGACGTCGTCAAGGCCGGACAGCTCAACGATGGCTTCGCGGCTTTCGACCGCATCCGCAGCGGCCTGGCGAGCGGCGACTACTGCATGCTCTCGCTCTCCAACGGCGTTTTCGGCGACGCGGCCCACACGATCATCCCCTATCGCGCGGACATCGTCGGCAGCTCGCGAGTGCTTCACGTCTGGGACCCCAACCGTCCGTACGACGCCTTCTCCCAGCACTACGACGGCGACCACAACAGGATCGTGATCACCAGCCCGACATCATGGAGCTACGACCAGAACGCAGGGGGCCTGTTCAGCGGCGGCCATGTCTACGACGGGTCGAACAACGGCTGGTTCTTCGCGATCCCGACGTCGCTCGAGATCCACAAGGGTCGTCAGCCGATCAGCGCCGGCTTCATCCTGACCGGTCTCACCACTCTGTTCGTCAGTGGTATCGGCGCCGCAGTGACCCAGATCGAGGACGACCAGGGCCACCGGCTCTACACGAGCGACAGGAAGCACCGGAACCGAGGCGACCTGGAGACCACCTCTGAACGCCGGCTGGCAGGGGTCGCGCCGTGGCCCTGGCCCGGCGGCATGCCAGGAGACCTCCCCGGCGAGCTCTTCTTCATCGAGCGGCCTCCGGGGAGCTCACCGCTGAACGTGACGGTGCAAGGCGATGCGTACCACGTCCTCCACCTCTCGTCCGGTCACCTCACCGAGCTCACGGCGGCTCGGGCGGGGTCGTCCGCGAAGGACAGGATCCGGCTGGAGGGCTCAGCTGACGATGCGCAGTCCATTGTCGTGAGCACCCGCGCAGCGCGTCGGCAGTTCGACATCCACCACCTGCGGCAGGACCGTCCGGGGGCCTGGCGCAGCGCCAGGGTGCGCAACGCGGTCGTGACGAATGACCGGGTTGAGGTCAGCGCCCCCGTCGCTTTCGATGTCGTCGAGATCTCGGGCACAACGGAGAGCCGCGACGTTGACGTCGAGCTCAGTCGGTACGGCGACGGCAGACTCACCACCCGCCGCTCACCCGGCCAGCGGGTTCCGGCGGGCCGGGCCCTGCGCCTGGCCCCGAACAGCTGGGAGGGGTTGCCGCACGCAAAGGTCGAGCATCTTCTGGCATAAGCCAGCATCCACGGCCCATCATGAAGCACTCCACCGAAACGCAGACGGAATAACTGGCGCTCATGGAAGGCCGCGTCGTTGAACGGCTCCGCCTCTGGCCACTGGATCGACTCGACGTTGCGGTCGAGCCATGGCTTCCCACTCGGTCGTCCGAGAAATGCGGCCACGGCGTGGAACGGGCTCCTTCCTCCCGGCGTACCTTTCAGCGTTCTTCTGCAGGCGACTCTCCCGTACTGATATGCCAGTACGCATGGCAGCCATCGCGGTCCGCGGACTGACGAAGCGCTATGGGCGGGTGCAGGCGTTACGAGGCGTGCACCTCGAGGTGGAGACCGGCGGCGTGTTCGGGTTCCTCGGACCCAACGGCGCTGGCAAGACGACGACGATGCGGATCCTGCTCGACCTCATTCGGCCCAGCTCAGGGACCGTCGCGGTTCTCGGCGTGGATCCCCGGGGCAACCCGAGCGTGCGCGAGAGGATCGGGTACCTCCCCGGCGAGCCGTCTCTACCGGACCGCCTGACAGCTCGGCACTACCTCGGCTACCTCGGCTCCCTGCGCGAAAGCAGCCCGACCTTCGAGCCCCTCGCCACCCGGTTCGGACTCCCCCTCGACCGACCCATCCGCACGCTCTCTCGCGGCAACAAGCAGAAGGTCGCCCTTGTCCAGGCCTTCATGTACCCGAACGAGCTGTACGTGCTCGACGAGCCCACCTCAGGGCTGGACCCGCTGCTGCAGCAGGAGTTCCGAGCACTCGTCCGCGAGGTGGTCGCTGACGGTGCCACCGTGTTCCTGTCGTCCCATGTGCTCGCCGAGGTCGAGCAGCTCACCGAGCGGGTTGCCATCGTCCGCGACGGTGTCGTCATCGACGTCGAGGACGTGGAGGCGTTGCGTCACAAGGCGGGCCAACAGATCTCGCTCACCTTCTCGCAAGCGGTCGACCCGGCCCTCATCGCCGTGCTTCCGGGCGTGAGCGACCTGATCGCAACCGGCGCGACGGTCAGCCTGTTGCTGCACGGCGAGCCCGACGCGCTCCTGCGGGTCGTGGCGCCGTGGGGCGTGGTCCGACTGCGAGCCCAGGAACGCGAGCTGGAGGACCTCTTCATGGAGTTCTACCGATGATGCTGCCCGGACTGCTGAGAGCCGGCCGGGTCGGGCTGGTGTGGTGGACCGTCGCCATCGCCGCGGTTGCCGGCATGTACTCCGCGTTCTACCCCGCTATCGGCGGGATGGAGATCGGTGGCATGCTCGCCACCTTCCCGGACGAGGTGCTGTCCGTCTTCGGCTGGGACGCGCTGCTGTCGGGCCCGGGCTACGTGAACGCCACCGTGTTCTCGCTGGTCGGCGCCGCGCTGACACTCGTCTGCGCCATCGGCGCCGGCTCCCGGTTGATCGCCGGCGACGACGAGAGCGGGCTGTTGGAGCTGGAGCTCGCCGCCCCGGTGAGCCGACTGTCCGTGTATCTGCAGAGACTGGCGGTCCTGTGGCTCACGGTGCTCGCTCCCGTACTGGCCATCTTCGTGGTCGTCCTGGTCCTCAACCCGATTCTCGACATCAGGATCGACGCGACCCGCCTTCTCGTCGCGTGCCTGGGCCTGTACCTGTTCACCGCCGCAATGGGGACCGTCTCGTTCGCGACCGGCGGCCTCACCGGTCGCCGCGGCCGCGCCCTCGCCGCCGGTGCCGGGCTGGCCGTGGTCTCGTACCTGCTGGCCTATCTCGGTCCACTCGCCAAGCAGCAGTGGATGGCCGACATCTCTCCTTACTGGTGGTACAGCGGCAAGCGGCCGCTGATGAACGGCGCCGATCTCGCAGGGATGGGACTGCTGCTCGCGCTCTCGGTCGTGGCGTTGGTTGCTGGGGCACTCGGGTTCGTGAGGCGTGACACCGGGGTCTGAGCCGGACGATGCGTAGGCTTGAGGACGTGACTGCCTCCTGAGTTCTGCTCCGGCACACCTGCCGATGGCACCCCGACCCGCTAGCGTGAGACCCGAACCGCACACCCTGCCTAGGAGGACTGCCGTGGGTCTGATGGACAAGCTGCGAGGCGAACTCGTCGACATCATCGAATGGCTCGAAGACTCCCGAACGCTGCTCGCGTGGAGGTTCCCCCGCTACCAGAACGAGATCAAGCAGGGCGCCCAGCTGATCGTCCGCGAGGGCCAGCAGGCGATCTTCGTGCACAACGGGCAGATGGCCGATACCTTCAATCCCGGCATGTACACGCTGAACACCGAGAACCTGCCGATCCTCTCCACGCTCCAGGGCTGGAAGTACGGTCTCGAGTCGCCGTTCAAGTCCGAGGTCTACTTCATCAACACCCGCCCGGTCACCGACCTGCGCTGGGGTACGGCGAACCCGGTCACCGTTCGGGATCCCGACTTCAAGATGGTGCAGGTCCGCGCCAACGGCCTCTGTGTCGTACGTGTCGCCGACCCGCCGGTCTTCATGCGCCAGGTGATCGGCACCGACTCCTCCGTGGACGTCGAGGAGATCACCGAGATCATCCGCCGGGTGATCACGCTCGCGTTCTCCGACCTCGTCATGGCGACCAAGCTCGGCGCGATCGACCTCCAGGGCCACCAGCTCGAGCTCTCGGACCAGCTGCGGCAGTTCGTCGCGTCTCGCGTCGACGACGAGTTCGGCCTCGGCGTCGACTCCGTGACGCTCAACGTCTCCCTGCCGGACGAGATCACCCAGGCCATGACCCGCGGCGTCGCACGAGGCGTCGAGGAGGGCGGCTACGTCAACCAGCTCGGCGACCTGAACCGCTACCAGCAGGCCAAGCAGGCGGACGCCATGCTGGCCGCGGCCGGCAACCCCGGTGGCGGCGGCATGATGGGCGACATGATGGGTGCCGGCATGGGGATGGCCATGGCGGGTCAGATGATGAACCAGGTGGGCCAGTCCCAGCAGGGGCAGGGTGCTCCGCCGCCGCTTCCGGGCGCTGAGGTCACGTTCCACGTCGAGCTCAACGGGCAGGCAGCCGGTCCGTACACTCCAGCGCAGCTGCAGCCTGCTGTCCAGGCCGGACAGATGACGGGAGCGACGCTCGTCTGGTCGACGGGGATGGCTGGGTGGACGCCCGCTGCGCAGGTCCCTGCACTCCAGGCGCTCTTCATGAGCCCTCCCCCGCTCCCCCAGACGCCGCCACCGGTCCCGCCGAGCGCCCCGCAGAGCCCGACCGGAGCCCAGTAGGCACATGTCAGGGCAGCCGTCTTCCCTGCCCGGTCCGGGTCACGACGTCCCCGGTCCGGGACAGGCAGGACCCCCTCCCTTGCCCCCGCAGGTCATGGCTCCGGAGCAGGTCGTTCCGCCTCAGGCGTCAGCGCCGCCGTCCGACTCGGCGATCCTCCACGTCACCGAGGAGACCCGGACGTATCCCTGCCCGTCCTGCGGCGGCATGCTTGGGTTCGACGCGGAGATCCAAGGGCTGAAGTGCCAGAGCTGTGGCCGAGCCGAGCCGGTCGCTCCGGAGCACGCCCGCCCCGGCTACGTCCCGAAGCACGATCTCGTACCGGCGATGAACGCGCTTGCCCGGGTCGCCGCGCAGCAGCCGGCCTCGCTCGAGCGTGAGGTGGTCTGTCAGAGCTGCGGCGGCCATACCCGCTTCACGGGGTCGTTCACGGCGACGCGGTGTCCGTACTGCAACACCCCCATCCAACGAGATGACGTCCAGGCGGCGCCGACACGGTTGAAGATCGACGGCGTCGTGCCGATCCAGGTGTCGGAGAAGGTTGCCCGGAGTGCGATCGAGGGATGGATCAACGGCCGCTGGTTCGCCCCCAACGACTTCAAGAAGTACCGCGAGCTCGGCAGCTTCTCGAGCATCTACCTCGCCTACTTCTGCTACGACGCCGCGACCATGACGCACTACACCGGCATGCGTGGCATCACGAGGACGAGGACCGTCCGCGACGGTGAGGGACGCACACGTACCGAGACCTACACAGACTGGTATCCGGCCGCAGGGACCGTCGAGAACTCCTTCACCGACGTCACCGGTTCCGCGAACAGCGGGCTCGACCTCGCCAAGGTCCAGGCGCTCGAGCCCTGGCCGATGGAGCTGGCCCGTCCGTACAGCCCCGAGTTCCTCGCCGGGCACCTGAGCCGCACGTACGACGAGGACGCGGGGCAGGTCTTCCAGGGCGAGGTACGGCCGCGGATGGAGGGCGTGATCGAGAGCACGATCCGGGCCGACATCGGCGGCAACCAGCAACGGGTGAGCTCGATGGACGTCAACTGGCTCTCGGTCGGCTTCAACCAGCTCGCCCTGCCGGTGTGGATGCTGACGGTCACGTACAAGTCCCGCCCCTTCAACGTCATCATCAACGCGGTGACCGGCGAGGTACAAGGACAACGTCCCTACTCGGCGGTGAAGATCACCCTCGCGACGATTGCGGCGATCATCCTGGTCGTCGTGATCGTGCTGCTGGTCCAGGCGTTCGGCGGCAGCTCGGGCGGGTAGCCGCCGGCTCAGCACATCCGCCAGACGCGGCGACGAACGTACCGAGCTCGGCTTCCGTGGTGGTCAGGCCAGCGTGACGATCATCTTCCCGGTGTTCTCCCCGCGGAGCAGGCCGAGGAACGCCTGCGGGGCATTCTCCAGCCCGTTCACCGTGGTCTGGTCGAAGCGGACGTCGCCGGCGGCGAGCCAGTCGGCCATCTTCTGGGCGAACTCGGGAGCGAGCCGTTGGTAGGAGCCGACCAGGAACCCACGCAGGGTGAGCTCCTTGCCGATCGCCTGGCCGAGGTTACGCGGGGCTGCCGGGGGCTCGGTGGCGTTGTACTGGCTGATCGCCCCGCACAGCGCGACGCGTCCACCACGACGGAGCGAGCCGATGGCGGCCTCGAGGTGCTCCCCGCCCACGTTGTCGAAGTAGACGTCGATCCCGTCGGGTGCTGCGGCCGCGAGCTGCTCGGCGACGGAGCCGTCGTGGTAGTCGAAGGCAGCGTCGAAGCCGAGCCCGAGCAAGTAGGTGACCTTGGCGGGCGAGCCGGCACTGCCGATGACCCGGGCGGCGCCGAGCTGCCTGGCGATCTGACCGGCGAGGCTGCCCACCGCGCCCGCCGCACCGGAGACGAACACGGTGTCGCCGGGCTGCACGCCCGCAACGGCGGTGAGTCCCGCGTAGGCGGTCAAACCGGTCATGCCCAAGGCGCCGAGGAAGGCGCCCGCCGAGGCGAGCGACGTATCGATGACGCGTGTCGCGGCGGCAGCGACGACGGCGTCCTCCCGCCAGCCGAGCCCGTGCACGACGACGTCTCCGACGGCCCGGTCGGCCGAGCGCGAGGCGATGACCTGGCCCACGGCTCCGCCATCCAGCGGCTGGTCGAGGGCGAACGGCGGCGAGTAGGACTTCACGTCGTTCATCCGGCCCCGCATGTACGGGTCGACGCTCATGGCGAGGTTGTGCACGAGGACCTGACCGTCGGCCAGCTCCGGGACTTCGACCTCGACGAGCCGGAAGTTGTCGGCCGTGGGCCAGCCCTGGGGTCGCGAGGCAAGGTGGATCTGACGGGTCGTGCTCAAGGGTCCTCCTGGGATGATGGTGAGTGGCCTCGTCGGTCGCTCCGCCGCCGGAACCGTGAGGCCGTCGTTCAGCACTGCGCGGGTCGGCAGTCGGCGACTTCCTACCGTAGCCGCTAGCTCAGCACGTCGACGAGCGCGTCGACGGCCTGGTTGAGCTCGGCCTCCGTGGTGACCAACGGCGGTGCCAGACGCAGAGTCTGGCCATGGGTGTCCTTGGCCAGTACGCCCCGCGCGGCAAGACGTTCACAGACAGCGCGGCCGGTCCCGTGCTCGACGGCGACATCGATGCCCGCCCAGAGGCCGACGCCGCGGACGGCGGTCAGACCGTGACCAACGAGTTCCTCGAGCCGTCCGTGCAAGACCTCGCCCAGGCGACGAGCGCGGGCCTGGTACTCGCCGGTCTCCAGCAACCCGACGACGGCGTGACCGACAGCCGCACCCAGCGGGTTCCCGCCGAACGTCGAGCCATGCTCCCCCGGCCTGATGACACCTATGACGTCGTCGCGCCCCACCACGGCCGAGACCGGGACGATGCCGCCGCCGAGAGCCTTGCCCAGCGTGATGAGGTCCGGTTGCACGCCGACGCGCTCGGTCTCCAGGGTTGCCCCCGTACGTCCCAAGCCCGACTGGATCTCGTCCGCGATGAACAGCACGTTCTTGGCCGCAGTCAGGCGGCGCACCTCGGCGAGGTAGCCCGCAGGTGGCACGATGACCCCGGCTTCGCCCTGGATCGGCTCCAGCAGTACGGCCACCGTGTCGTCGTCCAGCGCCTCTGCGAGAGCAGCAGCGTCACCGTACGGAACGGTGACGAAGCCCGGCCCGTACGGGCCGAAGTCGTTGCGAGCCTGGGGGTCGTCACTGAACGACACGATCGTCGTCGTGCGGCCGTGGAAGCTGCTGGACGCCACGACGATCTTCGCCCGATCGGGGCGCACCCCCTTGACCCGGTAGCCCCAGGCACGGGAGATCTTGATGGCCGTCTCGACGGCCTCCGCGCCGGTGTTCATCGGCAGGACCCGTTCGGTGCCCGTCAGTGCGGCCAGGTCCTCCATGAACGGCCCGAGCCGGTCGTTGTGGAAGGCGCGGCTCGTCAGCGTGAGCCGATCGAGCTGCGCGTGGGCCGCCGCCACGAGGAGCGGATGCCGATGACCGAAGTTGAGCGCCGAGTAGCCCGCGAGGCAGTCGAGGTAACGACGCCCCTCGACATCGGTAATCCAGGCGCCCGAGGCCTTCGCTGCCACCACGGGCAGCGGGTGGTAGTTGTGCGCGCCCCACTGCTCGTCCAGCGCGATGTAGTCAGCCGACGTCCGAGGTCCCTCGTCGGGCATCACGCTCACCACCTCAGCTCCAGGGTGCAGCACTTCACTCCCCCGCCTCCGAGCAGCAGCTCGGACAGGTCCACTCCATGGGGAACATATCCCCTGCGCTCGAGGTCGCGGGCGAAAGTCTCCGCCTTGCCGGCGATCACGACGTTCCGCCCATCACTGAACGAGTTGAGTCCGAGCACGGCAGCGTCCTGATCCGTGGCCAGTACGGCGTCCGGGAACCGGTGCTCGAGGATCCTACGGCTGGCGTCATCGAAGGCGCGTGGGAGGTACGCGACCGAGGCCGGGCCCCCTGCGTCGTCGAGGACCGCGAACGCGGTGTCGAGGTGGTAGAAGCTCGGGTTGACCAGGCGCAACGTGACGATCTCGCGGTCGTAGATGCGGGCCAGCTCGGCGTGGCTGTCGGCGTCGCTCCGGAAGCCCGTCCCCGCGAAGATCGTCTCCCCCACCTTGAGGAAGTCGCCCTCCCCCTCGTTCACCGACACCGGCTCGACGACGCGAAGTCCCTGCTCGGCGAACCAGTTCGAGTAGGCAGGACCCTCGGGACCGCGCTCGGCGAAGTGGAACCTCGCACCGTAGGCGATGCCGTCGAGCACGAAGCCGCCGTTCGCCGCGTACACCATGTCGGGCAGCCCGGCGATCGGGTCGATCAGCTCGACGTGGAAGCCGAGCCCCTGGTACGTGTCGTACAGGCTCTGCCACTGCCTCAGCGCCACGCTCGTGTCGGTGGGGTTCGCAGGCTCCATCCAGGGGTTGATCCTGTAGCTCACCGTGAAGTGCTCCGGCCGGCACATCAGCACCGTCTTGGGCGTCGCTACGCGCTCCTCGAGCGCGTCGACATCGGCGTCCACCAGGGTCTCTCGATCTTCAACTACCGTCATGGAGCCATCATCGCAAGAGAATCCTGAGGATTTGTTCCATTCGGCGCATGAATCCTGCGCAATGAGTGGCTAGTAACAGGAATCATTGCGTACGCTGTGCGGCATGGACCAGACCGACCGCGCCGTTCTCGACGCTCTCCGAGCCAACGCCCGTGCAAGTTTCGCCGATATCGGCGCCCAGGTGGGCCTCTCCGCGTCGGCCGCAAAACGCCGGGTCGACCGCCTGGTCGACTCCGGCGTCATCCAAGGCTTCACGATCCAGGTGGACCCGGCGCTGGACGGCATGGGGACCGAGGCCTACGTCGAGCTGTTCTGTCGCGGCACGGTCTCACCGCAGGACCTCAAGCGAATCCTCTCCGCGGTTCCCGAGGTCGTGGACGCCGCCACGATCACCGGAGAGGCGGACGCGATCGTGCGCATCCGGTCCCGCGATGTCGCCTCGCTCGAGGTAGCGCTCGAGAGCGTCCGCGCGGCCACAACCGTCGACCACACCCGGTCTGCGCTCGTCCTGAGCCAGCTCGTACGGCGAACAGTCAACTGATCCACGCTCGCCCCTTCAGGTGACTCTCGCCCCGACGTAGGGTGAGTTATGGCTAAAGAGTCCGCTTGGGTCCAGTCGTTCAAGGAAGCAGGGATCGCAACTGCTGCATGCGTTGTGGTCGGTTCCGCGCTGACGAACCCGCAGAGCAACTGGTACCAGGGGTTGCGGAAGCCCTGGTTCCAGCCGCCCGGTCTTGCGTTCCCTGTCGTGTGGACGCTGCTGTACGGAACCACGGCGCTCGGCGCTGCCGGCACCATGGCCACGCTCCGCGATCAGGGCCGTGACTCGGAGGCGGACAGCTTCCGCACGGCGCACCGGATCAACCTCGCGCTCAACGCCGGGTGGAGCGGGGCGTTCTTCCGCAGTCACCACCTCGGCTTCGCGACCGTGTGGGCCGCGATCCTTGCGGCCAGCTCGGCAGACCTGGCCAAGCGCGCCAGAGCCGTGAGCCCGACCGATGGCGCTCCGTTCGTCGCGTACGCGGCATGGTGTTCCTTTGCGACTGTGCTGTCCGGCTCGGTCGCCGGTTTGAACCGCAAGGCCTAGCTACTCGCCGCCGCGATGCCCGCGCTCGGGTATCGGGCCGCCCGAAGGAGGAGCAGGATGCCGCACTGGCGCTGGTTGCTCATGAGGCTGTCTCGGAGGTTGTGGGTACGCGCCGTCCTGATCGGGCTCCTGGGAGTCGCGGCGGCGATTCTCGCGGCGATTGTCGAGCGCTACGTGACCTGGCAGATCCCCGGTGCCATCGCGTCGTCCGCCGTCGGGGACATCCTCACGATCATCGCCTCGAGCATGTTGGTGGTGACGACGTTCTCGCTCAGCATCGTCACCTCGGCGTACCAATCGGCGACGACCAACGTCACACCGCGTGCCGCGCAGCTCATCATCGAGGACAAGGTGACGCAGAACGTCCTGTCGGCGTTCATCGGGTCGTTCCTGTTCGGCATCGTCGGGATGATCGTGCTCAAGACCGGGGCGTACGGCGAGCGTGGCAGGGTCATTCTCTTCGTGGTCACGATCGGCGTCGTCGTCCTGGTCGTGGTGACTCTGCTGCGCTGGATCGACCATCTGACCCACCTTGGGCGGGTCACCGAGACGACCAGCCGCATCGAAACCGTGACGCGCGAGGCCCTCGAGGACCGCCTGCAGAATCCTTATCTGGGGGGGACTCCGTGGCTCGACGGCGAGATCCCGGGCGAGTCGGTCAACGTCCGGGCCAGGTCGGTCGGCCATGTGCAGCATGTCGACGTCGTGGCATTGTCGCGCCTCTGCGAAGGGCACGACATCGACGTCTACATCGCCGAGCTGCCGGGTGGTTTCACCTATGCAGGCACGCCACTCGCCCATGTCCTCGGTCGGGGGGGCGAAGCAGCGGATGACTCCGTTCTGGCGAACGTTCTGGACGCCTTCACGCTCGGGCCCGATCGTACGTTCGAACAGGACCCCCGGTTCGGACTGTCCGTCCTCTCGGAGGTGGCGCAACGAGCACTGTCGCCGGCGTTGAACGATCCCGGCACCGCGCTCGACGTGATCGCGCGTGAGACTCGCCTTCTGACGCTCTGGTCAGAGGGGCGTGACGTGGCGGACGAACCTCCTCACCCGCACGTCCACGTGCCGCCTCTGGTGACGGCCGAACTGTTCGAGGACGCCTTCTCCCCCATCGGCCGGGACGGCGCCGGCTTGGTCGAGGTGGAGCTGAGGCTGCAGAAGTCGCTGGACGCGCTGAGCAGGCTCGGCGACGATGCGTTCCGCTCCGCGGCTCGACAGCAGTCGGAGATCGCTCTCGAGCGGGCTCTGTCGGCGCTCACGCTGGAGGCTGATCGTGATCGCCTCCGGGCGGTGGTGGTCGGCTCCGATCCGGACCTTTGAGACCGCTACTCCCTGACGGCGATGAGGGTGAACGTGGCGGGGAGACGCTCGGGCCGTTCGGTGAGCCGGTACTCCCCCGTCTCCGGGTCGTACGTCATCGCGCCCTGGAAGGGTTGGAAGGGCACGCTGTCGTGCTCGATGAGAGCGGTGAGGCGCAGGCCCGCGTCAAGAACCGCCATGACGATCTCGCCGAGGCTGTGGTTCCACTCGACCGAGCGAGGCGAGGTGACGGTCTCGTCGCCGGCATAGGTGACGTCGTCGTTCCATTCCATCCACTGCTGCTGCTCCCAGTACGGAAGCTCGAGCGCGATCGTCACGTCCCCCGGGCCACTGATCCACGACTGCTGCGCCCGGTCGGGATGCTCGTCGGCCACGGTCATGGCGAGGCTCGAGTTCAGCACCGGATGCATGTCGCGGATGAAGAGGCGGCCCCCCGGTCGGAGCAGCTCGGCCACGGTCCGCGCCCAGCGGGCGATGTCCGGCAACCAGCAGATCGCACCGATGCCGGTATAGACGAGGTCATACGTCTGGTGGTCCAGGGCGTCGGGGGCCGAATACACGTCGGACTGGACGTAGGTGATGTCCGCGCCCATGGTGACCGCAATCTCCCGGGCGTGGTCCAGCGACGTCCCGGAGAGGTCGACGCCCGTCACGCGCGCCCCGAGCCGGTGCAGACTCAGCGTGTCCGTACCGATGTGGCACTGCAGGTGCACCGTGTCGAGTCCGGCGATGTCCCCCAGCCGAGGCTGGTCGAACCGTACGACATCACTCAGAGCATCGGGGTCGTCGAGATAGCGCTCTATCCCGTAAGCCCGTGCATGCAGTGGCGCACGGCTGTCCCAGTTGGCCGCGTTGATCTCCAGGTAGTCCTCGTCCACGGCCGGTGAGCCTAGCGCCCGAGGGTCACTTCCGGGTGCGGCCCACCCGCTCGTACATGTCGTCGACCAGCTGCGAGAAGCGGCGCTCGACCTCTTTGCGCTTCACCTTCAACGTCGGGGTCAGCAGGCCGTTCTCGAGCGTGAAGTCCTCGATGAGCAGGCGCAGGTCGCGGATCTGTTCGTACCCCGCGAGCTTCGTCGTGAGCGCCTCCACGCGGCGTCGCAGCTCGGCGAGGATCTCGGGATGGCCCAGCAGCTCGTCGCGGTGCGACCAGGTCAGATGAAGCTGGTGGCCGATGTTCTCGAGATGCGGTAGTGAAGGAGCCACGAGGAGGGTGAGGTACGGACGGTTGTCGCCCAGCAGCAGCGTGTGCTCGAACAGCGGGTCGGACGCGAGAAGGCCTTCGATCGATGACGGCGCGATGTTCTTGCCGTTGCTCGTGACGATGATGTCCTTGATGCGGTCGGTGATCGTGAGGTAACCGTCGGCATCGAGGTGGCCCACGTCGCCCGTATGCAGCCACCCGTCGACGAGCACGGCTGCCGTGTCCTCGGGCTTGTTCCAGTAGCCGAGCATGAGGTTGGGTCCCCGGTACCAGATCTCGTCCTCGTCGGCGAGCCGCACCTCTCCACCGTCGACGACCCGCCCCACGGTGCCGAACCGGTGCATGGTGGACGACGGGAAGCTGGCCAACGGCGAGGTCTCGGTGAGGCCGTACCCCTGCAGCACGAGCAGCCCGCACTCGAAGAAGAACTCCTCGACGTCCCGGCGCAGCGGTGCGCCACCGCACGCAAGCACCTTCTTGGGGCCGCCCATCGCGTCGCGAACGCTACGCAGGACAAGCCGATCGGCGATCCGGAACCTGATGTTCAGGAACGTGTCCGGCGTACGGCCTTCGTCGAGCGCCGTGTAGTAGGCGTGGCCGACTCGGAGCGACCAGGCCATGATGTGCTGCTTGAGCTTCGACTCGGCGACCTTGTCCTGAGCCGCGAGGTAGACCTTCTCGAAGAGCCGCGGGACGCTGACCAGGAGGTTCGGCCGAGCGTGAACCATCGACTCAGGCACCGTCTTCGGGTCCGGCACATAGGTATTGAGCGCTCCGTTGGCGAGCACCACGTACGTCCAGGCGCGCTCCAGCGCATGGCTCAACGGCAGGAAGCTGAGCGACACGTCGTCGGCCGTGAGGTCGAAGTAGTCGTTGAGCACGTCGATCTGATGGACGAACCCACGATGCGTGAGCATGACGCCCTTGGGTTCGCCCGTCGTGCCGGAGGTGTAGATGATCGTCGCGAGGTCGTCCCCCGAGCCGGACTCTATCCGGGCATCGACCGCCGACTGGTCAGCCGGGGTCGCCAACTCGTCCGTCAGGGTCGTCACCGCGTCGGTGTCTGGCACCGTGGTGAAGCTCACGATGCGTTCCAGATCCGGCAGCTCGTCGCGTACCTCGGTCACCTTGTCCAGCTCGTCGACGCCACCGACGAACACCACGCGGCAGCCGGCGTCAGCGAGGATGTGGCGGGCCTGATCGGCCGTGCTCGTGTCGTACAACGGCACGGACACCAGACCGGCCGACGCGCAGGCAAGGTCGGTCAGCGACCACTCGGGAAGGTTCGGCGCGAAGATCCCCACGCGGTCCCCTGGATCCAGCCCCCATGCGATCAGTCGCGCCGCGAGGCGACGAACGTCCGAGGAGAGCTCCGCGTACGTGCGTACCGACCAACCCTCCCCCGCTGCGACACGGGTTGCGGGGCGAGTGGCGTGGGCCGCGGCCGAATCAGTGAACCTGACGGCTAGGTGTGCTGCGTCCATGGCGGTTCCTTTTCCGTCTGAATTCCACCCAACCTACCGCACCGTAGGTTTGGGGATCGCAGATCCTCGGCGGGATGTAGGTGGTTCCCCCACTCGTCGAACGGGGTCGGTGTCTGGCGCCGAGTATGGCACGCGTAGGTTGAGTGGGGAGCATGACGCTAGCGGAACCGAAGAATACCCCGTAGGGTATGCGAATGCGGCAGTGGCGCCGCACCGAAAGGAGCCTGCAATGGCGAAGATAGTGGTCCTCGGGGCGGGGGTATCAGGGCATACCGCGGCTCTTCACCTGAAGCGGCTCCTCGGGTCGAAGCACAGCATCACCGTCGTCTCCCCCAACTCGAAGTGGAACTGGATCCCCTCGAACATCTGGGTCGGCGTCGGCGAGATGGACAAGAAGGACGTGATCTTCCCGCTCGCGCCCGTCTACAAGCGCAAGGGGATCGACTTCCGACAGGCGAAGGGTATGGCGATCCTCCCGTACGGGGACGCCGACGATCCCCAGGGCGCCGTCGACATCGAGTACACGCTGCCCGAGAAGGCCGGTACGACAGACCGTCTCCGGTTCGACTACCTGATCAACGCGACTGGTCCGAAGCTCCGCTTCGAAGCGACACCCGGCCTCGGTCCGGATGGGCACACGGTGTCCGTCTGCACCGCCGATCACGCCGTCGAGGCCAACGAGAAGCTGCGCGCGGTCATCGCGGCACTGAAGGCCGGCACCCCGCAGACGCTGGTGGTCGGCACGGGTCACGGGACGTGTACGTGTGAGGGCGCGGCTTTCGAGTACGTCTTCAACGTCGACCACGAGCTCCGTGAAGCCGGTGTCCGCGACCTCGCCCGGCTCGTCTACCTCACCAACGAAGCGGCCCTGGGCGACTTCGGGGTCGATGGCATGATCTTCGATCAGCAAGGTTTCCAGACGACGAGCGAGCTGTGGACCGGATCGCTGTTCCGCGAGCGTGGCGTCGAGGCGATCCTCGGGACCCATGTGTTCCAGATCGACGAGGGTGTCATCCACTACGAGACGCTCGACGGCGAGAAGCACACCCTCGACTTCGACTTCGGCATGTTGATCCCGCCCTTCGGCGGCCAGACGCTGAAGGCGTACGACCGCGATGGCGCCGACATCACGTCCGACATGTTCGCTCCGAGCGGCTTCATGAAGGTGGATGCCGACTACAGCGCGAAGCCGTACGAGGAGTGGAAGGCCGAGGACTGGCCGAGCACGTACCTGGCGCCGGGGTTCGACAACATCTTCGCCGTCGGCATCGCGTTCGCGCCGCCTCACCAGATCTCCAAGCCTCGCAAGTCGCCGAACGGCACGGTCATCACCCCTTCTCCGCCTCGTACCGGCATGCCCTCGGGCGTCATGGGCAAGACGGCCGCGCTGACCATCGCGTCGCGACTGAAGCACGGTGCCAACACCCCGGCGCACACCGCGTCGATGGCCCGGATGGGCGCCGCCTGCGTGGCCTCCGCCGGCACGGGTCTCACGAAGGGCTCGGCGGCCGCGATGACGATGCTGCCCGTCGTGCCGGACTACGTCCGCTACCCCACGGGCCGTGACGCCCGGGAGACCCAGGGCGAGCTCGGCCTGCACGGTCACTGGGTGAAGCTCATGCTCCACTACCTGTTCCTCTACAAAGCCAAGGCCCTCCCGGGCTGGCAGCTGATTCCGGAGTGATGATGTCCGAGACACCCGCTTCCACCGCCGCCGACCTGTCAAGGTCACCGCTGCCGACGAAGAAGACACTGGATCGACGCCAGAACGTCCTCCTCCAGTTCTTCAGGTTCGTCCGCTTCGACCTCCGGATCATGCGCATGGTGAGCAAGGCTCACCACTGATCCTCAGCGGCCCTGACCCACTCGGCGAGAGGTTCTGTACCACTCGGCGAGAGAACCTGTACGGGGTCAGGGCAAGCCGGCCAGACGTCCCAGAGCGGCAGCGATCGCTCCCACGATCACGACAACCAGATACGGCGCTTTGAGCCAGAGCGCGATCCCGGCTGCTCCCAGGGCAAGCAGCCGCGAGTCGAACACGATCGCCTGTCCCTTGCCGACCGTGTTGAGGACTGTGAGCGACGCGAGGAGACCGACGGTCAGACCTGTCGCGAGTCGTACCACCGCAGGGCGATCCAGCAGCTTTCGCGGCAGCAGGTAGCCGGACAGCTTGATGGCGTACGCCGCGCCGGCGGCGAGCAGGACCCAGAACCACAGGCTGATGCCCGAACCTCCCGTCTTTGCTGCCACGCCCACCAGAGGGCGGTCGCACCGGCGGCGACGAGCACCGGGATCCCTGGCGGCACGATGGGGAGCACGATCACGGTGACCAGAGCGGACACGACGGCCAGCGCGATCGGGTCCCGGCCCTTCAGGCGCGGCCACAACAGCCCGAGGAACGCCGCGACCGCCGCGCCGTCCAGACCCCAACGCCGGGGATCGCCGATCGCATCGCCGGCCAGTGCGCCTACGAGCGTCGAGGCGTTCCACAGGATGTAGATCCCGATGCCGGCAGTCCAGAAGCCCCTGACGCGCTCGTCGTGGTCCGTCTGAGCCGTGGCTGTGGCTGTGGACTCGTCGATCGTCAGGTGTGCCATGAGCGGTACGAGAGGGCCTGGCGGCTCGATCAGAGTCTTCAGCGAGATCGCGTAGACGCCGTTCCGGACCCCCAGCAGGGTGGCGGCCGCCCAGGCGGCAGCGCCGGTTCCGCCTCCGCCGATGACGCCGATGAACGCGAACTGTGAGCCCCCGGTGAACATCAGGAGACTGAGGGCGCAGGTCTGCAGCACCGACAGGCCAGATCCGGTCGAGAGGGCACCGAACGACACTCCGTACACGCCGACGGCCGCGGCGATCGACAGCCCCATCCGGGTGGCGGGCGTGAACCGGGACATCAGGCCAGAGGCTCCGGCGACACGTCGACAGCCCGGCCCTCGCCGAGCTTGACGACGACCACCCCGGCCAGCAGCACGACACCGCCCAGGAGCTGCACGGGACGGGGCAGCTCTCCGAGCAGGACCCAGGCGAACAGCAAGGCGAACAGCACCTCCGTGAGCGCGACGAACGAGGCGAGCCGGGAGCCGAGGCGTCGGCTGGCGGCGATGCCGCTCGCGTACGCGATCGCCGCAGTCAGCACGCCGAGTGCCAGCACGTCGACCCACCAGGGCACCAGGCGTCCGCCGAGAGACACCGACGCCGACCGGAACGTCATGGGGACAAGCCCCGACAGGCCCCCGAGGGTCAGTCCGATGGCCCCGACGACCATGCCGCCCCCAGCGAGCGCGATCGGAGGCAGGCCTTCCGCGTCGTGAGCGCCGAGCACGAAGTACGTGGCCGCCCCCACCATGCCGACGAGCGCCCAGATCGCCCCCACGAGGTCGACGGCCTGCCCGCTGACGATGTCGAGGACGAGCAACAGACCACCGAGCGCGATCACCGCGCCGATGACGGTCACAGGGCTGGGACGGTGGCCGTGGCGTGCCCACAGCCAACCGATGATCACCACGGGTGCCGTGTACTCGAGCAGGAGCGCGATCCCCACGGGCAGCCTGGCGACGGCCTGGAAGAAGCAGAACTGGGTTCCGGCGACCGGCACCAGGCCGAACGCGACCACCAGCCAGGCGTGACGACGCAGCGCTCCCCAGCTTCCGCGCAGGCGCATGATGGTCGGGATGGCCAGGACCAGCGCGGCCACGGTCACACGTAGGAGAACCGCTGCGCCGGCCGTCCATCCGGTCTCCAGCAGGCCTTTCCCCAGCACGCCCGACAGCCCGAAGGACGAGGCGCTGACCAGGGCGAAACCCAGACCGCCGATCCCTGTCCGATGGGTCGCCACGGAGCGATCCGTCGTCACGTCGTCGGCTGTCGTCACGCGGGTGAGGCTATCGCTGGCAGGTGGTCGTCGAGACCTCCGGTCCACGGATCGCACACGGAGTCTCAGCCCATCCGCACACGTGCGGAACAGACTGCACAGTCGCGGGGAGTCGGATCAGGATGTGAGGACCAAGACGTCCATGAGCGGAGGGGTCTCCACGATCGAGACGGCAGCGGCAGCGGCGGTCAAACAGGTCATTGCGGCCTGACTACGCCTAGGCTGGAGGGGTGAGACGCGCGCTCGTACCGGCACTGGTGATGCTCGCACTGCTCGCCGCCTGCGATTCGGGGCAGACGGCGTCACCCGAGCCCCAGGCTCCGACGGCAACCGTCGTGACCCCGACCCCCTCCCCTCTGAGCCCCACGTCTGCTACGACTGGACCCATGACCGCACCCACGGAGATCCCGGCGACGTACTGGGCGGCACTCCTCAGCGACCTGACGTCCCGAGGGGTCCCGACCGACAACGTCGAGCTCGTGTCCGCGCGCCCCGTCACCTGGCCCAACGGCGCTCTCGGCTGTCCCACGCCCGGCATGGCGTACACCCAGATGGTGACCAACGGCTACCAGGTCGTCGTCCAGGTGGCAGGGAAGGCGTACGACTACCGCTTCGGCAACTCAGCGACCCCGCGCCTCTGCCAGCCCTGAGCGTCGCACTCCCCCAGGGGCCCACGGATCCCGAGTGATAGCGTGATCGCGCAATCGCAGTTCCCCTGCGGGGAAGCCGGTCAGAGCCCGGCGCTGACCCGCAGCCGTGTGTGACGAGTCGTCACGAGCCGGAATGCCGTAGGGGAGTCACGTTTCTGTCGAGGACTACAGACCCGGTGCACGGGTGGCTGATCGGATTCCAGCCATCGCCACTGGACTGGGAGAGGGTTCGTATGAGGGCTGTTCGCCCCGCGGCCGTCGCAGTCATCTCCCTCGTCATCCTCATGCTCCTCGTCGCACCTCGCCCGGGTTTCGCGAGCGCTCCGCAGGTCCCCGCCGCTACGGCGACCGCTCCCCCACGTGCCACCTCGCTCCCCGGTGCGGAGGACGCCGCGCAGACAGCGAACGACGACATCCTGACGGCAGCGACCATCGTTCTGTTTAGCGGCTTGGCAGGCATCGTCGGGCTGATGTGGGGTCGGTCGTGAGCGCCGGCGTAGCGTCCGTACGGTCGGGCTGGGTACGGCATCGGCTCCCCCGGTCTCTGCATCCGGTGGCCTGGGGGCTATGGGCGGTCGGCATCATGACGACCGCGAGCCTCACCACGAACCCCTTGATCGAGGGACTCCTGCTCGCGACGACGACGTTCGTCGTCGTCGCGCGCCGGGATGACGGGCCCTGGGCCAGGTCGTTCCGCCTCTACGCGGTCCTCGCCGCTGCTGTGTTCGTGCTCCGCATCGGCTACCGCATCGTCTTCGGCGGCGGCGACGGGGATCACGTCCTCTTCACGCTGCCGCGCATCCCGCTCCCGGCCATCGTTGCGGGCGTGCGGCTGCTGGGCCCGGTGTCACTCGAGTCACTCCTGTACGGCGCGTACGACGGCCTCCGCCTCGCCACGATCATCGTCGCCGTCGGCGCTGCGAACTCCCTGGCCAGCCCGCGACGCCTGCTGCGCAGCCTCCCCGCCGCCCTGTACGAGATCGGCACGGTTCTCGTCGTCGCGGTGACTGTCTTCCCGCAGCTCGCCGAGTCGGCCGTACGGGTCGCACGTGCCAGGCGGCTGCGACTCCCCACTGCCCCGTCGCGCTCGTGGCGCGTTCGGGCACGCTTCGTCCGTGGCCTCGTCGTACCCGTCCTCGCCGACTCGCTCGACTCGGCGATCGCGCTCGCCGCATCGATGGACTCCCGCGGTTTCGGCCGGGCAGCGTCGGGGACCCGGCGCCACAGGATCCTCGCGGCCGCCACCGCTCTGGGGTCCGTCGGGTGCCTCATGATGTTCGCTTACGACCTGGTGTCGGGCACGTTGCCGACCCTGGCGCTGGGGTCGGTCGTGACGCTGCACCTCCGGGATCTTCTTGTCGTCCTGGGAGTCGTCGCCGGGTTCGTCAGCATCAAGCTCTCGGGACACGGCGTCCGGCGCTCGCGGTACCGGCCGGACCGCTGGCTGCTCCCGGAACTGCTGACCGTGGCGTGCGGGTTCTTCCCCACCGCGGCGATCGCCGCGGTGGGTGCTGGAGCTGACGCCTCGGCGCTGTACCCGACGGTTCTCCCCACGCCGGACATCCCCACGCTGCCTCTCGCGATGCTCGTCGCGGCCCTCGTCGCGCTCCTGCCATCCGTGCTGACCCCGCCTGCGCTCACCGCCACCTCGGAGGTGACCGCATGATCGAGCTCCAGCATGTGACCGTCACGTACGCCGACGCGGCCAGGCCAGTCCTCGACGACGTGTCTCTGCACATCCCCGAGGGCGACCTCGCCCTGGTCGCCGGGCCGACCGGCAGCGGCAAGTCCACGCTGCTGGGCTGTCTCACGAACCTCGTCCCACGGTTCACCGGCGGACGACGCACGGGGAAGGTCCTCCTGGACGGCGACGACATCACCACCACTGCGCCTCGCGAGCTCGCGGACCGCATCGGCTACGTGGGGCAGAACCCGCTGGCCGGCTTCGTCACGGACACGGTGGAGTCGGAGCTCGCCTTCGGCATGGAACAGCTCGGCATCGACCCGAACCGGATGCGCGTACGGGTCGAAGAGGTCCTGGACCTGCTCGGGATCACCGACCTTCGGCGTCGCGCGCTCCGTACGCTCTCGGGCGGCCAGCAGCAGCGGGTCGCGATCGCCTCGGTGCTCACCTCGCGACCCCGGGTGCTCGTGCTCGACGAACCCACCTCGGCGCTTGACCCCGTGGCCGCCGAGGACGTCGTGTCGCTGCTCAGCAGGCTCGTCCACGACCTCGGTCTCACCGTCGTTATGGCCGAGCACCGTATGGAACGGGTCGTCGAGTTCTGCGACAGCGTCGTTCTGGTGTCCCGCGGAACCGTGCTGTCGGGTGCCCCGAGGGAGGTGCTCGCCGTCTCGCCGGTCGCTCCCCCTCTCGTCGATCTCGGTCGGCGGTCGGGATGGTCTCCGTTGCCCTTGACGATCCGCGACGGGCGCCGCGCCGCCAAGCCTGAGAGGACCGCCTGGCGCGCGCACCCGCCGGTCCTGCCTGCGCCGCGAGAGTCCTCGGGTGACGGCTTGGTCGCCGAGGGGATCGTCGTCACGTACGGGCCGCTGGTCGCCGTCCGAGGCGTCACCCTCACCGCGCACGCCGGGCAGGTCACGGCGCTGGTGGGACGCAACGGCTGCGGCAAGTCGTCGCTGCTGTGGGCCTGCCACGGATCAGGCAGACGCAGAGCCGGCGACGTCACGATCGGTGGTCGCGCACAGACGCCGGGCGACATCGCGCTCGTTCCCCAGACCGCCTCCGACGTCCTGTACCTTGCGACCGTCGCTGAGGAGCTGGAGCTCGCCGATGCCGACGCTGCCCTGCCGATCGGGTCCACCGGCACCATCCTCGACGAGCTCGTCGAGGACGTCGACCGGGACCAGCACCCTCGCGACCTCTCCGAGGGACAGAAGCTCGCGCTCGTGCTCGCCATCCAGCTCGCCAGGTCTCCGGAGGTAGTCCTCCTCGACGAGCCGACGCGTGGCCTGGACTACGCGGGAAAGGCCGCGCTGACACGGATCCTCCGCGGGCTGGCGGCCGAGGCGCGTACGGTCCTGATCGCGACCCACGACGCGGAGTTCATCGCCGCGACGTGCGACCAGGTCGTCGTCATGGCCGAGGGCGAGCTCGTCGACTCGGGTCCGGCCCGTGACATCATCACGTCCTCGGCGATGCTTGCCACGCAGTGCGCCCGCGTCTACGCACCGGTCGAAGTCCTCACCGTCGCCGAAGTGCTCGATGCGAGGGTGGCCGAATGACCACGATCACCGCACTCCAGGTCACCGCGCCAGAGGTCGAGGTACGGATCGGGGTTCGGAGCGGAGCGGTCCTGGCTGTGGCATCGCTTGCGGGTCTGTTCCTGTTCGTGTGGCCCCTCGTGATCCCCGTCCCCGCCGGCTGGACCCAGGCCCAGAACGCCCCGATCGTCTTCGCCGCCCTAGTACCGCTCGTCGTCGTCCTGGTCCTCGCCCAGCTGTCTGAGGGCGGCATGGACACACGGACCCTCGCCCTGCTCGGCGTCCTGACGGCGATCAACGCCGCCCTGCGTCCCGCACTCGGCGCAGGGACCGCCGGCATCGAGTCGGTGTTCTTCCTGCTCGTCCTCTGCGGACGCGCCTTCGGGCCGGGGTTCGGCTTCGTCCTCGGCACGACATCCATGGCCGTCTCTGCGATGTTCACCGCTGGAGTCGGACCGTGGCTGCCCTTCCAGATGCTTGCCGCTGGATGGGTCGGGCTCGGGGCGGGGCTCCTCCCCGGACGTGGCCGCGGGCGCTCGAGCCTCGGCCAGCTCGCCATGATCATCGTGTACGCGATCGTCGCGGCCTACTTCTACGGCGCGATCATGAACCTGTGGTCCTGGCCGACGCTGACCAGCATCGCCACGCCGGGCTTCAGCGGCCCAGCGGGTGGCCTGGACTACGTGCCGGGCGCACCGTGGCCCGACAACCTGCGCCGCTTCGGTCTGTACACGCTGCTCACTTCCACCGCCAGCTGGGACACCGGCCGCGCGATCGGGACCGCCGTCGCTCTCGGGCTCCTCGGCCGACCCATCCTCGACGTCCTGCACCGCGCCGCCCGGCGCGCGCGGCTGTCCTGATCTAGCCGAGAGCGGCGCGGGCTTTCGCCACCCAGACCGGCTCCGTCCCGTACCGCTGGCTCGGGATGAGCTGTCCGGCAGCGCAGTCGGCGACCAGCTGTGCCATCCTCCGGTCCCGGGTGGCCTCCTGCTTCGCGGAGACGACCCAGTGGGTTGCGACCCGGCGATAGCTCGGCGTCGCCGCGGCCCAGAAGGCGGCGGCGCGCGGGTCGGACTCCACCATGGCCAGGTGGGCGGGGGGCAGCTCCGTGCTCTCGGCCTCGAACGAGTAGACGCCGATGCGGTCGTGGCGGCGCGCCTCGAATGCGGCCAGCCCTGCCGGGTGCATCCGCCCCTGCTCGGTGAGCTCCTGGATGGCCGCGATGTTGATGTTCGACCAGATGCTGCCCGGGCGCCGGGGCGTGAAGCGCTGAAGCGTGTAGTCGTCGTCGAGGCGCCTCGCCTGCGAGTCGATCCAGCCGAAGCACAGCGCCTCACGGACTGCGCGGGGCCAGCCCAGCTTGGGCTCCGGAACGTGCTTCTTGGCCAGCGCCACCCACAGCCCGTCGACCGTCGCGTGGTGCTCGGTCAACCAGGCCCGGAAGTCGTCACCGTCGTCGAACAGGACGGCCTGCGTCTCCGGCATACCCACGTCACGCATCCACAGATGGTCGCACGCTTGCCTCCGCGAGCGAAGCACGATGAGGTGGGTTCATGAGCGACGAATGGGGCCCCCACGTGGTGACAGCAGGCGCCGCGACGGTCGTCGTGGACGTTCCCGTGGGTACGCCGATGACGGGTTTCGCCGCACGCCTCTCCCCCAGCACCGGCGTCCATGACCCGGTGACCGTCCGGGCGTTGGTGATCGACGACGTCGGCATCGTCGTCGTCGACTGCTGTGCACTGCGCAAGACGACGTGCGGCGAGCTGCGGGCCACGCGACCCGCTGGGCTCATCGACGTCGTCATCGCCGCCACCCACACCCATTCCGGACCCTGCATCACACCGGGCGGGCTCGGAGCCTTCGCACCCGACGTCCTGCATTCGGTCGAGGATGCGTTCGTCGAGGCGCTCACGACGGCTCGGCGCCACAGAACGCCGGTCACCGTCCGTTACGGCGAACGGCGTGCGGTGGGCGTCGGCCGGAACCGTCGCCATGACGATGTCGAGATCGACCCGCCCGTACAGATCGTGGCCTTCGACGGAGCCCACGGCACCGTCGCCACCCTCGTGACCTACCCGATGCACCCCGTCGTCCTCAACGCGGCCAACACGCTCATCTCCGCCGACTACGTCGGCCCCCTTCGCGACATGGTCGAGGCGGCGCTTCCCGGTTCGGTGTGCGTCTTCGCGCAGGGCTGCGCCGGTGACGTCAACGACGACCGGCACTCGCCCGAGGGTGACTTCAACTCCGCGCCGACCCCTGGCCGCGACTTCGCCGCGGCCGCCGCCAAGGGTGAGATCGTCGCGGCGGCGGCCCTCGACGCGCTGAGCACGGCCACGACCGTGACGCCCGCACGCACGAGCATGCTCACGACGACGGTCCCGCTCGACGTCACCGTGCTCGATCCGGGCCAGGTCGCCACAGACCGCGAGGAGTGGGCCCGTCTCGCTGCCACGCTTCCCCCCGAGCGGAGCGCTCTGTACGAGGCGTGGGCTGCCTGGGCCGACAACTGGCTCGAGCACCCGCCCGAGCCGAGCCAGTGGCTCGGACGCGTCGGCCTCATCACCGTGGGCGGGCTCATCATCGCCACGCTTCCGGGCGAGCCGTTCCTCGCGATCGCCGATCGTGTCCGTGCCGGGCTCGGCGAGCGTGCGCTCGTGCTCGGCTACTGCGACGGCGTGTCCGGCTATCTCCCCACGGCCGACGAGTATGTCCACGGCGGCTACGAGGTGTGCGAGTCCCATCGCTACTACGGCATGCCGGGTCCGTACGCACAGGGCAGCGCCGAACTCCTCACCGACGCGGTGATCTCACTCGGCGAGAAGTGACCCGCCGAATCCATGACGATCGGCGGGTCCTGGCCGGATCGGTGATGTCCGGCAGGTAGCCTCCGTGGTCCCATGCGACTTCCCCACCACCGATCCGGCGCGCCATGGTGAAGGTGGCCACGGCCCAGGAGTCGATCTCCCCGGCCTACCCTGGACGCGCACCCTGGGGTACCGCTTCAGCCCTGCGCGCCTGGCAGCAGGAGGCGCTCAGCGCGTACCTCTCGTCCGAGCGGCAGGACTTCCTCGCCGTCGCGACACCCGGGGCAGGCAAGACGACGTTCGCGCTCCGTGTCGCCTCCGAGCTCCTCGCCCGTCGAACGATCGAGCGGATCCTCGTCGTGACGCCCACCGAGCACCTCAAGGTCCAGTGGGCCGACGCGGCAGCGCGTGTGGGCATCCACCTCGACCCGGGCGTCGGGAACACTCGCACCGCTCGGTCGCGCCAGTTCGATGGCATCTGCACCACCTACGCGGGTGTGGCGATGAACGTGTACGGGATCGAGGCGCGTTGCCGGAACTCGAAGACGCTCGTGATCCTCGACGAGGTCCACCACGCAGGTCATTCGCTGAGCTGGGGAGACGCCGTGCGCAGCGCCTTCGAGCCCGCCACACGCCGCCTGCTGCTCACCGGCACCCCCTTCCGGTCCGACGTCAACCCGATCCCGTACGTCACCTACGAGCCCGGTCCCGACGGCATCCCGCGCAGTACGGCCGACTACTCGTACGGGTACGCCGAGGCGCTACGCGACCATGTCGTCCGGCCGGTCGTGTTCATGGCGTACGGCGGCCCCATGCGGTGGCGCACCAGGGCCGGCGACGAGATCGCCGCCTCGCTGAACGACCCGCTGACAGCCGATGTGACGGCACAGGCCTGGCGTACCGCGCTGGATCCGAACGGTGAGTGGATCAACTCCGTGCTGCGCTCCGCTGACCGGCGACTCGACGAGGTCCGGCGTCACCTGCCCGACGCCGCCGGATTGGTCATCGCCACCAACCAGAACCAGGCGAGGGCGTACGCGCGGCTCCTGGCACAGCTCACCGGCGAGAAGCCGGCTCTTGTCCTCAGCGATGATGCCGGCGCGAGCAAGCGCATCGAGGACTTCCGGGACAGCGAGGCTCGATGGCTGGTCGCTGTCCGGATGGTGTCCGAAGGCGTCGACGTGCCGCGCCTGGCGGTCGGTGTCTACGCGACGGCGACGTCCACTCCCCTGTTCTTCGCTCAGGCTGTGGGTCGCTTCGTCCGGGCGCGACGCCGCGGCGAGCTGGCAACCGTCTTCCTACCGACCGTGCCCGTGCTGCTTGCCCACGCCGCGACGCTCGAGCGGGAGCGTGACCACGTGCTGGGCAGATCAAGCTCCTCCGACGACCTCTGGTCGCCGGAGGAGGACCTGCTCGCGGAGGCGAACCGGGAACAGACGACGCCGGACGTCGACGACGACCAGTTCGCCGCGCTCGAGTCGCAGGCCGTGTTCGACCACGTCATGTTCGACTCCCAGGCGTACGGGATGCACGCCGCGCCGATGTCGGCCGATGAGCAGGACTACCTCGGCCTCCCGGGCCTGCTCGAGCCTGACCAGGTCTCGCGGTTGCTGAGCGACCGCCAGCGACGTCAGATCGCGCGACGCGACCGACTGGACCGTGGCCCCGCGCCGCGCGAGCAGAGCCTCGCACGGGCCCTGGAAGCTCGGCGCAAAGAGCTCAACAGTCTCGTTGCGCAGTACGCCCGGGTCCTCGGAGTGCCCCACTCACACATCCACGCCGACCTGCGCCGGCGCTGCGGTGGCCCTCCGCTCGCAGCGGCGACGACCCAGCAGGTCGAGGCCCGCATCGCCGAGCTGCGCAAGCGGTTCTGACTACTCCATCTACACCGCGCCCACGAGGGCGGCGACAGACGCCCGGTGCGCGAGGTCGTTCCAGCGAGTCGAAATCCGGTGCCAGGACCGGTACGCGGAGAAGGCGACGAGCCCAGCCAGCACGACCGCGAGCCAGGGCGCCACGCTGGCCGCCACGGCGACCAGGAGGCCGGTCGTGGCGCCTGTGAGCATGATCCGCAGTACGTAGCCCATGCCGACGATCGGCGGTACCAGCGGGTCACCGCGCCCGGTGAGACGTGTGCGGTGCGGCTTCTCGACCGAGTAGCGCACCGAGAGGCCCGTGGCGATGACCGACGACACGACGAGTCCAGCCAGGTACGGAGGGAGTGCCGACCACGACATCGAGGACATCGCGACCGCCACCACCATGAGGAGCAGGCCGAAGAAGATGGAGGCTGCGAGCTGGACCAGGATGATGTGGCGCAGCAACAGCTTCCACGCGCGGGGTTGTGCGAGGAGCAGGGTCACCGCGCCGCCGAGAACCCCGAAGACGTTGACCCCCCAGCCGAGCGACATGGCCAGCGGTACCACCATCGTCACCGACCCGAGCATGGAGCTGGGATCACTGCCCGAGTAGCGGATCCACGCGAACAGCATGGGCATCGCGACCGCGATCATCATGATGATCGGGCGCCTCACCTCCCGGGTCCGCGCGAGGGTCGTCACGAGCATCGTGAACAGCGCCCACGACGGATGCACGGGAATCTTCACGGACCCTGTGCGCTGGCGGACCCGCTCGATCGCTGCAGCGAGCACGAGAGTCCAGCGGCAGACCACGACGCCCGCCAGGAACGTCACGGCACTGGCGAGCAGCATCGCCAGCGCACCGCCGATCACCAGCACGGCAGCGCCGTCGGCACTGGCTCGGATGACAGTCTGCAGCCAGCTCGCGAGGCCGAAGATCGTGCGACCATGAGCCGGCTCCAGGACGACCGCGACGGCGACGGCCAGGCTGGCTCCACCGGCCAGGTACCAGCGAAGAGTGGCCACCCATCGGCGTCTGGTGAACTCGATCGTCCACGCGAGCAGTGCCATGACGAGCATCGCCCACAGCCAGGTGGCGAGCGCGATGACGACAGCTCCGACTCTCCCGCGACCATCGGGGGTCGCCAGCGACGCCGCGGCGGTGAGGAGAAGTAGGGGGGACAGCCCCACCGGAGACAGCACCGAGTTCCAGATGCCGTCGAAGTAGCGGTACAGGCGGCTCGGACGGACACCTGCGAGGTCGAAGTCGGGGAACTGCGCCTGCGCGGCAGCCCCCGTGATCGGTGCGAAGACCACACCGGCCAGGACCGTGCCGAGCGCGGCGGCCAGGCTGACGGAGTGCTCCCCCACCAGGTATCGGAAGACCGGTGACGACTCGTTCGAGCTCTGGGCGAGCCACGTCACGATGTTGCCTGCGGCCGCGGCTGCGATCAGCAGGCAGAAGACGAGGCCGGCGGCGATGCGGATCCTGAGTCGCGCCCGGGGCGTGCGGATCTGAGCGCGGACGCGCGACAGGCGGATCGTCGCGGTCAGTCCGCGTGCGATCTCGCCGTACAGCCCAGTCACGCCACCGCCTCGACCACGACGGACTGGAGCAGGTCGGCGTACCGCCTCTCGCCCTGATCACCGCTGAAGCTCCGCGAGAGGTCGTGTGCTGCCAGGTGACCCTTGATGAGGACGGCGATGTCGTCGCTCGCTGAGGCCAGTAGCTGCTGCAGGTGGGTGGAGACGACGACAGCCATCCCGGCCCGGGCGGCCTCTCGGATCGCCGACACCGTCACGTCGACACCCGTCGGGTCGACGCCGTCGAACGGTTCGTCGAGGACCAGCACATCGCGCGCCGTGAGAACGGCGAGCAGCACCGACAACCTGCGTTGCATGCCGTGCGAGAACGTACCGGCGGGCCGGTCCCGTACCGCAGACAGCCCGAACCGCTCGATCAGCTCGTCGCTGACGGCACGACCGCCGCGGGTACCGCGCAGCGAGGCGATGAGGTCGACGTGCTCGTCGGGCGTGGCCTGCGCGATGAGGCCGCCGATGTCTGGGCAGTAGCCGACGAGTGCCCGCGCCGCGTCCGCACCGTCGGGCGTGCCCATGTCGAAACCCGCGACCGTGAGACGGCCGGAGCTGTGCGCATTGACACCGCCGATCGAACGCAGCGTCGAGGACTTGCCCGCACCGTTGCCACCGAGCATGCCGAGTACGCGGCCCTCGGGCACCTGGAGCGTCAGTCGATCAACGGCCACCACGTCCCCGTACCGGATGGACACCTCTTGGAGGTCGACACCTGTCACGGCCCCGACGCTACGGACCCGGACGGCTCAGCGTCGCGACCCTGGGAAGACCCTCATGTCCTCACGCCTGCTGGGGGAACTTCCCCTCGGCGGCGATCCGCTTGTTGAGCTCGGAGAGGTACTCGTCCTCCGAGAAGTCGATGTCGACCTCGCGGCCCAGGAATGCCGACAGGTGCATCGCATTGGCGAGCTGGACCCCGTTGATCCCGTCGGCCCCCGGCGCGATGAGCGGAGTGCCATCGAGGATGTTCGCGGCGAAGTTCGCCAGCACCGTCGAGTGCTGCTGACCCCACTGCGACTCGTACGACTTCGTCTCCGTCGTGAGGAAGTCGTCGCCGAGGATGTTCTCGCCGGAGAACAGGTTCTTGGCCGCCTCCGCGGTGATCTTCGCCGACGCGTCCTGCTCCGGCTCCCGGAAACGCGTGATGGTGACCGTCCGCGAGTTGTCGACGACGATCTTGCCGCGGTCCAGAAGGATCTCGAGGCGGTCCGTGCCGGCGGGGTCGTGGACCGCCGTGGTCAAGGTTCCCGTCACCCCGTCGCCGAGATCGAAGACGGCCACCACTTCGTCCTCGACCGCGATGTCGCGGCGGAAGCCGAAGCCCAGCTTGGCGAACACCTTCGTCGGCATGCCGCACAGCCACTGCGACAGGTCGATCTGGTGGGGAGCCTGGTTGACGAGCACACCGCCGCCTTCGCCGCCCCACGTGGCGCGCCAGGCCGACTGCAGGTAGTAGCCCTGCGGCCGCCACCAGGTGGTGATGATCCAGTTCCAGTGGCGCAGCGCACCCAGCTCGCGGGAGTCGATGAGGGCCTTGAGGTCCACGTACAGCGGGTTGGTGCGCTGGTTGAACATGATGGCGAACGTGAGGTCGGGCTTGGTGGCCGCGAAGGCGTTCATCACGCGGACCTGCTTCGTGTACACGCCGGCCGGCTTGTCGACCAGGGTGTGCTTGCCGGCCGCGAGCGCCTTGATGGCGGTCTCAGGGTGCAGGTAGTGCGGGATCGTCGTCACGACGGCGTCGACGTCGTCGCTGGCCAGCAGCGCGTCGGCGTCGGCGAAGAACGGCACGTCGGGGTACCGCTCGGCAGCGAGCGCCGCGCGTGCAGGATCGCTGTCGCAGATCGCGCCGAGGATCATCCCTGGCACCATCTTCGCCGCCAGGATCCGGCTGTACATGCCGCCCTGGTTGCCGAACCCGATGACTCCCAGACGTACCGTGTCCATGGTTCTCCTGTCGAGATAGGTGACCATGCCTGTCTATCGAAGGCCGGCCCGACTTTCACCCTTAGACCGAGTGTTGCCGCGTTCCTTCAGCTGTCAGCAATGGTGACGTGGGCGTACGGCAGCGAGGTCGCTGTCTGTACGAGAACGAGGCCCCTGACCTCGGCCTCGCGGGCCGCGTCCTCGACGATCGCCGCCATCGCGTCCCAGACGGACTGGTGCGAGGGGGCCTCCTGCCGAAGCTCCGCGAGTACCGTCTCCGCGACCTGGCCGTCCTGGGCAACGCCGAGGGTCTCGGTGACGTTCTTCCAGATGGCCGCCTGCTCGACCGCACCCCGTCCGAGCGCGTCCACGGCGTACCGCGCGGCCTTGGCTGTCTTCCGCAGTGCGTGCAGGGCAGCTGGTCGATCCGCGCCCATGGGCAGATCGGCTGCCTCTTCCGCCGCTGCCTTGGCCGGCACGGCCGCTAGTCCGGAGATGAGCAGGTCGGCCGGTACATCCGCCGCCGCCGACCAGTCACCCGGTGGCAACCCGGCCGCCAGTTCGGCGAACCTGTCGCTCGTCAGCTCGCGCCGCATGTCCGCGAGAGCCTTCTCGCGATCGAGGCGGACCCGGCGCAGCAGCTCCTCGGCGGCGGCCCCAGCACCGGACGCGGCCTGCACGCTCGGATCGGCGACAAGGGCTCCGAGCCACGTCCCGACCACCTCGAGGTCACGCGGTCTGCTCAGCGCGGCGGCGTACCAGCGCAGGTCGTCGCGCAAGGCAGAGTGGCCGCTGATCCAGAGCGGCCGGTACGTCTTGAGCACGCTGCGCAGTCGCCGCGTCGCGACCCGGGCGGCGTGGATGGCGTCCGGCTTGTCCGCGAGCACCCGGGGCAGAGAGTCGCGGACCGTGCCCGAGTGCTGCTGCACGTACGGCTCGAGGACGTGCCGTCCGCTGGCGATCACCGTGTTGTCGGTCATTCCTCGAAGGGAGACGCGTCCCCTGCTCCGTATCGGAGGATCTCGATCTCGTCGCCGCTGAGGTCGACGACGGTCGTCGCAAGGAGGCCGACGTCACCCGAGTCGAGTACGGCGTCGATCTCGTGGCCCAGTGTGTCGGCGATCGTCCAGCCATCAGTCATCGGTTCCTCGGCGCCCGGGAGCATCAGCGTGCTCGACTGCAGGGGAACGCCCAGGACGTCCAGCAGGGCCCGGGCGGTCACATGGTCCGGGATCCGCACCCCCACGGTCTTCTTCTTCGCGTGGAGCATAGCCTTGGGCGCCTCTCGCGTCGCCGGAAGGATGAACGTGTACGGGCCGGGTGTGCTGGCCTTGATCGCGCGGAACTCGCGGTTCCCCATCTGCACGTACGCGCCGAGCTGGGCGAACTCGCTGCACACGAGCGTGAAGTGGTGGCGGTCGTCGAGACGTCGGATCGTACGGATCCGATCCAGTGCATCACGCGTACCCAGCCGGCAGCCGAGTGCGAAGCCCGAGTCGGTCGGGTAGGCCACGAGGCCTCCGTCCTCGAGGATCGCCGCCACCTGTGCGAGAGATCGCTGTTGAGGATTCGCGGGATGCACGTCGAAGTAGCGAGCCATAGCAGCATCCTCCCACTGCGGCGGTCGCTGGATCTCGTCAGGAGTTCACCGAGTTCTGACGTGATTCTTACATTCGTGGGTCACAGTCGGCCCATGAGCACAGACACCTGGCGACGGACGGCGCGCATCATGCGACGGGCCGCTTTCGGAGTCACCGGCACCGAGATCGATCGTGTCGGCGGCGACGTCGAGAAGTGGGTCGACGACGCACTGAGCTCCGGGTCAGACCCCGGCGTCGACGCGACTCCGCCACCGACGTTCGCGGCCCTCGCTCCCCTGGGCTCCAATCCCTCGCAGCCCGACAAGCAGGCGAGGAACAAGGCGCTCAACGACCAGGGCAACCAGCTCGTCAGCTGGTGGGTGACGCGCATGGTGGCGGCCAGAAGACCCGTACGGGAACGTCTGACGTTCGCATGGCACAACCACTGGGCGACGAGCCTCTCCAAGGTGAAACGGCCGGCACTGATGCTCCGGCAGAACGAGCTGCTGCGCAGCCAGGGCTTCGGGAGCTTCACCTCGCTCGCTCAGCAGATGGTGCTCGACCCGGCCCTGCTGATCTGGCTCGACGCCGAGAAGAACACCAGGGCCGCTCCCAACGAGAACCTCGGCCGCGAGCTCATGGAGATCTTCTGCCTCGGAGTCGGCGGCGGGTACACCGAGGACGACGTCAAACAGGCTGCACGAGCCCTCACGGGCTGGCGGGTCGCGGCGGACGGCACGGTGACCAACGACGTCAAGCGGACCGACCCTGGCCCAGAGACCTTCCTCGGGGTCACCAAGCGGTTCACCCCGGCGACGTTGGTCGAGGCGATCCTCTCCGAGCCGGCACATCCTCGCTACCTGGCCACGCGCTGGTGGCACCAGCTGGCCAGCGGGGACACGATCCCCGACGACACCCTCACCCGCGTCGTCGCCGCGTACGGCACGGGCCGGGACGTCAAGGCGCTCCTGAAGGCGATCCTCGTCGATCCGGCCTTCGCGGCAGCGACCGGAACCATCGTTGCCTCGCCAGTCGAGTGGCTGGTGGGTTCCATGCGTACGCTCGCCATCCCGACGAGCGCCGCCAACATCCAGAAGGGCCTCGGCGTGCTGCGCAACCTCGGACAGGTGCCTTTCCGACCTCCGAACGTCTCCGGGTGGCCCTCCGGCGCCGCGTGGTCGTCCACCGCGGCGGCCTCGACCCGCGGGGCGGCAGCAACGAAGCTCGCGGCTCTGGCAGACCTCTCCGAGGTCTCGAACGCCAGCGCCACGACCCGCGACGACGCCGTGGCGCACCTTCTCGGCCTCGACCACTTCTCTCAACGCACGGTCACCGCGCTGGCACTGGCCAAGGGAGACCCGAAGCAGCTCGTCGCAACCGCGCTGATCAGCCCCGACTACCTGGTGGTGTGACATGAACGTTCCGTACGACCCTCGCCTCCCCCTCGACGGCCTCAACCGCCGCAACTTCCTCCGCGCCTCGGGCGTCGTCGGTGCCACTGCGCTCCTGGCGGGTGCCGCGGGCTGCTCGTGGAGCGAAGTGACCCGTGCCGCCTCTCAGAACCCGTTGCCCGCCGGCACACCGGTCCTCGTCCTCGTCACCATGTACGGGGGGAACGACTGGCTCAACACCGTGATCCCGGCCGCCGATCCCGCCTACCACGATGCCC
Organism: Propionibacteriales bacterium; assembly: GCA_038317635.1. Classification (GTDB taxonomy): domain Bacteria; phylum Actinomycetota; class Actinomycetes; order Propionibacteriales; family Propionibacteriaceae; genus Fen-668. Next base: position 46,325 of record JBBQBP010000015.1, read on the forward strand.
GGCCAGGGATGTCCTACACACACGACGAGGTGCTGGCCCTCGACAACGTCTCCGGCCTGAACCCCGGCCTGAAGAACCTGTCGTCGCTCTGGTCGTCGAAGAAGCTCGCGATCATGCGCGGTGTCGGCTACGCCAAGCCCGACCGCTCGCACTTCCGTTCCATGGACATCTGGCAGACCGGCAGCCCCAGCTCCCCGCTGACGACCGGCTGGCTCGGACGGTGGCTCGACCAGTCGCACGACACCGAGCCCCTCCTCGGCCTGAACATCGGCCCCGTGCTGCCCGTCCTGGCCGTCGGGGCGCAGCGCACCTTCGCCGCGCTCAGCGTCAAGGAGTCCGCCGCGGATCCTCTCGCCCCGGTGATGGCTGCCTTGGCCACCTCCGACAGCTCGGACACGAGCGCGCAACGCCTCGTCGCCTCGTCGTACGCGGCCGTGGGCCGGGTGCGGGACGACGTCGTCACCCACCTGAGCGAGGTCCCGCTCCCCGACGAGATCACCGACGACGGGTCGCTGAAGAGCCAGCTGCTCACCGTCGCGGCGTGCATCCGGTTGGGCGCGCCGACGCGGTGCTACAGCGTCTCGATGGGCGGCTTCGACACCCACGCGGGCGAGAAGGCCACTCAGGAGCAGCTCCTCACCGCGTTCGACAGCGCGATCACCGAGTTCCGCAAGGCGATGGCCGACAGCCCCCGCGCGAGCGACGTCGTCCTGGTCGCGTACAGCGAGTTCGGTCGGCGCGTGATGGCGAACGCGTCGGAGGGCACGGACCATGGCACCGCCGGTGACGTCCTCGTCGTGTCGGACCGCGTGAAGTCGGGCTTCCACGGCGACCAGCCGTCGCTCACAGACCTCGACCAGGGCGATCTCAAGGCGTCGCAGGACTTCAGGTCCCTGTACGCGGAGCTGCTGACCTCCGTACTGGGCGCCGACCCCACGGCGGTGATCGGCTCGGGGGTCACCGCGTCGCACGTCCTTGCGTGAACGCCTGACGAAGGTGCTCCTCAGACCCCGGTAGGCTCCCGAGCCATGGCAATTCTCGACCTCGACCTCGACATCCTCCGGCAGCGGACCTCCATGAAGTGGACCCGCTTCGCGCCGGATGTCTTGCCCATGTGGGTCGCGGAGATGGACGTCTTGTCGCCCCCTGGCGTCATGCGGGCCATGCAGCACGTGCTCGAGATCGGCGACCTCGGCTACCCGGGGTACGACTCGCTGCCGCGTGCGTTCGCCGACTTCGCGGCGGCCACCTGGGGTCTCACCCTCAACCCACGCAAGCTCATGCCGTGCGCCGACGTCGTCTCCGGGATGGCCGTTCTCGTCGACGCGTTCACCCCCGCAGGGTCCAGCATCGTCATCAACACACCGATCTACCCCCCCTTCCGTGTCTCCGGCGCCGTGGGCGAACGCCCGCTCGTCGAAGCTGCCATGACCCCCGAGGGGCGGCTCGATCTCAACGCCCTCGAGGTTGCCTTCTCACGGCAGGACGCCAAGGGGTACCTGCTCTGCAACCCCCACAACCCGTACGGCAGCGTGCCCGCGCCCGACGAGCTGGCCGCCGTCGCCCAGCTGGCCCGCCGGCACGACGTCGTCGTGATCAGCGACGAGATCCACGGAGCCCTCGTCGCTCCGGACGTGACGTTCACCTCGTACCTTCAGGTGCCCGGCAGCGAGAACGGCTTCGTCGTCACGTCCGCGTCCAAAGCATTCAACCTCGCCGCGCTCAAGGCCGGTCTGCTGATCGGCGGTTCCGAAGTCGTCAGAGAGCTCTGGAAGCTCCCGTACGAGGTCCGGGCCGGCTCCAGCCACCTCGGCCTCCTGCTCCAGGCGGCGGGGCTCGACCACGACCGCGGCTGGTTGGCGCAGCTCAACGCCGAGATCGCCGCCAACAAGGTCCTGCTCGCCTCGCTGCTGCCGGAGGTGGGCCTGTCCTACACACCCAGTGAGGGCACCTACCTCGCATGGGTCGACGCCTCACCGCTCGGCTTCGACAATGCGGCCGTGACCATCCGCGAGCGCGGCAAGGTGGCGTTCAGCCCCGGAACCGACTACGCGGCGGACCACGGACAGTGGGTCCGGATCAACCTTGCGACGTCACCGGAGATCATCCACGAGGGCGTACGGCGGATCGGTGTGGCCCGCAGCTGAGGCTCAGCCCTTCCATCGCTGTGGGACCCGCACGCCATAGGGTGCGACCATGCTCATTCAGCTCCTGTACGAGGTCATGAACTATGGGTCGTTGGTCCTCATCGTGGGGGCGATCGCCGTCGGCGCGGTACTCACGCAGGAGGCCGTGCGCAAGCTGCTGGTCGCCGCCCTGATCGTGACCGTCCTCAGGTTCCTGCTCAGCATGGTCTTCCCGGGCTGGCTCCACATCGCGAACGAGGCAACCGCCTTCGCGTACGGCCTCGTGCAGACGCTGCTGAGTGTCGGCGAGGTTGTCCTCCTCGTAGGTGCCGCGGTCGTGGGAGCGCGCACGATCAGGACGAAGGATGCGGCGCTGGCCGCGCTGGCCGACGAGCCGACCGACGCCTGGCGTCAGCCGGAGGGCTCGCCGGATCCCCGGCTGCTGGCGGACTGAACCTGCCGCTCAGTCGTCGTCCATCGTGCTCGTGTCGCCCTCGGGCAGTCCGAGCGCGCGAGCCTTCAGCACGCGGCGCATGATCTTGCCCGAGCGCGTCTTCGGCAACGCGCCGACGAACTCGATCGCGTCAGGTTTGGCGATCGGCGACAGATGCTGAGAGATGTGCTGACGTAGCTCGTCCTCCAGGTCCTCACTCGGCTCGAACCCGACCCTCAGGACCACGAACGCGTGGATCGCGTTGCCCTTCACCTCGTGGGGCAGTCCGATCGCGGCGGCCTCGGCGACGGCTGGATGGCTGACGAACGCGCTCTCGACCTCGGCCGTGCCCAAGCGATGGCCGGACACCTTGATGACGTCATCCGTACGGCCGATGATCCAGAAGTAGCCGTCGGCATCCTTGCGGGCCGAGTCGCCCGTCAGGTACTTGCCCGGGTACGTCGACCAGTACGTGTTCACGTACCTGTCGGGGTCCTGGTACAGCGTCCGCATCATCGCCGGCCACGGGTTCTTGAGGACGAGGAAGCCCTCCTGACCGTCCGGCACCGGGTTGCCCAACTCGTCGAGCACCTCCGCCTCCTGCCCGAAGAACGGCTTGCCACCGGACCCCGGCTTGAGCGGCATGCTCGGCACCGATGTGATCTGGAACGCTCCGGTCTCGGTCTGCCACCAAGTGTCCATGATCGGGCAGCGGCCCTTGCCGATGACCCGGTGGTACCAGTGCCACGCCTCAGGGTTGATGGGCTCGCCCACCGACCCGAGCAGCCGCAGCGACGACAGGTCGTGGCGGTTCGGCCACGCCTCGCCGAAGCGCATGAGGCTCCGGATGGCGGTGGGGGCGGTGTACAGAACGTTGATCCCGTAGTACTCGATGAGCTGCCACCAACGGTTCGGGTACGGATAGGTCGGGCCGCCCTCGAACATGAAGGTCGTCGCGCCGTTGAGCAGAGGGCCGTACACGAGGTACGAGTGGCCGGTCACCCAGCCGGGATCCGCCGTACACCACCAGCGGTCCTCGTCGCGGATGTCGAACACGTACCGCAACGTCGTGTACGTCCCGACCATGTAGCCGCCATGCGTGTGGAGGATCGCCTTGGGCCGGCCGGTGGATCCCGAGGTGTACAGGATGTACAGCGGGTCCTCGGCGTCGAGCACTTCGGTCGCGCACTTGCCCTTGGCGATCGGCAGCGTCTCAAGGTCGGTGAACCAGTGGTCGCGGAGCGGGTCGATGGAGACTTCGATCCCCGTGCGCTTGACCACAACGACGTTCTCGACCGTCGGTGCATGACGTGCGGCTTCGTCGACGATGTCCTTGAGCCGGAAGACCTTGCCGTTCACCCACGAACCGTCGGCGGTGATCACCAGCTTCGACTCCGAGTCGATGAGCCGGTCCTTCAGCGCATCCGACGAGAAGCCCGCGAAGACGACGGAGTGGACGGCGCCGATCTTCGCGCACGCAAGCATCGCGAACATGATCTCCGGGATCCTCGGCAGGTAGATCGTCACCCGATCTCCCTTGCTGACACCCATAGCCTTGAGGATGTTCGCCCAGGTCATGACCTCGCGGTTGAGCGAGTAGTACGAGAACGTCCTGGTCTCCCGACCGTCCTCCGACACCCAGATCAGCGCGAGCTTGTTCCGGGTCGGGCCCTCCAACCACCGGTCGACGCAGTTGTGGACGATGTTGACCTTGCCCCCGGTGAACCACTTGAAGAACGGAGCCTCACTGTCGTCGAGGACCGTGTCCCACGGCTGGTACCACTCGAGCTCCTTGGCTCGGTCCTCCCAGAACGTGCGGAAATCGCTCGCGGGTCCGGCGATGGCGTCCCAGTCCGGGATGCGATAGCCGGCGGCGATCTCTGGGTCGGGGTAGACGATGTCGGCAGACAGGTCAGGCGCTTGCGTCATGTTCAGTGGTCCTCTTCCTCGAGGCAGACAGTGCCGACACATTACGTGCTCCTGCTGCCCCAGACCAGACCCGCGATGCCATGGGGTGAGCGGATTGCCTCCGACGGCTAGGACCGCGCCACCTGATGGCGGGCCAATGCGTCGCGCCGCTCGGCAGCGAGGTCGACGACCGGCTCCGGATAGCCGTTGCGTACGGAGCTGTCGACCGTCCACGGATGGTGCGCCTGGGACGGCTCCAGCCCTGAAAGCTCCGGGATCCAGCGCCGGATGTACGCGGCGTCCGGGTCGAACTTCTCGCCCTGCAGCACCGGGTTGAAGACCCGGTAGTACGGCGCTGCGTCGGTCCCCGTACCAGCCACCCACTGCCACCCGTGCTGGTTCGAGGCAAGATCGGCGTCGATGAGGTGGTCCAAGAAGTGCTGAGCGCCGACCTGCCACCTGGTGTGGAGGTGTTTGACGAGGAAGCTGGCCGTGACCATCCGGACCCTGTTGTGCATCCAGCCGGTGGCGAGGAGCTGACGCATGCCCGCGTCGACCAGTGGAACGCCTGTACGGCCCTGCCGCCAGGCGTCGACGAGGTCCGGCGAGTCGTCGTACGCAAGCCTCGCCAGCTCGGGCCGGAGGTCGTCCCAGAGGCTCTTCGGGTTGTGGTGCAGCACGTCGGCGTAGAACTCGCGCCAGGCCAGCTCGGTGACGAACCGGTCGGCAGCCTTCCCGGACCGTCCGCCGAGATCTGCCAGAAGCGTTCGGGGATGGACGACGCCCAGCTTGAGGTAGGCGGACAACCCCGAGGTGGCCGAGAGATCTGGCCGGTCCCGCTTCGCGTCGTAGTCCTCGAGATGGTCATCCAGGAACGCGTGCCACTGCCTCAGCGCGGCCTGCTCGCCCGCTTCGGGCTGGTCAGGGCCGCGTTCCTCCGCCACCGCAGAGACCCGCTCCCACGCGTCGACCGTGCTGCGGTCCTCGCCCAGCTCGAGATGGCCCGGCTCGGACGCGGGGCCGCGCCAGCCGTGCTCGCGCCACGCCGCCGAGAAGGGCGTGAACCGCTGATAGGGCCCGCCCGAGCCCGTACGGACTCGACCAGGGCTCACAGCGTACGGGCTGCCCGTCCTCGACAGCCGCACGGGACCCAACGCGTTCTCGACGTCCCCGTCACGAGCGGCGCCCTCGGGCTCCGTCTCCTGGGAGATGTGAACCGTCGACGCGCCGACCTCGTCGGCAAGTCTCGGGATCTCCAGCCTGGGATCTCCGACACGCAGCGTCAGGCGGCCCTCGTACGTGTCGCGGAGCGCCAAGAGGGTGGCGGCGAGCCACCGTCGGCGGGGTGTGCCGGCCGAGGGGGCCCACAACGCCGGATCGACGACGAACGCCACGGTGACTGGGCCGGCGGCGGCGGCCAGCGCCAAGGTCGGTAGGTCCGATCTCCGCAGATCGCGGCGCAACCACACGACATCGGCCATCCGACGATGATAGGTGGCCGTTCATCTCCGCGCCCTGCGTCGGCGCCGTGGCCTGGGTCTTCTAGGCTGTCACTGGATTCCTACACACAACCCGGAGGTCATCCATGGTCGCGAAGGTTGCGCTCCTCACTGCGGGCGGCTACGCCCCATGCCTGTCCAGCGCCATCGGCGGTCTCATCGAGCGCTACTCGCAACTCGCGCCGGAGATCGAGATCATCGCCTACATGCACGGCTACCAGGGCCTGCTGACCGGCGACTCGATCACCGTCACCGACGTGGTCCGCGAGAACGCCGCGCTGCTGCACAAGTTCGGTGGTTCGCCGATCGGCAACTCACGCGTCAAGCTCACCAACGTCAAGGACCTCGTCAAGCGGGGCCTGGTCGCCGACGGTGAGAACCCGCTCAAGGTGGCCGCTGACCGTCTCGTCGCCGACGGCGTCGACGTGCTCCACACGATCGGCGGCGACGACACGAACACGACCGCCGCTGACCTCGCCGCCTACCTCGCCGAGAACGACTACGGACTGACGGTCGTCGGCCTGCCGAAGACCATCGACAACGACGTGATCCCGATCAAGCAGTCCCTCGGCGCCGACACCGCAGCCGAGATGGGTGCGCGGTTCGCGAAGAACATCGTGGCCGAGCACAACTCCGGCTCCCGCATGCTGATCGTGCACGAGGTCATGGGACGGCACTGCGGGTGGCTGACCGCAGCGACGGCCAAGAAGTACCGCGAATGGCTCGCGACGCAGCAGTGGCTGCCCGAGATCGGCCTGTCGAAGGCCGCTTGGGACGTCCACGCCGTGTTCGTGCCTGAGGCGGACATCGACATCGATGCCGAGGCGGAGCGCCTGCGCAAGGTCATGGACGAGGTGGGCAACGTGACGATGTTCATCTCGGAGGGAGCGGGGATCGACTCGATCGTCGCGCAGCTCGAAGCCAGCGGCAAGCAGGTCGCGCGCGACGCGTTCGGCCACGTGAAGATCGACAAGATCAACCCGGGTGCCTGGTTCGCTGACCAGTTCGCCAGCAAGCTGGGCGCCGAGAAGGTGATGGTGCAGAAGAGCGGGTACTACGCGCGCTCCGCTGCGGCCAACTCCTACGACCTGGCTCTGATCAAGGAGTGCACCGACCTCGCCGTCGACTGCGCGCTTCGTGGCGAGCCGGGCGTCATCGGCCACGACGAGGAGGACAACGACACCCTCAAGGCGATCGCGTTCGACCGGATCAAGGGTGGCAAGCCGTTCGACATCACCCAAGCCTGGTTCACCGAGCTCCTCGGCAATATCGGCCAGCCCGCCCCCGTGGCGTCACCCGCGCACTGACATACTGAACATGCGCGGCCCCGCAGTCTCTCGCCAGACTGCGGGGCCGTTGCACGTCCAGGGGTGCCTTCTCCTCGACTCTGTACCCCTCCGCGAGAGACTCTGTACCCCTCCGCGAGAGAACCTGTACCCCTCCGCGCCGGCTACGAGGTCAGCGCCGACGGCGTCGGTGAACGACCGCACCTGCCAAGCGCCCCAGCACGGCCCCTAGGCCCACTCCGGCCGCCCCGCCGAGTGCGTACCCGGTAACGATGCCGGCGGTCACACCACGCTTCGCGACCTTCGGCGACACCAGCACATGCCCTGTCACGTACGGGTTCTCGGCGAGAGGCAGCATCGTAGGCTCAGCCTCGTCACCATCGACGGCGAGAGGCTCGTCGACCACGTGGGCGGTCGACGTCCAGGCGGCGCCGAGCATGACGAGCGTGGCGAACACGTTGAGCGACAGCACCAGGACGATGACCGGTCCGAAGATCGTCGCCGCGCTGTTGCGCACGAAGATCGAGTTCAACGCTCCGGCGAAGTACTGCAGTGCGGCAAGACCCACCGACCCGAACAGCGCGCCGCGTGTCACGGCTCTCCAGGGAACTCGCTCACGAGGCAGGACCGTATAGAGGTAGAGGAACAAGACCCAACCTGACAGCAGCGAGACGAGCACCGCGACCACGACGGTGAAGAACGATGCCGTGCCGGACTCGGCCAGCCCCAGCCAGCCAAGCAGCAGGTCCTGAGCAGCGGTCGCGGACAGCGACACGGCCACGGTCAGACCTCCCAGGACGATGAGTCCGAGAAGGACGGCGAGATTCCGCCCGATCGCGACGACGCGTCCCCACAGGCTCCGAGAGACGGGGCTGATCCCCGCCCGCAGCCACATTGCATTGATCGCGCGCTGGATGTTGCCGACCCACCCGCTGCCCGCATAGGCGGCGGACAGGAGGCCCACGCTCCCGACTCCCCGCCAGTTCTTCAGCATGCCGACCAGCGAGCGCGCGATGTCATGGGCACTGCTGCCGGTGGCGCCGGCTGTTACGGGGATGATGCTCTCCAGCCGAGTCTCGATCGCAGTCACCATCGCCTGCGCGAGATCGGGACGCAGCACGTCGATGGTGAGGCCGAGGATGGCGAACCCGAGCATGAGGATCGGGATGATCGCCAAGACGGAGAAGTAGGTGATCGCGGCCGCGAACTGGGTCCCCAGACGCGACCCGAACCGGTCCAGGGCACGCAGCAAGTGCGCAACCCACGGCCACGCCATGACGCGCTTCATCAGATCGCCCATGTCTCCCCTCCGTGTGTCGCCGAACCACGATGTCACATCACGGTAGTCACCGGCTCCGCACCACGGCGGCGGTCACCAGGAGATGGCGGCGGTGGTCCCACTGGGAAGCGCAGCGGTCTCGGCGGTATTGGACAGCACATCCCAGCGCCACCAGGCTCCGGACTGAAGGACTGGGACCAGTACCGTTGTCGCCGTCTCCGCCACCGCGCCAACGAGGAATGCCTCCTGCACCCCAACCGGCAGCTTCAGGAGAGTCAGTGTTCTTGACACCGTGTCCGCGACAAAGGCCCGGGACCCGTCACTGGCGAACGGCACAACGAGGACGCGCCCGTTGCCCAGTGGAGTGACGACTCCCAGGTCGCCGCACAGGATTTCGATCGGCGCAGCCGCCGGCACCCAGCTGGAGAGGCACGTCGACCCCGACTTCGTCCGGGTGACGAGTAGTTCGGTGCTCGACGGGACCGGGTAGACGCCGGTGATGGGCGCCTCGTCGGTGACGACATTCTGGTTGACCAGCACGGTGGCGCCTGCCACCGAGCTGGATCCGAACTGGTTTGAGGCCAGGATGCCGTCAGCGGTCCACACGAGAGACTCGTACGGCCACTCCCCCCGCTGCCCGTACGGCAGAGCAGCCTTCCTGACGATCCCACCGTCTGCGATGCGTCGCACCACCAGTGTCACGGACCACGTCGATCGAGTCTCGACCGTCTCCACCGACGCCACCTGTGTCCCGTCAGGACTCACCGCGACGCTCCTCACATCGTCGGTCACGAGCGCCCGCACGACTCCGCTCGACGAGACGATGAGGATCTGTGCGCCTGGGTCTGTGTCGCCGCCGGTGAAGTCAGTGGACATCGTGAAGACCACCCAGCTCGATCCTGCGGGCTGGATGCTTCGGGCGCCGTTCACGGAGGGTGGCAGCGCGATCGATGTTGTCGGAGTCACGAACCACGTCGGCGTCCCCCGCCGCTCGACGCGCGGGGTCACGGAGATCGCCGCTCCGGCCGCTGCTGAGGTCCGCGGCTCAGCCCCCTGCACCGAGCGATAGCCGGTCAGCAGACCGGGGAACGACGCCACCGGCGTCATCGGTCCGACGCTGGGCACCGCGGTCCCGCGGGGATCGGGTACGACCCTCGAGTTGCGTTGCATCGTCTGCGTGATGGTGAGGACCACGACGATCACCACGATGACGACCGCAGACATCCCCACAGCGACACGTCGTCCCCGCCGCCCGTGAGCCCGCCGGATCACATGCAGCGCAAGATCGTCGTCGCCAGTCACAGGGGTCGCCCGCTCGTCCAGCGTCTCCCGCAGCAGTTCCTCGATGCTCATCGCAGGCCTCCATCCGGTGCGTACGTGTCGTTAGGCAAGGCGACGCGCAGGTGCGCGAGAGCGCGGTGAAGCTGGCTCTTGACGGTGCCAGTCGAGACGCCGAGTATCTCGGCGATCTCCGCTTCGGGCAGATCCGACCAGAACCGCAGGATGACGACTGCGCGTTGCCGAGGGCCCAGGTCTGCCAGCAGTCGCCAGACCTCGTCCCGATCGACGACGCCACTGCTCATGTCCCGGCCGTCAGAGACGTCGAGCAGCTCCGCGACCGGCACCTCGTGTCGTCCGACCCTGCGCCAGACCGAGATGTGCGTACGGGCGATGACCGTCCGCACGTACGCGTCGGTGCCGGGCCCGGTCACCAGTGGCCAGCGCCGGTACACCTTCACCAGCGCGTCCTGCAGGAGATCGTCGGCCGATGCCAGGTCGCCTGTCAGCAGGTACGCATACCGGCGCAGCGCGGCCGATCGCTCGCCGACGTACTCGGCGAAGCCGGCGTCGCGATCATCCATTCCAGGCCTCTCCGGCGGGGTGTTCAACCTCTACACGCCGCCGGACCCCAAAAGGTTGCATGACATCGCAAGATAGGCTTCAGGACTCGTACGCCTCCGGGGGTGGGCACTCGCAGACGAGATTCCGGTCCCCGTAGACACCGTCGATGCGGCCGACCGCCGGCCAGTACTTGTCCTTGACCGGCCGCGCGGCGAGCGGACCGTGCGGCTTCCCGCCGGGGAACGCCGCGAGCTCGCGTGAGTACGGGTGGTTCCACTCGTCGGAGACGACGCGCACCAAGGGGTGGGGAGCGTTGTGAAGCGGGTTGTCGTCCGCGGGCCACTCCCCCGCCAGAACGCGCTCCGCCTCGGCCGCGATCGCGATCATGGCGTCACAGAAGCGGTCCAGTTCCTCCATGGACTCCGACTCCGTCGGCTCGACCATGAGGGTCCCGGCGACCGGGAAGCTCATCGTCGGGGCATGGAAGCCGTAGTCGACGAGGCGCTTCGCCACGTCGTCGACGGTCACGCCCGTGCGCTTCGTCAGCGGCCGCAGGTCGAGGATGCACTCGTGGGCGACCAGGCCCGACTCCCCCGCGTACAGCACGGGGTACGTGTCCGCGAGCCGCTTCGCCACGTAGTTCGCCGCGATCAGCGCACCCTCAGTGGCGGCACGGAGGCCGTCAGGACCCATCATCGCGATGTACGCGTACGTGATCGGCAGCACGCCCGCCGATCCCTGCGGCGCGGACGCCACGGCATGCGTCCTCCCCTCGCCCAGCGGGTCGCCGGGGAGGAACGGCGCGAGGTGCTCGCGGACCGCCACAGGCCCGACCCCGGGGCCACCGCCGCCGTGCGGGATCGCGAACGTCTTGTGCAGGTTGAGATGGCTCACGTCAGCACCGAACGCGCCCGGACGCGCGAGGCCCACGAGCGCATTGAGGTTCGCCCCGTCGACGTACACCTGTCCGCCCGCGGCATGCACGGTCGCGCAGATCGAGGTGATCGTGTCCTCAAAGACGCCGTGCGTCGACGGGTAGGTGACCATGATCGCAGCGAGCTTCTCGGCGTTGGCCTCGATCTTCGCGTGCAGGTCAGCGAGGTCGACCGAGCCGTCCGGGGCGGCCTTGACGACGACGACCGAGAGACCGGCCAGTGCCGCTGAGGCGGCGTTCGTGCCATGCGCGGACGATGGGATGAGGCAGACCGTCCGATGGGTGTCCCCGCGGGACTCGTGGTAGCGCTTGATCGCGAGCAGTCCGGCGAACTCGCCCTGGCTCCCGGCGTTCGGCTGGAGCGAGATCTTGTCGTAGCCGGTGATCGCACAGAGCCACGACTCCAGCTCGGTGATCATCTCGGCGTAGCCGCGTGCATCGCTCGCCGGTGCGAACGGGTGCAGGCCTGCGAAGCCCGGGTACGAGATCGGCTCCATCGCGGCGGCAGGGTTGAGCTTCATCGTGCAGGACCCGAGCGGGATCATGCCGCGGTCGAGCGCGAAGTCGCGGTCCGCCATGGCCCGCAGGTAGCGGAGCATCTCCGTCTCCGAGTGGTACGCGGAGAACACGGGATGTGTCAGGTAGTCGTGCGGCCGTTCGTGCCCGGCCACGGCGGCCGTGCCGGGCGTCTCCGCCAGCGGAGCCCCCAGCACTCCGGCGAGCGAGGCGAGCTCCGCCTCGGTGACTCCCTCGCCCACCGACACGGCCAGGGCGTCGTCGCCCATCGGGCGGAGCAGGATCCCCACGTCGTGGGCCGCGGAGACGATCTCCCGAGCGCGGCCGGGCGCCTCGACGACGACCGTGTCGAAGTACGTGTCGTACCGAACCGTGAGCCCGGCGGCGATGGCGGTCCCGGCGATCCGCTGCGCGGTGGCATGAACCTTCGAGGCGATCCGACGGAGACCGTTGGGCCCGTGGTAGACCGCGTACAGCGCGGCGGTCACGGCCAGCAGGACCTGCGACGTACAGATGTTCGAGGTCGCCTTCTCGCGACGGATGTGCTGCTCGCGCGTCTGCAGCGCCAGCCGGTACGCAGGTACGCCATCGGCGTCGATGGACACGCCGACCAGCCGACCCGGCAGCTGCCGCTCGAGCCCGTCCCTGACACTGATGTAGCCCGCGTGCGGACCGCCGTAGAACAGCGGTACACCGAAGCGCTGCGTGCTTCCCACGGCGACGTCGGCGCCCCAGGAGGCGGGCGACTCCAGCACGGTGAGCGACAACAGGTCGCAGGCGCCCACGACGAGCGCGCCCGCCCCGTGCGCGGCGTCCGCGATGCGTCGAAGCTCGGAGGCACTCCGTACGCGTCCCTCGGCTGTCGGCTGCTGGACGACGACGCAGAACACGCCGTCCAGGTCGTCGTCGAGGTCCGTCGACCCGAGCACGACGTCGAGGCCGAGACCCTCCGCACGCGTGCGCAGCACGGCGAGGCTCTGCTGGTACAGACCCGGGTCGACGAGGCAGCGCGTGCCCTTCTTCACGACACGGTGCGCGAGAGCCACCGCCTCGGCCACAGCCGTACCCTCGTCGAGCAGCGAGGCGCCCGACGTCGTCAGACCCGTGAGGTCGCTGCACATCGTCTGGAACGTGAGCAGCGCCTCGAGGCGGCCCTGGCTGATCTCCGGCTGATACGGGGTGTACGCGGTGTACCAGGCAGGGTTCTCGAGCACCGAGCGCCGGATCACGGGAGGCGTGATCGTCTGGCTGTAGCCCAGTCCGTACATCGGGACGGTCACGACGTTCTGCTCCGACAAGGAGCGAAGTCGTGCCTGGATATCCGACTCCGAGCGTGCCTGCGGGACACCGGGCATCGACGTCGAGCGGATCGCAGCCGGGATCGCGTGCTCGACGAGCTCAGTTGCGCAGGCGACACCGATGGTCGCGAGCATGCGTTCGTGATCAGTCGATGAGGGTCCGATGTGACGCTCGGCGAATGCCGAACCAGAGCGATGGGTCATGTGGCGCCTTCCTGTACCAGGCGCCAACCTAACGAACTAGGCGATCAGCCCGCGAACCGGGCCGCCCGTCGAGCGGCCAGCTCGTCGATGGCGCGCGTCGTGTCGTCGGCGCGCTCGGTCGGCAGATCGAGCAGCGTGCCCTCGATCGAGCGCCACACTCCACCGAGCGCGATGCCGAACATGCCCTGTCCGCCCTTGAGGAGGTCGACGACCTCGTCGTCCGACGTGCACTCGTACACGGACACGCCGTCGCTGAGGAGCGTGACCTCGGTGAGATCCTCGACGCCACGCGCCCGGAGGTGATCGACCGCGATGCGGATCTGCTGCAACGAGATGCCGGCGTCGATGAGGCGCTTGATGACCTTCAGCAGGAGCAGGTCGCGGAAGCTGTAGAGGCGCTGCGTACCGGATCCGGTCGCGTCCCGGACCTCAGGGACCACCAGACCGGTGCGTGCCCAGTAGTCGAGCTGCCGGTACGTGATGCCTGCCGCGCTGCAGGCCACGGGGCCACGAAAGCCCTGGTCCTGGGGCAGCGGAGAGAAGTCCCCGTCGAACAGGCTGTCCTGGCTGCGACGCTGCGTGCCTTCGACGTCCACGTTCTCTCCCTCGTGCGGTTCCGCGGTTGTAGTTTCATCCTTGGGATTCTCGAACGCTAGATCCGACTTCCTGCAACGTCAACGACCCTTAGTCGACATCCAGGGTTTCAGACCCTCTTCACGAGCCCCTGGGGACTCTTGCCAGGACACCACCAATTGTGTCCTGACTAGGAGTCTTGCGGTGCGTCGAAGTCCTCCGGGCTGACGTTGTCGAGGAACTCACGGAACTTCTCGACCTCTTCGTCACGCGGCGCGGGAATCTCAACCCCTACTTCAGCCAGCACCTCCTCGGACGCGTAGATGGGGGCTCCGACTCGCAGTGCCAACGCGACGGCATCGGACGGACGGGCGCTCACCTGTTCGCCGTCGATCTCCAGCACGGCGTAGAAGGTCCCGTCCTCGACGTTGGTGATCCGGACCGCCGTGAGCGAGTGCCCGAGCGCGTCCAGCACGTCGGCCATCAGGTCGTGGGTCAGCGGCCTCGGAGGGGTTGCCCCCTCGAGCACGCTCGCGATCGCGGAGGCCTCAGCGGCGCCGATCCAGATGGGAAGGCCCCGTGACCCCTCGACCTCCCGAAGCAGGAGCATCGGCACCCCGGCAGGCATATCGATCCGCACGCCGTGCACGACTACCTCTCGCATGCCACCCAGCCTAGTCGCGAGTGAACGACATGGCTCCGTTCACCTGTCCAGCACGGACTGCATCAGCGCTGCGTGCGCGTGCATGACGAGCTGCATGACCTCGGTCGTACGTTCTCGGCTGACCGGCTGCCGGCGGCTCGACGAGGCGGCCACTGCCTGCTCGACGAGGCCGACCTCCCGTTCGGCCGCCATCTTGATCGCGCGGAGGTGACGGGCATCGATCCCGTACGCCGTGAGCTTGCGCGCGACGACCGCCAGGGTCAGCGCCTCGCGGCCGTAGAACGCCGTCCCCCGCCGAGCACGGATCACCAGCTGGCGTTCCAGCTCCACGAGCGTGGCTTCCGGCAGTCCGGAGACGTCGAGCAGCTCGCGCCGGCTGAGCCGGATCGCCCGCCGGGCCGCTGCGATGGCGTTCTCGGCCGCGTGGGGTGCCTCGGTGACCATCATCGGTTGCGGCTGGGGAGGCTCCATCGCCGGCGGTTCAGCACCCTGGTCGATGAGGGAGAGGTGCTCCCGGATGACCTTCAACGGGAGATAGTGGTTCTTCTGGGCCCGCAGAACGTACGCGAGACGGTCGATGTCGACCCGCGAGTACCGGCGGTACCCCGACGGAGCCCGTTCAGGAGAGATGAGGCCCTCAGCCTCCAGGAACCGGATCTTCGAGATCGAGATGTCCGGGAACTCCTGCTGGAGCGCCTTCAGGACCTGGCCGATGCTCTGCAGCTGGGACGCCATCACCCCAACCCATGCGGACTCGGGTAGAAGACGAGGCGGAACTTGCCGATCTGCACCTCGTCACCCGTCCGCAGCACGACGGGCCCGTCGGTCAGGGTGCGGTTGACGTAGGTCCCGTTGAGGCTGCCCTGGTCCGTGACCGTCAGCTGACCCTCCCCGCGCTGGAAGACACAGTGAAGCCGGGAGACCGTGATGTCGTCGAGGAAGATGTCGGACTCCGGCGAGCGGCCCGCGACCACTGACTCCGAGTCGAGCAGGTAGCGGGCGCCGCGGTCCTGGCCGCGGACGGCGATGAGGAGTGCCGAACCTTGAGGGAGGGCCTCCACGGCTCGTACCTGCTCTTCGGACAGGTCCTCGAGCATCTCGGCCGCCGGCATCTTCAGCAGGCCGGTGGTGTCGCCGGTGTGCTCACGCAACCGCTCGCCGCAGTGCGGGCAGAAATTGCTGTCAGGTGCGACGGTGCTGCCGCACTTGGGGCACGTCATCGGGGGCTCCTCGCAGTTTCAGATTCCTCAGCCTAACCCAGTACTCTCTCCCGATCCGGCTCCGGGGAGACTCTGTGTCGCAGCGTCAGGCGCCCACGTGCTCGGCGTACGCGTCGGCGTCGAGAAGGTCGTCGAGGTCGGCGTCCTCCGCAAGCTCGATCTCGAACAGCCATCCGGCGCCGTACGGATCGGAGTTGACGGTCTCAGGCGTGTCAGCGAGATGGTCGTTCACGGCACTGACGACCCCGTCGACCGGGCTGAAGACCTCGGAGACCGACTTGGTCGACTCGAGCTCTCCGCACGCGTCACCCGCCGCCACGTCCTGGCCCACGGTTGGCAGCGACACGTACACGATGTCGCCGAGTGCCTCGGCGGCGTAGTCCGTGATCCCGACCCGTACCGTCGCGGCGTTGCCCCCTCGCACCCACTCGTGCTCGGTGCTGTACTTCAGGTCCTCGGGAAAAGTCATTCTGGCCTCTCTTGGCTCGTGCTACCGCTGGCATTCTCTCGCATCCGTGCCTGCCGGGTCACGCGGGGCGCGCGTACTGGTTCTGCGGCAGGGCTCGTACCGCCGTGATCGTCACCGCGGCCTCCTGGTTGATCGTCACCGTGCCGCCCACCTGCTGCACCTGACTGGCGAGTCCACCCCGGAATCGTGCTGCTTCTTCCAGCGCATGTCCTTCGCCGATGACGTCGATGACGATGGGCAGCGTGATGGTGACGTTGTCCGCGACAAGGGACCCTCCTGCGCTGTTGAACCAGGTGGAGGCCACCACACGGATCGAGTCGTTGATCTCGATCACCTCGGCGCCCGCGTCCCGGAACTCCTCGATCGCGTCCAGCAGCGTCGACGCGGTGACCTTCCGGTCCGGGTCGTAGATCACGACGCGGATTCCCGGTCCCGTCGCGCCCACGGTGCCGTTGAGGATCGCGAGGTCGTCCAACCGGTTCTGCGCCTCTGTCTGAGCGACCTTGGCGCTGTCGACGCCGGACTGCAGCTTGTCCCTCGTCGTCTTCAGCTGCTGGATCGCGGTCTCCAGTCGGCTGGTCTCGGTGTTCGCCGTGTCGAGGAGCTGTATCAGGTCGGTTCGGCGCGCGTTCGTGTACGGGTCGTCCGCTGCTTTCGTCGTGACCTGGGTTCCGACCCCGACCCCGAAGACGAGCAGGACCGCCGCCAGCACGATCTGGCTCACGGAAGGCCTCATCAGTGCCCTGCCCAGATCCCGGAGAGAGCGGCCACCCTGCTCCTGTGTCCCGTCCGGACCTTCCGCGGCCGCGTGACGAGCCTCGACGTCGCCCTCGTCAGGCATGGAAGATGGCCCTCCGGATCGCTGCGGCGTTCGTGAAGATGCGGATCCCGAGCACGACGACAACGGCCGTCGACAGCTGGCTGCCGACGCCGATCTGGTCACCGATGAAGACGATCAGCGCTGCGATGAGGACGTTGGAGAAGAACGAGACGGCGAAGACCCGGTCGGAGAACGTCCCGTCGAACCACGCCCGCAACGCTCCGAACAGTCCGTCGAGTGCAGCGACGATCATGATCGGGAGATACGTGGTCAGCCCGGTCGGAAGCGACGGCTCCAGCCAGATGCCGAGCGCGATGCCGATCAGCAGCGCAAGGATCGCGAACATGGCCTTCTCCTCAGGTTTTCCGGGCCGTGGTGACAGTGAGCCCAGGATCGGCCGGGAGCGTGAGCGACTCCGACGTCGACACGTCGTAGACCAGACCGTAGTTGTTCTTGGCGTCAGCCCACCAGACTCCGCCCGGGGTGTTCGCGAAGCGGGCGGGAAGGGTCTTCGGATCGCCGATCGCCTCGACACGGTACGGGCGCAGCAGGGAGCGGTAGTCGACCGTGATCGCCGACCCTGCGCTGCGAATGGCCGTACGGGTTGTGAGCCGATGCCCGTTGATGGCGATCGCCTCGGCACCCGCCTCCCACGCGCCGTTGACGAGCTGCCGGAGATCCTCGTCGGTGACCCGCGCCCCGTTCGTACCGCGTGCGTCGTCGACCACGACCACCATTCCGGGGCCGGTCACGGCTATCCCTCCGGACGCGGCCCCCTGAGCAGACAGCTGGGCCTGCATGGTCGTGTCGGCCTGCTTCTTCTGGAGATCGGAGATCTGTTGCTCGAGCGCCACCTGCTGGGCATGCAGGTCGTCGTTGGTCTTGTCAGCGGCGCGGACCCGGCTGATGAGCTGGTCGCGCTCGGAAGCCACCTCGGAGGACGCCTGGTACGTGTTCCACCCCTGCACCGCCACGACCATCCCCAGGACGAGCGCCACCGCGACCAGGGGCAGCCGCCAGCGACTCCTGCTGACGTGTCTGCCCACCACCGCGTAGTCGGGGTCGATCGCCGAATCCCGGATCTGGCGCAGGAGATCCATGCTCCAGGCGACGGGGCGTTGGCTGTCTCCCCTGACCATGCGCCGTTTCATGTGATCCGCCCGGAACCCTTGACGATGTCTATCGCCTGCCGGACGTACAGCAGGCCGGCCCACCAGTACAGGGCCGTGCCCCAGATCGCGAATGCCCAGCCGACGACCTTGAAGACCATCGCCCCTGGCCAGTCGCCGTCACCGAGCAGCACCGCGGGGAACGCGTACAAGAGGAAGAACGTCGCGACCTTGCCGAGGAAGTGCACTGGGAGGCTGGTGTAGCCCCGCGTCCGCAGGATCGGAACAAGGAGGAACAAGCACACGTCGCGGGCCACGAGGACGCCCACGAGCCACCACGGGATGATCTCGCGGAGACCGAGACCGAGGAGTGTCGCCGCGATGTAGGTGCGGTCCGCGATGGGGTCGAGCATCTGCCCGATGCGGGAGATCTCGTGGCGACTCCGTGCGAGGTAGCCGTCGAGGAAGTCCGTCGCCCCGCCTACAGCCAGCACCACGACCGCCCAGCCGTCGGCATGAGGTCCCAGGATCAGCCAGAGGAAGAGGGGAACGCCCGCCAACCGCACGAAGCTGAGGAGGTTGGGCACGGTCAGAACCCGGTCGGTGTCGTACGCGGTCCCTGGCACGCGGCCAGCGTACCGGCGGTGCTTCTAGCCGGTCCTGCGACCTGCCGCGCTGGGGCTCAGGGCATCGGCGTACGTGTCGAGCACGGCCGGACCGATCATCTGCCAGTCGAACTCGGCCGCCAGCGCTCTTCCCCGCACCACCGGTACGGGTTCGGCGAGAGCGCGGATGACTGCAGCCGTTAGGGACTCCGCGGAGCCGGCCTCGACGATCCGGCCGAGTGAACCCGCGTCATCCGTGAGCAGCTCGACGAACGCCGGGAGGTCCGACGCCACGACCGCGGCGCCTGAGGCGAGCGCCTCGAGCAGCACGATGCCGAAGCTCTCTCGTCCCGTGTGGGGCGCGACGAACACGTCCGAGGTGGCCAAGAGCTGGTTCCGCTCGCTGTCGGTGAGCTCACCCACGAAGCGGACGTTCGGCCCGGCAGGTATCGGCACGCCCGCACCCGCCACGCAGATGTCCACGTCCGGGTGGTGCCGAACGATCCCCTCGACGGCAGCCAGGAGGACGTTGAGCCCCTTGCGCCGCTCCCGTAGCCGGCCCACGAACGTCACGCGCGGGTGGTCGCCGCCGCGCCACCGGCCACGCTGCGAGGGAGCGTGGAAGTCGGTCATCCGGATCCCGTTGCCGATGACGCGCGGCTGGAGCCCCAGGTGCCGTTCGACGACGGCGGCGGCGACCCGGGAGACGGCGATCCCCTCGTCGATCCTGGCAACCGTGTCCCCCAGCAGCCGGCCCGCTGCCGCCATGCTGCGCGAGCCGGGCGTGGCCGTGTGGAACGTCGCGACGACGGGCACCTCCGCGGCTCTGACTGCCAGCACCGAGGCGCTCGGGGTGATCGGTTCGTGAACGTGCAGGAGGTCGAGGTCGCTGTCCACCAGCCAGCGCCGCACGCGGAACAACGAGATCGGCCCGCACGCCACACGAGCGACCGAGCCGTTGTACGGAACAGCCAGGGAGCCACCCGTACTCATCACGCGATTCGAGGCGAGCTCGGCCTCAGCGAGCCGAGCGTCGCTCAAGGTGCCCGGCGCGAGCACGTACGCCTCGTGGCCGGCCTCCGTCAGCCAGCGCGCGAGCCCGAGGACCTGTGCCTGCACTCCCCCGTGGGAGCGCAGGTCGTAAGGACAGACCAGCCCGACCCTCACGGCCGCACCTCGTCGGGGTCTGGGAAGAACGGGACGAAGACGTGCCAGTCGGTGGGATTCAGCGCGACCTCCGCGGCGAAGAAGGTCACGAGGTCCTGCGACATGGCCCGGAGTCCCTCGACGCCGGTGCGATGCGCGACCGGCTCGGAGAACGCCAGGTGGGCACCCTGAGGCGTGTAGCGGGCCGAGACGCCCACGAGGTGCGCCCCGGTGCGACGGGCCAGCAGTGCCGGCCCGATGGGTGCCAGCGCAGGACGACCCGCGCCACCGTCAGGCCAGATCACAGGGACGCCCTTGCCGTCGAAGACGCGGTCGGCGACGAGGCAGACGAGGTAGCCCTCGGCGAGGTCGCGGGTCAGCGAGGTGAGGACCGTCTGGTCCCGGTGGGAGTAGATCCGCATGCCGAGCTTCTCCCGGTACCGCTTGAACGCCTTGAACTCGGCCTCGCCGAACTCCTCGGCGACCGTGGCCACCGGCATGCCCGTCGCACACGCCCAGGCACCTGCGTGGTCCCAGGACCCCAGGTGCGGGAGGGCGACCACGGCGCCCCGGGTTGTCATCGCCTCCCGGAGCTTCCTCTCCGCCTCGACGTCGGTGGTCACGCTCGACACGGTCCGCTCCACGCTCCACGACGGCATGACGAACGACTCGGTGAAGTTGCGCATCCACGACCGGACGGCCGAGTCCACGTCCGCGTCGGTGGGCGTACGCCCGGTGGCCAGGGTGACGTTCTCCCGCCACTGCTCGCGGTGACGGGCAACGAACTTCTGACCGAACCTCACCGCCGCAGCGCCGAGCCCCTCACGGACCATGCGCGAGCGCAGCACGTACGGGCCCGCGGCCCATCCGGCGCGGTAGACATCGCGCATCACGACCTCGGCGCGTGTCGCACGCGGCCGGATCTCCGGCGTGGTCACGTGGCTTCCCTCGAGCGCCACGCCCGCAGCATGCGCTGGCCCACGGTCCAGGTGCCGAGCAGGGCGAGCAGCAGGACCGCGACCTGCAGCGCGTACGGGACGCCGACACCGGCAAGAACCAGGCCCAGGAACGCGACGACGATCCTGTCGGCACGTGCCGCTAGGCCGCCGTTCGCGTCGAGCCCGAGCGACTCGCCGCGCGCCTTGACGTACGACGTCACCTGGCCGGCCATCAGTGCCCACAGCGCGATTCCCGCCCACAGCTCGGAGTCGCCCGGCCCCGCGAAGTACAGGATGATCGCGCCGAACAGCGCGCCGTCGGCCACGCGGTCGAGCGACGAGTCGAGGAAGGCTCCGTAGGTCGAGGACTGTCCGGACATCCGGGCCAGCTGGCCGTCGAGGCCGTCAGACAGCACGAGGAGGAGGACGAGCAGCCCGCCCTGCCACAGGAACCCTCGCGGGATCGTCAGCAACGACGCTGCGACGACAAGCGCCGTACCGAGCCAGGTCACGGCGTCCGGGGGCACGTGCAGGCGCCACAGCAGCTTCGCGGGCGGCGTCATCACCGCAGCCCAAAGATGGCGGAACTTGTCGAGCACGGCTACTCGGCCCAGGCGGCGGCGAGGCGGGCGCGCGTGTCGCCCAACAGCTGCGGCAACGGCTTCGTACGCCCGATGATCGGCATGAAGTTCGCATCGCCGAGCCAGCGCGGTACGACGTGCTGATGCAGATGGGCCGCGATCCCCGCACCGGCCACGGAGCCCTGGTTCATGCCGAGGTTGAAGCCGGCCGGCGCGCTGACCCGCCCGAGCACCACCATCGCCCGCTGGGTGAGCGCCGTGAGCTCGGCGGTCTCGGTGAGCGTCAGGTCCGTGTAGTCGGCGACGTGCCGGTACGGGCAGACGAGCAGATGGCCCGGGTTGTAGGGGAACAGGTTCATCACGACGAAGCACTCGGCGCCCCGATGGACGATGAGGCTCGTCTCGTCGTCGGTCGCCGGTCCCGCGCAGAACGGACACGGGCGCTCGCCACCGGCCGTGTTCTCGTCGATGTAGGCCATGCGGTGCGGGGTCCAGAGGCGTTCGAACCCATCGGGCGTCCCCGGCAGGCTTGCCTCGTCGATGGTCACGTGCGCTCGCGGACCGCCGCGACGATCTCTTCGATCGCCTCGGCAACCGGCACGCCGTTCTTCTGGGTCCCGTCGCGGTAGCGGAAGCTCACCGCGCTCGCCTCGATGTCGTCGTGACCTGCGATGAGCATGTACGGAACCTTCTGGGTCTGGGCGTTGCGGATCTTCTTCTGCATCCGCTCGTCCGACGAGTCGACCTCGACCCGGATCCCCTGCTGCCGCAGCTTCGCCGCGACGTCCTCCAGGTACGGGACGTGGTCGCCCGCGATCGGGATGCCGATGACCTGTACGGGCGCCAGCCACGCCGGGAACGCCCCGGCGTAGTGCTCGACGAGGATCCCCATGAACCGTTCGATCGACCCGAACTTCGCCGAGTGGATCATGACCGGCTCGGCACGGCTGCCGTCGGGCGCGGTGTAGCTCAGGCCGAAGCGGGACGGCTGGTTGAAGTCGTACTGGATCGTCGACATCTGCCAGGTACGTCCGATGGCGTCGCGGATCTGTACAGAGATCTTGGGGCCGTAGTACGCGGCTCCGCCCGGGTCGGGCACGAGCTCCAGGCCCGAGTCCCGACCCACCTTCTCGAGCACCTCGGTCGCCACTACCCACTGCTCGTCGGTGCCGATGAACTTGTCCGGCTTCGACTCGTCCTTGGTCGACAGCTCGAGGTAGTAGTCGTGCAGGCCGAAGTCATCGAGGAGCTTGAGCACGAAGTTGAGCAGGTGCCGCACCTCGTCGGCGGCCTGGGAGGCCATGACGTAGGAGTGGGAGTCGTCCTGAGTGATGCTCCGGACACGGGTGAGGCCTTGCAGCACGCCTGACTTCTCGTTGCGGTAGACGGTGCCGAACTCGAAGAGCCGCAGCGGCAGCTCACGGTAGGACCGTCCGCGCGACCTGAAGATCAGGTTGTGCATCGGGCAGTTCATGGCCTTGAGGTAGTAGTTCTGGCCGTCGTCGTCCATGGGCGGGAACATGCCCTCGGCGTAGTACGGGAGGTGGCCGGAGGTGTAGAAGAGCTCTTCCTTGGCGATGTGCGGGGTGCCCACGTACTGGAAACCGTTGTCGATGTGCGCTTGGCGGACGTAGTCCTCCATCTCGCGCTTGATGACGCCGCCCTTGGGATGGAAGATCGGCAGCCCGGCACCCAGCTCCTCGGGGAAGCTGTACAGGTCGAGTTCAGTGCCGAGGCGACGGTGGTCGCGGCGCACGGCCTCGGCCTGCCGGAACTCGTACGCAGCAAGGTCTTCGCGAGAGGCCCAGGCGGTCCCGTACAGGCGCTGGAGCGTCTGGTTCTTCTGGTCGCCCCGCCAGTACGCGGCGCTGGAGCGGGTCAGCGAGAACGCCTTGATGTAGCCGGTGTGAGGTACGTGGGGCCCGCGGCACAGGTCTTTCCAGGCCACCTCGCCGTTGCGACGCACGTTGTCGTAGATGGTCAGCTCGCCGACGCCCACCTCGACGCTCGCACCGTCGTCGTCGCTCGCATGGCCCTTGATGCCGATGAGCTCGAGCTTGTAGGGCTGGTCGGCCAGCTCCGCGCGGGCCTCCTCGTCGGTCACAGCGCGGCGTACGAACCGCTGTCGCTCCTTGACGATGCGCTGCATCGACTTCTCCAGCGCCTTGAGGTCGTCAGGCGTGAACGGCTGCTCGATGTCGAAGTCGTAGTAGAAGCCGTCGGTGATCGGTGGCCCGATGCCGAGCTTGGCATCCGCGTGAAGCAGCTGGACGGCCTGGGCGGCGACGTGCGCCGACGAGTGGCGCAGGATCGCGAGACCCGCGTCAGAGGTGGCGAGGACCGCCTCGACGGTGGCGCCGGCGGGCACCTCCTGGGCGAGGTCCAAGGTCTCACCGTCGATCGTCATGGCCACGACGGACTGGTCGTCGCCGAAGAGGTCGAGCCCCGTCGTCGTACCGGACAGCTCCCGCACCTCGGAGGACTGTTCACGAACGACGGTGATGGTGGACACTCTGTTCCTTCCCTGGGGGCGTGGCCCCTCGGTGGAGCCGCTGCCGGACGCTTGGGCGCCGGAAGCCATTCTGCTACATCCACGTCGTCAGGTTCGCCCGCACTCCCCGGGAGTGGCGCGCGGACATGCAACGGGGCCGAGAGCGCCCTCCGTACGGCGCGCCGCGCCGCACGTCTCAGTCATTGCATGTCCGGGCGTCGCGACGGGGAGGATCAGGACCAGCGGAACTCCACGGCGTCGGGGTGGCTCTCGGTGTCGCGCATCCCGTCGAGCACTGCCATGTCCGCATCGGAGATCTCGAAGTCGACCTTGGCGTTCGCCGTGATGTGGTCGGGGGTGGTCGCCTTGGGCAGCGGCACCGCGCCCTTCTGCAGCAGATAGCGGATCGAGAGCTGCGGGGCCGTGACCCCGTACCGACGCCCCATGTCCACGATGTCCGGGTGGTTCACGATGCGTCCGTGGGCGAACGGGGAGTACGCCTCCACGAGGATCCCGTTCTCGGCACAGGCGGCTACCGTGTCGGCGACGTCGTAGCCGATGTACCACTGGATCTGGTCGACGGCAGGGACGGTCGTGCAGGCTGGAAGCAGGCTCTCGAGATCGGGCCGGCTGAAGTTCGACACCCCGATCGCCTTGACGCGGCCGTCGGCGAGGAACTCTTCCATGGCGCGCCAGACCTCCTTGTTCTCCGCGCGGCAGTCCTTGCCCATCTCGTCCCAGGGCCATGGCGCGTGGATGAGGAGCAGGTCGAGATAGTCGAGCCCGATCTCGCGCATGGTGATCCCGAACTGCTCCACGGCGGCGTGGTGGCTCTTGGCCTCCGCCGGCACCTTCGACGTGATGTAGATCTCGTCGCGCGGGATCCCCGAGTCCCGTACTGCCCTGCCGACCGAGGCCTCGTTGTGGTACGCCCTCGCCGTGTCGATGTGGCGGTAGCCCGCCCCCAGCGCCGCGGCCACTGCGCTGTAGGCCTCATCGCCCTCCTTGAGCAGCCAGGTGCCGAAGCCGATCTTTGGGATCCTGGTGCCCCCGTTGAGCGGGAACGTCTCTGTCAGTGCACTCATGGTGACCTTTCATCGGTTGCAGCCATCCTGGCACGCCCGACGTCCACCACTGTGCGGGTCACGAGGCTCGACTCATGGGTACGGCGCCGCATCGCGCCGTCACACCGCTTGTTCGACGTCACACCGGTTGCAGCCGGTATGACGTCGAACAGCCGGTGTGAGGTCGACCTCGGATCCCCCACGCGGTCCACTACCTTGCAGAGGACCCTTCGGGCAGCGGCTCACGTCACGCGGAATATACTGCGAGGGCAGTTGCCGGCAGCGACTCCTCTCGCATGTGATCAATGTCCCAAAGCGAATTCGCTCAGGGAGGGGGCGTCTCCACCGGTGGGCGCCCACGGTATCGAGGAGAACACATTCACATGCAAAACTACGAGGTTTCTCGCTCTGAGCTTGAGTCACGCTTCAAGGCATTGAAGGCAGAGCATCCCGAACGGTTTCAGCGCCGCCTTGAGATGTCCTGGTCGAACTGGGGCTTTGGCTTGGAGGGGCTCGAGAGGTCATGTGCCCGACTCGCTGATGCCGGTCTACACTTCATTGAGCTCCACGGGAACCACTACGGTCCCGCTCTCGGCTACGGGATAGAGCAGACCCTTCAGATTCTTCAGAAGAACGACCTGAGGTGCTCCGGAGTGTGCGGGATGTTTGCTATCGAGAACGATCTCGCGTCCGCCCGGCCCCAACAGCAGCAAGAGGCCATCTCGTACATTCGTCGTGAGGCGGAGTTCGCTCGGGCCGTCGGGGGCGAGTACCTCCTTGTCGTGCCGGCGGCGGTGGGCCGTGCCGACGAGTACGACAAGTTCGAGAGCCAGCGCTCAGCAGCCGCGCTCCGCTCGGTAGCGGATGTGTTCATCGAGACGGGGATCAAGGCTGCTATCGAACCGATTCGTCGTGACGAGACGACCCTGGTGCACACGGTTGCTGAAGCGGCTGAGTATATAGAGGCAGTATCTCATCCGGGTGTGCGGCACATCAATGGTGACGTCTATCACATGCAGTCCGGCGAGCGGAATATTGCCGACGCGATACTCGAAGCAGGAGACATGCTCGTCAATCTTCATTTGGCGGATTCCAATCGACGTGCACTCGGCTCGGGGTCGATGGATCTTGACGCTATCATTATGGCTCTGTACGTGATCGGTCACAATGTCGTTGGTAGGTTCGTGACTCCGGAGCCACTCGGTCCGGGCGCCTCCCCTTATGCTGCTCGCAATGGCGTCACCGACCCAGAAGTGCTGGATGCCCTTGTCTTCGATTCCGTGAGCTACTTCAAGTCGCGGGAGGATGCAGTGCTCGCGCTGTGATGGAGACACGGGAGTTGACCATGTGAGATACGCGTAGTTGATTGTCCTTGCCAGAGTGTCATGGTCAACCTCGAGCGGGAATTTCAACCCCTTCTGGTGGCCCAGCGGCTTTGAGTGGCTCGATCCCGTCCAGAGCGTTGCCCAGGTGATCCCGCTCGACCTCAAGGTCGAAGCGGACCTGGAGGTTGAGCCAGAAGCGGTCGGTGGTGCCGAAGTAGCGGGCCAGGCGGAGGGCGGTGTCGGCGCTGATCCGGCGCTTGCCGTGAACGATCTCGTTGATCCGTCGCGGTGGCACGCCGATGGCGACGGCGAGCCGGTTCTGGCTGACCTGCAGCGGTTCCAGGAACTCCTCCATCAGGATCTCGCCCGGGTGGATGGGTGCGATGGTCGTCATATGGTTGGCACCTCCTCAGTGGTAGTCCACGATCGCGACGTCGGTGGGTCCGGCGTCGGTCCAGATGAAGCAGACCCGCCATTTGTTTGCTCCCGGGCACGACGACCGCGTTACTCCGGCAGGTCGAAACTCCACCTGACGGTACTGCTGTAAGCGTCAGTGACAGTCTCGCCGACGGAGTCGATCGAGGCAGCGCCCTTCGGCCATACACGCCGTGCGCGGTAGCAGAAACCCTCTTGATTGACTGCTTCCCACTCCAGGCAGACAACCTGGCCGCGGGCCAACTCTCTGTATCCGTCGATGGCCACGTTGCTGAAGTGCGCCCAGCACCCACCCGGGGTGTCTTGGGCATCGATGACCCCCCACCCCTGTTCAGGGTGCCATTCGCGCACTACTCCTTCGACCGCCATGCCCGACATCATGACCGCTGCCGGAAGCCGTTACAACAGACGTTGCTGCGGCGCTCCTGGGAAGTACCTAGCGGTCGGCTGTCGACGCGCTGGGCGATGGGGCAACTGCTCATCGATATCGACCGGAGACCAGGCACCTGGTCAGGTGCCCGGTTCTTTGTCGAGCGTTGCCGACAGGGGGCACGACGAGGCACGAGACTGTGGACTACTTGCCCGTCGTTTCGACTTCGACGTGACTAGGCCGAGGTTTCTCAAACTCCTGGTTCAGTGCGTCCGCGACGACAGACGGGTCAGTGAGCCAGGCCAGCTCGTTCCACGGCTGGATGATGATCGGGAGCCCTACGGCGCTCGACACAGCAGATCCCAGGCCACGATGTACCTGCGTGAACCATGGCCTCACAGCCTCTGGGTTGGTCCGCCATGCGTCCACCCATTCCTCGGCCCACCACTCCGGGGTGTGCTCGAGCACTGGGTCCATCGGCAAGAGGGACCTGTAGGCCTCGGCGTACAGCCCTTGCCAGCGGCGCCACCCTGTGTCGGCACCGAACCGAGCCTCTGAGACAGTCTCGAAATAGGCATCGGGCACGTACGTGTCGGTCATCGCTGTTAGCGCCTCAACAAATCGTTCAGAAGGTGGCGCCGAAGGTAAGTAGAGATCTGCGATCAGCGCTTCCGGGATCCCGGGCAGCTTCGGAAGCCCGACGAGCGGGTCCATCAGCACGGCGTGCTTCGCCTGCCCCCGGGAGACCATCTGCGCGGCAACGCCGGCGCCATCTCGAATGGAGATGACCCAGTCCCAGACCCGAGGATCACGCTGAAGCCGTGCTGTGAGGCCAGCTGAAAGCACACACGGCATGCTGCCGTGGGCATCTCCGATCCCTGCCACCTCCACCGCCGCGTGCAGCTTGCCAGCAAGCTCTATCAGCCCGCGAGTTCCGAGCAAAGGATTAACGATCAACACGTTCAGTGTGCTGTGCATGCTTGGCCCCGTCTGGAAGTAGCCGACCGGCCGTGTATAGCACCCGAGCGCGCCGCGCACCCCGCGAGCGGGCACCTCAGGGAACTGCACGTGGGCTGTCATCGCGCGTAGCAAAGGCCTTCGACAGACGTGGGCATTACCCGAGGCGATGGAAAGACTGCTCGGGGTGAAAGCCTGATCGGTTGGCGCGGCGCCCCAGCGGAGAGGCCTCACCGGGCGCCTCCGGCCCCCTGAAGACACGAAGGGCCACCGATCCAGGCCGCCGGCGGCCGCGGCGACGTAGTCCTTGCGGCTGGCGCTGAGCACCCGTCCGCCCCCTGCCTGTCTAGCAGCCTGTTAGCCTCCGAATATGAGCCTCCCGGCGATATCACTCACCCCCGCTCAGGCTCTTGGGATCCCGGTCGCGCTCGTCGGCGCAGTATTCCTGGCAATCGGCTCACAGCTCCAGCAGCACGGCGTCGCGGCCGTCAAATCCCGAGGCTCGGCGGGAACTCAGGTCGGACTGCATGTCGGTGAGCTCGTGGCCCTGGCTCGGAGACCGTCCTGGCTCCTCGGCACGCTTCTGCTCGGTCTGGCGATCGTCTTCCAGCTGTTCAGCCTGTATCTGGCCCCGCTGACGGTGGTCCAGCCCCTAGGGGCCGTTGCGCTGGTCATCACCGTGCTGGTGAACGCACGCGTCACCAAGGAGCGTCTCGACGCGGCCGCCGTCCGCGCCGTCCTCCTCTGCGTGGTCGGAGTCGGGGCCTTCGTGGGAGTCGCTGCCATGACGACCACGACGGTGCCCATTCAGGACACTCAGCTTGTCATCGTGATAGCGATCTTGATCGTGGTTCTGGCAGCCTTGGGGATCAGCTTCGCGGTCATGCGGAAATCGCTCCCGCGACTCTTCTACGTGGTCGGTGCGGGGATGCTGTTCGGCTTCGTAGCGACCTTGGCGAAAGTTGTCATCACGCGAGTGCAGACCCTCCTGCAGACCGGATTTCACGTGGTATTCGCGGACTGGCTCACGGTCGTCTGCGTCGTCGGACTGGTCGCGGCCGCCCTCTTGGGTAGCTACTTCGTTCAGACCGCGTACTCCACCGGCTCACCAAGCATGGTGGTCGCTGGCCTTACCGTCATCGATCCGCTCGTCGGGGTCACGATCGGCATCGTCGTCCTCGGCGAGGCGGCGGCGGCGCCATGGTGGGCGACCATCGTCTTCGCCCTCGCCGGGCTGGTCGCTGTGTTGGGGGTCTACAGGTTGTCCCGGCGCAATCCCGCAGCACCCGCTTCTGAAGCGCCCTAGGCTCTTCCGCCCTCATGCGGGTTGCGGCTCTCGGTTGAGGGCCGCGTAGTGGGCAGTTTCTTACTCTGTGGGACTTGATCAGGTCATGAGACCCGTGGAGTCGCCTCTGGTTGTAGCGACTCGGGCCCCACTACAGCAGGCTCCGCTGTTGTGCATATGTTGCACGGGGCCCCGAGCTTCGGGTATTTCCCCTAGTCAGAAGGTGGGCGTAACTGGGATCGAACCAGTTATGCGACCATCGCGACGTAACTGTGTGACCCCTAGTGAACCCCCTTCTGACTAGTGGATACAGGGAACAGTTACGCCCGGGCGGCATGGACACAAGTAGACATGCTGGGACTAGTATGGGCATCGATCTTGCACGTATCTTGCACGAAAGGGGCCGTCAGTGGGCTCTAAGAGGTCGTTCGGGCAGCTGCGCAAATTGCCGTCAGGACGTTGGCAGGCTGGCTACACAGGCCCGGATACGCGCGTTCAGATGGCCCCCACAACATTCACAGCCAAAATCGATGCCGAAGCCTGGCTAGTCGACGAGCGGCGCCTGGTCGAGTCCAAAGAATGGCTGCCGATGGGGGCGCGGCGTCCGGACAACCGCCGGCGCGGACAGGACCTCGAGACCTACGCGAACCGCTGGCTCGAGGATCGA
>JBBQBP010000016.1:0-75985 GCA_038317635.1 Propionibacteriales bacterium
CTAGGCGTGGCGATGTGTGCCGTGGCCATGCTGGGAGCGTGCTCGTCCGGCAGTGGCTCGAGTGCGGCGCCGTCGACGGCAGCACCCGTGACCAGGGCCTCGACAACCCTGGCCTCGCCGCCAGCGCCGACCCCCGCAGCCACGACCGCCACCACCACTGTCCCGCCGACCACCGCGCCCGTCAGCGGGCCGGCATCGACAACCGCATCAGTGCCGCGCAGCCGCCCCCACGCGGTCGCCACCGTGACCGCGGGCCCGGGTGGTAGTTCGGGGGAGGTGGCGCTCACGTGGGGCGCGGTCAGCGACGCCATCGGCTACAAGATCCTCCGCTCGGCCTCGGCGAGCGGCACGTCTGAACCGACCTGCACGTTGAACGCCGTCACCGGCGCAACCAGCGCAGCCGCCGGAGTCGTCAACATCTGGTCGACGCAACACTCGTACATCCCGGCCAGCACGATGTCCGGCCGCGACACCTCGGCGAGCTTCGAGTACGTCGAGGTGCGCGGTGCCGGCGAGCGTTGCTTCAAGGTCATCGCCTTCAACGCCGCGGGCGACAGCGCCCCGTCGAAAGTGGTCTGCGGGTCTCCTGCCAGCTGAGATCGGTCAGCGGTGAGCACGGTGGCGACGGCGTGCCGGCCGCCGCTGTGTCAGGCTGTACGACGTGCCACTGAACATCTCCGTGATCGGGACGAACTACCTGGGTGCGGCTCACGCGGCGGGCATGGCCGAGTTCGGACATCGGGTCATCGGCGTCGACATCGACGCACGCCGTGTGGACGTCCTGAACTCCGGGCGCTCGACGATCTTCGAACGCGATCTCGAGCCGATGCTCGCTCGGCACACGGCGACGGGTCGGCTGCGGTTCACCACCGACTACCGCGAGGTCGCCGACTGGGCCGACGTCCATTTCGTCGCCGTGGGGACGCCGGCCAACCCCGACGGGTCCGCCGACCTGCGCCAGGTCTTCTCCGTCGCCGAGACGCTGGGACCACTGCTGACCAGACCGACGCTGATCGCGGGCAAGTCAACGGTCCCGGTCGGGACAGCCATGAAGCTCGAGGCGCGGCTGCGCGAGCTCGCGCCTGCCGATGCCGGTGTCGAGGTCATGTGGAACCCGGAGTTCCTCCGCGAGGGCTACGCGGTCACCGACACGTTGCGCCCCGATCGCATCGTGCTGGGTACGCACTCGCCCGAGGCTCTCCGCACGATGCGGTACGTGTACGCGCTGCCGATCTCGGAGAACGTGCCGATCGTCGAGTGCGACATCGCGACCGCGGAGCTCATCAAGACCGCCGCGAACGCGTACCTCGCCATGAAGATCTCGTTCATCAACGCCATGGCGCAGATGTGCGAGGCGGCCGGTGGTGACGTCGTGCTGCTCGCGGATGCCCTCGGCTACGACTCCCGCATCGGTCGCGAGTTCCTCAACGCCGGCCTCGGCTTCGGAGGCGGTTGCCTGCCCAAGGACATCGCAGCCCTCGCGCATCGGGCCGGCGAGCTGGGCGTACCGCAGCTCACCGAACTCATCGCGGCCGTCGAGCACATCAACTCCACCCAACGCGACGAGATGACGCGTCTGACGATCTCGGCCCTCGGCGGCGATACCGCTGGCAAGCGCGTGGCCGTGCTCGGGGCGACGTTCAAACCGGGCACCGACGACACCCGCAACTCGCCGTCGCTCACGGTCGCAGCGGCCCTGGCCAGAGCTGGCGCCGAAGTTCGCGTGTACGACCCGCAGGCGCACGTCGACCTCCCGGGCGTCACCCAGCATCCCAGCGTGCTCGAAGCACTCGCCGACGCCGACATCGTCCTGCACCTCACCGAATGGCCCGAGTTCCGCCAGCTCGACCCCGTGGCACTCGACGGCATCGTACGGAACAAGGTGCTCATCGACGGTCGACTCAAGCTGCACCGACCCACCTGGCAGCGAGCAGGCTGGAAGGTCATCCAGCTCGGGCGCGCCTCGACCTGGTGACGACCAGCGTCGTCGCAGAGGGAACCGAGCTACAGCGTGATGACCTGTGCGGGAGGCGGCGCCTGGTAGCTGACCGGGGAGTTCCACTCGGAGAACTTCAGCTCATCCGTACCGTCGGCTGACTCGAACCTCACCTTGAGCAGTGTGTACGCGGTGTCGGTGACCCAGATCGTCAACCGTCCATCCGTCGTCGACACCGAGAAGAGGTAGACGGGTCGACCGGTGAGGGTCGTCTTCTCCGCGATCACCCCCATGCCGTCGGTGACCGCTTCCGTCGTCTTCAGCGAGCCCACGATCGCGCCGACGTTGAACTGGCCCATCGAGGCGTCGGTGGTGGCCAGGTATCGGCTCCCGATCTGTGTGATCTGGGCCGAAGTCAGCCCGATCCCCTGCCAGTACGCGGCGTTCGCCTTGACGTAGTACGTCCCGGCCACCGTCGTGACCTCGATGTTCTCGTTGTCCATCGTGATCGTGGACCTGCCGGACGTGCCATCGCAGGTCCCCGAGAGGTCCACGGTGGCTGCCTTCTTGTCGACGTGCATCGTGCCGACGACGCGCATCGTCCTCGTGGCGGCGAGCGACGTCTGGAAGGAGCCCCACAGCTGTGTGACCCTCGGATCCTTGGACACCGTCTGCGCGGTCGCGTGCGTGTGCGCCCGCAGGGCGGGGTCGTCGTGGACCCGGTAGAGGGAGGCCGTGGTCTGCTGCGAGCAGCCGGCAAGGCTCAGGGCGAGAGCGCACCCGAGCATCGACACGACGAGACGCGGGGTACGCATCGCTGGCTCCTCCGGCTGGCGACTGGGTCGCGTCACCGTAGCCGACTCCTCAGCCACCACAGCGAACTCGGAGAAACTTCTCAGCCCCGTCCTCCGTGATGGCAGGACGGGGCTGAGTACGTACAGGTCGTGCGGCTCAGGACAGCGCGGACTTGAGGTTCTCGTCGATCGCGGCCAGGAACTCCTCGGTGGTGAGCCAGGCCTGGTCAGGCCCGACGAGGAGCGCGAGGTCCTTGGTCATCTTCCCCGACTCGACGGTCTCGACGCAGACCCGCTCGAGCGTCTCGGCGAAGGCGATGACCTCCGGGGTGTTGTCGAGCGAGCCGCGGTGCTTGAGGCCACCGGTCCAGGCGTAGATCGACGCGATCGGGTTCGTCGACGTCGGCTTGCCCTGCTGGTGCAGGCGGTAGTGGCGGGTCACCGTGCCATGGGCGGCCTCCGCCTCGACGGTCTTGCCGTCGGGCGTCATGAGGACGCTGGTCATGAGGCCGAGCGAGCCGAAGCCCTGCGCGACCGTGTCCGACTGGACGTCGCCGTCGTAGTTCTTGCACGCCCAGACGTAGCCGCCCTCCCACTTCATGGCCGACGCGACCATGTCGTCGATCAGGCGATGCTCGTACGTGAGGCCGCGGGCCTCGAACTCGGTCTTGAAGTCGGCCTCGTACACAGCCTGGAAGATGTCCTTGAACGCACCGTCGTACGCCTTGAGGATCGTGTTCTTCGTCGACAGGTAGACCGGGTAGTTGCGCAGCAGGCCGTAGTTCAGGGACGCCCGCGCGAAGTCCTCGATCGACTTGTTGAAGTTGTACATGCCCATCGCGACGCCGCCGTCGGGACCGAACTTGGCGACCTCGAACTCCATCGGCGCGGAGCCATCCTCGGGGGTGTACGTGATCGTCACGACGCCCGCGCCGGGGACCTTGAAGTTCTGCGCCTTGTACTGGTCGCCGTGCGCGTGACGGCCGATGACGATGGGCTTCGTCCAGCCGGGCACGAGCCGCGGGATGTTGGAGATGATGATCGGCTCGCGGAAGATGACGCCGCCGAGGATGTTGCGGACCGTGCCGTTGGGCGACTTCCACATCTCCTTGAGACCGAACTCCTCCACGCGAGCCTCGTCAGGAGTGATCGTGGCGCACTTCACGCCGACGCCGTGCTTGGCGATGGCGTGGGCCGAGTCGATCGTCACCTGGTCGTTCGTGGCGTCGCGGTTCTCGATGCCCAGGTCGTAGTACTCGAGGTTGACGTCGAGGTAGGGGTGGATCAGGCGGTCCTTGATGAACTGCCAGATGATCCGCGTCATCTCGTCGCCATCGAGCTCGACGACCGTGCCCTGCACCTTGATCTTGCCCATTGGTTCTCCTCGCGCACTAGCGGCCCAAAAGATCTTGACGTCAAACTACCTCATGGCCTTTGACGCCTGCACCTTGAACGGCGCAGACCGCCGCGGTGCGTTCACGAGCCATCGTCCTCTACTTGGTGATCGTACGGAATCGCACGCGCTGGCCTGGCCGCAACTGGGCGAGCTGGTCGCACGATGCGTCCGTGAGGACCCCGACGACCGGGTAGCCGCCCGTGGTCGGATGGTCGGGCCCGAAGATCACTGGCCGGCCGTCCGGCGGCAGCTGGATGGCACCACGCACGACGCCCTCGCTCGGGAGCTCACCGTCCCGGGCTCGCTCCCAGGTGTGGCCAGCCAGCCGGACGCCCACGCGGTTGGAGTCCGGAGCGACGGTCCATTCGCCGCCGAGGTCGGGATCGGCGAGCCAGTCGGTACGTGGTCCAGGCAGGGCATCGAGCGTGACGACCCCAACGGGAGGCGGGGTGAGCGGAGCAACAGCTGCTCCGATCCATGGCGTTGCCTGGCCGAGAGGCAGCACGTCGGCGACGGCCAAGGGCCGTGGACCGAGTCCCGAGAGCGTATCGGTCGCGCGTGAGCCCAGGACGGGTGGCACGTCGATGCCGCCCCCGACCGACACGTACGCACGGATCCCCCGGGTGCAGTGCCCGAGCGTGAGCTGTTCGCCGGGCAGAAGGTAGAACGGCTCCCCGTAGCCCACCGGCTGTCCGGCGACGTTCGCCTGGACGAGCCCGCCCGTGATGACGGCCCGGGTAGCGGCGGTGGCTCGTAGGCTCAGACCGCCGAGCAGCACCTCGAGCGCAGCAGCGCCGACCGGGTTGTCGAGCAGCCGCCGCCCCAGCTCGTAGGCACCGGTGTCGAAGGCTCCGGACGGGCCGACCCCCATCGCCGCGTAGCCGGGTCGCCCGCCGTCCTGCACGAGCGTCAGCGGCCCGGGAGCCACCACGACCAGCTCAGCCATGGCTAGGCCACGAACCGTACAGTCATGCCTGGTTGCAGCAGGGCCGGCGGGTTCGCCTCGACGTCGAAGAGCACCGCGTCCGTGTGGCCGATGAGCTGCCAGCCGCCCGGCGACGAGCGGGGGTAGATGCCGGAGTAGCGGCCGGCGAGGCCGACTGCTCCCGCGGGAACACTGGGACGTGGCTCCCGCCGACGGGGGACGTCGAGGCGGGGATCACCGCCGACGAGGTACGCGAAACCGGGCGCGAACCCGCCGAAGCCCACGCGCCACGGGGTGGTCGTGTGCGCCAGGACGACCTCAGCGGCGCTCAGACCGGTGTGGGCGGCGACAGCCTCGAGGTCAGGTCCGTCGTACACGACGCGGATCTCGATCGTGGAGGCGTTGGCGACAGCCGATGTCACGGCTGCGGCCGCCCTGGGAAGCGATCGGCGGACCGTCTCCAGGTCGCCCGGGACAGCGACGGTCACGAGAAGAGTGCGCTCCCCCGGCACGACGTCCTCGACGCCGGCCAGATTCCGTACGTGATCGATCAGGGCCAGCACCTCGTCGAGGTTCGCCAGCTCAACGAGCACCGCGCGCTGTCCGCTCGGCAGCAGCCTCATGCGAAGGCGCCGAGCTCGACACCGGCAGCGAGGAGCGCCTCCCGCACCCGGCGCGCCAGCACGACCGCGCCCGGCGTGTCGGAGTGGAGGCAGATCGAGTCGGCGACGACACGCACACGGGCGCCGTCGACAGCTCGTACGAACCCTTGCTTCACCATGCCGACAGTCCGGAGGGCGACCTCCTCGGGGTCATCGACGATCGCGCCCCACTCGCCACGCCGCAGGAGCGTGCCATCGGACTGGTAGCCGCGATCGGCGAACACCTCGGCCGCGGTACCCAGCCCCATGTCGGCTGCGGCCGTCAGCAGCTGGGACCCGGCCGGGCCCAGCACCACGAGCGGAGCGACTCCCACCACGCCCAGGACGAAAGCCCTCGCCAGAGCCTCGTCTCGAGAGACGTCGTGGTACAGCGCCCCGTGCGGCTTGACGTATGCCAGCCGCGTTCCCGCGGCCCGGCAGCACGCCTGCAGTGCGCCCAGCTGGTAGACGGTCGACGCGGTGAGCTCCTCGGGCGACATCTCCAGTTGACGGCGGCCGAAGCCGACGAGATCCGGATACGAGGGGTGGGCTCCCACCGTGACCCCGCGCTCCCCAGCGGCCCGACAGGTCCGCAGCATCGTCACCGGATCGCCCGCGTGGAACCCGCAGGCGACGTTGGCGCTGGTGACGACGTCGAGCAGAGCCTCGTCGTCGCCCATCGACCACGACCCGTACGCCTCCCCCAGGTCGGCGTTGAGGTCGACCTTCACCACGCGCCGTTCACGACGACATCGGCCCGCTGCTCCGGGTGCTGAGCCGAGACATACGCGGCTTCCTGCGGCATCCAGTTCGTCGACCAGCACTCCCAGCGGGCGCCGCCCTCGCGCTCCTGGGCACGCGCGATCCGTACCTCCTCGTCGACCGCCACCCAGACCCGTACGTCCCAGGGCACGTCCACGGCGACGTCGGTGACGTGGATGCCTTCGACGATCACCGGCGCGCGGGTCACGGTGAGTTGCTCGCCGGGCTCCTGGCTCGTCCAGTGCCACCGCCGGTACGTGGCGGAGCCGTCCGAGCGCACCGGCCCGTACACCTCGTCGACGAACCTCTCGTGCTCCCACAGCGGTCGTCCGGGGCGGGACATGTCGTCGCCGTGGACCACGTCGCCGCGGAGCTCGGCGGCCAGCCGGTCCGCGAACGTCGTCTTCCCCGCACAGCTCAGGCCATCGATACCGATGAACGCGGGACGGCCCACCGGCACGCGCTCGGCCAGCAGCTGCCGGATCGTCTCGATCGGTTCGGTCATGCCGCCATTATCGACGCAGTCCCGAAAAGGGACCTCCGCCGGGTCTCGCCGTCAGAACGCAACGACGGGCTCGCCCCACTGGGCGAGCACCAGTGGGCGGACCAGGGACGCCAGGTACAGAGAGCCGGTCACGACCAGGTCGCGCTCGGGACGTGCCACGAGCAACGACAGACCGTCGGCTGGAGTCCGTACGACCTCGGCGCCGATCCCCAGCGCACGCGCCTGCTCGACGACGACCTCCGCGGGGAACGAGCGCTTCACCTTGTCGGCGTCGCCGAGCGCGTACTCGGGCACGACCAGGTGGGTGACCACCGGGGCCAGCAGAGACAGGGTCGCGACCAGCTTCGTGTCCGGCGCCTGCAGCATCGTCACCATGGCAGCGGTCGGGGTCACCCCGTCGGCGAGGAGAGCGTCCACCAGCGCAGCGACCTTCTGCGGGTTGTGCGCGCCGTCGAGCACGAGTCGGCGACCGTTCGACGCGAACCGCTCGTACCGGCCGGGCGGGGTCTCGGTGGCTCCTGTCTCGGGCATGGCGAACCCGTACCGTCGCGCCAGCACCCCGACGGTTGCCCTAGCCAGCGTGAGGTTCCGCTCCTGATAGTGCGCGTGCGGAGTCGGCGTCGCGACGACCACCTGTCCGCCCACCTCGCGGGCCCGCTCGCACACGACGTCCAGTACGACCTCGTCCTGGTCGATGACCACGACCGTGTTGCCCTGGCCGACGATGCCCGCCTTGTGCGTGGCGATGGTGTCGATCGAGTCGCCCAGCAGCTCGGTGTGGTCCAGACCGACCGCCGACACGACACAGAGCTTGTCCGGCGACTGGAGCGCGTTCGTCGCATCGCGGGTACCGCCGATGCCGACCTCGACGATCGCGTACTCGACGCTCTCGCGGGCGAACACCCACAGCGCGAGGCCGATACCGAGCTCGAAGTACGTGAGCTCTCGGTCGAGCGAGGCAGCCAGCGGGAGGAAGTCGTTCACGTACGCGACGAAGCGATCCTCCGGAACAGGAACTCCAGCGACCTGTACGCGCTCGTTCACGGCGACGACATGCGGCGAGACGGTGAGACCCGTGCGAAACCCCGCCGCCTCGAGGAGCCCTCGGATGATGTACGCGGTCGAGGTCTTCCCCGACGTACCCGCCACGTGGATGGTCCGGTAGCCGCGCTCGGGGTTGCCGAGGTGGTCGAGCAGGGCGCGCAGCGTGTCCACGGAGCTGTGGCCACGGGTGCGCCGACCGGAGAAGTGGAGCAGGGCATCGAGGGCCGAGTCGAGGTCGGTGACCATGCGAGCCCCTCTCACCAGTGCCCTCGGACGCGCCGACCCCCTCGGCGCGGCGCTACCCTACCCCGGTGAACGCGTCCGAGCCGCACTGGGTGATCACGCTCCGCTGCGCGGATCGTCCGGGAATCGTCCATGCCGTGAGCGGGGCGATCGTGGCCGCCGGCGGCAACATCACGGAGTCGATGCAGTTCTACTCGGCCGACACCGAGACGTTCTTCATGCGCGTCCAGGTGGCCTTGGCCTTCCGCGCCGACCTGGAGGCCGAGCTCGAGTCCGTTCGCGACCTGCTCGATGCCCAGATCGAGGTCGACGAGGTCGGCCGGCCCCTGCGCACGCTCGTTCTCGTCTCGAAGGCGGGCCATGTCCTCAACACCCTGCTGTTCGCTCACCGCAGCGGCAACCTGCCCGTCGACATTCCGCTCATCCTCGGCAACCACGGCGAGCTTGCGCCGCTGGCCGCGTTCTACGGGATCCCCTTCGAGCACCACTCCGTCACGCCCACGACGAAGCACGTCCTCGAGCAGCGGATCCGCGAGGCGTGCGACCAGTACGACATCGAGCTGGTGGTCCTTGCCCGGTACATGCAGATCCTGTCGCCGGAGCTCTGCGAGTTCCTCGCAGGTCGCGCCATCAACATCCACCACTCGTTCCTGCCCGGGTTCAAGGGCGCGAACCCCTACCGGCAGGCGCATGCCCGTGGCGTGAAGCTCATCGGGGCAACAGCGCACTTCGTCACGACGGAGCTCGACGAGGGGCCGATCATCGAGCAGAACGTCACGAGGGTGAGCCACTCCCGCTCGGTCCCCGAACTCGTCGAGCTGGGACAAGACATCGAGTCACGCACCCTCGTCAGCGCGGTGAAGCTGTTCGCGCAGCATCGGGTGCTGATCGACGGCAGCCGCACGATCATCTTCGATTGACGCGCAAGGGAGCTGTCGATGTCCGGCCCTGCAGATGACAGCAGGCACCGCCGCGACCTCGTACACGTTCTCAGCTCCCAGGCCTCGGCCTGGCGTGACCCCCTGGTAGCCCCTTCCCTCAGGCTCTCCGACGGGCTGGCCGCCGACTCGCCGATGGGCTGGCAAGGGGTTCCCTGGTGGCGCCACGTGGCGATCCGGTCCCTGGCGTTCGTCGTCGCACTCGGCGCGATCTGGGCCGGCGTCAACGGCGTCTGGTTCCTGGCGCACCTCCACGTCGGCGTCACCTGGTACCTGCCGGTGGTGTTCGAGCTGGTCCCGGCCGTGGCCGCGTACGTGCTCGTCGTGGCCGTCCTCGAGCGCCGCCGACCGGCGATCGAGTACGCGCCGCGGCGCTGGGGCGGTCTCGTACCCGGACTCGCCCTCGGCGCAATCGTGTGCCTGGTCGTCACCGGCATCATCTGGCGGCTGGGCGGCATCTCGTTCGTGGGTGTCAACCCGAACCCGCCGTGGCTCAGCCGCCTGGTCAGCCTCGGTCTCGTGGCGGGCGTCGCCGAGGAGATCGTGCTCCGCGGCGTGCTCTTCCGGTACGTGGAGTCGCTGCTCGGCACCTGGGCCTCGGTAGCGATCAGCGCCGTGGTCTTCGGCGCGCTCCACCTCGGAAACGAGAACGCGACCCTGACCGGGGCCGTGGCCATCGCGCTGGAGGCGGGTGTGATGTTCGCCGTGCTGTACGCGCTGACGAGGTCACTGTGGGTGGTCGTCGGTGTTCACGCCGGGTGGAACCTCATGCAGGGCCTGGGTCTGGGCATCGTCGTGAGTGGCTCCA
Source organism: Propionibacteriales bacterium (assembly GCA_038317635.1). Classification (GTDB taxonomy): domain Bacteria; phylum Actinomycetota; class Actinomycetes; order Propionibacteriales; family Propionibacteriaceae; genus Fen-668. The sequence continues at coordinate 9,993 of JBBQBP010000016.1, forward strand.
GCGATGCCGGCACGGGCTTCCTCGTCTCCCACCCGACGGGATCCGACGTGGTGAGCGGCGGCGAGTTCGGGATCGAAGCGCGTGTGGTCTCGGTCCTCGTGTGGCTGCTCGTGGCCGCGTTCCTGTCCTGGCGTCTCGTCCGTACGGGCGGCGTCGTCGCTCCCTCCTGGGTCCGCCATCGGCGGCTGCCGGGGAACCCCGTCGGGGAAGCTGGCTAGGTGAGCTCGGGGGCCCCGTGGAGCACGGACATGTCCTCGTCCGCCCACACCACGAGGTTCCAGCCGTCCCGGTCGCCCTCGATCACCGCATAGTCGGTGTTGTCGAGGCGCCAGTGGCGCGCATCTCCCGCCGTGGTGTTCGAGCACACGAACGGGATCCAGACGCGGAGCGCTGCGCCGTGGCTGACGAGCGCCGCGACCTCGACGCCCGAGTCTGCAATCTGCGCGATCGCGGACTCGAAGCGCTCCTGGAACTCGGGCCAGTTCTCGCCACCAGGGAGCTTGTTCTCCGGCTCGGCGTGCCACGTGTCGAGGACCGACACGTACGGGATCCAGTCCTCGCTCATGTCGTGCGCCCCGGCGAAGATCTCCCTGAGCCCGGGGTGCTCCGTCACTCTCAGGCCCTTCGAGGTCGCCAGCGGCTCAGCCGTCTGGCGCGCCCGCGTCAGATCGGAGCTGTAGATCGCCGTGATGGGTTCGGACGCGAGCCGGTCGACCAGACTCGCGGCCTGCTGGAGCCCCTTCTCGGTCAGCGGCGCACCCGGATGGCCGGTGTCGAGGAGGTGGTCGAGGTTGGACTGGGTCTGCCCGTGACGAATGAGGATGAGCCGCACGCCTCGACCCTACGACACACCCTCCATCCCTCTGCCTGCGGCCGCCCGGGGACCATAGGTGCGGTGTCGGTTCATCATGTTAAGTGGGTGAGTTATACGTTCTCATGGCCGATCCGCCATGAGAACCTCCGGTTCGCCCATTTAACATGATGAACCGCGACGATCTCCGGCCGAGCCCACCAGCCCGTACAGCGCCCGCACAGGTCCTCCCCACTTCCGTGACGAGGCTCGACTGCTAACGTGAGGAGGTCCCTGCGAGAGGAGTTCACCCATCGTGTCCAAGAGCCCCGTGAAGGTCGCCGTCACCGGCGCCGCCGGCCAGATCTGCTACAGCCTGCTGTTCCGCATCGCGAGCGGAGCGCTGCTGGGCCCCGACCAGCCCGTCGAGCTGCGACTGCTCGAAATCACCCCGGCCCTCAAGGCCCTCGAAGGCGTCGTCATGGAACTCGACGACTGCGCCTTCCCTCTGCTCAGCAAAGTCGAGATCGGTGACGATGCCAACACCGTCCTTGACGGCGTCAACGTCGCACTGCTCGTCGGCGCCCGCCCCCGTACTGCCGGCATGGAGCGCGGCGACCTGCTCAGCGCCAACGGCGCGATCTTCACCGCGCAGGGCAAGGCGCTCAACTCCCATGCGGCAGACGACATCCACGTGCTGGTGACCGGCAACCCGGCGAACACCAACGCGCTGATCGCCATGAGCAACGCGCCCGACATCCCCAAGGAGCGCTTCAATGCGCTGACCCGCCTCGACCACAACCGCGCCACGGCTCAGCTGGCCGCCAAGCTCGGCGTACCGGTCACGGCGATCAAGAACATCGCGATCTGGGGCAACCACAGCGCGACCCAGTACCCGGACGTCTTCCACGCCACCGTCAACGGCCAGAACGCCGCCGAGCTCGTGAACGACCAGGCCTGGATCGAGAACGACTTCATCCCGACCGTCGCCAAGCGCGGCGCCGCCATCATCGCCGCCCGCGGCTCGTCGTCGGCCGCATCGGCTGCCAACGCGACCGTCGAGCACATGCACGACTGGCTGCTCGGCACCCCGGCTGACACGTGGGTGTCGCAGGCCGTTCCGTCCGACGGCTCGTACGGAGTCCCCGAGGGCATCATCTCGTCGTTCCCGGTGCGCACGAAGGACGGTGCGTACGAGATCGTCCAGGGTCTCGAGATCGACGACTTCTCGCGCTCCAAGATCGACGCCTCCGTCGCCGAGCTCCTCGACGAGAAGAATGCGGTCACCGGGCTCGGTCTCATCTGATCCGCAGCCACACACGCGTGGACCCGGCCGTGTGCCGGGTCCACGTGCGTGTCTACGGGACGGCGACCTTGGCTGCGGCCGGCACCCAGAACGCGAGCACGGTGATGCCGACGCCCATCAGCAACATCGCGGTGACGTCGAACCACCGGGCCCGTACGACGAGGAGCCCGGCCTTGTCACCGAGCAACAACCGCAGGCCGGCGCCGACCAGGAGCGCGAAGCCCATGATCGCGCTGCCACGACGCCAGTGGCCCGTCGGGAGCATCGCGAACATCGCGCCGACGGCGAAGATCGCCACGGTCACGAACCAGGCCCATTGACGCCGCACCATCCCGAGCACCCCTCGGTGCTCGGTCAGCGGTGAGCGTGCCTTCGACTCGACCACGTCAGTGGGCGAAATGCCTTGTGCCGGTGAAGTACAGCGCGATCCCCGCCGCCGCGCAGGCGGCGATGGTCTCGTCGTCGTGGATCGAGCCGCCCGGCTCGACGATCGCCTTCACTCCTGCGGCGATGAGCATCTCCGGACCGTCGGCGAACGGGAAGAACGCATCGGAGGCCGCGACCGATCCCACCGCACGATCTCCTGCGCGATCGACTGCCAGCTTGCACGCATCTACCCGGTTCACCTGGCCCATGCCGACGCCCACCGATGCGCCGCCTGCGGCCAGGAGGATCGAGTTCGACTTCACAGACCGGCACGCTCGCCACGCGAAGGCGAGGTCTGCCAGGGTGGCCGCGTCGACCGCCTCACCGGCGATGAGCTGCCAGGACTGGGGGTCGTCGCCGGGGGCATTGATCTGGTCGGGTGCCTGCATCAGTGCGCCGCCGCTCACCGGCCGCAGCTCGACGTTGCCCGCCGGGTAGGGCTCGGCCACGAGCAGCCGCACGTTCTTCTTCTTGCTCAGGATCTTCAGCGCCTCGGCGTCGTAGGCGGGCGCGATGACGACCTCAGTGAAGACCGGAGCCACCTGCTTCGCCATCTCTGCGGTGACAGGCCGGTTCGTGGCGATCACGCCGCCGTACGCCGACACCGGGTCGCAGGCGTGCGCCTTGCGGTGGGCCTCGGCGATATCGGCGCCGACCGCGATGCCGCATGGGTTCGCATGCTTGATGACCGCGACGGCCGGCTCCTCGAAGTCGTACGCCGCGCGGTACGCGGCATCGCCGTCGGTGTAGTTGTTGTACGACATCTCCTTGCCGTGGAGCTGCGTCGCGTGCGCGAGACCGTGAGCGCCGACGCTCGTGTAGAGCGCGGCCGCCTGATGGGAGTTCTCGCCGTACCGCAGTGCCCCGGCCTTGCGCCAGGACGCGCCTGCCCACGAGGGGAAGCCGTCGCCACCGGAGGTGTCGACCAGCACGTTGCTCATCCAGCTGGCCACGGCGATGTCGTAGGTCGCGGCGTGCTGGAACGCGATCGCCGCGAGGCCCTGCCGCTGGGCCAGCGTGTACCCGCCAGCGCCGAGCGCCTCGTACAACCCGTCGTACTGGTCGGGCGAGGTCACGATCGCGACCGACGGGTGGTTCTTCGCGGCGGCGCGGACCATCGACGGTCCGCCGATGTCGATCTGCTCGACGCACTCGTCGGGGGTCGCGCCGCTCGCGACGGTCTGCGTGAACGGGTACAGGTTGCTCACCACGAGGTCGAACGGCTCGATCCCGAGCTCGGCGAGCTGGTTCACGTGCGACTCGAGGCGACGGTCGGCGAGGATGCCCGCGTGGACCTTCGGGTGAAGCGTCTTCACGCGTCCGTCGAGGCACTCGGGGAATCCCGTGAGATCGGCCACCTCGGTGACCTCACAGCCGGCATCGCGCAGCTGCGCGGCGGTGTTTCCCGTGGAGACGACCCGTACGCCATGAGCAGCGAAGGCAGCGCCGAGCTCGGCGAGACCGCTCTTGTCGTACACGGAGACCAGCGCGCGGCGGATGGGGATGAGGTCGGTCATAGTGTCCTCTCGGTTGCGAAGCGGTCGATGGCGTCGACGAGCATCCGGCGCTCGACGACCTTGATGCGTTCGTGGAGTGTGTCCTCGGTGTCACCGGGCTCAACCGCGACAGGCTCCTGCGCGACGATCCGGCCGGTGTCGACCCCGGCATCGACCACGAAGACCGTACAGCCGGTGACCTTCACCCCGTACGCGAGCGTGTCGCGCACCGCGTGCGCCCCAGGGAACGACGGGAGCAGCGCCGGATGGGTGTTGATGAAGCGGTCGCCGAAACGGGCGAGGAACGCCTCGCCGACCAGCTTCATGAAGCCGGCGGAGACGACGAGATCCGGGGTGTACGAGGAGACGAGGTCGGCGAGGGCCGCATCCCAGGCGACGCGGTCGTCGCCCTTGCGCAGCGGGTGCACGAACGTCGGTACGTGTGCGGCGCGGGCCCGCTCGAGCCCGTACGCGCCGGCCCTGTCCGAGCCGACAGCCACGATGTGGGCGTCCAGGTCCCCGGCCGCGACGGCGTCGAGCACGGATTGGAGCAGCGTTCCCGAACCGGACAGCAGGACGACCACGCGGAGGGGTCGGAGCATCTGCACGCGCCTACCCTAGCGGCGCTGTCTCCTCGTCCGATCCCGCGCCCGCGACCACATGAGTGTCGTCGTTGCTGGGGTCAGGGGCATCGTTGCCGGTGTCAGGGCCACCCTCAGCCACGATCCACGTCGGGCCGCGATACCGCGCCAGCAGCCCGATGACGAGCCCCGCCGCCATTCCGGAGATGCCGAGCAGCGAGCACGACATGACGAACAGCTCGAGGGGCCGCGGACCGAGGCCGACGAGGCGCCCCATCCCGAGGTTCCCGCGCGACACGGCGGCCACCACCGTCACCGCGACGCCGGCGACGACGCCGGCCAGCCCGCCGATGAGCGACGTCTCGTCGAACCGCGCGCGGCGCCGCGGGGCGACCGCCGTCCATGCGGCCAGGACCCCTGCGGCCACACCGACGAGCAGCCACGCGACCAGGGACCAGCGACTGCTGGGCTCGACCGGAACGGCACCGAAGACCGGTACGGCGGGGAGCAGCCCCAGCTGCGTCACCGTCGGCGAGATCACCGAGCCGTCGCCCAGGCTGAAGCCCGCGCCGATAACCCAGGATGCAGCCCACAGCACGAGGTTCGGCAGGTACGCCAGCTCGCCGAGCACGAGCACGAATCCGCCGACCGGGTCTGCGCCCAGTGAGGTCGAGAGCTCGGTGATCCGGCCACGGCCCTGGTACAGAGCAGTCAGGAGCGCCAGGCTCCCCCCGAGGACGACGGTCGTCACTCCCGCCCCGGCGGCCATCGGTATCCGCTTGGCCCACAGCGGCCACGTCCGCATCGCGTCCCAGCCGACGACCCTGGCCATGCTCACCAGACTCGACAGACCCCCGAGGATCGCCGCGCCGAGCAGCGCCTTCGCGACCTGAGCGGGAGTGGAGGACAGGAACGCGACGCTGCCGACCGTCAGTACGTACGTGCCCGTGAACGACAGCACGAGCCTGGGCAGGAGCCGCTGGCGTACCTCCAGCGGCAGGTCGTCCGACTCGTGCGCGAGAACGGCCTGCCGCGCGGCTACGCCTGCCAGACCGGACAGGATGAGGATGAGGAGCGCCGTCAGTCCCAACGGCATGAGGGTGATCGTCGTGGCTCCGATCACGGCCCCGGCGCCGTGCCCGAGCAGCCACAGCTCTGTGGCCAGCTTGAGCCCACTCGTGATCGCCCGCGGCGGCCCCGTCAACGTGGCCACCACCACCGGAGCGGCCACGATGATCCAGCCGGCCGCTGCCGCGCCGACCGCGGCGACCACGACGGCCAACGGCCAGGGCAGGGCCGGTGCGCGTACCTCGGCGACCGGGTCGTCGTGGCGAAGACCACGCACTTCGAGTCGGCGCTTCATGCCGCGCGAAGAGGTCTGACGGGTCCTGGCCATCTCATCATCCTCGCCTCGACTCGGGGCTCCTGGCAGATGGACACGCTGGGGCCCGGTAAAGTTGCGGGGTCAGGGGACGAGGATGACGAGGGCGAACGCCGCCGGGGGAGGTGCCATGGCCGACGAGGACGGTCCGCGCGCCAGGCGCGCCGCAGAGATCGCCGCCGATGCCGCTGAGATCGCTGACGATGCCGTTCTGTCGCGACCCAAGCGGTTCATGACGCCCGACTGGGACGACGCTTCCTCCGGAGACTCCCCCGACGACGACGCGGATCAGGCCGTCCCCGTACGTGGCGGTCGGTTCGCCGATCCCGACGAGTCGACGTCGGAATCTCCTCAGACTCCCGTTGCCGTCCGAGGCCGGTTCTCGATCGACGAACCCCCGGCTCCCGCATGGCCCGATCGCACGGCTGTGCCTCAGAAAGCCGACCCTCCGGCATGGCCGAGACCGACCCCACCCATGGAGGGCTCCGCACCGGCGGCCCAGCCGGCACCGGGTCGTGCCCGCCATTCCTGGGCCGACGAGAGCTCGACGGGTGACGAGGGCTCGGCCAGCACGCCGGAGACAACCCTCGAGCAGCCTGTCATCGCGCCCGAGCCCGTTGGCACTGATACGGCGGGCCAGGACGCGGGAGCCTGGCATCCCATCCCGGTCGAGCCCGTGCAGGGCGCCTCCAGGGCCGCCCAGAGCCCGACGCTCGCCGAGAAGCGGCGGCGCGAGGCCCCAGCGCTGCCCACGACTCCGCAGCCCATGTCGCCGGCCGAGCGACGCGAGGCCATGGCCGCCCGCGAGCTTGCCGGTCGTTCGGTCGCACCAGGCTCCGTGCCCGATGACGACTGGACCGGCGCTCCGCTACCCGCCTCGGCCGTACCGCCGCCTGCCGTCGGCCAGGCCCCGACACCCATCGCTGTCCAGGAGGGTGACGCACCGGTCGCGCACCGTGCGTACACGCGCCCGTCCGATGGGTCCGAGGACGAGGACACGCTCTGGTTGTTGCGCAAACCGTCGTCCCGCGCGGCGGAGCCCGCGGCCGAACCCGCGCCTCCGGGCTTCGCCACGCCGGTCTCGGTCAGCTCATCGCGATCGACGGCGTCGGATCCTGTCGCTCCGGTCGTTCCGACACCGGTCGCCCCGCTTCCGATCGCGGCACCACCGTCGTTCCTCCCTCCTGCGGAACTGCCCGCAGCCGGCGCCTTCCAGAGTCCTGGGCCTTCAGCCTGGCCCGCCACGGAGGCCGTGCCCGTCGCCAAGGCACCCGCGGACGTCGCGGATCCTGGCACGCTTCCCGCCAAGGTCGCTCACGGCCGCGCCAAGCGCTCGGGTGTCCGCCTGTGGCGACGCCGGCCGTTCCAGATCGGGGTGGCGGCTCTCATCGTTGCCATCGCACTGGTCGCCAGCTTCCTCGTCTGGGCGAACCGGGACCAGCCGAGCGCCTCGGTGAGCAGCCAGACGGCCGCCGCGCTCGTCGACCATCTCGTCGCGCCGAGCGAACTCTCGGGAGTCGGGCCCGGCCAGTGGACCGAGCAGAAGACCGAGTCGACTGTCACGCAGGACTCGCCTGCTCCACTGTGCTTCGTGGCGTCGCCCGACCTCCCGACCCCGACCGCCCAAGCACAACGCAAGCTCAGCGCTACGGGCGCCTCGATGCTCCACCGCATCACCAGCTACGCGACGGTGGCCGAGGCGAGCAAGGTGTACGCGCAACGGCTCACCCAGCTGGGCCAGTGCAGCAACATCCCGGTCTATCTCCGCAGCGGCGCCACGGTCAGCTCGCTCGGCGACGAGGCCGTCGGTGTGACGGCGGTGATCCAAGACCCGATCGCCGAGTACCACACGGTCATCCTCCTCCGTACCGGCTCGATGGTGGTCACCTACGACGTCGCACAGGCGGGATCTGCTGTCGAGTACGAGAGCATCCTCGCCGTGGCCGCGACGACGGTGAGCGAGGTGTGTTCCTCAGCGGGTGGCGGCTGCAGTGCGACTCCGACCGAGATCACCGGCATGCCGCCGAACAGCGCCGTACCGGGCTGGCTGACCGTCTCCGACCTCCCCCGCATCACGACCGGAATGGGCCGCTGGAACGCCACGACTCCGAAGGACACCGTGACCAGCGCGGGCAGCGCCTGCGAGAACGTGACGTTCTCGAACGTGACCGGCCCGAACCAGCGACGACAGCGCACGTACCTGCTCACCGAGGACACCAAGGTTCCCAAGGACTTCGGCCTGGACGAGATCATCCTCGACTTCGACACCCCTGACGCGGCAGCAGCCTTCGCGACGCAGCTGAAGACGTCGATCGACGCCTGCCCCGCCCGTACGGCCACGGCGAAGCTCGGCAACGCGGGCGACGTCACGGCAACGGGCGTGGACGGCCAAGCCGTGACGGGCTTCTGGCGGACGCTCACGCAGTCCACGGACGCCACGACCACGTTCATCTTCCGGGTCGGCGTGGCGAGCGTCGGCACCCGCGTGGTCTACCTGCTCGCGACCCCGTCCGCGACGTTCGACTTCACCGATGCCGACTGGGCTGCGGTCCTCAGCCGTGCCGGCCAGCGGGCGACCCAGGGCGGCTAGTCACGACTCAGTCGTGCGGCATCGACCGCATGATGTCGGCCATGAGCGCCGCAGCACCGCTCGGGGTCTTGCCGACGCGGACACCGACGGCTTCGAGCGCGTTCTTCTTGGCCTCCGCCGTACCGGCAGAACCGGACACGATCGCGCCGGCATGGCCCATCGTGCGGCCCTCTGGAGCGGTGAACCCGGCGACGTAGCCGACCACCGGCTTGGTCACATGCTCGGCGATGAACTCGGCTGCCCGCTCCTCTGCGTCGCCGCCGATCTCGCCGATCATCATGATCGCCTGTGTCTCGGGATCCGCCTCGAACTCGCGCAGACAGTCGATGTGGGTCGTGCCGATGATCGGGTCGCCGCCGATGCCGACCGCGGTGGAGACTCCGAACTCGGCCAGCTCGTACATCATCTGGTAGGTCAGCGTGCCGGACTTGGACACGAGCCCGATCCGGCCCCGACCGGCGATGTTGGCCGGGATGATGCCCGCGTTCGAGCGCCCTGGTGAGATGAGGCCGGGGCAGTTCGGTCCGATGATGCGGGTCGCACCGCTCTTCTGCGCGGCGCTGAAGAACTCAGCCGCGTCACGTACAGGGATGCCCTCCGTGATGCACACCACGAGCGGCACGCGCGCGTCGATGGCCTCCATGACAGCCGCCTTGGCGTAGGCAGCCGGCACGAACACGACGCTGACGTCGGCCCCGGTCTCGGCTACCGCCTCGTGCACCGAGTTGAACACCGGGACCGGGTCCTCTTCGAACTTGATGAACTGTCCGCCCTTGCCGGGCGTGACGCCCCCGACGACGCGGGTGCCGGACATGATCATGCGTTGGGTGTGCTTGCGCCCCTCGCCGCCCGTCATGCCCTGGACGATGACCTTGGAGGTGTAGTCGAGAAAGATGGCCATGGTGTGTGTTACCCCTCTACTTGGCCGCGGCCAGCTCGGCGGCGGTGTGCGCCGCGTCGTCCATCGTGTCGACCACCGTCACCAGCGGGTGGTTCGCGTCCGCGAGGACCAGCCGGCCTTGCTCCACGGCGTTGCCGTCGAGCCGTACGACGATCGGCTTGGTCGCCCTGTCCCCCAGCATCTCCAGTGCCTGCACGATGCCGCGCGCGACCTCGCTGCAGGCCGTGATGCCGCCGAAGACGTTCACGAAGACCGACTTCACCTGGTCGTCCGACAGGATGATGTCGAGCCCGTCGGCCATGACCTGCGCCGAGGCGCCGCCACCTATGTCGAGGAAGTTCGCAGGTCGAGGTGAGCCTGGCAGGTCGGCGCCCGAGTACGCGACGACGTCGAGCGTGCTCATGACAAGGCCGGCGCCGTTGCCGATGACACCGACCGACCCGTCGAGCTTGACGTAGTTGAGGTTCTTCTCACGGGCCCGAGCCTCGAGCGGGTCGCCTTCGGCGGCCTCGTGGTACGCCTCGTGCTCGGGATGACGGAAGTCGGCGTTGTCGTCGAGCGTCACCTTGCCGTCGAGCGCGATGATCTGCCCGTCGCTCGTACGGACGAGAGGGTTCACCTCGACGAGCGTGGCGTCCTCGTCGTGGAAGACCTTGCCGAGATGTACGAAGACGTCGACGAGCTGGTCGTGATCCGCGGCGTCGAACCCAGCCGCCAGCACGATCTCGCGGGCGGCGGTCTCGTCGAGCCCGACGAGCGGGTCGATCTTCTGCCGGTACAGAGCCTCAGGCCTTTCCTCGGCCAGCTGCTCGATCTCGACGCCGCCCTCGCGGGAGCAGAGCGCGAGGTAGCTGCGCTCGCCGCGATCCACGAGAAGGGAGAAGTAGTACTCCTGGTCGATGTCGGCGCCCTCGGCGACCATGACCCGCCGCACCGTGTGCCCCTTGATGTCCATGCCCAGGATGTCGCGTGCGCGGTCGACGGCCTCCTGAGGCGAACGCGCGAGCTTGACGCCGCCCGCCTTGCCCCGACCGCCGGTCTTCACTTGGGCCTTGACGACCACGACGCCCACGTCGAGCTCCTCGGCGATGGCGCCGGCGGCGAAGGGCCCCGTCGCCGTCCCGGCGCGCAGTACCGGAACGCCATGATGTTCGAAGACGTCCCTGGCCTGGAACTCGTACAGATCCACGTCGATTCCCCCTCATCGGGTGTCAGTGAAAAAAAGACTAGTGGGCGGGGCCACCGGGAGTGGAACCCGTCTTCCGGGTCGGGCGCGTCGTGGTCGCCCCGCGGTGCTTCACCAACCCCTACTCTCAGGAAACGCACAAGTTTCTGGCGACTTTCTGAGAAAATCGCCCCAAGTCTGAGAGAAGTGTTAGGGTCGCACCGCAAGCACTCATGTGACCGTTCTAGGCGTCTACCCTGACGGTCATCCGTAGTCGGCTTTGGGGAAGTTGGATCGGTGTCTCAGGGATCACGTCATGTGGCCGCGCGTCGCGCTGCCGACGATGATGCTCTGCTCGCTGAGTTCGATCTCCTTGAGGACGAGGGCGACAAGATCTCTGTTTCCGCTCTCGTGAAGCAAGGCGTCACGGCCGTGCTCGTCGCCTGTCTCGGACTCTTCGTCGTGGGTGCCGTCAGCGCAGCCTCCGCCCCGTACTCCACCGCAGTCACCACCGACGGGGCCGCGATCTCGGGCTCCTCCGACGTGACCCGCGCCACGCCGGGTACCACCACCGACCAGACGGACACCACGACCGTGGTGGTCGCCGGCACGTCCGGCACCGACGCCGACCTGAGTCGTAGCGCCGTACGGTCGGAGCTCACCAACGCGGTCGCCGCCCAGCAGGAGTCGGCACGCGGCGTTGCCCTCTCCGACACGGCAGCCCTGGTGGCAGAAGCCGCTCAGACTGCAGCCGTTGATCAGCGTGAAACAGCCTTGAGCTCCACGAACACCGCGATCTCGACCGAAGCCCAGCGCCTCGCCGACGCGGCTGCCAAGGCTGCGGCCGAGAAGCGGCTCGGCACCCTCCTCTCCTCCTCCAACAGGCAGCCGGCGGTCATCGATCCCGCGATCCTCGCGGCACTCGCCACCATCGACGCCTCGGCCCCATGGGTCTCGCCGATCGCAGCCGGCTCGTACACGCGTGGCGCGGTCTTCGGTGAGTACGGCGTCTGGTCCCGCTACCACACCGGCGTCGATCTCGACGCCGCGTACGGCACGCGGATCCGCGCGGCGGGTTCCGGTGTCGTGGTGGCCTCCGACGGCGGCAGCTGGGCCGGCACCCACGTCGTGATCATGCACGCCGACGGGAGCCGCACCCTCTACGCGCACATGTCGAGCAAGGTCGTCCAGCCGGGCACCATCGTCACGGCAGGCCAGCTCATCGGCTACGTCGGCATGACCGGCCGCGCCTTCGGCTACCACCTCCACTTCGAGTACTACCCGCCGAACGCGACCGTGGGCGACCCGTACACCGCAGCCAACCCGCTCCCGTTCATGCTCAGCCACGGCGTCACCATCTGACAGGTGGAAACCGTCGGGGTCGCACCCGGCGTCGCAGTTAGTCCCCCTCCCATGATCGGCAGGGTTCTCGCCCTCGGTGGCGGCGGCTTCTCGACTCTCGACGCCGCGTCCGCCATCGACGCCCATCTCCTGACGATGACCGGCAAGGACGATCCGTCGGTATGTTTCGTGCCGACCGCGAGCGGCGACGCCGACCCGTACATCGAGCGCTTCGAGGCCGCCTTCAGTGACCGGGCCCAAACCTCGGTCCTGTCGCTGTTCTGCCACGACCCTTGGGGCTACAGCGACCCGGCGATGCTGCTCACCCAGGACGTCGTGTACGTGGGTGGCGGGTCCACCGCGAACCTGCTCGCCGTCCGGCGTCTCCACGGGCTGCCCGACATCCTGCGCACGGCGGCCGCGAACGGCACGATCCTGGCGGGTATCAGCGCCGGAATGAACTGCTGGTTCGAGGCGTCGTCCACCGACTCGTACGGACGACCGCTCAGCCCCCTCCCTGACGGCCTCGGCTTCTTGCCTGGGAGCGCGTGCCCGCACTACCTCGAAGAGGGGGACAGGCGCGAGAAGTACCTCGGCTGGGTCGCGTCCGGTGCCCTTCCGGACGGCTACGCCGTCGACCAGCACGCCGCACTCGTGTTCCGTGACGGCCGACTCGTCGATGCGGTCTCCGAAGGTGCGGACCACCCCGCGTACCGCGTCGAGCGCGGTCCGGACGGCGCGATCGAGACGGAGCTGCCGGTACGGGTGCTGGCCTGACTCCCCGACGCGCACAACCTTTGTGGTCATGAAATGTGGTCACACCGGTTGTGCGCGAGCCCGAAACGTTGTGCGCGTCCCTAGATCTTCTCGAGAGGGGCGACCTTGAGCGCGAGCCGCTTGACGCCGAACGACCCGAAGTCGACGTCCGCCTTGGAGCTGTCGCCGGCACCCGAGACCGTCAGTACGGTGCCGAGCCCGAACGACGTGTGCAGCACCTTGTCGCCCGGAGCAAGCGACGGGATCGTACGTGGCGCGGAAGAGCGGTTGAAACCGACCTGGACCCCGCCGCGCGCGACACCGCCACTCCCCTGTCCGTAGCGGCTCTCGACCCGCGAAGGCTGCGCGTGGTAGCCGCCGAGGCTCGGTCCGACCCGGCGCCAGTCGAACAGATGCGCGGGGACCTCGTCGAGGAAACGGCTGGGGGGGTTCGACTTGGGGCTGCCGAAGGCGACCCGGACAAGTGAACGGGTGAGGTAGAGGTTGCGCCGCGAGCGCGTGATCCCCACGTACGCGAGGCGCCGCTCCTCCTCCAGCTCGCTGGGGTCGTTCATGGCCCGTTCGTGGGGGAACACGCCGTCCTCCATGCCGGTGAGGAACACGGTGTCGAACTCGAGACCCTTCGCCGTGTGCAGGGTCATCAGCGTGACGACGCCTGTGCCCTCGTCGGGGATCTGGTCGGAGTCGGCGACCAGCGCGATCCGCTCGAGGAAGGCCGGCAGGGAGTCGTCCGGCTCGGGAGCGCCCACGAGCTCCTCGCCCTGCTCCTCCCCCACCGTCACGTCCACGGCGTTCGCGGACGCCACGAACTCCGCAGCGACGTTCACGAACTCGTTCAGGTTCTCGATCCGGGTCGCGTCCTGCGGATCCGTCGAGGCGGTGAGCGCGTCGATCATCCCCGAGTCGAACAGGATGCTCTTCAGCACCTCGTCGGCAGGGGCCCCCTTGTCCACGAGGTCGCGGTGGCGGGCCATCATCGTCGAGAAGGCGGTGAGCTGGGTCACCGCACGCGTCTGCAGCCCGTTGATCTCCTGCGCCCGGTCGAGCGCCTCTCCGAACGGGATCCTCTTCGAGATCGCGAACTCCTCGACCGCCGCCTCCGACGTGTCACCGATGCCGCGCTTGGGCTCGTTGAGGATGCGCCGTACGGAGACGTCGTCGGCCTGGTTCGCGATCGCGCGCAGATAGCCGATCGCGTCGCGGATCTCCTTGCGCTCGTAGAAGCGGACGCCGCCGACCACCCGGTACGGAAGACCGACGCGGATGAAGACCTCCTCGAACGATCGGGACTGCGCGTTCGTCCGGTAGAAGACGGCCGTGTCGCCGTACGTCGACGTGCCTGCGTCGGCGAGCCTGTCGATCTCCGAGGCGACGAACTGCGCCTCGGCCTGGTCGGTGTCGGCCACGTAGCCGACGAGCATCGGCCCGTCCCCGGCCTCGGACCAGAGCCGCTTCACGGGCCGGTTCGGGTTGCGGGCGATGACCGCGTTCGCGGCGCTGAGCACGTTCCCCGTCGAGCGGTAGTTCTGCTCCAGCAGGATCGTGCGGGCGCCCGGGAAGTCCTTCTCGAAGTCCAGGATGTTGCGGATCGTCGCTCCGCGGAACGCGTAGATGGACTGGTCCGAGTCGCCGACGACCATCAGCTCGGCGGGCTCGACGTTCTTGCCCTCACCCGTGTCGGCGATCGGTCCGCACAGCTCACGCACGAGCACGTACTGCGCGTGGTTGGTGTCCTGGTACTCGTCGACGAGCACGTGCCGGAACCGCCTCCGGTAGTCCTCGCGGATGTGGGGGAAGGCCTGGAACAGGTTCACGGTCGTCATGATGAGGTCGTCGAAGTCCAGCGCCTGCGCGGAGGCCAGGCGTCTCTGGTAGGTGGCGTACGCCTGCGCGTACACCTCCTGGACAGGTCCGGCTGCGTTCTTGATGGCGGTCTCGTAGTCGACGAGGTCGTTCTTCTGGTCCGAGACCCAGTTGAGCAGCGCACGCGGCGGGAAGCGTTTGGGGTCGATGTTCAGCTCGTTGGCGACCATCGTCATGAGCCGCTTCGAGTCCGTGTCGTCGTAGATCGAGAACGTGCGCTTGAGCCCGAAGTTGTTGATCTCCTGGCGCAGGATCCGTACGCACGCCGAGTGGAACGTCGACACCCACATCAGCTTGGCGCGCCCGCCGACGAGCTCCCCGACCCGGGACCGCATCTCGGCGGCCGCCTTGTTCGTGAACGTGATGGCGAGGATGGCTCCGGGATGTACGGCTCGCTCCGAGACGAGATGGGCGATCCGCCGCGTGAGCACCCGCGTCTTGCCCGACCCGGCGCCGGCGACGACGAGGACCGGTGACCCCGCGTGCAGCACGGCCTCGCGCTGCGGCGGGTTGAGCCCCTTGAGCAGATCGACCTTGCGATGCGGCTTGCGCTGGGGCTCGTGAACAGGCACGACCGCGACGGGTACGACTGCCGGCTCCGGTGCGGGAGCCGCAGGCGCCTCGTCGAAGCTGAACAGGTCGGGGAACAGTGAATCGGTCATCGCGCCTCGCACTCTACTGGCGCCCTCCGACGCCCCAGCACTCCGTACGGAACGACAAGGCGGGCCGAGGCTCAGCCGCCACTACGCTGGCAGACATGGGTGAACGGGGACGGCTGGCGAGGCTCGCCGTCGCGGCCGCAACCCTCGCGTTCGGGGTCGAGGCCGCGGTGGTCAGCGGCATCTATGCCGCCCGGTACAGCGGCCGGAAGCACCGCCCAGCCACCACGTTCCCCGTGCTGCCGCCCGTCGATACGGACGCTGCCGGCGCCGAGATCACCGTCTACACGTACGGCAAGGACCTGTACGAGGACATGCTGACGGCGATCTCCGAGGCGAAGGAGGTCGTCTACTTCGAGACGTTCATCTGGAAGGGTGACGAGGTCGGGCAGACGTTCAAGGACGCACTGATCGCCGCCGCGGAGCGTGGGGTCAAGGTGTACATCACATACGACACGTTCGCGAACCTCGTCGTACGTCCCCCCTTCTTCCAGTTCCCGCCGTCCATCGTGGTGCGGCGGCACCCGATGTTCGGCGGCGGTGGCCTACACATGCTCGACCCCCGCAACTCCGGCCGCGACCACCGCAAGATCCTGGTCGTCGACCACACCACGGGCTTCGTGGGCGGCTACAACATCGGGGCGTTGTACGAACGGCACTGGCGCGACACGCACGTCCGGCTGCGCGGTCCGGTCGTCGCCGAGCTCGACTTCGCCTTCGTCGACCACTGGAACTCCGGGCCCGGTGGGTCCCGCCCGCGCCTGCCGGTACCGACACGGGTGTGGGAGTCGCGCGTGAGCATCCACAGGAACCTGCCGCGCTTCATGGTCTACCCGATCCGCAACATGTACCTGGAGGCGATCGACCGGGCCACGAGCAGGATCTTGCTGACGCACGCGTACTTCATCCCGGACCCCGACCTCACACGGTCGCTGCTCAATGCGGCCGGGCGCGGCGTGGAGGTCTCGATCATCGTTCCCGGCGAGTCGAACCATGCCATCGCGGACTGGATGAGCCGCGGCTCCTACGACGAGCTGCTCGCCGGGGGCGTGAAGCTGTACCTGTACCAGAACGCCATGATCCACTCGAAGACCGCGACGATCGACAGCGTCTGGTCGACCGTCGGGACCGCCAACCTGGACCGCCTCAGTCTCGCCGGCAACTACGAGATCAACGTGGAGATCTTCTCCGACGACGTCGCGCTGACCCTCGAGCAGGTGTTCGCCAACGACCTCCAGAACTGCGTCGAGCTCCGTGAACATGAATGGCGTACGCGGTCGGTGGCGGCCCGTCTCTCGGAGAAGGTCATCGCTCCGTTCCGCTCGCTGTTCTGAGTGATGTACTGATCCCGTGACGCGCAGCCGCAACCCTCTGCTGACGAGTCTGGTGGGGTTGAGGGGCAACGGCCGGGCCTGTGTCTACACCGAGCCCATGTGGGGCCTGTCGATGATGCTCGTCCTCCCGTACGCATCGGTCTTCATGCTCGCCCTCGGCGTGAAGGACGTCCAGATCGGCCTCCTGGCAACGATCGCGATGCTGTCTCAAATGGTGTTCGGCCTGCTCGGCGGCGTGATCACCGACAAGCTCGGGCGGCGCCTCACCACGGCCGCTTTCGATGTCGTCGCGTGGGTGATCCCCTGCGCGATCTGGGCCTTCGCGCAGAACTTCTGGGCGTTCCTCATCGCGTCGGTGGTCAACGGCGCCTGGCAGGTGACGCAGAACTCATGGGACTGCCTGCTGGTGGAGGACGTCGACCGCAGCGAGCTCACCAAGGTGTACTCGCTCATCAAGGTGGCGGCCGAGTTCTCTGCGCTGTTCGCCCCGATCGCGGCCCTCCTGGTGTCGAGTCTCGGCCTCGTGTCGGCCGTCAGGATCCTCTACCTCAACGCGGGCTTCATCATGGCCGTCAAGATCGTCATCCTGTGGAAGGCGACGACAGAGACGAAGACAGGACGGCTGCGGCAGGACCAGACCCGCGGGGTGAGCATGTGGCGGCTGCTGGCGGAGTACCGCGGTGTCGTGAGCCTCGTCCTCCGGTCCAAGGGGACCATCTTCTCCCTCACCATCTCCGCGATCGTCGGAGCGGTGGCGCTGGTGAACGCCACCTTCTGGCAGCTGGCGATCAGCCAGCGCCTCGGCGTCCCCGACCCCCTGCTGCCGTTCTTCCCGATGGTCCGCTCGCTCCTGTCGGTGGTGTTCTTCTTCACGGTGATTCCCTACCTCACCCACGCGAAGCACCTGAAACGCGCGACCCTGTGGGGATTCGTGAGCTACCTGGGCGGACAGCTGCTGCTGGTCCTCATCCCAGGATCGGCAAGTGGTGCTCGAGCGTCCACCTATGGGTTGCTGGCGATCTGCCTTCTCCTGGACGCGTTCGGGGCCGGCATCCTGTACATGCTCACCGAGTCGTTGGTGGCCCTTCACGTGGACCGGGACGAACGGTCCCGGGTGATGGCCATCCAGCGGACGTGCGTGATGCTCGTCACCGCCCCCTTCGGATGGATCTCCGGCTGGCTCTCCGCCATGGACCGGGCCTGGCCCTTCCTCCTCACCAGTGCGTTGCTGGGACTGGGCGTCGTCGTCACGGCCCGCATGTGGGTGACCACCCATGGCGAGCCGGCGAGCACGGCGCCTGGAGACCAGGAGGCGATGCCCCTCAACCCATGACCGGCGTCGCCTGCTCCCCCCGCTGAGTACAGTCGAGATATGGGAATACTCGGTTGGATTGTGTTGGGCTTGATCGCTGGCGCCATTGCGAAGGCGGTCCTGCCTGGACGGCAAAAGGGCGGCTGGCTCGCCACCCTTCTCCTCGGCATCGTCGGGGCGCTCTTGGGAGGCTTCCTCGGTAGCGCGCTCTTCAGCGTGACGCTCGGCTCGTTCTTCGAGATCCGTACCTGGTTGCTCGCCATCGGCGGCAGCGTGATCGTGCTTCTCATCTGGGGCTTGGTCACCAAGGGCCGCAAGAGCTAGAACCACACAGCAGCGTTGCTCACACCGCCGTCCGGCTGAACCGGGCGGCGGTGTGTCGTACTACTCAGACCAAGCGCCGGTCGGTCGCCCAGCGGGTCAGCTGGTGACGGTTGGAGAGCTGGAGCTTACGGAGGACGCTGGAGACGTGGGTCTCGACGGTCTTGATCGAGATGAACAGCTCGCGGGCGATCTCCTTGTAGGCGTAGCCGCGGGCGATGAGCCGGAGCACCTCGCGCTCGCGCTGGCTCAGCCGATCGAGGTCCTCGTCGACCGCAGCGATGTCGATGGAGCCGGAGAACGCGTCGAGGACGAAGCCTGCAAGCCGCGGCGAGAAGACGGCGTCGCCGTCGGCGATCCGTCGGATCGCGTCGACGAGCTCGAGGCCGTTGATCGACTTCGTCACGTACCCACGTGCCCCGGCGCGGATCACCCCGATGACGTCCTCGGCGGCATCCGACACCGACACCGCGAGGAACTTGATGTCGGGGTCCTTCTCGTGGACCTGCTTGATGACCTCGATCCCGCCCCCACCCGGGAGGTGCACATCGAGCAGTACGACGTCAGGCGTGGTCGCCAGTACGATCGTCACCGCCGACTCGACGTCGGATCCCTCGCCCACCACGCTGACGAGCGGGCCGATCTCGTGCTTCACGCCGGCGCGGAACATCGCGTGGTCGTCGACGATCACGACGCGCTGACGGGATGGACGCTGTGCGGTGCTCTCGGTCATGCTCACTCCAGTTCCATTCGAAGCCAGACCTCGGTGCCTTCACCCGGGAAGGATCGGATCCTCGCCGTACCGTCGTGCCGGGCCATGCGGTCGACGATGGAGCCGCGTATGCCCATCCTGTCATCGGACACAGCACCGGTCTCGAAGCCCCGGCCCCGGTCGCGAACGTACACCTCGGCGACGTCGTCGAGGATCTCCGCGTACACGTCCACACGGTCCGCCCCCGAGTGTTTCGCGGCGTTGAGCATCGCCTCGCGGCTCGCCCGGACGAGCGCGTCCATCCGTACGTCCACCTCGTGGTCGCCCACGACAACGAGGTCGACGGTCACTCCGGCATCGTCCTCGACCTCGGCGGCGGCAGCCTCGAGCGCCGTCTTGAGCGTCTCGGCCTCGTGCGCCTCCCCGTACAGCCATTGCCTCAGCTCGCGCTCCTGCTTGCGGGCCAGTGCCGCGACAGCCTTCGGATCGTCCGCCTGTCGCTGGATGAGCGCGAGGGTCTGGAGCACGGAGTCGTGGAGATGCGAGGCGACGTCGGCCCTCGCGTTGGCGAGCATCTCCTGCTCGCGGGCGGCTGACAGGGCAGTGCGGGTCCGGAACGCCCATGGCGCTGCGACGGCCAGCAGCACCACGAACAGGATGACGGCGGTCCACTGCGGCGTCCTGAGCGCCCCGATCCCGAAGGCGCGCGAGATGGTGAGAACGATCCCGCCCGCGATCAGTGCGATGCCCAGGAGCGCCTGCAGGACAGCACGCATGCGGCGGCGACGCCCGATCCGGGGCTTGAGGCTGTCGGCCTGCGTCCAGACGAGCGCGACCCCGATGGCGAACAGCAGCATGGGCCAGAACGGGACGACCCGCCAGCTCGGTACGAGGAAGGGGACGAGGAGTGCTACCCCGACCCCGAGCAGCAGCAGCGCGAGCCGTTCGCCGATGTCAGCCGAGCGGGTCGACGTCTCGGTACGCATCCCGGTGCGGGTCGCTGCGTCGATGCCCGGCGCCGCCGGGCTGTGGTCGATCGGCATCACGAGCCACAGCACCGCGTACAGGACCGCACCGACGAGCTGTACGCCGGCGAGTGTCACGACGATCGCGCGGATCAGCAGGACGGGCCAGCCGAGGTGCGCGGCCAGTCCCGTACAGACCCCTCCGAGCCAGGCACCCGATGCGACTCTCGTGGCCTTGAGCGGCTTCGCCGTCTCGGCAGGCGTCGGCGCGGGGGCGCCCGCCGATGCCTGCTCGTCGAGCTGTGCCGCGATTTCGGCGAGCGAAGGTCTCGGCGCGGACGTGTCCGGGCCGAGACGTGGCGCTTCACGATCAGGCATCAGGGAAAAGCCTCACACGTTCGGGCCCTTCCTGCCCAGCCCGCTCACCAACCCCGGGGGGGAGCAGGGGTGCTCCCCTATGTGGAGGCTGTGGACGGCTTGGCAAGATGGGGATGTGACGACTACCGAGCTCCTCCAGCGCAGCGACAGCGACTCTGTCGTTGCCGGGGTGTGCGGAGGGATCGCCCAGCACTATCGCATCGATCCCCTGCTCGTACGGCTCGCTGCCGTCATCATCGCCCTGAGCTCGGGCGTGGGGCTCGTCCTGTACGGAGCAGCGTGGCTCCTTCTCCCCCGCGGTGCCAGCAAGCCGACGCTGGTGCGTGCGTTCCCCAAGGTGGCCCGTGTCCGGAGTCGCACCTGGACAGTCGTCGTCGCCGGTGCCGCCCTCGTGGTCCTTGTGCTCGTCGGGGTGGCGTTCAACGCGAGCCTGCTCCCGACGGTAGTGGTGCTGGGGATCCTGTACGCGTCGCAGCTGCGGCCCGGGACGAAGGGCTCTCCAGCTCCCGCTCCACCCCTCGCGGCACCGCAGAGCTACCCCACGACCCCCGTTGCTCCAGTGGGAGCGCAGTGGCCCCTGCTGGCCCCGCCCGTCGGTGAGCTGATCATCACGACGCCTGCCGGTCCGTGGCGTCCCACGAACCGGGTCGGCCAGCCTCTGACTCCCCAGGAGTGCGCCGCCTTCTATGCGGTCCCCGATCCGATCGGCCTGTACGAGCGACCCGCCGCCTCCGCTCCCGTACGGCGCTCGCGCATGATCGCCCTGGTCTCAGGACTGGCGATCGCTGCGCTGTTCGCGATGATGTCGCTGCTCGGCGCGTTCGTGCTGGTTCCTCCCGTGACCTACCTGGCCGTCGGGCTCGTCGGTGTGGGGATCTCGCTCACCATCGGGGCCTTCGTGGGTCGCCCGAGCGGGTTCATCGCGATAGCGATCACGCTGGTCCTCGTCGCTGGGGCCATCAGCAACTCCGGCTCGATGAGCGCGGGCTACTTGAGCGCGAGCGACCTGCCCTCCCGGATATCCTTCTCCGGCGACTACGAGCTCGACCTGTCACAGGCACAGATAGACGAGACGAAGACCGTCACCATCCGGGTGGACAGTGGCAACGCCCGGGTGATCATGCCTCCGGCGGGCAACTACGTCGTGATCTGGAACGACTCGTACGGCGACGTCTCGATGCCCGACGGGTCGAACTCTCAGATTGGCATGTACGAGCGGATGATCGACCCGTCCCAGCCCACGCTGACGCTGTCCATCACCGTCAGGTTCGGCAACCTGGATGTGATCGAATGAAGCATCGGCCCGTCGATGTGCTGTCACTTGTTGTGGGTCTCACTGCCCTGCTCGTCGGGCTCGCTCTACTGTGGACTACGTTCCTCGCTACACCCACCGCTCTCATCGTCAAGATCGCCGTTCCTGCGGCACTCGTAGGGGTCGGCATCATCGGCCTTCTCGCCGCCCGCAACTGATCATCACCGAAAGGAAACCTCATGGCACAGCAGCTGACTCGGTCTTCGGACCGCCTCGTCGCCGGCGTCGCCGGCGGCATCGCCAAGTATCTCGGCGTTGACGCGAGCATCGTCCGGATCATCACCGCCCTCGTCGTCGTCTTCACGGGCATCGGCCCGTTCCTGTACGTGCTCGGGTGGCTGATCCTGCCCGAGGAGAACTCAGGCAAGACCGGCCTCGACGCCCTCACGGGCGGCGCGAAGAAGGCCAAGGAGTCGTACAACAACAACAAGGTCCACAACCCCGAAGACCTGCGCTGACCCACTCGCTCAGTGCCCCCGGACCCGTGCCGGGGGCACTGGCATGTCACCCCTAGACTCGCCGCGGAGGTCTGAGATGACGGCGACACTGCTGCGGTCCGTACGACGTGTGCCCCTGGACGGCGAACCGGACGAGCCGGTTGACGTGATGCTGGCAGAGGGCCGGGTCGCCGCGATCGGCATCGGCCTCGATCCGAGCGGTGCCGTCGTCGAGGAGTGCGACGGACGGTGGGTCGCCCCCGGCCTGTGGGACGAGCACACGCATTTCGAGCAGTGGGCCCAGACGGCGCTGCGAGTCGACACCTCCGGTACCAGCCACCCCGCGGAGGCTTGCCGCCGGGTAGCCGATCACATCGCCTCGCTCGACGGCCCAGACGACTCTCTCGTCGTCGGGTTCGGCCACCGGATTTCGTCCTGGTCGCGCCAGCCGGACACAGCCGAGCTCGACGCTGTGAGCGGCGCGCACCCGGTCGTGCTCATGGCCGGCGACGCGCACAGCGGTTGGCTCAACAGCGCCGCGCAACACAGGTACGGGGTGTCGTTCTCTGGCGTCTGTACGGAGGGCGACTGGTTCGCGCTCATGCCGCGCGTCACCGACGACCCTCGCGCCCTCGCCGAGGCGCGGCTGCGCCGGATCCGTGAGCTGTTCGCCGTCGGCGTGGTCGGCCTCGTCGACATGGTCATGGACGACCACCTAGGTCCCTGGCAGGCGCTCGCCGCGCGGGGGGTGGCGCTGCCCCGGGTGCAGATCGGCGTCTTCCCGAGCACCCTCGACGAGGTGATCGACGCCGGCCTGCGCACCGGGGACGAGGTACCGGGCGGCGATGGCTTGCTCCGCATGGGGTCGCTCAAGATCATCGCGGACGGGTCCTTGTCCAGCCTGACCGCGGGCGTGCGTGACACGCACGGAGACGTGCATGGCCACTTCGCGTACTCGCTGGATGACCTCGTGTCGCTGCAGTCCCGAGCCCGTGGGCACGGCCTGACCGTCGCCACCCACGCGATCGGCGACGCCTGTCTGAGCCAGGTGCTCGATGCGTACGAGGCGTCCGGTGCCCCAGGGACCATCGAGCACGCACAGCTCATCGAGCGTACGGAGATCCCGAGGATACTCCGGCTCGGCCTTCCCCTCAGTGTCCAGCCGTGGCACCTCGTCGACGACTGGCGGGCGATGGATGCGTTGTGGCCCGGGCGCTGCGACGACGCCTTCCCGTTCCGCTCGCTGCTCGACGCGGGTGTGACGCTGCGGCTCGGCTCGGACGCCCCGGTTGCCCCGCTGGACCCGTGGCGCGCGATGGCTGCGGCCGTCCACCGCAACACCCCTGACCTCGACTCATGGCATCCGGACGAGCGGATCACGGCGACAGAGGGGTTCCGCGCGTCCGTGCGGACTCGGGTCGCTGTTGGTCAGCCCGCAGACGTCCTCCTTCTCGACAGCAACCCGCTCGAGCCGCGTGGAGACTCCGCGGCAGCAGCACGGCGGTTGCTGGGCGTGAATGTCCTGGCGACCTATGTGTCGGGTGAGCGCCGCTACTGAGCGCCGATCACTCCCACTCGATCGTGCCCGGGGGCTTGCTCGTGATGTCGACGACGACGCGGTTGATCTCACGGACCTCGTTGGTGATGCGGGTGGAGATGCGCTCGAGGACGTCGTAGGGGAGCCGTCCCCAGTCGGCCGTCATCGCGTCCTCGCTCGTCACGGGGCGCAGCACGACAGGGTGGCCGTACGTGCGGCCGTCACCCTGGACGCCCACGGACCGTACGTCGCCGAGCAGCACCACGGGGAACTGCCAGATGTCGCGGTCGAGGCCGGCCTTCGTCAGCTCCTCCCGCGCGATCGCATCGGCCTCTCGGAGGATGTCGAGCCGTTCCCGCGTGACCTCGCCGATGATGCGGATGCCCAGGCCGGGCCCCGGGAACGGGTGACGCCAGATCATCGCCTCGGGGAGGCCGAGCTCGAGGCCCACCTGTCGCACCTCGTCCTTGAACAACGTACGGAGCGGCTCGATCAGGGTGAACGCCAGGTCGTCAGGTAGGCCGCCGACGTTGTGGTGCGACTTGATCGTCGCGGCTCCCTCTCCGCCTCCGGACTCGACGACGTCCGGGTACAGGGTCCCCTGCACGAGGAACTCGATGTCCGCCTCGCTGTCGAGCGCGCGGGCCTGCTCCTCGAAGACGCGGATGAACTCGCGGCCGATGATCTTGCGCTTGGTCTCGGGATCGGTGACACCGGCCAGGTGGCCGAGGAACTGGTCCTTCGCGTCGGCGACGACGAGTTTGGCCCCGGTGGCAGCGACGAAGTCGCGTTCGACCGCCTCTGCCTCGCCCTTGCGCAGGAGACCGTGGTCGACGAAGACGCAGGTGAGCTGGTCGCCGATCGCGCGCTGCACGATCGCGGCGGCGACAGCCGAGTCGACACCGCCCGACAGGCCGCACAGAACCCGCTTGTCGCCGACCTGCTCACGGACGCGTGCGATGGCCTCCTCTGCGATCGCCGCGGTCTTCCAGCCCGAGCCGATGCCGGCGATGTGGTGGAGGAAGGTGGACAGCACCTTCTGGCCGTACTCGGAGTGCAGCACCTCCGGGTGCCACTGCACGCCCGCGAGCCTGCGCTCGGTGTCCTCGAACGCCGCGACGGTAGCGCCCTCGGTCGCGGCGAGCGCCGTGAACCCGGCGGGAGCGGCATGGACAGAGTCGCCGTGGCTCATCCACGCGTTGAAGCAGACCGGTACGTCGGCGAGGAGGTGTCCAGGCTCGTCGACGGTGATGACCGTACGGCCGAACTCGGACAGACCGGTCTTCGCGACGTCGCCACCGAGCGCCCGAGCCATCGCCTGGAAGCCGTAGCAGATGCCGAAGACCGGGATGCCTGCGTCGAACAGGGCGGGGTCGACCTGGGGCGCCCCCTCCGCGTACACCGACTGAGGTCCTCCCGACAGCACGATCGCCGCCGGCTTGCGGGCGACGATGTCGGCCACCGACGCGGTGTGCGGAACGATCTCGGAGTAGACGTTCGCCTCGCGGACGCGCCGCGCGATGAGCTGCGCGTACTGCGCGCCGAAGTCGATGACGAGCACGAGCTCAGAGTCCATGTGCGGAGTCTATTGGGGTCGGCGTCGGGCATTCCCGTGCCGGTCCCCGGGCGGACGGATGCCCTGCGGGAGGTGCGCGGGCTCGGCCGTAGAGTAGAGGTGTGCCTGGCCTCTTCTCACCCCCCGCAGACCTCTGGGTCAAGATCTCCCCCAAGTACGTCGTCGTACGGGTCCTGGGCGCGATCATCGCCAACGCGCTGTTCTGGGTGCCGGTCAGCCTGATCTGGGCGTGGGTCTTCGAGCCCAGCGGCGGCGTGCTGAGCGGGGTGCCCGCATTCACCCCGTGGGCCGTCCAGGTGCAGTGGTTCCCCGCAGGAGTCGGCATCGTGTGGTTCGTCTGGCGCGTCTACCGGGCAGGCCGCTACGCCCGCTCCTGGTCGTACGCGGAGCGCAGCGAGGACCTCTGCATCACGAGGGGTCTCTGGTACAAGAACCTCACGATCGTCCCGTACGGGCGGTTGCAGATCGCCAAGGTCGACGCCGGCCCCTTGGACCGGTTGCTCGGTCTGGCGACGGTCACGCTCGTGACCGCGTCGGCCCACTCCAACGCCTCGATCCCGGGTCTTCCCGAGGCGGAGGCCGAACGACTCCGTGACCGGCTCATCGAGGTCGGCGACACCCTGGGATCCGGCCTGTGACGGTCCCGTACGGCCAGCAGCCGCCCACCTACCCGGCACCGCAGCCGCCCGTGCCGTACCCGGCGACGCCGGCAGGGACTCCCACGCCGTATCCGGAGCCGCAGGCCTGGGCACCCCAGCCCCGGCCCGGAACCCAGCCCGAGCCCCAGCCGACGGTGCGCAAGGTCGTGGAGCGTGCGCACCCCCTGACGCCGCTCGTCCGGGGCTGGTTCGCTGTGGTCGCGGTCGCGTGGGCGATGCTGCAGGAGCGGCTGCAGGGCCGCGGCGACGGTACCGAGAGCATTCCATGGTGGGTCTTCGTGGCCGTGATCGGCGGCGTCGCCGCACTGGGCCTGATCGCGGGCTTCATCTCCTGGCGGTTCACCCGCTTCATCGCCGACGAGAAGGAGCTCCGCGTCGAGTCGGGCTGGATCTCGCGGCGATCGCGCCGGATCTCGTACTCCAGGCTGCAGTCCGTCGACGTCATGCAGCCGCTCGCCGCCCGCCTGCTCGGCCTCGCCGAGATCCGGATCGATGCCGGAGCGCACGACTCGACGAAGCTCCGCTACCTGTCACGGCGTCGGGCGTACGAGCTCCGCGACTTCCTCATGCTCCGCGCGCACGGCACGGAGGTCAGCGTGGACGCGGCGAGGGCCCAGACGAGCGACCCGCTCTTCGCCGATGTCGGCCATGCAGACCGTGTCATCGTCACCGTCCCACCACATGAGCTGCTGCTCGGCGCGCTCGTGTCCCACGACCTGCTCTCGCTGATCCTCGGGTTCACCGTGCCGGTGGCTGCTGTCTGGGTCGTGGCCACGTACCTCGGCCACGCTGCGGCCGCGGCCATGCCGGTCGTTGCCCTGGCAGGCGGTGTTCCGCTGCTGCTGTCCATCGGCCAGTACTTCGCCCGCAGGGTGATGGCGCAGTTCAACTTCACGCTTGCCGAGACCCAGGCGGGGCTGCGGATCACACGAGGTCTCACGAACCTCACGAGCCAGACGGTGCCGGTGCGCCGGATCCAGTCGATCCGGCTGTCGCAGCCGCTGTTCTGGAGGCCGCTGCGGCGCTACCGGGTCGACCTGGAGGTGCTGGGACTCGGTGAGGCCACGAGGAACGAGTCGACCTCGAAGGTGTCGACGATGCTCCTTCCCATCGGGACCAAGAAGCAGGTCGACGCCGCACTGGCCGCCGTCTGGCCCGGGCTCGCGCTCGATGCGATCCGGTACGTACACTCGCCGCGCGTTGCGAAGCTGCTCGACCCCCTCGCGTACTCGTGGAACTCCTTCGGCCTCGATGAGAACGTCGTCGTGACGCGTCGCGGCTGGCTGACCCAGCACCAGTCGATCGTTCCCCACGCACGGTTGCAGTCGGTGGCCGCGTACCAGGGACCGGTCGAGCGGCTGCTCGGGCTCGCGAACGTCACGTTCCACACCACGGGTCTGCTGCACCAGCACGCGGTGATCCACATGGACGCCGATCTCGCACGCGGGCTCGTGTACGACGAGGCCGACCGCGCCATGACCTCCCGCGATGGAGAACTTCTCCGCTGATCCCGCCTGCCTTAACGGCCGCGTGGCAAAGTTGGTACAGGACTGTGAGGACGGGGTGGGTCGATATGTGGTTCGACAAGGGCAAGCTGCTGGGCGACACTGATGCTCAGCCGGTGGTGGACATCGCGAGGCTGCACCGGGTGCTCGGTACGCCGCTGAACGCCGTCCCTGAGGGCGACGAGGTCGCGTACTTCGCGCTCGGCTGCTTCTGGGGCGCGGAGAAGCTGTTCTGGCAGCTGCCAGGCGTGTACGTGACGGCCGTGGGCTACGCGGGCGGGACCGTGCCCAACCCGACGTACGAGCAGGTCTGTACGGGCGGGACGGGCCATGCGGAAACGGTCAAGGTCGTGTACGACCCGGCGAAGGTCTCGTACGACGACCTCCTGACGGTCTTCTTCGAGAACCACGACCCGACCCAGGGCATGCGGCAGGGCAACGACATCGGCATGCAGTACCGCTCGGCGATCTACACCACCGCCGACGCACAGCAGTTCGCCGCCATCGCGGCGCACGACAAGATGCAGATCTCGCTCACGGCGGCCGGCTTCGGCCCCATCACCACCGAGATCACGCCGGCCGGCGAGTTCTTCTTCGCCGAGGGCTATCACCAGCAGTACCTCGACGCGAACCCGAACGGCTACTGCCCCGTGCACGCCACGGGCGTGAAGTGCGGCTGAGCTAGGCAGCGTCGTCAGGCCGACGGCTAGGCCTCAATACCCGGCACGTTCGGGCGGAGCACGCGGTTGTCCACGGCTTCGGCGATCTGGGTGCGGAAGCCGCTGGCGGGGTAGGTGCCGATGATGCGGAGGTGGACGCAGAAGAAGGCGAGCTCCTCGAGGGCGACGGACAGAGCCGGGTCGTCGGGGTGGCCTTCGACGTCTGCGTAGAAGCGGGTCGCGAAGAAGCCGCCGCCCAGCTGATAGCTCTCCAGCTTGGTCATGTTCACGCCGTTGGTGGCGAAACCGCCGAGCGCCTTGTAGAGGGCCGCGGGCACGTTCCGTACCTGGAACACGAAGCTTGTGATCATGGGGCCCGAGCCCAGCTCGTAGGTCGCCGGCTCCGGCGACAGGACCACGAAGCGCGTCGTGTTGTGGTGCTCGTCCTCGACGTTCTTCGCGAGCACCTCCAGGCCATAGAGCGATGCGGCTCGCGGCGGGCACAACGACGCGACCGTACGGTCACCGCGGTCGGCCACCTCCCGCGCCGAGCCCGCGGTGTCCTCGGCGATCTGCGGCGTCCACCCGTGCTCGCGGATCGCGTGTCGGCACTGTGCGAGCGCGTGGATGTGGCTGCGGACGATACGGATGTCGTCCAGCCTCGCCCCCGGTACCGCGGCCAGGTGGAAGTGGATCCCCAGGAAGTGCTCGTCGATGATGTACAGGCCGGAGTCCGGCAGCAGCCGGTGGATGTCGGCGACGCGGCCCGCGATGTTGTTCTCGACAGGGATCATCGCCAGCTCGGCCGCGCCTGACGTCACCGCCTCGAACGCGTCCTCGAACGTCGGGCACGGCAGCGGCGTCATCTCGGGGAACTTCTCCCGACAGGCCGCGTCCGAGTTCGCGCCCGGCTCACCCTGATAGGCGATCACGCCTGTACGAGTGCTCGTCACGTGCGTCACCGTACAGGCCGCTCTTCCCCACTCGCACAACCCTTACGGCTCGCCAACCCGGTCGCAGGGGTTGTGCGGGCACCCGAAAGGTTGTGCGCGTCGCCCGGTCAGCGGGTCATCAGGTACGCCAACAGGTACGACATCGAGGAACCGTCGTCGATGTGGTCGGCGAGGCTCGGTGCCGTGTCCAGTGCCTTGGCTGCCGCATCCTTGCCCGCCAGCGCCGAGTACATCAGGACGTAGTCGCCGTACTGCTTGTTGTAGTCGCCCGACCCGACCGCCTCGGTGACGGCGGCGGACACGCGATCCGGCTCCGCGCCGAGGTAGCCCGCGCTCGGGCTGGCCGGTAGCACCTGGATCATGAGGATCGCGGCAGGGTCGGCGGAGAACCATGTCGCGTAGTCACGCTTCGCTCCCCAGTTGATGCCGATGACCTTGTGCCGGAACGCCGGGAACCCAGACATGTCGGGGTCAAGCCAATAGTCCAGTGCAGTCTGCGTCTCCAGCGAATGCATCCAGATCGCCTCCTGCTCGAGACCGGCGTTGCCCCGAGCCCGCGCCCACAGGGCCAGGCCGGCCCACGCGTTGACGGCCTCGGAGCTCGACTCCTGGTTGTTGCCGTCGGCGAACGGCGAGGTGCCGGATGCCCACGAGTGCGAGGCGTACGCGTCGAACGGACGCCGCCGCGGGAAGAACCCCGTGTCTGTGGGCGACGCGATGTCCGCCGCCAACAGGTCCATCACCGGCGCAAGCTTCCCAGCCAGCGCCGAGTCATCAGCGCACAGCACCCCCGCCGCGTACAGGAAGTACCCGTAGTGGAAGTGGTGGTCGTTGTACTCGTCCGACCCGAACGACGCCTTGAGCCCGATGAGCCCGTGGTACGTCGGGTCGTACACGAAGCACTCCGTCGCCCGCGCGTCAGCACCCTTCGGCTCGGTCCACCGCTCCAGAGCCGTCGTCAGCCGGCCCTTGACGGTCTTCGCCGCGGTGTCCGCGCCTACCGCCGTCGCGATCTCGAGCAGCATCGCGTCGCGGTACAGCGCCTTGCCACCGAAGTACGAGTCCTGCGGGTACGGCTTCGTCGCGGCCACGTCGGCCGCAACCTGCGTCGCCAGCTTGCCCTTCTGGTCCGAGGTCAGCTTGGACAGGTCCAGCCCAGTTCGGATGTCCCAGCGCTTCGACCGCCAGACGAGAGTGTCCGTCGCGTACAGCTCGAGCTTCCCGTAGACGCTGTCGTACGAACCGAGCGACTGCCCCTTCGAGACGAGGCTGCTCTCGTGGTGCGGCATCGAGACGACGAGGGCCGGCCCACCGGCCGCGTACCGGATCGTCGTGGTGACATCGTTCGTCCCGACGTCGTAGGCGACATCGGTTCCGGTCACCGCCCACGCTTTCGACGCGAGATCGGCCACAGTCATGCCCGTGGTCGGCGGGACGAAGAAGACGCCCGTATGACCCGAGGCCAGCTTGACGGCCGTCCCGGACACCGACACGTCGCCGGTCACCCCGAACACCGTCTCCCCGACCGTCGCCTGCCAGGCGGATCCGGCAGCGGTGAACGTCCCTGCCGCGGCGGTCAGCGTGATGTCCTTGAGCGCCTTGACGGCGAGCGTTGGCGAGCCCTCGACGAGACGGACCTCGGCCAACCCCGTCCCCGACACATCTCTCAGCTGGACGACGACCGATGCCTCGTCGTAGGCCGACACGACCACGCCGGCGAAGCCGTCCACCGCCAGCGTCAGCCTCGGCCCCTGTTCCGCGCCGATCGTCTTCTCGTTCACGACGAGCTTGGGCAGCCAGAACTCGAAGCCTGCCTTCGTCACCGCGAAGCCCAGTGGCATGGGGAACACGGGCTGCGGCGCGTCACCGAAGACCAAGCCGGTGAACCAGTGGTTCGTCGGCGGGGTGAGGCCCTCGCCGAGCCGCGGCATCACGAGGGTCTTCGGCGTTCGTGATGTCACCGCCGCGACAAGTGGTGCGACCGTGCTCTTGTCCAGCACTGCGCTCGTGGGCGCGGGAGTCTCGCTCGGGGCACTCGTGGTCGAGCATGCCGCGAGGCTCACTGCCCCCACTGCGAGGGCGCTACCTCCGGTGAGACTGAACACTGCGCGGCGGCTCAGATGTGGCAAAACCATGGGAGTTTCCCTTCGTCGACAGAGGTCGCGTGGTTCACAACCCCACCTTGCGGAGCAAAGCCCGCAAGGCATCGGTGGGTCCGGCGAGGATGCCCTCGTCACGGAGTCGTACGACCGCGATGACGGGCGCCCCGTCGGTGGCCAGCAGGTTGAGGTTGCGGCTGTTGAGCGCGTCGCTGGAGATCCTCACGGTCACGACTGCCTGGCCTTGCTGCGTCGCCACCAGCGCGCTGTCCACGACACCGGTGATGGCTGTGTTGTCGGGGAGCCGAAGCGTGACCGCGGCACCCTTCTCCATGAGCGCGTACTCGCGTGGTGTCAGCAGGAACTGGGCCTCGACGACCCGCCCTGTGTCGCCGGTGATGACCGCGAGCGGCTGGGTCGCGCTCAGGTAGCTGCCCTCCTGGGCGTACACCTGCGTGACGGTGCCGGACGTCGTCGCCTTGTAGGTGAGGATGCCCTTGACCGCATCGATCGTCAGCGCATCCGACGACGCCACCTTGACGCCGTTGGCGAGATCCTGCTGCAGGCTGACGCTGCTCACGTCGAACAGCACGTCGCCCATCTTCACCTTCTGGCCCACGGTCACGTACTGCTTGGTGATGATGCCGCCGTAGTTCGACGCCACCTGCACCCGCGGCGCGATGATCGTGGCGGACGAGCTCTGGATGGTGTGCTGACGCTGGTTGAAGATGACGACCAGCAGGAAGATGATGACCAGGCTCAGCAGGATGCTGAGCCAGAGCCGGAGTCGGTTCGTCCACGTCATGATGCTGTCTCCTTGATGACCGGCGCCTCTGCGGGCTCGTGCCGGTCTGTGTCCGTCTGCCTCACCCGGAGTTCAGCGAGGACAAGGGTGTACGGGGTGGAGCGCGGCTCCGGTGCTGCCAGGAACTCGCCCAGCGCCACACTCTTCGCGTCGATCGCGCGGGCTCCCACCCCGTCGTGGCGGAGCCTGCGTGCCTCGGCCATGGCCACCAGCAGGAACGCTCCCAGGACGACCATGTTGAGGCCCGCCCAGACAGTGGCTACGGCGAGCTGCGAGTTGAGCACGTCGCGCCAGATGCCGACGGCTGTCGTGGCGAGCAGTATCACGAACGTGACGACCTGCAACGTGAGGAAGTTGAACGGCGATGCCGCTCTCTTCGAGGCCCCGGTCACGCTCCACGCGGTGTCCCGGCCGATGATGACGTTCATGAACGCCTTCATGTAGATCGGGAACGAGCTCGCGGCGAGCATGAGGACCTCGATCCGGAACGACCCGAGCGTGAAGAACGCCAGGATGATCTGCAGCCCGTAGAAGCCGGCGTACGCGAGCAACCACTGACCGATGCCGACGTTCAGGGAGACGGGTCGCAGATCGAAGAAGATCTCGAGCACCGGGACGAGTAGCAGCAGCCCGGGCGCGATGCCCGTCAGGTAGTGGGTTGCCGTGACGAAGTACATCAGCCGCTGGTCGAGGGTCAGCTTCCGCCTCGTGACCAGCGGGTTGCTCGTGAACAGGATCTCGAAGCCGCCGGTCGCCCACCGGAGCTGCTGCTTGGAGTACGCCTCGATCGTGTCGGGAGCGTCGCCGATCGCGAGCGTCTCCGGCAGGAAGATGCTGCGCCAGCCGCGGCCGTGCAGTGTCAGCGACGTCCAGACATCCTCGCTCTTGGAGTCGGTGTACAAACCACCGATGTCGTCGATCGCGGCGCGGCGGAAGATCACGTTGGTGCCGACGCAGAAGGCCGCGTTGAACGCGTTCCGGCCGGGCTGGATGAAGCGGTAGAACATCGACTGCATGTAGCCTGCGCCGCGCGAGATGAAGTTGTGGAGGTTGCCGTACGTCTGAGGAGTCTGTACGAACGCGACGGTCGCGGTCTCGAAGAACGGCAGCGTCTGCTCGATGAAGCCGGGCAGCGGCACGAAGTCCGCGTCGAGGATGACGAAGAAGTCGCCCTTGGCGATCGTGAGCGCGTTGTTGATGTTGCCCGCCTTGGCGCCGTTGTTGCTCAGACGGCGGATGTAGCGGCACCCCAGCTCGCTCGCCAGTGCCTGCACCTCGTCGGAGCGGCCGTCGTCGAGGATCCAGGTCCAATGCCGTCCACGGATCGCGAGGGCAGCCTCCGCGGTCCGCCGGATGACGTCCAGGGGTTCCCCGTACACGGTGATGAGCACATCGACCGTGACGACCCGACCATCCATCCACATCGGCCATTGAGTGGGGTCGTCGATGTTGGCAAGGACGTCGGGATCGCTCGGGTCGTACAGGCCGGCCCGGGTCGACTGGTACGTCCAGTCGCGGCCGTCCCGCTGCCCGGCGAAGATCGTCCACATGCTCGCCAACCCGTGGAAGACGAGGATGCACTCGGAGACGATCACGATCAGCCAGGGCAGCACGTCTCCGCGGTTGGATGGCCTCAGCAGGAACCAGCCGTAGTAGAGGACGCCGATGGTCGAGACGATCGTCAGCAGGATCATCACGGGTGAGTACGCGTCCCGTGTCGCCGCGCGTCTCGTGGCGTCGTCGAATGCATCCACTGATGCGTAGTCGTGAGCTAGTGATGCCACGGACACCTCCCGTCGGTTGTGGCGGTGACGTTCCCCGGCCGGCGTCTGCGGGCCTGGTGCGTCGCTGACTGCCACAACCATGGTGAGGCGCCATTTCGCCATCCGCAAATCGTGTTCCAAGGCCTGGATACGGACATGAATTGCTTTCAGATGTGCCTCAGTCGGGACAATCGAGGTAGTTCGGACTGCCAAAGCAACGGGCTGAAACGATCAATAGTGAGATACGACGTCGTTCCAATCTGAAAGCCCCACAAACCCATCCGGCTAGGGATGATACTGCTGGCGAAAGTGAGCGCCGCCCCTTTGGCCGGGTCGGTTCGTCCGTACTCTCAGCGAACGCGGGGCGCACGCTGAAGAACACCGGAACCTCTCGTGCGGGTCCTCGGTATTCCCCTGAGATTGGCTGCAGAAGTTAACGCTGCGGATCATTCCCCGTAACGTCACGACAAGGTAGCACCCTGCTGGGACAGCCACTCGTGGACCGCCGGACTGTATGACATATACCCCTAGGTGGTATCGTCTGACCCTGTGAGACTCCCTGAGACCCCGGCAGAGCACGACCTGTACGAGGCGGCCGCGCTGTGGTGGAACCGTCCCCGCGATCTGCCCCAGCTGGTCGACTCAGCGTGCGTCGCGCTGGTCGCGGGCATCGACTCCGACGGCGTCGCGGAGCTGGCCGGTGTGTCGACGGCCGAGTCCGTCGTGACGATGCGCGAGCTGGTCGGCCGGGTCTTCGACGAGCTTGACCTCGTCTGGCCGCCGTCGGCCGAGGCGCTGCCTGCGTTCCGGCACGGACGCGAGGTCGATCATCTCTCCACCCTTCGGCTCACCATCGACCGCGTCGACACCGAGTGGTTCGTCGCCGAGCCCATGGTGACGATCACCATCGACGACGAGAACTGGACGGCACGCGCCGGCCGGTCCGGGATGCACCCCGACGACCTCTTCCGCCCCGTCAACCAGCTCGCTGCGGGCGTACCCGCCGTGGTCGCGATCTCGCAGAGCAACGAGTGCGGCGTGCTGGGCTGCGGTGGGGTCTCGATCCGCATCGCGCGCGACGGTGATCGCGTGGTCTGGGAATGGCTCGACAACGGTGCCATCACGCAGAGGCACGTGTTCGAGGCATCGCCCTACGACGCCGAGGTGGATCGAGCCGCCGCCGACCGTACGTGGGCGGCCGCCGTCAGCTGATCTGGACCCGGACCGGAGCGTCGAGGGATCGTGCAGCCCCTGAGGTCGGCGCACCGTTCTCGGCAAGAGGGTTCTCATGCACATTGCTGGCCCATCTCGCGCTGGCCTACGGTCGTTGGTGCCGCGAACTACCACCGCGCCGAGGAGGCGCCTGCTCCCACAGGATCCCCGGACGCGCACGACGAAACACTGGGGAGCACCAGATGACTGCTGGTCCGCATCAGCCGACCAAGTCCGAACAACTCGCCGCGATCATCGCGTCGATGCACGAGGCGATTCCCGAGCTGTTCGGCGTCATGATCGCATCTATCGATGGACTCGCCGTGGCCCACGACCTGCACGAAGCCGATGCCGAGCGGATCGCCGCCATGGCCGCCACCGCCGTCGGGCTTGGTTCCCGCATCACCGAGCGCACCAACCTGGGGACGCTGACCGAGACCATCATCCGCGGTACGCAGGGCCACCTGGTCGTCTACTCAGCCGGCCACGATGCCGTGCTCGTCATGTCCGGTCCTCTGACCGCGAACCTGACGCTCATGCGGATCGAGGCGCGCGTCGCCACCGTGCAGATCAACTCCCTGCTCGGAAGGCAGTGATCATGGACTCGACGCACGAGCGCGCACAGGCCATCGCCGGGAACACCACGTCAGAACTCGGGCTCTGAGACTGTCGGGGGACACGTCCATGTCATTCGGTCGCCTCGTCGGCAGGACGCTCGTCGCCACAGGTCTCGCAGCCACCATGTGCGCCGGCACGTACTGGACGGCTCAGGCGATGCAGTCCGGCCTCGACGACCAGGCACGGACGGCGCTGGAGGCACGGCAGCTGACGGCTAGTGTCAGGTTCGCCGGGCGCGACGCGTACGTGTGGGCCGACACCCCCACGGCCCGCGCCGATGCGATCGCTGCGGTGAAGACGATCCCGGGCGTCCGGATCGTGGTCATCGGGGAGGGCGCTCCGCTCGTCGCGACACAGCCGAACACCTCCGCCTCGTTCACATCCGTACAGCCGAACGAGACCGCGATCCCGATACCGACCACGACCGCCGAGAGCACCGTCACGATGACCCAGGAGACCTGATGCTTGATGGTTTTCAGTACGTCCTCGCCCAGCTCGGGGTGGTCGTCGCCATTACGGCGCTGCTGGCGGGGGTCCTCGGCTGGCTGATCGGTCGCGGCAGCCGTCGGCGCACCGAGAAGGCCTTCGAGCAGGCGGTTGCAGCCGTCGCTCGCCCAGAGCCTGACACCTCCATGTTCGCGCCCGCATCGACGATCGCCGACACAGGCGAAGACTCCGCGCCGCCGGAGGACGAGTCCGACCCGGGTACCGATGCGGGTGCCGAGGTGACGGCATCGCCTCTCACACCAACTCAGCAGTACGGCACCCCGCTGATCCAGCACGTTCCCTTGGACGACATCGACGACCCAGATGCCACGGTCATCCGGCCGGCACCGATCTCCAAGACAGCCCCGTACCTGCCACCCGCCCCGCTGATCACCTCCGCCCCCTCAGCCCCCCGCGCTGCCCTGCCCCAGCCACGCACGAGCGCACAGAACACCACGTCCGACGACGCGCAGCAGCTGCGCCAGGAGCTGCGTGGCCGCACCCTCGAGCTCGGCCGCATCGAAGCAAGCGCGCTGCTCGCCTGGGATCGCATGGTGCCTCAGCTCGAGCAGCAGATCGACGATCTCCTGGCCGAGAACGACACCCTGCGGCGCAGGATCCGCGAGGCCGAGGAGCACTCCGATGCCGACGCGCTCACCGTCGAACGCCTCCGCTCGCTCGTCGCCGACCGCGACATCAGGATCGCCGAGCTCCGAGCCCAGGACTGATGGGCTGATCCGCGCCATGAGACCGGGGTCAGCGGGCGTCGCTGTCCGTGCCCCTTGCCAGCTGGTCCACGGCTGAACGCGCGTCCGCTTCGGCGCCTTCAGCGATACGGAGCCGTTCCTGAGCCGCCGCGTACGCGAGCCCGATCTCGTCCACCTCGCGCTGCGCTCCCTGACGCTCGTCCACAGCTGCCGCGAGCCGCTCCCGAGCGCGGAGCAGCTCCGCCTCGGACGCCTGCTTCGGTACCCCCGGTACAGCTGGAGCCTCGGAGCCGGTCCGATCGGGCTCGGCTGTCGGCGATTGCTCGTCGGCCTCGACGCGATCGGCCGCGCGCCGGTCCACCCAGGCCTCGAGCTCCGCGCCGACAGCATCGGAGAGGTCGACCTCGCCGAAACCCGCGTACACAAGGCTCCTCGCCAGGCACCCCGACCGTACCGCCGCGGCCGCGGACGCATCGGCGGCCACGGCAGTGAGGGTGTGACCGACCTCGACCCACGCCGCCGGGCTGGCGGTGATCCCCTGTCCGGCGAGCAGCAGGTCGAGCCGACGGAGCACAACGGTCTCCAGCTCACGCCGCTTCGGGGCGAGCGACGCGACCGGCGCCATGTCGAGCCCGGCCTGTGCCTGTCGCATGGTGGCACCGAGGTCGATGAGGTCGTCGAGTTCCGTCGGGCTCGACCGGGCGAGCAGGTTCAGGTACCAGGCGGCGACGGTCGGCCGCCGCAGCGCCCCGATCTGCGTCGCGAGAGCCTTGTCGCCGGTCGAGCGTGCCTGCTTGACCAATTCTGTACGCCGCGTGACGAATGCAGCCGGATCCGCTCCGTACAGCTCGTCAGCGGCGGTGGTCAGCGACACGGGTACTCCCTTTCCAGGCGACCGCTCAGTCGTAGCTGAAGTCCGTACCGGTCGTCTCCGACAGGTGGTGCCGGACGCGCTCGATCTCGTCGATGCTCGGCACCTCGTTGGTCGTACCCATGATTGCGGCACCGATGCGGCCGGTCTCGCTGGGTACGACGCCGGCACCACGCAGCTCGATGACGATGTCGATGACCTCGTCCTTGGTGAGGCGGCGGCTGAGAAGGGCGATGAGCGGTACGTAGTCCGCCGCAGGCACGCCGGTCGGGTAGCCCTCCCGTACCCACGTGATGAGCCGCTTCATGATGTTGCGGCGTGCCTCGGGGTCTGACGATCGCATCTCCGCTGCCGAAGGGGTCTCGCTCTGCGACACGACCTCAGGCTCGTGCTCCGAGGCCACCGGCTCGGGTTCGTCGGTTCGCTCGGTGTCGTCGGGACCGTCAACGTCGACGACCGCGAGCGGCCAGCCCACGGTTGCGAGTCGGGCCGACACCCGGGCCACCTCGTCGTCCGTGGCGGGCTGGAGGGTCCTCTGCCGGATCGCCCGCCGGATGCGCTCTTCGACATCGGTCACGGTGCTGCCTGCGATCGTCTGCGCGATGACGATGATCTCCTCGTCCGTCAGCTGGCGGTGGAGGATGCCGAGAAGGGCCACGTAGTCCTGCTGGGGGACCCCGTCGGGATAACCGGCACGCAACCATCCCACGACTCGCGTCACGACGTTGCGAGAACGACCGGCCCGCGCCACGAGCTACTTCTTCCGGAAGGTGGGGATCAGGTGGTCGAAGACGAGGCTGTAGCCCATCCCGCTGGCGACGATCCATGAGATCCCGAGCAGGATGGCGACGACAACGACCCCGAAGCACACGGCCGCGAGGACCTTGCCCATGGGGTGGGGCTTCATGTCGACGGCGACCTCTGCGGTACCTCCGGACCCGTATGCAAGGGCACGCAGGCCGAGCGAGAAGATCACCGGGAGACCTGCGCCGAGCAGAAGCGCGGCGAACAGCACCTGAACGCCCGCTTGCAGCGCAAGCAACAGCTGGTTCATCGCACGACCTCCTTCACCGTCTCCGTGACGAGCACCTCGTCGGGGCTCGGCTCCCACTCGTCATTCACATTGTGGTGCCCCACGGGGTTCTTCCGCGCGCGCCAGAACATGTACGCGGAGAAGATCACGAGGATCAAGAAGACGACAGCCGCGCCGCCGACACCTCCGATGACGTTGCCGATGGCCCACGTCACGGCTCCCACGAGCGCTGCGGACGGCAGCGTGATGAGCCAGGCCACGATCATGCGCAGCGCGACTCCCCAACGGACTTGTGCACCCTTGCGACCCAGGCCGGTACCGATGATCGAGCCCGTGGCGACGTGCGTCGTCGACAGGGCGAAGCCGAGGTGGCTGGAGATGATGATCGTGGCGGCCGATGCGGACTCAGCGGCCATTCCCTGCGGGGAGTCGATCTCGACGAGCCCCTTGCCGAGGGTGCGGATGATGCGCCAACCACCGATGAACGTACCGAGCGCTATCGCGGTGGCACAGGCAACCTTCACCCACAGCGGGATGGAGTGGAGATCGTGCCACTGCCCGGAGGCGATGAGCGCCAGGGTGATGATGCCCATCGTCTTCTGGGCGTCGTTCATGCCATGCGCGAGCGAGACCAACGACGCGGACCCGATCTGGCCCCACCGGAATCCGTCGTTCTTGAACCGCTCGGCCACGGTCGCGGTGAGCTTGTAGATCAGCCAGGTGCCGGTCATGGCGACGACGGCCGCGATCACGGGTGACATCAGGGCTGGCAGGATCACCTTGCCGACGACACCGTCGAGCTTGGCCCCGGTGCCGATCCACTTCACCGAGGAGAAGCCCAGGCCTGCGATCGTCGCCCCGATGAGTCCGCCGAACAGCGCGTGGGACGAGGAGCTGGGCAGGCCCAGCAACCACGTCAGCAGGTTCCACAGGATGGCTCCGACGAGGCCCGCGAGCACGATGAGCAACAGTGCGCTGCCGCCGCTGGCGGTGAGGGCTGCATTGGGGGCACCGGTGCTGTCCTGGATCCGGATCACCGAGTTGGTGACCGTCAGCGCCACCTGAACGCTCAGGAACGCTCCGACGAGGTTGAGCACCGCAGAGAGCGCCACCGCGGTCTTCGGCTTGAGCGCACCGGTGGCGATCGAGGTCGCCATAGCGTTCGCGGTGTCGTGGAAGCCGTTCGTGAAATCAAAAGCCAGACTCGTCAGGATGACCATTCCGAGCACGACCATGGGGGCTATGTCCACACTCCGATCGTGTACCACGACACCTCCCGTTCACCAGCCGGGGTGGGGGTTGGTCACCAACTGTTCACTTTGCCGGGAGGGTCGATTTGCAACCGCTCGCTGACAAGGGGTGATGCTAGGCGAACGAATGCGGCCCTGGACCGTACTCGACGATGACCGGGGCGTGGTCGGACATCCTCGCGGCGTAGCTCGTTCCCCTGTCCGTCACTGCAATCAACGAAGCCCCGGCGAGTCCTGGTGTGGCCAGCTGGTAGTCGATCCGCCACCCCACGTCCTTGTCGAACGGACCCGGCCCCCAGCGCCACCATGAGTACGGGCCCTGCACACCGGGATGTACGCGACGCACCACATCGACGAGTGTGCGCGGTCCGAGCAGCGAGGAGAACCACTCCCGCTCCGACGGCAGGAAGCCGACCTGGCGCGTGTTGGCGGTTGCATTGCGGAGGTCAAGACGGGTGTGGGCGACGTTGATGTCGCCCATCACGAGGTGCTCCCGGCCGTCTGCGATCGCTCGGCGCCTGGCCTCGACGAGGTACGGCCTCAACGCCCGCATGAAGCGCACCTTGTGCGCGTACGGGGCAGGGTTGGAGTCGCCCGTCCGACCGCCCTTCGGCACGTACAGGCTCCCGACGGTCAGTCGCCAACCATCGAGGTCCAGGTCGACCTCGACGTAGCGCCCCTCGTGGTCGAAAGCCCGCCGGCCGAGACCGGTGCGCACGGCGAGCGGTCGCCTGCGCGACAGCACGGCGACCCCGTTGCGACCGGGAAGCGCTCCCGGGTCGTAGGTGAGGTGGTAGCCCGGAATCTCGGGGACCTCGTCCTCGGCACAGCGCATCTCCTGGATCGCGACGATGTCGCAGTCCCTTGCGGCCAGCCAGTCACCGAAGCCCCGCCGCATCGCGGCCCGGATGCCGTTCGCGTTGAACGTGGCGACCCGGATCACCCGCCAGAACCTACCTGGTCACTGTCGCCGTCAGGGCTCGAACCGGTAGCCCAGACCCGGCTCGGTGACGAAGTGGTGGGGATGGCTGGGGTCCGACTCGAGCTTGCGGCGGATCTGCGCGAAGTACACGCGCAGGTAGTTCGTCTCCTTCTCGAACCCCGGACCCCAGACCTCGGCGAGCAGCTGGCTCCCTGCAACCAGGAGGCCGGGGTGCCGGACCAGCGCCTCGACCAGGTGCCACTCGGTCGGTGTCAGCTTGACCTCGATGCCCTCGCGCAGGGCCCGTTTGGCGGCCAGGTCGAGCGTGAACTCGGACGTCGTCACCACGGGACCGGTGGTGAGCCGGGGGATGTCGGCGCGGCGCAACGCCGCTCGCACCCGTGCGACGAACTCGTCCATCCCGAACGGCTTGGTGACGTAGTCGTCGGCGCCCGCGTCCAGCGCGCGGACCTTCTCCACCTGGGAGTCACGCGCCGACAACACGATGATCGGCACCGTCGACCAGCCCCGCAGACCTGCAATCACCTCGACGCCGTCCATGTCCGGAAGCCCGAGGTCGACCACGACCAGGTCGGGAGGGTGGGTCGCCGCTGCCCGGAGCGCGGCCGCCCCCTCACCGACCGGGACGACCTCGTACGACCGGGCGCGCAGGTTGATCGTCAGCGCACGCCTCAGCGCGGGTTCGTCCTCAACGATGAGCAGCCGCTGCACGCGCCACCTCCAGGGTGATCGTCATCGTCAGTCCGCCACCGGGCGTGACCGACGCCGCGAGAGTACCGCCCATCGCCTCCGTGAAGCCCCGTGCGATCGCCAGACCGAGGCCCACGCCCGTCGTCGTCCTGTCCCCGAAGTGCTGGAACGGGGCGAAGATCTCCTCCATGCGGTCCGGCGCGACGCCGGGCCCGTGATCGACGATCTCGACCACGACGCCAGTCTCGGCAAGGTACGCCCTGATGAGCACCTTCTCCCCCGAACCCACGTGCCGATCGGCGTTGTCGACGAGGTTCGCAATCACGCGTTCGAGCAGGCCGGCGTCGGCGACGACCAGCGGCAGCGCATCGGGGATGTCGAGCTCGAGACGACCCGCCCCGCGTCGTACAGCACCTCTCAGGACCTCGAGCAGCACGGTGGGCTCGGGATGTACGGACAGTGCGCCGGCCTGGATCCGGCTCATGTCCAGCAGGTTCGCGATGAGGGCATTGAGGCGGTCGGCGTGCTCCACGATCGTCTCCAGAAGCTCCTCGCGGTCCTCGGCGGTGAGCTCGATGTCGGTCTGCCGAAGGGTCGACGCAGCGACGGTCACCGCAGCGAGCGGGTTGCGCAGATCATGGCCGACTGCAGCCAGCAGGCTGGCCCGCAGCTCGTCGATCCTCGCCAGCTCCTCCGCGCGCCTCGCCTGCTGGGCCAGCGCCTGGGTCCGCCAGAGCTGGCCCACCGCCATCGCCCATGAACCCAGCAGCCGGCGATCGTCGCCGAGGTGCTCCGGCCCGACGAGCCGCACACCCATGCCATCCCCGGCGGGCAGCTCGAGTGTCACGTCCCCGGGAACCACGTCGCCGATCGTCACCAGCACCCGGCCGTCCTTCACGAGGGACGCAGCATGCATCTCGTACACCGCGAGTGCCTCGGTGAGGATGCGCTCGACAGAGTCGCGGTCCGAGGTGCGCGTGCCCAGCTCGGCGATCCAGGTCGCCTCGAGACGATGCCGCTCGGCTCGGGCGCGACCACGAGCTGTGACTTCGGTGGTGAACCCCACGAGCAGCGACACCGCGAGGAAGATCACGAGATCGGCCACCTCGGCACCGCTCGCGACGATGAACGTGCCGTACGGAATGGCGAAGAAGAAGTTCGCGAGGCCGCCACTGACCACCGTCGCGAGCACGGCCGGCAGGATCCCACCGACCGCAGACGCGGCGACGCTGGCCAGGACCAGCAGCAGGAGGACGGTGTCGAGGCCCGGACGCGTCCGTCCCAGGAGCAACAGCGCCGTGAGCAGGGGCGGCGCGACGGCCGCGACCACGAGCCCGTACAGCTGCCGACCGCGCGGCAAGGTGGTGGCCAGCCCGCTGGTGCGTACGTGCTCGGCCGCCTGCTCGCTCACCTGTGTGAGACTGCCAGATGCGAGCCCTCCTTGGCGCCCTCTGGGACATCCTGGTCAGGACCGGCTGCGTCCGTAGGCGAGATCGGTCGAGTCCCCTGCTGTGGTTCGGGCGGTACAGGGGCCGCTAGAGCGTGGGCTGCTTCCACGTGGGGTGCTGACGATCCAGGACGCTCGAGGCTGTACGGCTCTGCCGAGCGCAGCTGGTACGGAACGCTGGTCACCATCACGCCGGGCATGAACAGCAGCCGGGTCTTGAGCCTCAGTGCGCTCTGGTTGTGCAGGACAGCCTCCCACCAATGGCCGGTGACGTACTCAGGGATGAACACCTGGACGACGTCTCTAGGGCCGATCTCGATCCGGGAGAGGTAGTTCATGACCGGGGTGATGAGGTCGCGGTACTCGGACGCCACGATCCGCAGCGGAACCGCGATCTCGCGGTCCGACCACTCGCGCATCAGCTTGTCGGTGCGCTCGCGATGGACGTCCACGTGCAGTGCGGTGATCGAGTTCGGCCGGATCGCCTTGGCGAACGCCAACGCCTTCAGCGCAGGCTCGTTGACCTGGCTGATGAGGACGACCGCGTGCATCCGGCTGGGCAGGATCGTC
The DNA here is from genome assembly GCA_038317635.1 of Propionibacteriales bacterium. Lineage (GTDB taxonomy): Bacteria > Actinomycetota > Actinomycetes > Propionibacteriales > Propionibacteriaceae > Fen-668. Next base: position 53,423 of record JBBQBP010000016.1, read on the forward strand.
CCGGCCGCTCGGGGGGCGACCTGGGCAGAGACCTTCGTGTAGTGCGCCTTGACCTTGAGCATGACGAAGACCAGCACGGGGATGGCGATGACGACGAGGTACGCGCCGTGCGTGAACTTCGTCAGGAGCACGATGACGAGCACGATCGCCGTCGCGACCGCACCGAACCCGTTGATCGCGGCGGAGCCGAGGTGCCTGAACGTCCAGCCCTGGGTCGCAGCCTGACGCCGCCAGTAGATGACCATGCCGGTCTGGCTGAGCGTGAAGGACACGAAGACGCCCAGGATGTAGAGCTGGATGAGCCGGGTCACCGATCCGTCGAACGCGATGATCAGCGCCATTGCGATGCCGGACAGCATGAGGATGCCGTTGCTGAACACGAGCCTGTCGCCGCGGCGCGTGAGCTGCTTGGGCAGGAAGCGGTCGTCTGCCAGGATCGAGGCGAGGATCGGGAATCCGTTGAACGCCGTGTTGGCCGCCATCGCGAGGATCAGCGTCGTGGTCAGCTGGACCGCGAAGAACCCGAAGGTGTTGTTGCCGAAGATCGCCGAGGACAGCTGAGCGAGGACCGTGCGCTGCTCGTAGCCGTGGGGTACGCCGGTGAGGTCCGTGAGGTTCTCGCCGATGTGCACGTTCGCCAACGTGCTGAGGACTGAGATACCGATCATCATCGCGATGCTCAGACCAGCCATCGAGAGCAGCGTGGTCGCCGCGTTGCGGCTCTTGGGAGCGCGGAAGGTCGGTACCCCGTTGCTGACCGCCTCGACGCCGGTCAGCGACGTGCAACCTGACGCGAAGGCCCGAAGCAACAGGATGATCAGTGCGGCACCCGCAGGGCCACCATGCGAGAAGCCCAGCGACGCCGACTCGGCGACCGGCGTGTGGCCGACGAGGACCTGGTAGAAGCCGACGGCCAGCATCGCGAAGACGCTCAGGATGAACCCGTACGTGGGGATCGCGAACAACGTGCCTGACTCGCGCACGCCGCGGAGGTTCATGAGCATGAGGACGATGATGATCCCCGAGCACACCCAGACGGTGTACGGAAGGAGTGTCGGGAACGCCGACGTGAGGTTCTCCACACTCGCGGCGACCGACACCGCGACCGTCATCACGTAGTCGACCAGGAGGGCCGCCGCCGCGATGAGCGACGCGTGACGGCCCAGGTTCGCCTTGCTCACGGCGTAGGCACCGCCGCCGCTGGGGTACGCGTAGCAGGTCTGCCGGTAGCTCAGTGTGACGAGGCCCAGCAGGCCGACGACCACGACGGCGACCCACGGCGTGGCCAGGACCATCGCGGCGCCACCGAGGGCTAGCACGAGGAGGATCTCTTGCGTCGCATAGGCGTTCGACGAGATCGGGTCGGAACAGTAGACGGGAAGGGCCAGCCGCTTGGGCAGCAGCGTCTCTGCCATCTGGTTCGAGCGCATCGGGTGCCCGACGAGCAACCGCTTGGGCGCCCGGAAGGTCGGATATGTCACGACCCCACTCAACGCCCCCGCTACGTCGATGCCGCGGCTCTTGGCGGGATCTGTACGGGAGGGGCCGGGAACTTGATGCGTTCCTGACGCCCCAGGTTCAGCCCACTGACACAAGAGCCCAGCGAATCACCGCTGGGCCCCGTGCAAGGTCATGGATCAGAGAGCTTCGGTACTGATCCGATCGAGGGCTGCACGCCAGTGCTGCTCGAGCTCGGTCGGGTCAAGATCAGTGCCGACGTGCTCGTGCCGGATCTCGATGAGGGTGGTGTCCGCGTCCTGCGCGATGAGGTGGACGTCGACGAGTGTGCGCGGCGCGTCGTCGCCCTTGTGCCACGTGAATCGGATCTGCTCGAGCGGATGGAAGCTCCGGGTCACACCGTACGTACCGTCAGCCGCGCTCCAGGAATCACCCTTGTCGCCGAGCTGACCGCCTTGGCCGAGAAGCGCCTCCATACCGGCCGGACTGAGCAGTGTGGTCCACACGGACTTGATGGGATGGGACACCGCGCGGCTGACGACAAGCGTGGTGTCCCTAGTCTCTGACTCGATGAGCTCCGTCATGATTCGACCTCGATCCGTGAGTCCGGACCTCCGTTGGTCCGGGAGATTCCCGCCGGCTTTCCCGACGTGTCACCACACTAGCCGTGGGCTCCGACAGTCGCGAGGTCGAAGGCCGGATCGCAAGAAGATCTCATCTGTTCACCTGAGTTTTGCCGCGCACTCGCGTGTCGGTCCCCGATGCCGTCGCTTGTCTCTAGTACACAAGAGCCAGGTCCCGGACCCGGTATGAGCCGGCCCGGGACCTAACAGCGTCTGCACGAGTAGTCGGTCATGACGAGGTGCTGGCGTCAGGCCCCCTGGCCCGCGGCGACCGCGAGTACTGGCTGACGCTCGGCGCTCCGGAGAGCCAGAATCGCAAGCAGGCATCCGCGGCCCGGCTGATACCTACACGTGGGCCGGTCGCGATGGTCCCCGCCGGTCCTGCGACGAGCGATGCCCGGGCGCCGTCGAGCACCAGCCCGGAATCTGCCGGGGTGAGGCCGAGCGCCGAGCCCAGGTTGCCGGGCCCGCTGGCGAGACGGGCGTACGGGACGTGGCCGCGCCGCGCCCGTACCTCTTCCTCGCCCGCCACGACCTCCCCCGCCCGGAGCAGTACGGCTGCCGGGCTGCCCTCGATGTCGCACACGATGTTCACGCACGAGTGGATGCCGTACGACAGGTACACGTACAGCCGACCCGCCTTCCCGTACATCACCGCGTTCCGCGGCGTGATGCCGCGCCAGGCGTGCGAGGCGGGGTCTGCCTCGCCCTCGTACGCCTCGACCTCGGTCAAGCGGATCGCGATGCTGTCGAGCGTGAGCACAGCCCCGAGCAGGTCCGGTGCAACGAGGCGAGCCGGCCGGTCGAGATCCACGCGACCAGTGTGCCCCGTCCGCGCGCTAGCCTGTCTTGGTGCTCGGACGTCGCGCAGTTCTAGGCGTTGCACTCGGTGCCTTGGGTCTCGCCGGCTGCTCGGCCACGGAGTCGACCCCCACTCCCGCTCCGACGTCGCGCACGCCCTCACCGTCCTCGTCCGTCCCTGTCCGCGACTTCCTCCAACCGGGCGAAGCGACCGCGGTGGTCAAGGAGCTGGTCGAGGCCGCAGGCACGATCATGGCGATCAAGGTCGAGATCTCCGTCCACGACGCCAGCCTGAGCATCGTGAACGGCATGACCGCCAAGACGTGGGCCTGGCGGGACGGGACGATCCTCGTGGTCGACTCCGACACCCAGTACGTCGGGCAGGCGATCTTCGACCCCCTCGACTACGACGTCTCCGACATCGCCGGCATGTTCAAGACGGCGGCCACCCTCTCCAAGTCCGATTCCGGACAGCAGCTGCAGATCGTGGAGTACGCCGACCGCGCGGTCTACATGACCGTGACCACGAACCCCGAGTCCCTCACGGTGTTCTTCCGCAAGGATGGCAGCCTGGTCTCCCAGGTCGACCTCACGACCCTGTCGGGCCTCCTGGAGGCATACCGAGACGTCGTCGGGACGAAGAAGCTCATCAATGCCCTGGGCATCCTCCCCAACCAGGGTGGGATGTACGTGGACGTGGCCGTCCTCGACACGATCGTCAGGACGGTACGTCAGCAGCGCCTGCCCGTCCGCACGTCGACCCATCGTGAGAACACCACCCTGGCCCCGTTCGATCCTGCTCTGGTCAATCCGGCGATCATCGCGTCGTCGCTGTACAAGATCTGCGAGAAGGCCAACCTGCAGTCACCGCCGGCCGGCTGGAGCCTCGAGGTCGACTCGAAGGACGGCACGGCGGAACCCCGCATGTACTTCACGGTCGACGGCAACCAGACCGTCATGACCCTCGACGGCGTCGACGTCACGCCCCACTGACTGCGGTCGGAGGGCCTCTCAGCCGTGGTTCGCCGCGCCGAACGTGTCACACCTGGGCTGGGTTTCTGGATCGCGTCGGGGCCAACGGCGATCGCAGCGAGATGCTCTCCCACACGAGGATCCTGGGATCACGGGTCGCGTCATCTTCCGTGTCGCGACTTGGCGTGGGCATGAGGTGAGGACATGATGGCTGGATGCGCATCGTGGGCGTCCTCGCGGCCGGGAGGCCAGCCGAGATCAGCCTGCCGGTGAGCCACGGCGTCGATCCGCACGCCACGCTCTGGGACGAGGGCTACTTCGTCCAGCGCGTCCTGTCGGTCGCCGGTCCGGCGGAGAACATCGTGGTCACTGTTCAGGTCGCTCCCCACCACCACCCAGGAACGACTCTGCCCGTACGCGATCGCGGCCTCGATCCGGGACTCGTCATCCCTCCCCACACCGCGCCGGAGCAGCGCCAGCGCGTGGCCGCGTACGCGATCGTCCTCTCCTCCCGAGGTCTGCTGGCGACCCAGTTCTCGTCCCGTACCGCGGTCCCCGGACTGTGGGGCCTGCCCGGCGGTGGCCTCGACGGGGCCGAGAGTGCGGCGCATGCAGTGGTGCGGGAGATCGCCGAGGAGACTGGTCAGGTAGCCGAGATCGACCAGGTTCTCGACCTGCAGTCCGACCACTGGATCGGCCGCGCGCCGTCCGGGAAGATCGAGGACTTCCACGCCCTGCGCCTGATCTACGCCGCCACCTGCCCCGATCCCGACGACCCCGTGGTACACGATGTGGGCGGCACGACGGCGGCAGCGCGCTGGCTGCCCGTCCGAAGGTGGCGGCGCTTCAGCTGGACCGCCGGCTTCAGAGCCGTACTCGTCAAGCACCTCCCCACCCTCGTACCCGCCGAGGACCAGCCCGCGTGACAGCCCGTCGGCAGGTCGCAGGAGGCGTCAGGTGTGAGACACGATGGGTTCGGGAGCCACCGCACAGAGGGGTGGCGAGCCTTACGTGACGAGGTGGGGAGCCCCAGTGTGGGGTCCGGACGCACTACTGGCTCGGACCGAGGGGTCCGAGCCAGTGTGTGGTTGTCGAGAGCTCAGCGACGGATGTAGCTGAGGATCCGGAGGATGTTCGTGTAGAGCCAGACCATTGTGACGGTGAGGCCGAAGGCTGCGCGCCACGACTCCTTGGCCGGGGCGCCCATCGCGACACCCTGCTCGATGCTCTGGAAGTCGGAGACCAGCGAGAGCACCGCGAGAACGACGCCGAGCCCGGCGAACAGCCAGGCGAGGCCGCCGACCGGACCGGTCACTCCCGCGTACAGGCCGAGGTTGATGCCCATGAACGACAGTGCCAGGCTCAGCAGGCTCGCAACGACGACGCCGATCATCGACAGCATGACGATCTTGCGCGCCTTGCTCGACAAGCGGAAGCCGCCGAACTTGAATGCGGCAAGCGTGATGGCGGCCGCGACGAACGTGCCCAGAACCGCCTGGAGGACGATGCCCGGGTAGTACGACTCGAACAGCATGCTGAAGCCGCCGATGAAGACACCCTCGATGAGAGAGAACGTGATGGCGAGCACCGGCCCTATCGAGCGGCGGACCGCGGCGACGAGCGGGACGATGAAGGCCACCAGGCCCGAGACCAGTGCCACAGGCATCAGCAGCGTGAACGGCACGAACCTCGCCGCAGCCACTGCGACGAGCATCATGAGGCCCATCGTGATCGCGGTCTTGGTGATGACGTCATCGACGGTCATCCGCTCGACCGGCTGCGGTGACGACGGCTGGTACGGCTGCTGCCCCACGGGCGGCTGCTGACCGTACTGCGTGTAGGGCTGGCCGTACTGGGCGCCATAGCTCTGGTCATGCGGCTGCTGGTTCGGCGGCGCCTGCACCAGGTTGTGCGTCCAGGCGTCAGGACGAGAGAGGACCGGATTGGCCACGAGGTGCCTTCCTTCTGAGTGGAAACCGTCGCCAGTCTAGCCAACGGTGCTGTGCGGCAGCCATGATCCGGCGACCGGTCAGGGTTCCCCCGGACTAGTTCAGGACCGAGGCGGCCCTGGTGCCCAAGGTTGCCTTCAGGGTACGCATCCCTCCGGAGAGCATCGACGACTCGAAGCCCTCCTGGTCGAGGATCCGATGCGCGAGGTACGAACGGATGCCTGCCGCACACATGACGGCCACCGGCCGACCGGCCGCGGCGGTACGGATCTCGTCGAGCCTTTCCCGTACCTGCGTGTGTGGCACGAGCAGGCATCCTGGGACGTGCTCGGCAGCATGCTCTCCATGGCTGCGCACGTCGAGGACCAACCGGTCGGCCATGATGGCCTCGAGATCGTCGGCGTACCAGAGCTTCAACCTGCCGTTGAGCAGGTTCTCGCCGGCCATGCCCGCCATGTTGACGGGGTCCTTGGCCGACCCGTACGGAGGCGCATACGCGAGGTCGAGATCGATGAGGTCGGACACCGCGAGCCCGCCACGGATCGCCGTCGCGAGGACGTCGATGCGCTTGTCGACCCCTTTGTGCCCGATTGCCTGGGCCCCGAGAAGCAGGCCGTCGCCCGCCCGGAAGTGGACCAGCAGATGGATCGTCGACGCTGCGGGGAAGTACCCGGCGTGATTGTTCGGGTGTATGTGGACCGTGTGGTAGGAGATCCCGGCCGCGTCGAGCGATGCCCGGTTCGCACCGGTCATAGCGGCAGTCAGCTCACCGATCCGGACGACCGCCGTACCGAGCGGTGCCGGCATCGGACGGGCCGTCTCGGGGCGGAAGATCGCGTCAGCGACTAGGCGACCGCCACGGTTCGCGGGGCCTGCGAGCGCCACTGGCCGACGGGCGCCCGTGATGGCGTCGACGCTCAGGACCGCGTCCCCCACCGCGTACACGTCGGGCAGGTTGGTACGACCGTGCTCGTCGATGACCATGGCGCCCCGCTCGCACGTCACGCCTGCGGCCTCGAAGACTTTGGTGTCGGGCCGTACGCCCACCGACAGCACGATGATGTCGGCAGCAAGGCGCGTGCCGTCCGCGAGCACGACAGTGTCGCTGGTCTCCCCGGGGATCACCTCGGACGCGGCGACGCCCTCGCGGACGTCGATGCCGAGGCGGCGCAGCTCGTCGGACGCCATGGAGGCCATCTCGGTCTCGAGCGGCGGCAGGACGTGCTGCGCGAGCTCGACGATCGTCGTCGCGATGCCACGCATCGCCAGCGCCTCAGCGGCCTCGAGCCCGATGAACCCGGCTCCGAGGACGACGGCGTTCTTGGCGCCGTCGAGGACGGCCTCCCTCATCGCGACGGCGTCCCCGACGGTACGCAGGGTCCGCACGCGGGCCGAGTCGATGCCAGGGAGGGGCGGCCGGATGGCAGCCGCTCCGGGGGAGAGGACGAGAGCGTCGTACGCGATGGTCTGTGTCTCACCCTGCACGGTGACCGTGACGGTCTTGGCATCCGCGTCGAGGCCGACCACGTCGTGGCAGACCCGTACGTCGAGGTTGAGCGCCCGGGCCAACGACTCGGGGGTCTCCACCAGAAGCTTGGACTGCTTGGTGATCTCCCCTCCGACGAAGTACGGCAGACCGCAGTTGGCGAAGGACACGTACTCACCGCGCTCGAGGACGATGATCTCGGCCGACTCGTCCAGACGCCGGGCGCGTGCCGCGGCACTCATACCGCCGGCGACGCCACCGACGACGACCAGCCTCACTTGGTGGCCTCTTCCTTCTGACGAGCGGCGATCTGCTCACGGACGTCGTCCATGTCGAGGTCACGTACTGCCGTGATCACCCGCTCGAGCTGCGGGGCGTTCAGCGCGCCGGGCTGCGCGAAGACGATGATGCCGTCCCGGAACGCCATGAGCGTCGGGATAGAGGTGATGTCGAAGGCACCCGCCAGACCACCCTCAGCCTCGGTGTCGACCTTGCCGAAGACGATGTCCGTGTGGGTCTCTGAGGACTTCTCGAACACCGGACCGAACGCCCGGCATGGTGGGCACCAGGCCGCCCAGAAGTCGAGAAGGACGATGCCCTCTTGCGCGACGATCTCTTCGAATCCGTCGGTGGTGATCTGTCGTGTAGCCATGCCCGAACTTTATACCCTTCGGGGTATCCGACCAAACCCCAGGGGGGTATACCTAGACTCCCTCGTCGAACGTGCCCCCGATGGGGATCGAACCCATACTTCGGCGGGTTTAAGCCGCCTGCCTCTGCCGGTTGGGCTACGGGGGCGTCAGCGGTGTAGGAGCTCCAGTGTGGCACCGTCGAGGATGTCGGTCTCGCGTACCGTCATAGCGTGGCCGATGCGAGCCGAGACCTCCGCGACGATCAACGCGCCGGCGCAGATCACCTCGGCGCGCATGCGCTGGAGCAAGGGATACCTCGCCAAGACCTCCGCGACGGGCGTCGCGAGCAGCTGCTCGGAGAGGCGAGTGATCTCGTCCACGCCGACGGACGAGTTGTGGACCCGCGTGCGGTCGTACGCGCTCAGCCCTTGCGACAGCGCCGACAGGCTGGTCGACGTCCCGGCGACGCCGATCCAGGTGGCCGCATCGCCGACCGGGACGCCCGACGAGTCGAGCAGCCCGGCGACGAAGCCGCGCGCGGCGACCACCTCGGCCGCCGTCGGAGGGTCGCCGGCCAGGAAGCGCTCGCGGATCCGTACGGACCCCATGTCGAGGGAACGCGCGACGCGTACGGAGCCGTCGAGGTCGCCGAGGATCAGCTCGGTCGAGCCGCCTCCGACGTCCATGACGAGCACTGGTCCGGCGTCGACAGGGCCTCCAGAGAGGGCGCCGAGGAACGAGAGTCGCGCCTCCTCGTCGCCGGTGATGACCTCGACGTCGATGCCCAGCCGCTCCCGTACGCCATCGAAGAGGATGTCCCGGTTGCTCACGTCGCGGGCCGCCGAGGTGGCGAGGAACCGCACCCGGTCGACGCCGAGGTCACGGACGCGCGCCGCGTACGTGTCGACCGCGTCGAACGTACGAGCGAGCGCGTCAGGGTGGAAGCGGCGGGTGGCGTCGACGCCCTGACCGAGTCGTACGAGCTCGAGGCGACGCTCAACCTCGTTCAGGCTGTTGCCGGCGCCAGGATCGGCCACGAGGAGCCGGATCGTGTTGGTGCCGCAGTCGATGACGGCGACACGCATCAGGCATCCCCGAGGCAGGGACGGGCCCAGAACTCGCCGAGCAGAGCCACCGTCTCGTCGCCGAACGGGTTGACTCCCGGTCCTGCGGCGAGTGCGTGCGCGGCCAGCGCGTGCAGGCACTTCACGCGGTCGGGCATTCCGCCGGCGCTGACGCCCTCGATCTGCGGTACGTCGAGATCGGACAGGGCGCGACGGTCGGCCAGGTATGCGTCGTGCGCGGCTCGGTACGCAGCGGCCAGCTCCGGGTCGGAAGCGAGCCGGTCCGCCATCTCACGCATCACTCCTCCTGCCTCCAGGGTCGAGCAGGCTGCAGCGGCGCGAGGGCAGGTGAGGTAGTACGTGGTCGGGAAGGGCGTGCCGTCGGGCAGCGCTGGAAGCGTGGCGACGACTCCCGGTTTGCCGCATGGGCAGCGCCACGCGATGCCGGCCAGGCCACGTGGCGTACGACCCAGCTGCGCGGCGATCGTCGCCTCGTCAATGCCGCCGATCGGATCGATCATCGCTTCTGGGTGATCGACATCATCGCTTCTTGGTGGTCGCCGAAGGGGCCGGAGCGGGTGGCGTCACGGTCGCGACCGGCGTGGTGGTGGGAGCGACGACCGCCGGTTGGTCAGCAACTTGTACAGAGGACCAGATCCGCTCGTACCAGGCCTGGTTCACGGGGTCGTTGTTGCCCTTGATCGAGCCGACCTCACCGCTGACGACCTTGCCGTCGGTGCCGATGACTCGGTAGCCGACCTCGCCCGGCATGACCCAGCCGAGCTGCTCGCGGGCCTCCGTCTTGATGTAGCTGGGGTCGCTCCAGCGGGACAGCTCGTCCTCAAGCCGGGCAATCATGGCCCGGCGCTCGGCGATCTGCGTGCGTGCCGTGGCCATCTCGCTCTGCTGGTCGAGGTAGATCCGCAACGAGCCGACATAGCTGATGACCAGGAGCCCGATCACCACGAGGAGCGCGACGGCGCGCTGCGTGATCTGCATCCCCCCGGTAAGCCGAGGAAGCTTGAGCCCCGACCCCGTTCGTGGTTGGGCATCCGCCACCGAGGGGCGAGTACGGCGTCGCGGCCGGGTCACACCCGGACGAGCCGAAGCCCGCCCGGGTCCGCCCGACTTGCGGTCGCCGCGTCGCCCCTCAGCCACGCCGATCAGCCCTTGAAGCGCGGGAACGCCTTGGCGCCCGCGTACTCAGCGGCATCGTCGAGGTTGGCCTCGATGCGCATGAGCTGGTTGTACTTCGCCACGCGCTCGGAACGAGCCGGTGCACCGGTCTTGATCTGGCCGCAGTTGGTGGCGACGGCCAGGTCGGCGATCGTCGTGTCCTCGGTCTCGCCGGAGCGGTGGCTCATCATGCAGGTGAAGCCGGCGCGGTGTGCCATGTCGACGGCGTCGAGGGTCTCGGACAGCGTACCGATCTGGTTGACCTTGACCAGCAGGGAGTTGGCGGCCTTCATCTCGATGCCCTTGGCGAGGCGCTTCGGGTTGGTGACGAACAGGTCGTCACCCACGACCTGGATCTTGTGACCGACCTGGGCGGTGAACGTGGCCCAGCCCTCCCAGTCCTCCTCGTTCAGCGGATCCTCGATGGAGACCAACGGGTAGGCGTCGATCCACTCGTCGTAGATCGCCACCATCTCGTCGGTGGTCTTCTTCGAGCCCTCGAACGAGTACGTACCGTCCTCGTTCCAGAACGCCGACGCGGCCACGTCGAGCGCGAGCGCGACGTCCTTGCCGGGCGTCAGGTCGGCAGCCTTGATGGCGTCGAGGATCAGGTCGAGCGCCGCACGGTTCGACTCGAGGTTCGGCGCGAAACCGCCCTCGTCGCCGAGACCGGTCGCGAGCCCTTTGCTCTTGAGCACGCTCTTGAGGGAGTGGTAGACGCGGGCGCCCCACTCGATGGCCTCAGCGAACGACGACGCACCGATCGGAGCGATCATGAACTCCTGGACGTCGACGTTGGAGTCGGCGTGGGTGCCACCGTTGAGGATGTTCATCATCGGGACGGGGAGCACGTGGGCGTTCGGGCCGCCGACGTACTGGTAGAGCGGCAGGTCTGCCGAGTCAGCGGCCGCATGGGCCACGGCGAGCGAGACACCGAGGATGGCGTTGGCGCCGAGGTTGCCCTTGTTCTCCGTGCCATCGAGCTCGATCATCGCGTTGTCGATCGCGCGCTGCTCGGATGCCTCCCAGCCGGCGACCTCCGGGCCGATCTGCTCGAGGACGTTGTCGACAGCCTTGAGCACGCCCTTGCCGCCGTACCGCGCCTTGTCGCCGTCACGCAGTTCGATGGCCTCAAAAATACCGGTCGACGCGCCGGACGGGACCCCAGCGCGGCCCTGGCTGCCGTCCTCCAGAAGGACGGTCACCTCAAGGGTGGGGTTTCCGCGAGAGTCGAGGATCTCGCGTGCCTCGATGAAATCGATGTTGGCCACGTGGGTGCCTTTCATAGCATTGGGTCGATGTCGGGGTTCAGCCTATCTTCCCGGTGCCCGCCGGCATCGAGGACCCGGCCGTCGGATCGCCGATCCAGCCCAAACGTTGGCATAACCCACTACTTGGTATTACCATGTAGCCACTCGACGACCTAAGGACTCGCTATGACTCCCCATCTCTCCCCCACTGTGATCGCCCTGATCGCCGCCCTCGTCGTGGTCGAGCTCGGGCTGCTCGCCGCAGCGTGGATCGTCCTCTTCCGGACCCCCAGCGCCCGGCTGACCCTGCCGAAGTGGGCGTGGGCGTTGATCTGCCTGCTCCAGATCGTCGGCCCGATCGCGTTCTTCGCCGCGGGCCGCAAGCCACAGCAGGTGGCGGACACGGCGCCAGGCACTGACGGTCCGACCAACACCCACCGTGTGCTCGACGACCTGTACGGCGACCGATGAGTCTGAGCGTGTCGGTCGACAACCTCACCAAGGCGTATCCGGCGCACACCGCTGTCGACAACCTCACGATGTCCGTACCGCAGGGCTCGGTGTTCGGCTTCCTCGGGCCCAACGGTGCCGGGAAGACGACGACTGTACGGATGGTGCTGGGTTTCGCCCGACCCACCTCCGGCAGGATCACCCTGCTCGGTCACGAAGTCAGCGCATACAGCGACTCCGATCTCGCGACGCTGCGCCGCCGGGTCGGCTTCCTGCCTGACGTGCCGGGCTTCTACCCGTGGATGTCCGCCCGTGACGTGCTGCGCTTCGCCGGGTCCCTCGTGGGGGTCAAGGGACCGACCCTCGCACGACGTACGGAGAGCCTGCTCGAGCTCGCTGGCCTCGCCGACGTACGGCAGAAGGTCGGTGGCTACAGCCGCGGCATGAAGCAGCGGCTGGGCATCGCCCAGGCACTCGTCGGCGCGCCCGACCTCCTGGTCCTCGACGAGCCGACCTCCGCTCTGGACCCCATCGGCCGCAAAGCCGTGCTCGACATGATCGCCGGGCTGCGCGGGCGTACCACCGTGTTCTTCTCCACCCACATCCTCGGCGACGTCGAGAGGGTCTGCGACGAGGTCGCCATCCTCCACGAGGGCCGTCTCGTGACGCAGGGGAGCGTCGACGACCTGAAGACCCGCTATGGGGGCAGCACCCGGTATGCGCTCGACGTCACAGGGGCCACGGACCCGCTGCGCGCCGCCCTCGGGACCGAGCCGTGGGTCGGCGGGCTGGTCGACACAGCGACCGGCATCGAGCTGACCGTGACCGACCTCGATCTCGCGCGTCGACGCGTACCCGCGATCGTGGCCGGCCTCGACATCGGGCTCGTGCGTTTCGAACCCATCGAGACCTCGCTCGAAGACGTGTTCGTCTCACTCGTGCAGCGTGACTCATGACCGGCTACGGACCGTTCCTGCTCAAGGAGCTGCGCGAGATCACGAAGACCTGGCGGCTGTACGTGCTGCCCCTCACACTGCTGGCCTGTGCCATCGCGAGCCCGCTGCTGGCGCTCGCCACGCCCTACATCGTGGGCACGGTCGCCAACCTGCCCATCACGCTTCCCGACCCGACCGCGGCCGACGCGTACGCACAGTGGACGAAGAACCTCGGTCAGATGGCCCTGCTCGTCGTCATTGTGTCGTTCAGCAGCGCCGTCAACGGTGAACGCTCGAGCGGCACCGCGGCGCTGGCCCTGTCCAAGGGGCTCACGCCGACCGCGTTCGTCGTGGCCAAGGTCACCGCGTCGTTCGCCCTGGTGGCCGTACCCACGGCTCTGGCGACCGTCGTCATGGGGTTCACCACGCGCATCGTGTTCGGCGAGGCGTCATGGGGACCCCTCATCCAGGCGACCTCTGCCTGGCTCGTCCTGGCGCTGTGGTCCGTCACGGTCGTGATCCTGCTGTCCACTGTGCTCGAGTCGACGAGCGCCACCGCCGGTCTCGGCATCGCCGTCTTCCTCGTTCTCGCGGCGTTCTCGGCCTGGGGCCCCGCCGTCCGATGGTCGCCCGCCGGGTTGGTGCCCGCTCCGTCGACCCTCGCTATGAACCAGGACACGGTCTGGGCCTGGCCGGTCGGTACAGCGGTCGCGACGGCTTCCCTCTGCGTCGCGGGTGCCTGCCTGGCCATGCGGCGGCGGGAGCTCTAGGTCAGAGACCCTCGGCGCGGATCGAGGACTCCAGGTCGCGCAGCGCCGCCCGGAGAGCCTGCTCAGGATCGATGCCTGACGCCTGCGCGCGTGAGGCCAGGACCAGCAGCTCCGCGCCCACGGTCGCCGGGTCGATCGGTTCAGTCGACAGGGCGAGCGGTACGTCGTGGCTGCGGGCCCGCGAGATCACCTTGTTGGCGCGTGCGAGCACCGGCAGGCTCATCGGGATTCCGTCGAGCGAGCTCATCCGCTTCTTCTCGGCCTTCTTGCGCTGCTCCCAGACGGCGTTGAGGTCAGCCGGCGCTTCTTCACCGGCGAACACGTGCGGATGCCTCGCGACGAGCTTGTCGTTGATCCCGCGCGCCACGTCGTCGATGTCGAACGCGGCGCGCTCGGTGGCGATCTCGGAGTGGAACGCGATCTGCAGGAGCAGGTCGCCGAGCTCTTCGCGGAGGTCGTCGTCCGTCCCCGTCTCCACCGCGTCGACGACCTCAGCGGCCTCTTCGACCAGGTAGTGCAACAGCGACGAGTGGGTCTGAGACGCGTCCCACGGACATCCGGAACGCAGGGCATGCATCACGGCCACGAGACGGCGGAGCTGATCTTCCTCCGTCACGTCCGCAGCCATGTCCTCAGGATCCCGAGACGACCGACATCGAGCCCGACGCCGGGGTCGAGGCACCGCTCGTGATGTAGGCCTCCCACGTCCCGTACCGCGGGTTCAGGTCCACGTTGACGGCCGCGAACTCGGCCTGCCAGTTCGAGACCTGGTTGATGACCTGGCTCGCGTTCACGTGATCGGTCGCGAACTCCTCGCCCAGCGGAGTGCTGAGGAAAGTCGCAAAGGTGGGGTTGCTCGCAGACAGGGACTTGATGTCGGCCGATGTGAGGTTGATACCGTCCTGGCTCGCGACCTGGCGAGCCACCGTGCCGACGATCAGGTTCGAGGAGGCCGCAGATCGTGCCTCTGCGTACGTGCCGTACGCCCCGGACGACACCAAGGCCCGGGCCATGTCGTTGACGGTGCTCTCCCGGATCACGACACCGTTGACGACGGCGGTCGTGGCAGCCGTCTGGGCACAACCCCCGAGGAGCACGGTCGCGGTGAGGAGTAGTGCGGTCAACGCAGCGCGGAGACGAGTCACAGCTTTCCCTTCTTAGTACTTGTCAGACTACCGAGGCCACCTGGGTGGTCTCGTACACGTTGGTCACGACCTGGCTCGCCCACTCGATCATGCCGAGCCCGTCGACGGGCCGCTTCGGCATGGAGCCTGTCGTCGGACGCGGAACGAGGATCTGCCGCTCCTTGATGATCGTTCCGGGGTACAGCCGCTTGAGCCGGAGCTCACGCGAGTCGGGCAGGCCTGCCGGTGCGAAGCGTACGGTGCTCGGCCCGCACACGACCTCGGTCACGCCGTGCAGCCGGCACAACAGCCGGAACGAGGCGACCGCGAGCAACGCCTGTACGGGCTCGGGCGCCTGCCCGTACCGGTCCTCAAGCTCACCGGTGACGGCTGCGAGGTCGTCGGCTGTACGGACCTCGGCGAGCCGCTTGTACATCTCGAGCCGCAACCGCTCCGACTCGATGTAGTCGACCGGCAGGTGCGCCTCGACCGGGAGCTCGATCCGCATCTCGGCCTCAGGCTCCGGCGCGTCGCCGCGGAAGTCCTCGACGGCCTCGCCGACGAGCCGCAGGTACAGGTCGAAGCCGACATCGGCGATGTGGCCCGACTGCTCGCCCCCGAGCAGGTTCCCGGCGCCGCGGATCTCGAGGTCCTTGAGCGCGATGTGCATCCCCGAGCCCAGATCGGTGTGGGCCGCCATGGTCGCCAGGCGGCCGTGGGCGTTCTCGGTGAGCGCCTTCTCGGGAGGATAGAAGAAGTACGCGTACCCCCGGTCGCGACCTCGCCCCACACGCCCGCGCAGCTGGTGCAGCTGGCTGAGGCCGAGCAGGTCGGCGCGCTCGATCAGCAGCGTGTTCGCGGTCGAGATGTCGAGGCCGGCCTCGACGATCGTGGTGCTCACCAGCACGTCGGCGCGGCGCTCCCAGAAGTCGACCATCACCTGCTCGAGCTCCCGCTCGGACATCTGCCCATGAGCAGTGGCGACGCGCGCTTCCGGGACGAGCTCGGCGATCTGCTTCGCCGTCCGGTCGATCGACTGCACCCGGTTGTGGATGAAGAAGACCTGCCCCTCGCGCGCAAGCTCCCTGCGGATCGCGGCGGTGACCTGACGCTCGTCATACGACCCCGCGAACGTCAGCACAGGGTGCCGTTCCTCGGGCGGGGTGGTGATGACGCTCATCTCACGTATGCCCGTGATCGCCATCTCGAGCGTGCGCGGGATCGGCGTGGCGCTCATCGCGAGCACGTCGACGTCGAGCCGCAGCTTCTTCAGCTGCTCCTTGTGCTCGACGCCGAACCGCTGCTCCTCGTCGATGATGACCAGGCCGAGATCGTGGAACTTCACCTCGCTCGACAGCAGCCGGTGCGTCCCGACGACGACATCGACCTTGCCGTCGGCGATCCCGGCGAGGGTGGCCTTCACCTCGGCGTCCGTCTGGAACCGCGACAGGGACGCGACGGTGACGGGGAAGCTCGCGTACCGGTCGGAGAAGGTCGCCTGGTGCTGCTGGACCAGGAGCGTGGTCGGGACGAGCACCGCGACCTGCTTGCCGTCCTGTACGGCCTTGAACGCCGCCCGCACGGCGATCTCCGTCTTCCCGTACCCCACGTCGCCGCACACGAGCCGGTCCATGGGGACGACCCGCTCCATGTCGCGCTTCACCTCGTCGATGCAGACGAGCTGGTCCGGCGTCTCGACGTAGGCGAACGCGTCCTCGAGCTCGCGCTGCCACGGGGTGTCCGCTGAGAAGGCGTGGCCGCGAGAGGCCTGTCGGGCCGCGTACAGCTTGATGAGCTCGGCGGCGATCTGGCGTACGGCCTTGCGGGCGCGGGACTTTCGCTTGTTCCAGTCCACGCCGCCCATCTTGTCCAGGGCGGGCGCCTCGCCGCCGACGTAGCGCGTGACGAGGTCGAGCTGGTCCATCGGCACGTACAGCCGGTCGTTCGGCTGGTTGCGCTTGCTGGGCGCGTAGTCGATGACGAGGTACTCGCGGGTCGCGCCGGCGACAGTGCGCTGTACGAGCTCGACGTAGCGCCCGACGCCGTGGTGCTCGTGGACGATCGGGTCCCCGTTCGTCAGCTCGAGGGGGTCGATCTGCTTCTTGCGACGGCTCGGCAGGCGGCGTCCTGCCTTGTCCGCGACCTGCTGCCCGGCGAGGTCGTTGGCCGTGTAGAGACGGAGGCCGACCGAGTCCAACCGCAGGCCGTGCGCGAACGCAGCGGTCGTGATCGTCACGATCCCCGGTTGTGGCGCCGTGTCGAGGTCCTCGATCTTGGTGGCGCCGATCCCCTGCTCGGTGAGCATCTCGAACAGCCGCGTCACGAGGCCATGACCCTCCGCGGTGAGTACCACCGTGAGCCCTTGGACGACCGCTTCGCGCAGGTCGTCGACGGCCGCCTCCATGTCGCCGCGCCAGGACTCGACGGCCCGCGCCGGGACCGTGCGGGAGTCGACGCCGCTCACATCGATCGACGAGAGATCGACGAGCTCGCCGTCCTCTGACTCCAGCGGCGAGTGGTCCTCGTCGGGTGCGGCCGCGTACGGAGACAGCGACCACCACGACAAGCCGCGTTCGAGGGCGTGGCCACGCACTTCAGAGAACGGCTGGTACGCGGCGGCGCCGAGGTCGATCGGCGCCTGGCCGCCGCCGGCGGAGGCCGCCCACGACGCGGCGAGGAACTCCTGGGAGGTCGCTTCAAGGTCGCCGGCGCGGGTGCGAACGAGCTCGGGGTCACAGACCAGGACGAGAGTGTCGGCGGGCATGACGTCGATGAGCAGCTCGAGGCCGTCGACCAGGGCCGGCGCGAGCGCTTCCATCCCCTCGACGGCGTGGCCGGCGGCGATGCGGTCGACCATGTCCAGCAGTTCGGGGTGCGCTTCGCCGAGCCGCCGGGCCCGCTCGCGTACCTCCGGCGTCAGCAGGAGCTCGCGGCAGGGGTACGCGACGACATGGTCGCGAGTCGTCTCTCCGGACCGCTGATCAGCGACCGCGAAGACCCGGATCTCTTCGACGGTGTCGCCGAAGAAGTCGATGCGTACCGGGTGCTCCTCCGTCGGGCAGAAGAGGTCGACGATGCCGCCACGTACGGCGAACTCGCCGCGGTGCTCGACGAGGTCCACCCGTACGTACGCGGCGTCGACCAGGTCCCGCGCCAGATCGGTGGGGTCGTACTCCTCGCCGACCGTGACGGTGACCGGCCGCATGTCACCGAGGCCCTTGACCTGGGGCTGCAGCAGCGACCGGACGGGGGCGACAACGACCTTGGGTCGCGGTGCTTCGTCGGTGCCGACAAGGCGTCGGAGGACGGCGAGCCGCCGGCCGACGGTATCGGAGCGGGGGCTCAGCCGCTCGTGCGGGAGCGTCTCCCACGCGGGGTAGTAGGCGACCTCGTCGGATCCCATGACAGAGGCGACCTCGGCCGTGAGCTGCTCGGCCTCGCGGTACGTGCTGGTGACGAGAAGAACCGTACGGTCGGCGTGCTCGGCGAACGCTCCGGCGAGCAGCGGCCGCAGCGCCGGGGGCGCCGTCACGTCGAGGACGGGTAGCCGGTTCCGGGCATCGTCGATGCAGCGCCCGACCACCCGGTCCGCCGCTACGACATCAACCAGTGCCTTCACCGTCACGGCCGCCAACCCTACCTTCGGTGTCCGAGAAGGCTGGTGTCGGGCGCCGGTCGGCGCTCTACCGGCCCGGGAGGGCCGACGACTGCCAGGTCACAGCGAACGGGACTCGTGGACCCGATCTGCAGGCTGGCTCACCGCAAGCCCAATCTGTGAGCCAGCACGTTGAGCCATCTCAAGGGGGCGCCGACCTTCCACGATCGGGACGCCAACCACCCTCAGGGCTTGCTGGGGCTCAGTTGTTGTACTTCTGCTGTGTCGCGTCGAGCCCGTACCTGACGAGGCACTCGACAGCGTCGGCGGCGCGGCCGACCTCGACGGCGACATCCTCGGACAGCGCCTTCGGGAAGTCGGAGAGCACGAAGTCGGCCGGATCCTGGCGACCGGGCGGACGTCCGACTCCCCAGCGCACACGGTAGAAGTCACCCGTCCCGATCGCGCCCCGGATCGACCTCAGGCCGTTGTGGCCGTTGTCGCCGCCGCCGAGCTTGGTACGGATCTTGCCGAAGTCGATGTCCAGCTCGTCGTGGATCACCACGAGGTGATCGGGCGTGATCTTGTAGTGGGCCAGCAGCTTGGAGACGGGTCCACCGGACTCGTTCATGTACGTACGGGAGGTGGCGAGAACGGCCTTCTCCGTGTCGGATCCGACGGCGCCCACCCCGTTCGGCCCGATCCGTACGTCCCCCGTGTTCGCCCGCTGCAGCGCGTGGGCGCTGAGCTTGACGCCACCGCGACGGGCCAGCTCGGCCACCACCATCGCGCCGACGTTGTGCCGATGGGACGCGTAAGTGGGGCCCGGATTCCCGAGCCCCACCACGAGCCATGCCATGTTCGTGTTGCCTACTCCTCTTCGATTTCCGCGGCCGGAGCAGGCGCTGAAGGCTGCTCGGTCGTGCCGGACGCAGCATCGAGCTCAGCATCGATCGACGACTGCGACGGCACCGTATGGCCGGACAGGATGAGGTCGTCAGGCTGCCCGTTGTAGACGGCGCCCTCAGGAAGGACGAGGTCCTTCGCCGCGATCACATGACCAACCATGAGGTCGGTCACGTCGATCTCGATCTGCGTCGGGATGTGAGTGGCCTCCACCTCGAGAGTGATCGTGTTCTGGTCCATCATGACCATGACGTCGCTGGAGTGCTCGCCGACCGTGACGAGCTGCACCTGGACGGAGACCTTCTCGCCGCTACGCACCACCACGAGGTCGACGTGCTCGATGTTGCCGTTGATCGGGTTCTTCTGGACCTGCTTCGGCAGCGCGAGCTGCGTCTCGCCGCCCTCGATGGCGATCTCGAGCAGCACGTTCGCGACGCGCAGCGCGAGCTGGGTGTCGTGGCCCGGCAGGCTGATGTGTACGGGATCGGCGCCGTGGCCGTACAGGACGGCCGGTACCTGGTGCGCGCGACGCAGGCGACGTGCCGCGCCCTTGCCGAATTCGGAGCGCTGCGTGGCGCTCAGCGTGACCTGATCGGCCATGGTGATTCTCCTCAACCTCGTATGTCGATGCGGCCTTGCCGCGCAGAAGCTCGTCCGAGGGAGGACCTAGTCGATCACGGGTTGCCCGGAAACCGGGCCGCCCCTCGCCGAGGCAACCCCCACAGGCTACCGGATGGGCGCCGCGGTACGGAAACCGACCCGAACCCCGTGCTACCTGAAGTCGCGCTCGTGGAACTGGTCGCCCTCGACCGCCTCAGGGTCGGCGACGCGGGTCGCTTCGCGCTCTCGCAGCTCGACCCGACGGATCTTGCCGGAGATCGTCTTCGGCAGCTCGTTGACGAACTCGATGATCCGCACCCGCTGGTACGCGCTGAGCCGTTCGCGGGTGTGCTCGAAGATCTCCTTGGCCGCGTCCTGCGGGTTCGCGGCGATGTCCCGCGCGAGCGTCACGAACGCCTTCGGCACCGCGAGCCGTACGGGATCGGGGCTGGGCACGATCGCGACCTCGGTCACGTAGGGGTGCTCGAGAAGGATCGACTCGAGCTCGAACGGAGAGATCTTGTAGTCGGACGCCTTGAACACGTCGTCGGAGCGGCCCACGTACGTGAGGTAGCCGTCCGCGTCGCAGGAGGCGATGTCGCCGGTGTGGTAGTACCCTCCGCCGCACGCCTCCGCGGTCATCTCGGCGTCACCGTCGTAGGCGTCCATCAGCCCGAGGATTCGCTGGGACAGGTCGAGGCAGATCTCGCCCTCTTGCGCGCTCGGCTCGCCGGTCACGGGGTCGAGCAGGACCACCGGATAGCCCGGCATCGGCCGGCCCATCGACCCGTCCTTCACGATCTGACCGGGAGAGTTGCCCACGCTGCAGGTCATCTCGGTCTGCCCGAAGCCGTCGCGGATCGTCTGTCCCCACGCGTCACGGACGCGGCTGATCACCTCCGGATTGAGCGGCTCACCAGCCCCGACCAGCTCGCGCGGCGGCTTGCTGAGCTGCGTGAGATCGGCCTGGATGAGCATCCGCCACACGGTCGGCGGCGCGCAGAAGCTGGTGACGTCGTGAGCGTCCATGACCTTCATGAGCGCGCCGGCATCGAAGCGCTCGTAGTTGAAGACGAAGACAGTCGCCTGGGCGAGGAACGGGGAGAAGAAGCTGCTCCAGGCGTGCTTGCCCCAGCCGGGCGATGAGATGTTGAGATGCACGTCTCCGGGTCGTACGCCGAGCCACCACATCGTCGACAGGTGACCCACGGGGTACGAGACCTGCGTGTGCCGGACGAGCTTCGGCCGCGAGGTGGTGCCGGACGTGAAGTACAGCAGGCTGAGGTCGGAGGCCTTGGTGGGTTCGCTCGGCGTGTACGCCGTGGGTGCCTTCTCGGACTCGCTGAACGTGAGCCAGCCCGGCACCTGCTCGCCCACGCCGATCCGGAGGATCGACTTCGGCAGCTCGTCGACCCTGCCCCTGAGAGCCGTCGGCGCGACGACGGCCGTGGCGCCGCCACGCTCGACACGGAACGCGAGGTCGGCGGCGCTGAGCAGTGTCGAGGTGGGGACGGCGACGGCGCGGATCTTGAGCAGGGCGAGAAGGAGCTCCCACAGCTCGATGGTGTTGTTGAGCATGACGATGACGCGGTCACCGGCCCCGAGACCGACGCTGCGCAGCCACCGGGCGACCTGGTCGGAGCGCTCGGACAGGTGTGCGTACGTCCAGGAAGACGCCACCAGCTCGGGCGACACGATCGTCACCGCATTGCGGTCGGGATGCTCACCGGCGACCACGTCGAACCACTCGGTGGCGAAGTTGAACTCCTCGAGCTCGGGCCACTGGAATCCGGCCACCGCCGCCTCGTAGTCAGTGCCGTGCGCCATCAGGAAGTCGCGGGACTCACGGACTGCCAGGGTCGCGGCTGTTGCAGGACGAGGTGTGAACGCCATGAGAGCTCCTTGCCGCTCATCCGTGAGCTACGGATTCGTAGCCTAGCCCCGGTCCTGTCTCCAGGTCCCAGCTTGCCGTCGAGGAGCGCCCTCCGATAGGCAGTCCCCGTGCCCACCGCGTACCTCACCGGCCTCGTGACCGGACTATCGCTCATCGTGGCGATCGGTGCGCAGAACGCGTACGTGCTCCGACAGGGCCTGCGCCGCGAGCGCGTCGGTGTCGTGGTGGCGATCTGTGCCGTCAGCGACCTCCTGCTCATTGCGCTGGGAACGGTGGGGATCGGCACGGTGGTCACGTACGTGCCGTGGCTGCTCACCGTGCTGACGTGGGGCGGCGTCGCGTACCTCGCCTGGTTCGCGTACCGCTCGTTCCGCTCGGCGATGCATCCGGAGGCGCTGGAGTCGGGGGACGCCACGGCACGAGCGTCGATCGTCGGCACGGCATTGGCGCTGACCTACCTCAACCCCCACGTGTACCTCGACACCGTCGTGATGCTCGGCACGCTGGCCAACCAGTACGGCGCCGGCCGATGGGTCTTCGCCGCAGGCGCCGGCAGTGGCAGCATCGTCTGGTTCAGCGCGCTCGGCTTCGGCGCCAGGGCCTTGTCGAAGCCCTTGGGACGCCCCATGACCTGGCGGGTCCTCGACGTGCTGGTCGGCCTGACGATGCTCGCCGTCGCCGTACGCCTAGCTCTCGAGGCGTTCTAGCGCCCGCCCGTACCTCCGGTTCATCATGTTAAGTGGGTGACCCGTGGGGTGAAAAAGGGGGTTTGGGCGGGGTTGGGGCAAACAAACCCCAAAAAAAAGTATGACAGGGGGGTCGGGGGGGGCGCGAAAGCCACGAGCGCGGGGCGGGAGGCGGCGGCGGGCCGCGGCACG